>DASUFB010000013.1:0-25690 GCA_036274775.1 Burkholderiales bacterium | reverse complement strand
CGCGATCGCGCTGCGCCGGAACGCGTCGCGCGCGCCGATTCCGGATATCTGGACGGGCGGCTTGCGCAGGTCGCGCGCGCGCGCGACGGTCGTCATGATCAGGCACACCGCGCCGTCGTTGATCAGGCAGTAGTCGAGCAGGCGCAGCGGCTCGACGATGGGTCGCGCGGTCTCGTGGTCCTCGATCGTGATGGGCTTGCGCATCACGGCATCCGGATGCAGCAGCGCATGGCTGCGGAACGCGACGGGAATCTCGGCAAGCTGGCGCGTCGTCGTCCCGTAGCGCTCCATGTGCATGCGGAACATCATCGCATGCGCGGCGCCGGGCGACGTGAATCCCCACGGATCCCAGAACCCGGCGCTCTCTTCGCCGCCGTAATTGACGCGGCGCGAACGGCCGATGTTCGAATAGACCAATGCCACGTAGTCCGCGGCGCCGGTTTCGAGCGCGAGAGCCGCCTCGATGATGCCCATCCCCGACATGCGGCCGTGCCCGGGCATCTGCATCGTCCAGCGTGGATCGAGCCCGAGCACTTCCCCCATGCGCACGTAGTACGGCACGCGGCAGCACAGCAGGCCGTCGATCATCCTCTTGTCGATGCCGCAGTCGGCGACGGCGGCCTTGAACGCCTGCGCGGCGAGCCCGTAGTCGCTCACGTCCGGGAAGCTGCCGTAAGCACTGGTGCCGACACCGGCCACCGCGATCTTGTTCTTGAGCCCTCGCAGGGAATTCATTGCGTCAGCCCGCTTCCCGGGATCGGCAGCGAAGATCCTTCATCGCGTCAACGCGAGCTCGCGCACCGAGCGCAGCCGCGCAATCTCGCACAGCTGCCCGAGCAGGCGCTCGCAGTGGGCGCGATCGAGGCGACGCCCGGCGCAGTCGATGAACTTCTCCTCCAGCTCGCTGCGGCCGAGCGGCCGCGCCCAGCTCCCCTTCGCTTTCGCGACGGGAGGATGCTCGATCAGGCGGCCGTCGGCCAGCACGACGCCGACGCGGTCGTCGGGAGCGAAATCGAGCTCGCTCTTCTCCTCGGTGACGGTGACGACGACCTTGTCGAAGAGGCGGCTCACGTCGGGCCGGCGCACGAACTCGTCGGTCAGCTCCGACAATCCGACGCGCCGGGCAACGAGCGCCGAAGCCATCGCGAACTGCATGCTGAACTTGGCCTCGAGCCCCGTTTGCGGATGCACGTTGCGCAACATCAGGCTCTGTGTGGTCCCGGTGCGCACGCGGATCTCCCTGACCTTCTGCGGAGCGAGGTCGTGCTCCACGGCGAGGTCGATCATCGCGTCGATCGCACGGTGCGTCGCGTAGCAGGTCGGGTAGCGCTTGATGTTGACGCCGTATTCCAGCATCCGCCACGTCTTCCCGAGGCCGGCGCTCGTGCCGTCGAGCTCCGGCTTCGAGGTCGGCGAATGCGCGCGCATGAACCCCGTCCGGTGCTCGAGCACGTCGGTAGCGCCGGTGAACCCGGCCGCGGCGAGCCGCGCCGCGACGATGCCCGATTGCGCGGTGCGTCCGGCGTGCAGGGATTTCGTCATCGTTCCGAAGTTCGCGACGAGGCCCGAGGCGAGCGACGCTCCGATGGCGACCGCGTGGATGGACTTGTCCGGGTTCAGCCGATGCAGGCGTGCGCATGCCGCGGACGTCGCGACGGTGCCGAGTACCGCGGTCGGGTGGAATCCGCGCTCGTGGAACGGGCCGGGCTCGAGCGCCTCGAGCAGCGCCCAGATCTCGTACCCCGCCGCATATGCCGCTGCGACCTCCTCGCCCGAGCGATCGAGCACATGTCCTTCCGCGAGCAGGGCGGGCACGAGAACCGCGCTCGGGTGGCCGGAAAGCGCGACGTCGTCGTAGTCGAGCACGTGCGCGGCCACGCCGTTGACGAGGGCTGCATCGGGAGCGGACAGCCGCCGTCCATCCGGAATCTGCGGCACCGCATCGGCGTCGCGGGACTCGGGCACCGTCGACGCGACGATCCGCACGGCCTCCTCGTCGGCGCCGGCAACCATCGCACCGACGCAATCGACGGCGCCCAGCGTCACCGCCTCGACGCAGCGCTCGGGAAGATCCGCGAACCGGATCGTCGACGCGAATTCGGCGGCCTGCTTCGTCAGTTCGAGCACCGCTCCCCCTCTCCTGCGCGGCCGGTCCGCAGAGCGCAGCCTTGCCCGCATCGTTTATGGAATTTATAAAATGCAATATCCATCGTGCGCGATCGGTTTGTCAATCGGTCCGCGCAATGGCCGTGCGCCGGCAGACGCTTCGGTCGTGGCGGTGGAACCGCCCGGAGCCGGCGCTATGTCACGGAATCAGCAGGATCTTGCCGATATGCGCGCTTGCCTCCATCAGGCGGTGCGCATGCACCGCATCCCGCAGCGCAAAAGTGCGGTGAACGACGGGGCGGATCGTGCCGTTGCCGAAAAGCGGCCACGCGTGCCGCTCGAGAGCCGCGCAGATGGCCGCCTTTTCGGCGGCCGGCCGCGAGCGCAGCGACGAGCCCGTCACGGTCAGGTGCCTGAGCAGCACCTTGGCAAGGTCGATCTCGGCCATTGCCCCGCCCATCATTCCAACGAGGATGAGGCGGCCCCCGCGGGCGAGCAGGTCGAGGTCGCGCGCGGCGTAGGGGGCGCCGACGACATCGAGGATGACATCGACGCCGCGGCCGTCGGTGAACGCCATGCCCGCGGCGTGGAAGTCTTCGCGGCGATAGTTGATCGCGCGCGTCGCGCCCAGGGCCAAACAGGCCTCGCATTTCTCGTCGGAGCCGGCGGTTGCGAGCACGAGCGCGCCGAACGCACGGCCGAGCTGGATGGCCGTCACGCCGATGCCGCTGGTTCCGCCGTGGACCAGCAGGACCTCGCCCGCCTTCAATGCAGCGCGATCGAACAGGTTCGGCCAGACCGTGCAGAACGTCTCGGGGAGCCCTGCCGCCTCGACGAGGCCGACCCCGCCGGGAATCGGCATGCACTGCAATTCCGGCGCGGCCGCGTATTCCGCGTAGCCGCGCCCGACGAGAAGCGCGCAAACCGGGTCCCCGACGCGCCAGCGGGTGACGCCCGTGCCCACTGCCGCGACCGTTCCCGAAACCTCCAATCCGGGAATATCCGTCGGCATGCCCGGCGCCATCGGATATACGCCCAGGCGTTGCATCACGTCGGCGCGGTTCACACCGGCCGCGGCAACCCTGATCAGCACCTCGCCCGCCTGGGGACGCGGAATCGCCCGCTCTACCGGCACCAATACGTCCGGGCCGCCCGGCTCGCGGATCTCGATCGCAAGCATCACATCGCGTCCGCGGCTCATTGCGCTTTCCGTGCCGGCTCGCTCGAAGCGAGCACGGCCGCGAACGCCGCGGCCACGGGCACCGTGGACAGCCTGATCCCGAGAAGGGTTCTGCTCCCAGCGCAAAGGATTGCCCGGGACAGGAGGCTGCAGCGCGGTATCACCTGCCTGGGGCGCCGCACGGCGGCACTGCTTGCTGCGGGTCGGTGTCTGGCCGGGAAAGCGGCGGGAGTGGGCTGCGGCAAGATATGGCTCCCCGACCTGGACTCGAACCAGGGACCTGCGGATTAACAGTCCGTCGCTCTACCGACTGAGCTATCGGGGAATTGCCGTCTACGGGATCGCGCCAGAGACGCAACTCCAGAGCGCCGCGCATTTTATATCGTTCCCGGAAGGCCCGCAAATCCGCGGCCTCAGCGTGCGCAGCGCCGGACGACCTCGTCGGCGAGTTCCTGCAGGCTCCGATGCCCGCCGTCATGGAAGGCGTTCACGCGCCAGGGCTCGTATCCCGGTGCGCCGTACACGCGGAAGGCATCGGCGTTGTTCGCCTGCCAGTGCCGCACGTCGAGGTTGCGCCCCGTGCCCGCCTCGCGGAGGCGAAAGGCATCGAGGCATCGCGCGGGGGCGCCGAACAGGATCGCCACCGAAAAACCCTCGCTGCACGCGCGTTCGACGAGCCGCCTGCCGAATACCACTCTGCTCGGAAAAGACAGCACTGCCGCGGGTCGGGGCGTGCCGGCAAGGCGGCGCGCGAGTTCTTCGGCCAGCGGCGCGGGATTGCGCATCGAGGAGAACGCCGCCCACTGCGCACGCAGCCCGGCCTGTTCCAGCCCGTCGACCTGCCATTGATCGAGGTCGTAGTGCAGCCAGCCCCGCGCCGCCAGTTCGCCGGCAAGCGTGGTCTTGCCCGCGCCCGAGGGTCCGAGCAGCAGCAGCAAGGGTTTGCGTGCGGCACTCATGCGCGCGGCGGATCTTCCTTGGGGGGCTCGCGCGAGTATAGCGAACGCCGGCGTCGTTCCGGAACCGACCCGCGGGACGCCCGGCGCCACGTGAAAACCGGCGGTCCGCCCCCATCTTCAGCGACTGCGAAGTCGCGCGGGCCGCCATGCGCCGGATGCTATGATGTCGCCCGCACCATCGCATTGCGCCGTGTCGATCCACATCATGTCAGTCCATATCAAGACCCCGGAAGAGATCGGGAAAATGCGCGTCGCCGGTCGGCTGGCCGCCGAAGTGCTCGATTTCATCGCACCGCACGTCAAGCCGAACGTCACCACCGACGAGCTCGACGCGATGTGCCACGACTACATGGTCAACGTGCAGAAGACCGTCCCGGCGCCGCTGAATTACGCGCCGCCCGGCTACCAGCCCTATCCCAAGTCGATCTGCACCTCGGTGAACCATGTGGTCTGCCACGGCGTTCCCGGCCCGAAGAAGCTCAGGCCCGGCGACGTGGTCAACATCGACGTCACGGTCATCAAGGACGGCTTCCACGGCGACACCAGCCGCATGTTCTACGTGGGCGAGCCCTCCATCCAGGCACGCCGGCTGTCCGAGGTCACCTACGAATGCATGTGGCACGGCATCCGCGCGGTGCGCCGCGGCGCGTGCCTCGGTGACATCGGCGAAGCCATCCAGACGCACGCGGAAGAGCACGGCTTTTCCATCGTGCGCGAGTTCTGCGGCCACGGCATCGGCCGCAAGTTCCACGAGGAGCCGCAGATCCTGCACTACGGGCGTGCCGGCACCGGCATGAGGCTGCAGCCCGGCATGATCTTCACGGTCGAGCCCATGATCAACGCCGGCAAGGCAGGCATCCGCCAGCTCGCGGACGGCTGGACGGTGGTCACCAAGGACCATTCCCTGTCCGCGCAATGGGAGCACACGGTACTCGTGACCGACGACGGGTTCGAAGTGCTGACGGTCTCCCCCGGCGCGCCGCCGCCGCCCGCCTTCGCGTCCTGAGATGGCGGCCGCGACGGGCGACGCACCGGCGGCGGCGATCAACGGCTGGCGTCAACAGCTCGCGCAAGGCCGCGCTCGCATCAGGGAGGCGTTCGCCGCCCGGCCGGATGCGGCCCGGGCCCTGCAACGCCAGTGCGCCCTGGTGGACGGCGTGCTCAAGGCGATCTGGGCGCAAAGCGGCCAGCCCCGGGAACTGGCGCTGATCGCGGTCGGCGGCTACGGCCGCGGCCAGCTCTATCCCTACTCCGACGTGGACGTGCTGGTCCTGCTGCCGGACGAGGCCAGCGACGCGGACTGCGCGCGCGTCGAGGGGCTGATCGGCATGCTCTGGGACATCGGGCTGGAGATCGGGCACAGCGTGCGCACCGTCGCCCAGTGCCGCGACGAGGCCAGGCGCGATGTCACGGTGCAGACCACGCTGCTGGAATCGCGACTGCTCGCGGGCGACAGCAGGCAGTACGCGCGCTTCGCCAGGGCCATCGAGGGCGATATCGACATCGCCTATTTCGCCGAGGCGAAGCTGCTGGAACAGCAGCAGCGGCACACGCGCTACAACAACACGGCGTACAACCTCGAGCCCAACGTCAAGGAAAGCCCCGGGGGCCTGCGCGACCTGCAGAACATCCTCTGGATCAGCCGCGCCGCCGGCCTCGGCCACACCTGGCAGGAGCTCACCGAGCACAAGATCCTCACGCGCGTGGAGGCACGCCAGCTCAAGCAGCACGCCGCCACGCTCGCGGTGCTGCGCGTGCGGCTGCACTACCTGACGAACCGGCGCGAGGACAGGCTGCTGTTCGACTACCAGTCCACGCTCGCCGCACAGTACGGATATGTCGACACGCCGGCGCGGCGCGCGAGCGAGCAGCTCATGCAGCAGTTCTACACGATGGCCAAGGCCGTCCAGCTGCTCAACACCATCGTGCTGCACAACCTGCGACGGCGCATCTTCCCCCCGGCGCAGACCGAGCCACGCGACATCAACGAGCGCTTCCGCGTGAACGCCGAGCTGCTCGAGGCAGCTCCCGGGTTGTTCCAGCGCGACCCGACCGCGATCTTCGAGGCCTTCCTGCTGCTGCAGGACCATCCCGAGCTCAAGGGCTTCGCGGTGCCGACCATGCGCGCGCTGTGGCACGCGCGCGACCGCATCGACGCGGCGTTCCGGCGCAACCCGGTCAACCGCCAGCTGTTCATGGACATCCTGCGCCGGCCGGCCGGCATCACTCACGGCCTGCGGCGCATGAACCAGTACGGCATCCTCGGCCGCTACATCCCCGCCTTCGGGCGCATCGTCGGGCGCATGCAGCACGACCTGTTCCACGTCTACACGGTGGACGAGCACATCCTCATGGTGGTGCGCAACCTGCGGCGCTTCGCGGTACCCGAGATGGCGCACGAATACCCGCTGTGCAGCCGCCTGATCGCCGAGTTCGAGCGCCCCGAGGTGCTGTTCCTGGCCGGGCTGTTCCACGACATCGCCAAAGGCCGCGGCGGCGACCACTCCAGGCTCGGCATGGTGGACGCCGCGCGTTTCTGCCGCGCGCACGGCCTGCTCAAGGAAGACACCGAGTTGGTGACGTGGCTGGTCGAGCAGCACCTCGTGATGTCGGCGACGGCGCAGAAGCAGGACCTCTCCGACCCGGACGTGATCCGTGCCTTCGCCGACAAGGTGCGCACGGACCGGCGGCTGGTCGCCCTCTACCTGCTCACGGTGGCCGACATCCGCGGCACCAGCCCGAAAGTCTGGAATGCCTGGAAAGGCAAGCTGCTGGAGGACCTGTTCCGCAGCACGCGGCGGCTGCTCAACCCGGGGGCCGCGCCCGCCGAGAACACGCTGCAGGCGCGCCAGGAGCGCGCGCTCGCGAAGCTGCGCGCCTACGCCATTCCCGACGAGGCCGCGCGCAGGCTCTGGGAAAAGCTCGACGACAGCTATTTCCTGCGCCACGACGAGCAGGAGATCGTCTGGCACACGCGGCTGCTGAACCACCGGGTGGATACGCCGCAGCCGATCGTGAGGGCGCGCCTGTCGCCCGTCGGGGAGGGGCTGCAGGTGATGATCTACGCGCCCGACGAGCGCTCGCTGTTCGCGCGCATCTGCGGGTTCTTCCAGGGCATCAGCTTCAGCGTCGTCGAGGCCAAGATCTACACCACCCGCCACGGTTACGCGCTGGACACCTTCCAGGTGCTGGATCCGGCGCACGCGACCTCGCACTATCGCGACATGATCAGCTACGTGGAGCATGAGCTCGAGGCCCAGCTCAGGGCCCACGGCACGCTGCCGGAGCCGGCGAGCGGCAGGCTTTCGCGGCGCGTGAAGCACGTGTCGATGACGCCGGAGGTGGAAATCCGGCCCGACGAAAAAGGCGCCTACTACTACCTGAACGTCGTGGCCGGCGACCGGCCCGGCCTGCTCTACCGCATCGCCCGCGTGCTCGACAGCTACGACGTGAACCTGTACACCGCCAAGATCAACACCCTCGGCGAGCGCGCCGAGGACACCTTCCTCGTCAACGGCAGCGCGCTGCACGACACCAAGAAGGTCGTGCGCCTGGAAACCGAGCTGGTGCAGCAGCTGCAGGCCTAGCGCGGCCGGCACGCTAGTCGTCGACGATGTCCTGGCCGGGGAACAGTTCCTCGTTGAACCCGAACAGCCGCAGGTCGCGGATGCGCATCGGGTAAAGGATGCCCAGCAGGTGGTCGGCCTCATGCTGCACGACGCGGGCATGGAAGCCGGACACCGTGCGGTCGACGGCGTTGCCGTACTGGTCGAACCCGCGGTAGCGCAGTTGCGTGTGGCGGGGCACCACGCCGCGCATGCCCGGCACCGACAGGCAGCCTTCCCATCCGTCCTCCATCTGCTCGCCCAGCGGCTCCAGCACGGGATTGACCAGCACGGTGTAAGGCACCTGCTCCGCGTCCGGGTAGCGGGGGTTCGCGCCCACGCCGAAAATCACGACCTGCAGGCTCACGCCGACCTGCGGTGCCGCGATGCCGGCGCCGTTCTTCGCGCGCATGGTGTCGTCCATGTCCCGCAGCAACTCGTGCAGTTCCGGCGTGTCGAACTGCGTGACCGGGTCTGCCTGCCGCAGCAGCAGCGGATCCCCCATCCTGAGGACCGGCCTAATCATCTTTTTCCACCAGCCTGGCAAGCAGCGCGCGCACCCGCACCATGGATTCCTGCAGCACTGCGTTGATGTCGTCGAGCTTCACGGCCTGCTTGCTGTCGCCGCGGCCGGCGGCATGGTTCACGACGACCGCGACCGCGGCGTAGCGCAAGCCGATTTCCCGCGCGAGCGCCGCCTCCGGCATGCCCGTCATGCCCACCATGTCGGCACCGTCGCGTTCCAGGCGGTCGATCTCAGCCGCCGTCTCCAGCCGCGGTCCCTGGGTCGCCGCATAGACGCCGTCGCCGGCGACCTTCTGGCCGGCCGCGGCCGCGGCGGCCAGCAGCCTCGCACGCAGAGCGTCGCAATACGGGTGCGTGAAGTCGACGTGCGTGACCGGCTGGTCGGGGCCCTCGAAGAACGTGTGCCTGCGCCCCCAGGTGTAGTCGAGCAGCTGGTGCGGGATGGCGAGCGTGCCCGGCAGCATGTCGGCGCGGATGCCGCCCACCGAGGCGACCGAGACGATGCGCGCCGCGCCCTGCTCGCGCAGCGCCCACATGTTCGCGCGGTAGTTGACCTCGTGCGGCGGGATCGTGTGCCCGTAGCCGTGGCGCGCGAGGAACATCACCTCGCGGCCGTTGAGCTTGCCGAACGTGAGCGCCCCGGACGCGTCGCCGTAGGGCGTGCGCACCACCTGGCGGCGCGTGATCTCGAGGTTCGAGAGCTGCGTGAGGCCGGTCCCCCCTATGATTCCCAGCACGGCGATGCTCCTCAGGATTTCAGGGCGTAGATGGCGGGCAGATTGCGCCACGCCTCGTGCGCGTCCATGCCGAACCCGAACACGTAGCGGTCCGGCACTTTCAGGCCGACGAAGTCGGCGCGGATCGGCTTGTCGCGGCCGATGTCCTTCTCGGCGAACACGGCGCTGTGGAAACTCGCCGCGCCCTCGGCGAGCAGGTGATCGCGGATCGCGGCGAGCGTGTTGCCCTCGTCCAGGATATCGTCGAGGACCAGTACCGCGCGGCCGCGGAAATCGGCGTGCGGCCTGGTCTTCCAGTGGACCTGGCCGCCGCGGATGCCGCCGTCGTAGCGGGTCACGTGCAGGTAGTCGAACTCCAGCGGAAAACGCAGCAGCGGCAGGAGCTGGCCGGTGAAGACGACAGCCCCGCCCATGACCGGCATGACGAGCGGCAGCGCGTCGCCCAGCCTGGCCGTGATGTCGGCCGCCAGCCGCCGGATCGCGCGGCTGATGGCGTCCTCGTCATGGATGAGCTCGGCATCGCGCAGCAGCTGCCAGGCGTCTTCCCTACTTAGCACTCGCGCTCTTTCTCCCCGGCCGCCCGCCGAGGGATTCCAGGAAGCCGAGAAACTCGTCCGCGACCTCGGGATGGCGCATGGCATAGAGCACGTTGGCCTGCAGGTAGCCGAGCTTCGAGCCGCAATCGTAGCGCACGCCCTCGAACTCGTAGGCGAGCGCGCGCTGGTCGTCGAGCATCGCCGCGATGCCGTCGGTCAGCTGGATCTCGCCGCCCGCCCCGGGCTTCACGTGCTCCAGGTAGCCGAAGATTTCCGGTTCGAGCAGGTAGCGGCCGACCACCGCGAGCGTCGACGGCGCGACCTCGGGCTTGGGCTTCTCGACGATGCCGGTGATGCGGTGCATGCCACGCTCGCCGGGCTCGGTGCGCACGATGCCGTAGCTCGACGTCTCCTCCCGCGCAACCGTCTGCACGGCCAGCACCGAGCAGCGCTCGCGGGCGTACACGTCGACCATCTGCTTCATGACCGGCGTCTCGCCGTCGATCAGATCGTCGGCGAGGATCACCGCGAAGGGCTCGTCGCCCACGACCGGGCGCGCGCACAGGATGGCGTGGCCGAGCCCGAGCGCCTCGGTCTGGCGCACGTAGATGCAGCTGACATGCTTGGGCAGGATGTCGTGCACGCGCTTGAGCATCGCGTGCTTGTTCTTCGCCGCGAGCTCGGTCTCGAGCTCGTACGCCTTGTCGAAATGATCCTCGATGGCGCGCTTGTTGCGCCCGGTGATGAACACCATCTGCGTGATGCCGGCGGCGACCGCCTCCTCCACCGCATACTGGATCAGCGGCTTGTCGACGACCGGCAGCATTTCCTTGGGGCTTGCCTTGGTGACGGGAAGGAAGCGGGTGCCCATGCCGGCGACCGGGAACACCGCCTTGGTGACCTTGTTCAAGTGCCTCTCCTTGCAGCCCCGCGTGCGGAGCGTCGGGTTAGTCGAGTAATTCTAACAACCCTCTTTCGTCCAGCACAGGCACGCCAAGTTCCCTGGCCTTGTCCAGTTTGCCGCCCGGATCGGCTCCCGCCACGACATAGGCCGTCCTCGACGACACGCTGCCGGCCACCTTTCCGCCCGCCGCCTCGATGCGCTCCTTCGCCTCGCCGCGCGTGAGGCTGGGCAGCGTGCCGGTCAGCACGAGAGTCTTGCCGGAAAGCGGCAGCTTCGCGGCCTTCCGCACGGCCTGCTCGGGCCAGCGCACGCCGGCTGCGCGCAGCTGCGCGATGACGGCTGCATTGTGCGGCTCCCGGAAGAACTGCCCGATGCTGCGCGCCACGACGGGGCCGACGTCCGGCGCCTCCAGCAACGCCGCCTCGTCGGCGTGCATGAGCGCATCCAGCGTGCCGAAATGGCGCGCGAGGTCTCTCGCCGTGGACTCCCCGACGTTGCGGATGCCCAGCGCGAAGACGAACCTGGCAAGCGTCGTGACCTTGCTGGCGGCGATGCTCTCCAGCAGGTTCGCCGCGGATTTTTCCGCCATGCGCTCGAGCCCCGCCAGCGTTTCCAGGTCCAGGCCGTAGATGTCCGCCAGGTTCTTGACCAGCCCCTGGTCGACCAGCTGGTCGACGAGCTTCTCGCCCAGTCCCTCGACGTCCATCGCCCGCCTTCCGGCGAAATGCAGGATGGCCTGCTTGCGCTGGGCCGGGCAGAACAGGCCGCCGGTGCACCGGTGATCGACGCTGCCCTTCTCGCGCACGACGGCGCTGCCGCAGACGGGGCATGCCCGGGGCATCAGGAAGTTGTGCACGTAGTGCCTGCGGCTGCCCGGCACGCGGCCGACGACCTCGGGGATCACGTCGCCCGCACGCCGCACGATGACCGTGTCGCCGACGCGCACGCCCTTGCGGCGCAGCTCGAACAGGTTGTGCAGCGTCGCGTTGCTGACCGTCGTGCCGCCGACGAACACCGGCTCGAGCTTGGCCACGGGCGTGAGCTTGCCGGTGCGGCCGACCTGGATCTCGATGCCGTTCAGGCGCGTCATCTGCTCCTGTGCGGGATATTTCTGCGCGACGGCCCAGCGCGGCTCGCGCGTCAGGAAGCCCAGGCGCCTCTGCAGCTCGATCGAGTTGACCTTGTAGACGACGCCGTCGATGTCGAACGGCAGCGCGTCGCGCTTGGCGGCGACGGAACGGTGGAAGCCCGCCAGCCCGTCTGCGCCCAGCACGACCGCGCGGTCCGTGTTGACCGGCACGCCGAACGCGGCGATCGCGTCCAGCGTCGCGCTGTGCGCGGCCGGCTGTTCCCACCCGCGCACTTCGCCCAGGCCGTAGGCGAAGAAGCTGAGCTTCTTGTCCGCCACGCCTTTCGGATCGAGCTGGCGGATGGCGCCTGCCGCGGTGTTGCGCGGGTTGATGAAGGTTTTCTCCCCCCTGGCACGCTGGCGCTCGTTCAGGCGCTCGAAGTCGTCGCGGCGCATGTAGGCCTCGCCCCGGATCTCGATCATGGGCGGCGGCACGCCGAACAGCCGCAACGGCACCTGGTTGATCGTGCGCACGTTCTGGGTCACGTCCTCGCCGGTCTCGCCGTCGCCGCGGGTGGTCGCCTGGACCAGCACGCCGTCCTCGTAACGCAGGTTGATGGCCAGGCCGTCGAATTTCAGCTCGCAGGCATACTCGACGGGGGGCGCGCCGGCGGGCAGGTCCAGCTCGCGCCGCACGCGCGCGTCGAAAGCCGCGGCACCGCCGGCGGTGGTATCGGTCTCCGTGCGGATCGACAGCATCGGCATCGCGTGCTTCACCGGCACCAGCCCGTCGAGCACCCTGCCGATCACGCGCTGGGTCGGCGAATCCGGCGTCAGCAGCTGCGGATGCCGCGCCTCGATGTCCTGCAGCTCCTGGAACAGCCGGTCGTACTCCGCGTCCGGGATCTCCGGCGCATCCAGGACGTAGTACAGGTAGGCGTGGCGGTTCAGCTGCGCGCGCAGCGCCTCGGCGCGGGCGGCGACCGCGGCCGGGACGGCCATCAGGAGAACAATCGGAGCGCGAGCGGGCTGCCTGGGGGGATGCCGCGCTGTTCCATGCTCGCGTAGATGGCCTGCAGCTGGGTGCGGATGCGGTCGAGGCCTGAATCGTTGAGCAGGGCGCGGTTGTCGTCCGCGAGCATGCCGTCCAGCGAATCGGCGAAGCTGCGGCTCGCGCCGACCATCCTGTCGAAGGCGCGCAGGCCGTCCTGCACCCTGGGCACGTCCAGCAGGAAGGTGATCCCCGGTGTGGTGATGGCGCGGATGCGTTCGGCCAGGAAGGGTTCCGATTCCTGATTGTCGAGCGCGTACAGCACCGCGCCGCGCTCGTCCCTGCAGTGGAACACGCCGTCGGGCTGCAATTGCAGCCCCGCGGCCTCGGCGAGCGCGCGGATCTTGGTGCCGTGGAAGACCTGCCCGTTGCCGGCGATGACGTTGATGCCGACGAGCACGTCGACGTCCGCGCAGAACGCGTCGAGCGCCCGCGCCCGCTCCAGCGCCGGCGCGAGCTCCGGCAGCTCGGCGATGGCCGACATCCCCGTCGCCAGGCTCCTGACCGCCTCGCCGAACTCGCGCAGCTGCTGGTCGTTCACCGCGCCGGTCCGGTCGACGAGCTGCAGCGCCACCCGCAGGGAGGTATAGCGTTCGTCGTCGGCGACCAGCGGCTCCCAGGCCTTGGTCTGGTAATTCAGGCCGTCGAAACCCATGCGCCGCTGCAGCACCGGCAGCCCCGTCTGCAGCAGCACGATCCTGTCGACGGGGATGAACTCCCCGGCCCGGATCTCGATGATGTAGTCGACCTCCGGGTGCGGCACGTCCGTGGCCGGCAGCGCGGCAGGCTGCCTGACCGGCGGGGCGGCATCCAGGCGGGGCTCGAGCCTGGGCTCCATGCTCGGCTCGATGCGCGCCTCCTGCGCAGCCTGGCCGCCGGCCGGCGCCTGGTCGAGCAGGATGTCGTCGTGGCGCTGCGAGAAGGCTTCCTGCCCGCGCCTGCGGAACTTCCTTTCCTGCCACCAGTTGAACGCGACCACGGCGGCCACGACCAGCACGCCCAGCATGGCCAGCCCGATCTGCAGGTCGCTCATGCGCCGCCCGGGCGGCCCTTCAGGCCGCCGCCTCCTCGCGCATGCGCATGGCCTCGTCGACGTCCACCGCCACGACGCGGGATACCCCCTGCTCCTGCATGGTGACACCGATCAGCTGGCTCGCCATCTCCATGGTGATCTTGTTGTGCGTGATGAACATGAACTGCGTGTTGCCGGACATCTTCCGGACCAGGCCGCAAAAGCGCTCCGTGTTGCTGTCGTCCAGCGGGGCGTCGACCTCGTCGAGCAGGCAGAAAGGCGCCGGGTTCAGCTGGAACATCGAGAATACCAGCGACAGCGCGGTCAGCGCCTTCTCTCCGCCCGAGAGCAGGTGGATGGAACTGTTGCGCTTGCCCGGCGGCCGCGCGATGACCTGCACGCCGGCATCGAGGATCTCCTCGCCCGTCATGACCAGCTTGGCCTCGCCGCCGCCGAACAGCGCGGGGAACATTTCGCCGAAATGCCGGTTCACCGCATCGAAGGTCTCCTGCAGGCGCTCGCGGGTTTCGCGGTCGATCTTGCGGATGGCCGTTTCCAGCGTTTCCACGGCCTCGGTCAGATCCTGGGACTGCGAGTCGAGGTAGGCCTTGCGCTCGCGCGCGCTCGACAGCTCCTCCAGCGCCGCCAGGTTGACCGGGCCCAGCGCGGCGATGTCCTCGTTGAGCCGGTTGATCTCGGCCTGCAGCCTGCTCGCGCGCAGCCCCTCCTCCAGCAACGGCAGCAGTTCCTCCTGGTCCGCCCCGGCCTGCTCGAGCTGGCTCGCGTAGCCTTCCTCGGCCAGCCTTGCTTCCTGCTCTTTGAGCCGCAGCTCGTTCAGGCGTTCGCGCGCCGGCACGAGGGCCTGGTCGGCGGCGAGGCGTTCCTGCTCCGTCGCGTGCAGCGACTGCTCGATGCCGTCCAGCTCGTTGCGGGCCTGCTTCAAGGCTTCTTCGCGCTCGCCACGCGCTTCGAGCTGCCGCTGCAGCTGTTCCTGGAAAGTGCCTTCGTCGGTACGCGAAATCTCTTCCGTGAGGGCTGCGGCGTCGGATCCGAGCCTCACCAATGTCTGAGAAACGACTTCAAATGAAGAATCTATATCTATGATTTTATTTTCAATAGTTTTCTTCTGATAGGCCGCTTCCTGCTCCTGCCGCTCGGCTGACTGCACGGCATCCCGGGATGCCCGCAGGCCGGTCGCAGACTCGGCGTACGCCGCCGCGGCCCGCGCCATCGCCTCGTGCAGGTCCGGCGTAGACGCGCGCAATGCGGCGATCTCCCGGTCCGCGCTTTCCCGCTGCGCGGCTTCGCGCGCCGTCTCGGCATCGATTTCGGCAAGCTCGCCGACGATCTGCTCACCACGAGCCTTCAGGCGCTCGGCCAGCTGGGACAGGCGCACATGGTCGAGCTTGAGCTGGTGCTGGCTTTCCTGCAGCTCCGTGACCTGGCGGCGCAGGCGCTCAGCCTGCTCGCGGCGCTCCTCGAATTCGGACTTCTGCGCCGACGCCGCGCCGGCGAGCTCCGTCAGGCGGGTGTCCACACGGGTGCGCTCCTCGAACAGCGCCTCGATCTCGCGCTGTCGTGACAGGATGCCGTGCACCTCGGAGTCGTCGGCGTGGAAGCTCACGCTGGTCGGCGTGAACATGTGACCCTGCGCGCTCACCAGCATGGCGCCGGGCGGCAGCGACGCGGCGATCTCGACGCCTGCCGCCAGGTCGGGCAGCACGTAAACGCCCGCGAGCCAGTCGGCCAGCACGCCGGCGAGGCGCTCGTCGATGCAAGTCACGTAGTCGGTCAGCCGCTCCAGCCCCGGTGGCGTCTGGCCGCCGGATGCGACCGGCCCGCTCCCTATGCGATGGAAGGAAAGCTTGCCCGGCGGCGGCTGTGAGAGCCATGCGTGCGCCTGCGAGAGATCGGAAAGCCCGACGCTGTTCAGCCGCTCGCGCAGCACGGCTTCCAGCGCGTCCTCCCAGCCCTCGCGGATGCGGATGCCCTGCCAGAGGTGCGGGCTGCGCCTGAGGTCGTTGCGGTCCAGCCAGGGTTCGAGCTCGCCGGCCCGGCTGACCTGGTCCTGCAGGGATTGCAGCGCCGTGAGCCGCGCGTCGATCTGGTGCAGGCGCTGCTGGACCTGCTCCGCCCCGTCCTCGGCCGAGCGCAGGCCGCTTTCCAGCGTCGGCAGCGCGGCCTGGCATTGCTCGAATGCCGCACGCTGGCCTGCCAGCTGGCGCTCGAGCTCGCCGATCTCGGCTTCCAGCCTGACCAGCTCGCTCAGGTTGGGGACCTCCAGGCCGTCGCGCTCCTCTTCGAGCCGCGCGCGACGCGAGGCGAGCTGCTGCAGGAATCTCTCGGTGTGCGCCTTGCGGGCATCCTCGAGCTGCAGCCGCTGCTCGGCGCGCGTGAGCGCGTCCTGGGCCTCCGCGAGCCGTGCCTGCGCATCGCGCTGCGCGACTTCCGCGAGCGGCAGGGCCTCGCGCGCCGCGGCAAGCTCCTCGCGCAGCACATCGAGCTGGCCGGCGGCCGCCTCCAGCGCGCGCGCATTCTCGCCGCGCGCGGCCTCCAGCGACTGCCGGCGCGCACCCTGCTCGTCCTGCTGGCCGCGCAGGGAGCGCAGCTGCTGCTCGGCGCGGCTGCGGCTGTCGCGCAGGAACTGCACTTGCTGCTCCACGCGCGCGATCTCCGCGTTCACCTCGTAGAGGGCGCCCTGCGCCGCGTGCACGGCGTCCGAGGCGGAATAGTGGCGGGCACGCAACTCTTCCACGCGCTTCTCCGCGTCGCGCAGCCGCGCGGTCTGCGCTTCCAGCTCGACGCCGGTCGCATCCACGTCGCGCGCGATGCGGGCGCGCTGGGCCTGCGCATCGCGCCTGCGCAGCATCCACAGCAGGTGCTGCGTACGCTTCAGGCTCGCCTCGAAGCTGCGGAACTTCCCGGCCTTCTCGGCCTGCGATTCCAGATGCTCGAGCTGCTTGCCGAGCTCCTGGCGGATGTCGTCCACGCGCAGCAGGTTCTCGCGCGTGTCTTCCAGGCGCAGCTCGGTCTCGCGGCGGCGTTCGCGGTATTTCGACACGCCTGCGGCCTCCTCCAGGAAGCTTCGCAAGTCCTCCGGCTTCGCCTCGATGATGCGCGAGATCATGCCCTGCTCGATGATGGCGTAGCCGCGCCCGCCCAGGCCGGTGCCGAGGAAGATGTCCGCCACGTCGCGGCGGCGCACGTGCTGGTTGTTCAGGAAGTACGAGGATTCGCCGTCGCGCTCGAGCACGCGCTTGACCGAGATTTCCGAGTACGCCGACCAGGGGCCGGCGGCCTTGCCCAGGCTGTTGTCGAATATCAGCTCGACGCTGGCGCGGGCGGTGGGCTTGCGCTCGCCGGAGCCGTTGAAGATGACGTCCTGCATGTGCTCGCCGCGAAGCTGCTTCGCGGACGACTCGCCCAGGACCCAGCGGATCGCGTCGATCACGTTGGACTTGCCGCAGCCGTTGGGGCCCACGACGCCGACGAGCTGCCCCGGGACGGGGATGTGGGTCGGGTCGACGAACGATTTGAAACCTGCGAGCTTGATGTGTGTGAGTCGCACTGACGGGGCTCTATAAAGGCTTATAATTTCAGGGAATACTTAAGACAAGCGCCTGGGGCCCCAAGTTGACGGACCAGGCGCGATTTTTTGCGTTCGCATTTTAACAACGGATGGTCCGCGAGAGAATGCCGAGCAAGCCTTCGATGCACCTGGAGACGTTCGTGAATCCGAATCCGGATCGGGATTACCTGATTCATATGGAGATTCCCGAGTTCACCTGTCTCTGCCCGAAGACCGGCCAGCCGGATTTCGCCCTGTTGCTGCTCGACTACATCCCCGATGCGAAATGCGTGGAGCTGAAGAGCCTGAAGCTCTACGTCTGGTCCTACCGCAACGTCGGCGCCTTCCACGAAGCGGTCACCAACCGCATCCTCGACGACCTCGTTCGCGCCACCCGCCCGCGCTTCATGCGGCTCGCCGCGCGCTTTTTCGTGCGCGGCGGCATCTTCACGACGATCGTTGCCGAGCACGCCAGGAAGGGCTGGAAACCCCGGACCGGCGTCAATCTCGCCCAATTCGACCCGCAATCCTCCACGCGCCGACCCGTATAATCCATGCGAAGCGGGCCGTGCGCCGCTCCGACGAATGAACCCGGACCTCTCCCGACTCCAGCCCTACCCGTTCCAGAAGCTCTCCGCGCTGCTGGCCGGCGTGCAGCCGGATGCCTCGTTCAAGCCGATCAGCCTGTCCATCGGGGAACCCAAGCATGCGACCCCGGGATTCATCCGCGATACGCTGGTGCGCGAGCTGGGCGGCCTGTCGAGCTATCCCGCCACCTCCGGCACCCCCGCGCTGCGGCAAGCCGTCGCCGGCTGGCTGGGTCGGCGCTATGGCCTGAGCATCGATGCCGACAAGCAGGTCCTGCCGGTCAACGGCAGCCGCGAGGCGCTGTTCGCGTTCGCCCAGGCAGTCGTCGACCGCTCGCGTGGCCAGCCGGTCGTGGTCTCGCCGAATCCGTTCTACCAGATCTACGAAGGCGCGGCGCTCCTGGCCGGTGCCGAGCCGCAGTTCCTGAATCTGGACGCGGGCAAGGGGTTCGCCCCGGACTTCGGGCAGCTGCCGGCGCAGGACTGGGCGCGCACGCAGCTCGTCTACGTGTGCTCGCCCGGCAATCCCACGGGCAGCGTGCTCGCGCTCGACGAATGGCGCGCGCTGTTCGAGCTGTCCGACCGCTACGGCTTCGTCATCGCCTCCGACGAATGCTACTCCGAGATCTATTTCGACGAGGGCCGGCCGCCGCTCGGCGGGCTCGAAGCCGCCTGGAAGCTCGGGCGCCGTGACTTCCGCCGGCTGGTCGCCTTCAGCAGCCTCTCGAAGCGCTCCAACGTGCCGGGCATGCGCTCCGGCTTCGTCGCCGGCGATGCCGCGATCCTGGAGAGATTCCTGCTGTACCGCACCTACCATGGCTGCGCCATGAATCCGGCCGTGCAGGCCGCGAGCGCGGCCGCGTGGAACGACGAAGCCCATGTCGCGGAGAACCGCCGGCTATACCGCGAAAAATTCGAGAAGGTGCTGGCCCTGCTCGGCCCCGCCGCCGGCGCCCGCATGCCGGATGCGGCGTTCTACCTCTGGCTGCGCACGCCGGTGGCCGACACGGAGTTCGCTAAACGGTTGTTCGGGCAATATAATGTCACCGTCGTACCGGGCAGCTACCTGGCGCGCGAAGCGCACGGCGAGAACCCGGGGCGCAACTTCGTGCGCGTGGCGCTGGTGGCCGGCGTCGGGGAATGCGTCGAGGCAGCGCAGCGCCTGCAGGCGTTCTACTCACAATTCGAACAGGGAAAGCACAGGAATGACGGACTTGCAGTCGGCCATCGATAAGGCCTTCGACAACCGCTCGTCGATCTCGCCGAAGACCGCCGAGCCGGCCCTCAAGGAAGCGGTCGCGGAGACCCTCGCCCGGCTCGATTCCGGGAAGCTGCGCGTGGCGGAGAAATCCGGCGCCGGCTGGACCACGCATCAGTGGGTCAAGAAGGCGGTGCTGCTGTCGTTCCGGCTGCAGGACAACGAGGTCGTCCGGGACGGCTATACCAACTATTTCGACAAGGTGCCGGCGAAGTTCGCGGCCTACGGCGAAGGCGACTTCCGCGCGGGCGGCTTCCGGGTCGTGCCCAACGCGGTCGTGCGGCGCGGCTCCTTCATCGCGAAGAACGTCGTGCTGATGCCCTCCTTCGTGAACATCGGCGCCTACGTCGACGAGGGCACCATGGTGGATACCTGGGCGACCGTCGGCTCCTGCGCGCAGATCGGCAGGAACGTGCACCTGTCCGGCGGCGTGGGCATCGGCGGCGTGCTCGAACCCGTGCAGGCCAACCCGACGGTCATCGAGGACAACTGCTTCATCGGCGCGCGCTCCGAGATCGTCGAGGGCGTCGTGGTCGGCGAAGGCTCCGTGGTCTCGATGGGCGTCTACATCGGCCAGAGCACCAGGATCTTCAACCGGGAGACCGGCGAGGTCACGTACGGCGCCATCCCGCCGGGCTCGGTCGTCGTGTCTGGCAACCTGCCCTCCGCCGACGGCAAGTACAGCCTCTACTGCGCCGTCATCGTCAAGCAGGTCGACGCGAAGACGCGCGCCAAGACAAGCATCAACGACCTGCTGCGCGGCGTCTAGCGCAGCGCCTTCTCCACGAGCCCGAGAGGCCAACATGTTCCTGACCCCCCTGTTCAAGCTGATGGCGGAAAAGCAGGCCTCCGACCTGTTCATCTCCGCGGGTGCGCCGGTGTCGATCAAGATCCTCGGCATCATCATGCCGGTCAACGCGACGGTGATAGATCCGGAGAGCGCGCGCAAGATCGCCTACGAGACCATGACCGACAAGCAGATCAAGGAATTCGAGGACACCATGGAGATGAATTTCGCCCATGTCGTCCCGGACGTCGGCCGCTTCCGCGTGAACGTGTTCCGCCAGCGCGGAAACGTCGCCATGGTGATCCGCTACCTGCGCAGCTCGACGCCCGGCATCGACAAGCTGAAGCTGCCGGCGGTGCTGAAGGAGCTGATCCTGGAAAAGCGCGGCTTCGTGCTGGTGGTGGGCTCCACCGGGTCGGGCAAGTCGACCACGCTCGCGGCCATGATCGAGCACCGCAACGCGCTCAAGCCGGGGCACATCCTGACCATCGAGGATCCGATGGAATTCGTGTTCCGCAACGACAAGTGCGTGATCAACCAGCGCGAGGTCGGCACCGACACGAAGTCCTACGAGAACGCGCTGGTCAACGCCATGCGCGAAGCGCCCGACACCATGATGATCGGCGAGATCCGCGATCGCGAGACGCTGCAGCATGCCCTGCTGTACGCGCAGACCGGTCACCTGTGCATCTCCACGCTGCACGCGAACAACAGCTACCACGCGCTGAACCGCATCATCAACTTCTTCCCCCACGACGCGCGCGCGTCGCTGCTGTCGGACCTGTCGATCAGCCTGAAGGCCATCATCTCGCAGCGCCTGGTCAAGGCCAACGACGGCTCGCTGGTCGCCGCCGTCGAGGTCATGCTCAACACCAAGCACGTGGCCGAGCTGATCGCCAAGGGCGAGATCGACCAGATCCGCGAGGCCATGGAGCAGAGCCTGTCGCCGGGCTCGAAGACCTTCGAGCAGGCGCTGTTCGAGCTGTACATGGCGGGCACCGTGTCCAAGGACGAGGCGCTCAAGAACTCGGATTCGGCGACGAACCTGTCCTGGCTCATCAACAACTTCGAGCAGAAGGCCGCCGGCAAGATCGGCGACAGCCCGACGAGCCGCATCGCCATCAAGCCCGGTGCCGGCTACTCGTTCAACGAGATCAAGCTCAACGTCGACCAGGAAAAGAGCTGAGCGCCCGGAACCACCCGCCTGCCCCGCAGGCGACCGCCCGATGAGCTCCGCGACGTTCGACCTCGCGTGCGAGCTGATCTCGCGCGTCTCGGTCACGCCCAACGACGGGGGTTGCCAGGACGTGCTGGCGCAGCGCCTCGCACGCATGGGCTTCACCGTCGAGCGCATGCGCTTCGGCGCGGTGGACAACCTCTGGGCGCGCCGCGGCGGGCGCGCTCCGCTCGTGGTGTTCGCCGGCCACACCGACGTGGTGCCCACGGGGCCGCTCACAGGCTGGAGGTCGGACCCCTTCAAGCCGACCGTGCGCGAGGGCACGCTGTACGGACGGGGCGCGGCCGACATGAAATCCTCGCTCGCGGCGTTCGTCACCGCCATCGAGGCCTTCCTCGCCGACAACCCCGATCCGCCGGGCTCGATCGCCCTGCTGGTGACCTCGGACGAGGAAGGCGTGGCCGTGGACGGCACGGCGAAGGTCGTCGAGGCCTTGCGCGCGCGCGGCGAGCTCATGGACTACTGCATCGTCGGCGAGCCCTCGTCGGTGAACGCGCTCGGCGACACCATGAAGAACGGCCGGCGCGGCTCGCTCTCCGGCGATCTGCTCGTGCGCGGCGTGCAGGGTCACATCGCCTACCCGCAGCTGTGCCGCAACCCCATTCACGAGTTCGCGCCGGCGTTGGCGGAGCTCGCCTCCACGAGCTGGGATGCCGGCAACGAGTATTTCCCGCCCACGACCTGGCAGGTCTCGAACATCGCGGCGGGCACGGGGGCCACCAACGTGATCCCGGGCGAGCTGCGCGTGCAGTTCAACTTCCGGTTCTCCACGGCGAGCACGCCGGAATCGCTGAAGGCGCGCGTGCACGCCGTCCTCGACCGGCACCGGCTCGATTACGAGCTCGCGTGGTCGATGTCCGGCAAGCCCTTCATCACGCCGCGCGGCAAGCTGGTGCAGAGCCTCGCGCACGCGGTGCGCGAGGTCACGGGACGCACGCCCGAGCTGTCGACCAGCGGCGGCACTTCCGACGGCCGCTTCATCGCCGAAGCCTGCCGGGAGGTCGTGGAACTCGGGCCGGTCAACGCGTCCATCCACAAGCTCGACGAGCACATCGTGCTCGCCGACCTCGACGCGCTCTCCCGCATCTACCGGCTCGCGCTCGCCGACATCCTGGATGGCCGCTGAGCCGGGCCGCGGCACCGTCCTGACGGCTGCCGGCTGGCTGGACGCGGCGGTGGCGCGCTTCGAGGCGGCCGGCCTGCACTTCGGCCACGGCAGCCTCGATCCGCGCGACGAAGCCGCCTACCTGCTGCTGCACACCCTCGGCCTGCCGCTCGACGACCTCGATGCCGCGCTCGTCAGGCAGCTCACGCCCGCGGAAACCGGCGCGCTGGACACCCTGGTCGGGCGGCGCGTGCGGGAGCGGACTCCCGCCGCCTATCTCACGCGCGAAGCCTGGCTGGGGGACCTGAAGTTCTACGTCGACGAGCGCGTCATCGTGCCGCGTTCCTTCATCGCCGAGCTGCTGCGCGAGGAGCTGCATCCCTGGATCTCCGAGGAGCGGAAGATCCGCAAGGCGCTGGACCTGTGCACGGGATCGGGCTGCCTGGCCATCCTCACCGCCCTGACCTTCCCGGAATCGCAGGTCGATGCCACGGAGCTGTCGGCGCCCGCGCTGGAAGTAGCCAGGCGCAATGTCAGCGACTACGGCCTGCAGGATCGCGTGCGCCTCGTGCAGGGCGACCTGTTCGCCGGGCTCGCGGGCCCTTACGACCTCATCGTGTCGAATCCGCCCTACGTGAACCGCGCTTCCATGCGCGAGCTGCCGCCCGAGTACCGTGCGGAGCCGGAAATGGCGCTCGCCGGCGGGGAGGACGGGCTCGCCATCGTGCGGCGCATCCTCGCCCAGGCCGCGAAATGCCTGGCGCAGGACGGGCTGCTCGTGGTGGAGATCGGGCACAACCGGGAAGCCCTGGAGGAGGCCTTCCCGAAGCTGCCCTTCACCTGGCCCGAGACCTCGGCCGGGGACGGCCTGGTTTTCCTGCTGACGGAGGCGGAGCTGCCGCGCTGAGCGCGTCGCCTTCCAGCGCCGGCACACCGCCGGCCCATTCCAGCAGCGCGCCGATCTCGGATTCCTTGAGTTCCACCCATTGCCCGCGCTTCAGCCGCGGCGGCAGGGTCACGATGCCGAAGCGCACGCGCATGAGGCGGCTGACCTGCAGGCCGAGCGCCTCGAACATGCGCCGCACCACGCGGTTGCGCCCTTCCTTGAGCACCACGCGATACCAGCGGTTGCGCCCTTCCCCGCCCTGGTCCTCCAGCAGCTCGAACTTCGCCGGCCCGTCCGACAGCCGCACCCCGGTGCGCAGCTCCTGCACCTGTGCCGCCGTGAGCATGCCGAACAGCCGCACAGCGTACTCGCGCTCGACTTCGAAGCGCGGATGCATCAGCCGGTTCGCCAGCTCCCCGGAGGTGGTGAAAATCAGCAGGCCGCCGGTGTTGTAGTCCAGGCGCCCCACGGCCAGCCACTTGGCGCTGCGGATGGCGGGCAGCTTCTCGAATACGCTGCGCCGGCCCTGTGGATCGTCGCGGCTGACGATCTCGCCGTCGATCTTGTGGTACAGGATCACGCGAGGCAGGCGCGTGGTGACCTTGAATTTGATCTGGCGGCGGCCGACCTGGATGAGATCCTCGGTGGTCACGCGCATGCCGAGCGCGGCGGGCTCGCCGTTCACCTTGACCTTGCCCGCCTTGATGATCTCCTCCATGGCCCGGCGCGAGCCCAGCCCGGATTGCGCCAGCACCTTCTGCAGCTTCTGCGAGCGCGGCGCGGCGGCCGGCGCATCCGCGGGCGGTGCGGGCGGCGCGCGCCTGGCGGCCGGCCGCGCCGGCTTGCGCGTGCCCTTGGCGAGCGCGGGCGTGGTCTTGGGTGCGCGCTTGGGCGACGCCCGTCGCCTCGCCGGTTCCGGCGCGGAAGGCGTTGTCGTCATCAGGCCGGCCTGCGCTCGATCATGGCCTGCGCGAGCGTGCCGCTGTCCACGTGCTCCAGCTCCCCGCCGACCGGCAGGCCGCGCGCGATGCGCGATACCTTCAGGCCGCGGCTGCCCAGCAACTCGCCGATGTAATGGGCCGTGGCCTCGCCTTCGACCGTGAAATTGGTCGCAAGGATGGCTTCCTTGACGACGCCGTCGAGCGCGCGCCTAGCCAGGCGGTCGAGATGGATGTCCTTCGGACCGATGCCGTCCAGCGGCGAGAGGCGTCCCATCAGCACGAAATACATCCCGTCATAAGCCTGCGCCTGCTCCATCATCAGCAGGTCGGCGGGCGTTTCGACCACGCAAAGCAGGGACTGGTCGCGCCGTACCGAGCTGCAAAGCTCGCACACTGCCTGTTCCGTGAAATTGTTGCAACGTTCGCAGTGCCTGATCTTCGCGAGCGACTGGTCCAGCGCGCGCGCCAGGCGCTGCGCGCCCGGCTTGTCCCGCTGCAGCAGGTGAAAAGCCATGCGCTGCGCGGACTTCGGGCCGACGCCGGGCAGGCCGCGCAGGGCCTCGACGAGCTCTTCGAGGGTGGTTGGCGTTCTCATCGCACAGTGACTAGCGGCAAGTGGTTAGTGGTTGGTCTGCAGGCCTCAGGCTTTTGCCAGCCACCAAACACCAACCACCAGCCACTAAAACGGCAGCTTCATCCCCGGCGGCAGGCCGAGCCCGGAGGCGAATCCGCTCATTTTCTCCTGCGTCATGGCCTCCACGCGGCGCACGGCGTCGTTCACCGCCGCGGCGACCAGATCCTCGAGCATGTCCCTGTCGTCGCCGATGAGGCCCGGGTCGATGCTCACGCGCCTGACGTCGTGGCGGCCGGTCATGACCACCTTGACCATGCCGGCGCCGGCCTGGCCCTCGACTTCCATGGCGGCAATCTCCTCCTGCGCCTTCTTCAGGTTTTCCTGCATCTGCTGGGCCTGCTTCATGAGCCCGGCGAGCTGACCTTTCATCATCTGGCTGTTCCTCGCTTAGACCGGCTTGATCGAATCGTCCCTGACCCGCGCATCGAAATTTTCCACCAGCTCGCGCACGAAGGGATCGGCGTCGATGGCCTCGATGGCCCTGCCGACCTTCGCCTGGCGCTCGCGGTCCTCGATCTCCGCAGGCGTCTGGCCGCTGCCCCCCGTCGAGATGCGCAGCTTCAGCTTGCGTCCGAAATATTCGCCGAGCGCCGCCTGCAGCTTGTCCGTGTAGGGCTTGTCGAGCAGGTGCCTGTGCGCCTCCGGCACGACCAGGTCGACACTGTCGCCTTGCAATGCACGGAACTCGCAATTGTCCGCCAGCATGCGCGACATGCCGCCGACCTTCAGGCGTCCGACCAGGTTGCGCCAGTCCGCCAGTTCCTCGCCCATGCCGGCGCCGGCGGCCGAAGGCTCCGCGGCGCGCGAAGCCGTCGCGGGTGCATCGGGCCTCGCGGCGGCAGGTCGCGGCGGCACGCTGCCGGCGGCGACCGGTTTCGCTCCCGGCTCCACGGGCACGAAAGCCAGCATGCGCATCAGCGCCATGGTGAAGCCGGCGTACTCGTCCGGCGCGAGGTCGAGATCGCGGCGGCCGTGCAGCGCGATCTGATAGAGCAGTTGCACA
>DASUFB010000012.1:0-12959 GCA_036274775.1 Burkholderiales bacterium | reverse complement strand
GGCGAGCGCGATGAGCAGCAGCGGGACAACGGTCACGGCGAGGTCGCGCCAGGAGACGGCGACGAACTTCACGGGAATGCGCAGGCGGCGCATGCCGCGCGGATTGCGTTGCTTTTCGGGCTGGGATGGGGGCATGGGCGATCGGTGGGAGCGCCGCCGGGGCCCGCGAGCCGGCCGGCGGGGCGTCGATGCATGAGTCAGCCGGATCGGCCCGGAGTTCCGCCCATGCGCGGACTATTTGCCGGCGCAGGGGAAGGCGTCCCGCAGCGCATCTTCCAGCACGAGGCCGGCGGGCAGCTTGAGCTTCTCGGGGTTCTTCTCGAGGAATTGCACGAAGGCCTTGGCGAGCTGGCCGCGGGTCATGGTCTCCGGGATGCACAGGTGGCCGTAGATGTCGTCGATGCGCTCGTCGCGGTGGTGGAAGGCATGGTAGGTCTCGCCGGCAAAATGCCCCGCGGCGAAACCGTCGATGAAGCCTATGCAGATGCCGCGGCCGAAATCCTTCACCGGATCCTTTTCCTCGGCGCGGCAATGCAACAGCATTTCCTCGCCGGTGAATCCGCCGTGGAACCATGCGGCGGACGCTTCCGGGGGAAGTGAAACCCACGCCACCAGGGCGGCCAGGAGCGCGAACGCTGTGGTTTTCATCGTGCGCCCCCCATGGAGGCGAAAATGACGTTGCGCCTACTCTATCTGAAACTCCCCGGCATTACTTGCCCGGACCGCCCGGGGCGGGGCGCCGGCGCGGCCGCGGCGCGATGCCCGAAACCGTCCGGATGTAGCATGTCGGGTCCGGGACTGCCTTCCGCAGCCCGACAAGGGCCGGCGGCCGGCCGTGGGGGAGAACACCATGCAGGAATCCGACAGCGCCATGGCAGCCGGGCTCGCGGGTCCGAATGCGCGCCCGCCGTGGTCGCGCCGCGCGTTCATCGCCTCGACGCTGGCCACGGGCTTTGCGGCCGCCGTGCGGCCGGTCTCGGCGCAGACCATCGCTACGGACGCGGCGGGACTCACGGAAGGGGCGGTGCGCATCCCGGTGGAGGATGGGGAGATTCCCGCCTATCGCGCGCTGCCGGCCGGCGGCGCCGACGTGCCGCTGATCCTGGTGGTGCAGGAGATCTTCGGCGTGCACGAGCACATCCGCGACGTCTGCCGGCGGCTCGCCAGGCTCGGCTACATGGCCGTGGCGCCCGAGCTCTATGCCCGGCAGGGGGACGTGTCGGGGCTTACGGACATGAAAGAAATCTTCGCGGTCGTGGAAAGGGTTCCCGACGCCCAGGTCATGGGCGATCTCGACGCCACGGCGGCCTGGGCACGCGGCAACGGCGCGAGCGCCACGCGGCTCGGCATCACCGGGTTCTGCTGGGGCGGGCGCATCGTCTGGCTGTATTGCTCGCACAACCCCGGGGTGGCGGCGGGTGTGGCCTGGTACGGCAGGCTGGAGGGCCAGAAGAACGACTTGCGGCCGACGTATCCCCTGGACATCGCATCGACGCTGAAGGTGCCGGTATTGGGCCTGTACGGCGGCGCCGACACCGGCATCCCTCAGGAGAGCGTGGAGAAGATGCGCGCGAAGCTCGAGGCCGCCGGCGGCAGGTCGCGGATCGTGGTCTATCCCGGCACGCCCCACGCCTTCTTCGCCGACTACCGGCCGAGCTACCGCAGGGAAGCGGCCGAGGACGGCTGGAAGCGCCTGCGGGAATGGTTCGGCACCTGCCTATCGGGCGCCTAGCAGCTGCGCGGCCCCGTTGCCCTGCTGGATCGCGGGCACGTAGGCGTCCAGCTCGGCGATCGTGGCCTTGTCGGTGAGGTCCACGGCCCGGCCGCGCTCGGCCGACAGGTAGCTCGCCATCACCAGGCGCTGGATTTCCAGGCCGTATTCCCAGGACAGCATCGCGTCGCGGCCGGCGGAGAAGCTCTCCAGCATGTCGAGGTTCTCGTCGGTGTAGCCGTACAGGTCGGCCTCGTTGTACTGCACGGCCAGCAGGCCGCGGCTTGCCGTGGCCTTTTCCAGCGCACCTTCCTGGTTCGCGATCGCCGCCGCCGCGGCGTCGCCGATGAAAACGTTGAGCGGGGATACCAGCGTGTTCACCTCGAAGGCGTAGCCGGGGCCCATGCCGTCCATGAACAGGCGCAGGCCCTGCTTCTCGAACATCCAGGAATCGGTGAACTGCGACTTCACGAGCTGTCCCGTGCCGGGATTGCGGTAGGTGATCATGCCGGTCGCGAAATCCTCGGCCGGCGTCTTCGAGTAATCGACGCCGCGCTCCTTCAGCAGCTTGTCGCGCCATGCCTTCTGGCCCCATTTCAGCAGGCCGAGGTCGGCGGTCACCGACACCGGCTCCAGGTACAGCAGGTCCTTGTCCGGCGGCGTCAGCACGTAGCGGCCCACCGCGATGCTGTGGCAGCCCATGTCGAGCAGCACGCCGCCGCCCTGGCGTGTCGGGTCCCAGAACCACGGCTCGTGCGGGCCGCCGTGCTCCTCGGCCGAGCGCGTCAGCGTGAGCGGCCCCATGGTGCGCGCCACGGGGCTTAGCTGCTCGCGTTGCGTGCGGATCGCCTTCATGAAGATCTGGTTCTCGAAGTAGGCGGTCAGCAGCTTCGCCTCGCGGGCAGCCTCGACCATGCGCCGCGCCTCCTTCATGTTGCGCGCCAGCGGCTTGTCGAGGATCACGCCCTTGAGCCGCGCACCCTTCTTCACGGCCGCGGCGACTTCCTCCATGACTTCCACGCGGCAATGGTTCGGCACGTAGAGGGCGAGAACGTCCACGTTTGCGGCGAGCTCCGCGATGGAGCCGTAGAGCTTCGCCTCGCCGAGCCGGTTGTCGCGGCAGAACGCCGCGAGCGCCTCGCCGCCGCGGCGTTTCAGGATGCCCGCGATCTCGATCCCGCGCACCTGGCGCACCGCCACCGCCTGGAATTTCGCGATGAAGCCTGCCCCGATGAATCCGAGTTTCATGCCCGCTCTCCCTTGCGCCGCGTGTGCGTCGCCCGTTCTCCGACGCATTTCGCCGTCGCGTCAAAATTGTTCTAGCTAGATCGTGGCCCGCTCGGGCATCATGCGTCAATGCAACGACGTGGTGCAATGCATCGTATGGACCGGCCGCTGGCGGGCCTGCTGGCCTGCATGCTGGCGGCGGGCATGCTCGCGCACGCGGCGTGCGCGCGCGCAGCCGCAGACGAGCCGGGCGTCGAGGAGCTCAAGCGCGACGCCGTCTCGCGCGTGGTCGAGGCGCACGACGTCTCGCTGCCGGTGTACATCGGGCGCGTGTACGTGAAGCAGGCGGCGCTTGCCGCGGCGCGCGACCTGCTGGCCGAGCGTGGCAGGGCCGCCGGCCTCAACGCGCGCTCGTGGAACATGGATTCGCCGCAGTGGCGGGCGGCCGAGCGCGAGCTCATGGCGGGAACGGACGAGCTCATCCAGCGCAAGGTCGCGAGCGGCTACTGGGTTCAGGAAGCGTGGTCGCAGCAGGTTGCCGGCGTGCTCAACGGCGAGGAAGCCGACGAGATCGCCGTGCATTTCCGCACCGAGGGCGGCGAGCTGCAGCGGCGCGTGATCGAGTGGTTCGTCGGCGAGCTGACCTTGCAGACCTACACTTTCACGGACCGGCTGAAGTACGGCGTGCCGGGCTCGGAGAAGGAGATGCAGGACCTGCAGCGCGCGACCTACGAGGCGAAGAGCCATTTCGCGCCGATCTACGACCTCACGAAGTACGAGGGCACGATGCGCTTCGCGAACAGCGAGGCCGGCATCAAGTACTTCAAGATGATGGCCATGCAGGGCGTCGGCGTGCTGCACGAGCACCTGGAAAACGTGGCGAACGAAGCGAGGCAGATGATCCGCGCGCGCACGGCGCTGGTCGATCCCTACCTCCAGGCCGCCAGGTAGGCCCGGCTAGCCGCCGTAGCCGTTCGCGACCGGCACCTCGATCAGCCGCGGGCCGCCGTCGAGCGGCAGCGAACGCAGCGCGGCGCCCACCTCGCGCGGATCCGTGATGCGCTGCGCCTCCACTCCCATGGATTTCGCGAGCGCGACGAAATCGATCGCCGGGTCGTCCATGTCCATGCCGACGAACTTGTCGGTCTTGCGGAAGGACACCAGCCGCTCCTTCAGGATGCGGTAGCTGCGGTTGTTCGGGATCACGTAGGTGACCGGCAGCTTCATGTGCGCGGCCGTCCACAGCGCCTGGATGCTGTACATGGCGCTGCCGTCGCCGACGATCGCGACCACGGGCCGGCCGGGCAGGGCGATGGCCACGCCGACCGCACCCGCCATGGCGAAGCCGATGCCCCCGGAGGCGAGGCCGTGGTAGCCCTGGTGGTCGCGCAGCGGCAGGTAATTGAGAAGCTGGAATGTGGAGGTCAGGCCTTCCTCGACCACGACGACGTCGCGCGGCACGGCATCGGCGATGTGCATCATGAGCACCTTCGGGTCCAGGGGGCGCGCGCCTTCGAGCTTCGCGGCTTCCTCGCATGCCTTCACGCGCTTCGCCGTCCAGTTGTTCCTGGCGACCTCGGCCAGGCGCGCCGCGGCCGCGGATTTCTGCGCGGGTGTCATCGTGGCCCGCAGCAGCGCGACCAGCGAGCGCAGCGTTTCCTTGACGTTCGCGTTGATAGCGATCTCGGCGGGATAGTTCTTCCCGAGCTCCCACGCGCGCTCGGAGATCTGCACGACGGGCATGCCGTCGGGGAGCGCGTCCACCGGGCTGTGCACCGACATGCGCAGCACGTCGGCGCCGAGGCAGGCGAGCAGGTCATGGGGCTGCAGCCAGCTTCGGACCTGCGTCTGGCTGCGTGTGAGCTGGCCGGCGAAGGCCGGATGCTCGGACAGGAACTGCGCGGCGTAGGGCACGGTCTGCTGCCATACCGCGGCGCCGAGGACTTCCGCCAGTTCCGCCGCGTCGTGGAGCGCGTCGCGCGTCGCGAGCTCGTGCCCGGCGATCAGCACCGGGTTGCGCGCGGACAGCAGGCGCTGCGCCAGCCGCTGCAGCGCTTCGTCGGAGGGGCGCGTCTGCGCATCCACGCGCGTGGGCCGCCCGAGGTCGAGCGGCGCCTCGTCGTCGAGGATGTCGCCCGGCAGGCTGATGAACACCGGTCCGGTCGGTGGCGTGAGCGCGACCTTGGCGGCGCGGTGCACGATGCGCGGCAGGTCCTCGACGCGGGTCACGTCGACGGCCCATTTCACCAGCGGCTGCGCGATCGGCACCAGCGGATCGTAGAGCATGGGCTCCATGAGGCCGTGACCCTGCTCCTGCTGGCCGGCAGTGAGCAGCAGCGGCGAGCCGTAGAACTTGGCGTTGTAGAGCGCGCCCATGGCGTTGCCGAGCCCGGGGGCGACGTGCACGTTGGCTGCGGCGAGCCGGTTCGAGGCGCGTGCATAGCCGTCGGCCATGCCCACGACCACGGATTCCTGCAGCCCGAGCACGTACCCGATCGCCGTCTGCTGCGATATCGCCTCCATGATCGCCAGCTCGGTGGTGCCGGGGTTGCCGAACAGGCGGGTGATGCCCTCCTGCGCGAGCAGCTTCATGAAGGCCATGCGGCCGCTGACGACGGGGCGGGAAGGGGCGTGGTCCATGGTTGTGAGGGCCGAGGGGCGAGGACGAGATACAGTCTACAGCGAACTACCGGATGCGGGTTTCGCAGTTCGACGGGCGATGCGGGCGCCAGACGGCGGCGCGACGCAATTCGGGGGATGCGGGCGCAGGAACGGGCGCCGGCTGCAGGCGGGCATCGTGCGGCGGCTACCCCGCGCGTTCGAGCCGCGCTGCCGGATCCGCGGATGCCCACAGCAGCACGTTGGCGAAGGATTTCGGACGGCCCGGCGGCTCGATGCCGACCCCGAAGCCGAGCTCGCCGAGCAGGGCCATCCAGCCCGCGACGGGCCGGTGGTGCTGCCTCGTCAGGTTGCCACCCGAGAGCAGCGTGCCGAGCCAGTCGGTGGTCTTGCCCGCGTGGAAACGCCAGCCTGCCGAGGCGTCCGCCACTCTGAGGACCAGCAGGCCGCCGCCGCGCAGGGTTTGCGCGACCTTGCCGAGCAGCGCGTCCTGCTGGGCCGGGCTCAGGTAATGCAGCACATCGGCCAGCACGACGACATCCGCATCCGGCAGCGAGACGTCGCGCAGATCGCCGGCCTCGATCGTGGCACGGCCGCCCAGCGCGGCCTGCGCGCGGCGCACGGCGAGGGAAGAGAATTCGATGCCGTGCAGGCGCAGGCCCGACGGCGGGACCGCCCAGCCCGCGGGCCAGCTTCCCGCCTCATGCTGCGCGCGCGCGGCGAGCAGCAGCGAGGCGAGGATCGCCTGGCCGCAGCCCAGGTCGAGCACGCGGGAGCGGTCCGGGATGCGCCCGGCGCGCAGCAGCGCGAGAAAGAACGGGTCGTGCACGAGCTTGCCGCGCGCGTAGTGATAGGCGTAGCGTCCGGCCGCGAGATAGGGCCGCGAGGCGGCATCGACGAGCGCCTCGACCCGGGATGCCATCAGCGCATGGCCTCCGGCAGCGGCACCTGCCTCAACCCTGCAGCCTCGATCCGTTCCAGCAGCGCCGGAAGCACCTCGAGTACGAGGGGAGTGCGGTCGTGCAGCAGCAGGATGTCGCCCGCCGCGAGGTTCCTGGTGAGCCGGGCGAGGACTGCGGCGGCGTCTCGGGAGACGGTATCGAAGCCGCGCCGCGTCCAGGTGACGTAGCGCAGGCCGAGCTTCGTGACCATGGGATCCAGCAGCGGATTGCGGATGCCCATCGGTGCGCGGAAGAACGCCGGCGGACTGCCGATCAGCCCGGCGACGATTTCCTGCGCCACGCCGATCTCGCGCCCGAGTGCGCGCCAGCCGAAGAAGCCGAAGAAGCCGGAATGCCGCAGACTGTGGTTCTCGACGCTGTGGCCGCGGCGGGAAATTTCGCGCACCAGATCGGGATGGCGCGCCGCCTTCTCGCCGATCACGAAGAAGCTCGCGCGCGCGTGGTGCGCGTCGAGGATATCGAGGACCTTCGGGGTTACGTCGGGGTTCGGGCCGTCGTCGAAGGTCAGAGCGATTTCCCGGCGCTGCGCCGCAGCCTGCGGCAGGCGCAGCATGTTCGAGCCGAGCGATCGGCTGCGCGGCCACAGGCCGATCAGTGCGAGCACGACATGGTTGAGCACGACCGCGGCGAGGATCTGCGGCCACCATTGCGGCCGCGCGGCGAGTCCCGCCAGCGCGGCGAGGTGCAGGACGAGCGAGGCTTTCAGCGCGGCGCCCGGCCGCCAGGTGCGGCGGCGGACTTCCGTGCTGCGCGGCCAGGCGCTCAGCTTGACGGCTTCCCCCATGAGTCGCGCAGGGTCACGGTGCGGTTGAACACCGGCGCACCGGGCTTCGAGTCGATCCTGTCGGCGCAGAAATAGCCGTGGCGCTCGAACTGGAAGCGCTCCTCGGGCTTCGCGTCCTTCAGCGCCGGCTCGCAGCAGGCGTGCACGAGCTTCTTCGAGTCCGGGTTCAGGTCCAGCAGGAAATCGCGCTCCGCGCCCGGGTGCGGCACGGCGAACAGGCGATCGTAGAGCCGCACGTCGGCCCGGTACGCGTGGCGCGCGCTGACCCAGTGGATGTTGCCCTTGACCTTGTAGGCGTCCGCGCCGGGCGTGCCGGACTTCGAATCGGGCATGAGCTCGCAATGCACCGCCGTGACGTTGCCGGCGGCGTCCTTGTCCGCGCCGGTGCACTTGACCACGAAGCCGAAGCGCAGGCGCACCTGGTTGCCGGGGAACAGGCGGAAGTAGCCTTTGCTCGGCGTTTCCATGAAGTCTTCGCGTTCGATCCACAGCTCGCGCGAGAATGGCATGGTGCGCCTGCCCCATTCCGGCTTCTGCGGATGGTTCGGCGCCTCGCAGGGCTCTTCCTTGTCCGCCGGGTAGTTGTCGACGACGAGCTTCACCGGATCGAGCACGGCCATGCGCCGCGGCGCGGCCTCGTTCAGCGTTTCGCGCATGCAGTCCTCGAGCACGCTCATGTCGATCCAGGAGTCCGCCTTGGAGACGCCGATGCGGTCGGCGAACAGGCGGAAGCCCTCGGGCAGGAAGCCGCGGCGGCGCGCGCCGACCAGCGTCGGCATGCGCGGGTCGTCCCAGCCCTCGACGTGCTTTTCCTCGACGAGCTGGATGAGCTTGCGCTTGGAGAGCACGACGTAGGACAGGTTCAGGCGCGCGAACTCGTACTGCTTCGGCAGCGGCCGGGCGAGCAGGCCGAAGCCGGCCAGCTTCTCCAGCACCCAGTCGTACAGCGGGCGGTGGTCCTCGAACTCCAGCGTGCACAGCGAATGCGTGATGTTCTCCAGCGCGTCCGAGATGCAGTGCGTGTAGTCGTACATCGGGTACACGCACCACTTGCCGCCGGTGCGGTGGTGGTGCGCATGGCGGATGCGGAAGATGACCGGGTCGCGCATGTTGATGTTAGGCGAGGCCATGTCGATCTTCAGCCGCAGCACGTGCGCGCCGTCGGGGAACTCGCCGGCCTTCATGCGCCGGAACATCTCGAGGTTCTCGGCGCGCGGGCGGTCGCGGTAGGGGCTGACCTTGCCGGCCTCGGTCAGCGTGCCGCGCAGCTCGCGCAATTCCTCGGCCGACGAGCTGTCGACATAGGCGAGGTCGTGCTCGATGAAGGCCTCGCCGAAAGCGTACAGCGTGTCGAAGTAGTCCGACGCGTAATACAGGTTCTCGCCCCAGTCGAAGCCCAGCCACCTCACTGCATCGAGGATCGATTCGACGTACTCGGTGTCCTCGGTCACCGGGTTGGTGTCGTCGAAGCGCATGTGGCAGCGCCCGCCGTAGAGCAGTGCCGTGCCGAAGTTCAGGCAGATCGACTTCGCGTGCCCGAAATGCAGGTAGCCGTTGGGCTCGGGGGGGAAACGCGTGCGGATTTTCGCCGGATCGGGCGGCGCGCCGGCCTGCGCGGATGCCGGGCCGGGTTTGCCGCTCCAGCGCCGCGAGGCGTTCGTGCCCTGCGCGAGGTCGGCCTCGATGATGTTGCGGATGAAATTGGTGACCTGGGCTTGCGGCTGCTGCCCGTGCGCGCTGGCTGGCTTGTTCACTTATCTGTCGGACCCGGATTCTGCAGGCGACAGTTTAATGCCTCCGTCGTCCGTGGGATACGGCGGGCACGAAATGGCGGGAGATTGGGGATAGGGAAAAACCATCCAGGATGACGCCCGGCGCCTTGGATGTTTCCGGATTCGACTGCGCAGCCTGAACATGGACCGAAGGCGAACGGAGATGCAAAGCAGTCTAGATGCGCTGCGAAGCAGGACAGTCTGAGTGTTTCAGCTCGAATGTTACGGCGATTGATGTCTGGCGGCCTCGGCGGGAATGAATCATCGTTGCGACTTTCGAAAGTGGTTTGTTCGACCGAAATGTAGCCACTTCATGTCACTTCTTGCTTAGTAGGGCTCTCTCCGGCGGAAGACCTGCGTTCCGAAGAGGCATTCACCCGCGGGACCTTCACGCCTGAAAATCCCTCACGTCAGAGAAACATCTATGTGCAAAGAAGGCGTACCGGCCTGAACATAGAGTTCGGCGTTGCCGAGCGTATAAACGTGGTAAGCGGTGCCGTCGACCGTGTCGTCCGCCATTTGGGTCCAGGAGGGCGCAGCCGCTCCCGCCTTTAGAACGTGGGCGGGATAGTCACCCTTTACGTAGAGCCTGTCCGAGGTGTCGGACAGGTTAGTAACGCCTTCTTCGCTCACCCAAAGATACCCGCCGTTCAGCTGAATTCCTTCGATGCCGGAAAACATTGACGTGCCCGTAGCCAAATCAATGTAATAGAGGCTGGTATTCCCCTTGATCACGATCCAGTCCGTCCCCGACCCCCCATTTACTGACGAGTCTTGATAGTCGTAGACAAATACGTCATCCCCATCTCCACCGTTCATTTCATCAGTGCCTGCTCCACCATCAAGATAATCATTGCCGGCAGCACCGTGGAGGACATTGTTGCCCGAATTGCCCACCAGGTTGTTGGCCTCGTTCGTCCCGATGGCGTCGACCGCCGCGTTCCCGGTCAGTTCGACGTTTTCAAAATGGGCGAACAGCGACAGGTCGACGGTGAAGACGGATCGCAGTGTGTCGTTGCCTTCGTTCGCCTGCTCGACCACGACGTCGTCGAGATTGTCAAAGGTGAAGATATCGTCACCGTTTCCGCCCACCATGACATCGGCGCCCGCGCCGCCGTCGAGTGTATCGTTGCCTTCGCCGCCGTACAGGGAGTCCGTTTCGCTGCCCCCGGCCAGGATGTCATTGCCGATACCCCCCGTGAGTTCATCGCTTCCGACGCCTCCCGTCAGTGAGTCATCGCCGTTGCCTCCGTCGAGGTTGTCGTCCCCAGCACCTCCGTCCAATGTGTCGTTGCCGTCGCCGCCCAGCAGCAGGTCATTGCCGTCCCCGCCGGAAAGCGTGTCGCTTTGCCCCATGCCGGACAGGATGTCATTGCCGCCTCCGCCAGACAGGTTGTTGCTCGCGGCATTGCCGGTGAGAATGTTGTCGGCATCGCTGCCGGTGGCCGAAAATCCGCTCGAACCCGTAAGAATCACGTTCTCAACGTTCTGAAACTGAGTCAGCAAGTTTACCGAGCTGGCTATGGTGATCGTGTCATTCCCTTCGCCCGCATTCTCCACGATGGAGTCACCCGTCTTGAATATGTAACTGTCATCGCCAAGCCCGCCAATCAAGATGTCTGCAGCCCCGTTCCCACCATTCAAGGTATTGTTTCCCGCATTGCCCGTGATGATGTTGCTCAGAGTATTGCCCGTACCATTGGTGTTGTCGGAACCGGTCAGCGTGAGGTTTTCCAAGTTGGTTCCCAGGGAAAAAGTCACCGACGACCACACATGGTCCGTACCGCCAGGGCCATCTTCAACAATGCCGTCGCCCGCCGAATCGACGACGTAGGTGTCATTGCCCTGCCCGCCTGTCATCGAGTCGTTGCCGCTGCCACCGTCCAGGATGTCATCGCCGGCGCCGCCAGTGAGCGTATCGTTTCCGGCCCCGCCGTAAAGTTCGTCAGTGCCATCATCACCCGCCAGAGAGTCATTGCCATCTCCTCCGGACAGGATGTCGTTGCCGCCGCCGCCGATGAGAACGTCATTGCCATCGAAGCCCGTGAACGTGTTGTTGCCGCTGTTTCCCGTAAGCCGATTGTTGCTGGAATTGCCAGAGACAATGTAGTCGGAAGTTCCTGCCAACTGAACGTTCTCAAAGTTGGCGAGCATGTCGAGGTCGAAGTTTCCTTCCGCAATGATCGTATCGGAGCCTTCGTTCTCGAGTTCCACCAGCTGCCAGGTGCCGATACCCCTCAGATCGTAGGTATCATCCCCGGGGCCGCCCCCCAGGGTGTCGAATCCGCCGCCCCCGACGAGGAAGTCATTGCCTTCGTGTCCGTATAGGAAATTATCCAGGGTGTTGCCCGTGATGCGGTTGTCGCCGCTGTTGCCGTGCACCGTCATTCCAGAATCAGCGGCCAGTTCGACGTTCTCCACATTGATGAAACCCGACCGGATATCCAGGTCTCGCGTGGCGAAAATGGTGTCCGTTCCGCCGCCCATCAGCTCGATGACGACATCGCCCTCATCGATGTAGTACAGATCATCGCCTTTCCCGCCGTTCAGGATGTCGTTACCGGCCCCGCCATCGAGGGTATCGTTGCCGTCCCCGCCCACCAAAGTGTTTCTCCCTGAGTTGCCGATCAGCCGGTTGTTCAAGGCGTTGCCGAAGGCATCGATATTTGCCGTGCCTGCCAGTGTGATGTTCTCGATCTCGACGATCGAAGGCGCCATGCCCCGAAGCTGATTCAGCGTCGAGAAGTAGTCCGCGTCGAACGAAAAAGTCACGATCACAGTGTCCGAACCCTGGCCTGGGTCTTCCTGGATCGCTGTTGCACGGAGATCCTGGATGACGTAGGTGTCGTCTCCAGCACCGCCGATCAGCTGGTCGCCCTCCGCAATGGTGCTCCCGCGCCCGTCGATGTAGTCGTTGCCGTTGCCGCCATAGATGACGTCCATGCCGGGCGACGAAGCAGATGCGCCGGGCGCCCCGGTCAGGATATTGTCGCCGGCATTACCCGTGATCGTGATCCGGACGGTGCTGCCGGAATAGGTCAGGTTCTCGATGTTCGCTGCCAGGGAATAATGGAAGTCGGGGGCGAATATCGCCTTGCTGATGATGATCGTGTCTTTTCCCGCATTGTCGGTCTCGACTACCTGATCTCCGATGTTGTCGACGACGTAGGTGTCGTCACCTCCACCGCCGACGAGGGTGTCGGCACCGGCGCCGCCGTTGAGCACGTTGTTGCCGTCGTTGCCGGCGATGGTGTTGGCAAGCGCATTGCCGGTGCCGTTGATGCTGGCGGCACCGGTCAGGGCCAGGGTCTCGAGATTGGCCCCAAGAGTGTAGGTGATGGAGGAGGCCACCTTGTCGGTGCCGCCGGCCGCTCCGGCAAGCGTCTCGACGACCTTGTCCCCGGCGTTATCCACGACATAGGTGTCGTTGCCGGCGCCGCCGGTCATGGCATCGGCGCCAATTCCGCCGTCCAGTACGTTGTTTCCGGTATTGCCGATCAGGGTATTGTTGAGCCCGTTGCCGGTGGCATCGACGTTCCCGGTGCCGGTCAGCGTCAGGTTCTCGATGTTGGCGCGGTCGGCATTGCCGTCCAGGGAGTAGGTCACGGAGGATTCGACCCGATCCACCCCGCCGGCTGCGCCGGCGAGGGTTTCGATCACCGCGTCGTCCACATTGTCGACGATATAAACATCGTTGCCCGCGCCGCCGAGCATGCTGTCGGCGCCGGTGCCGCCATCGAGCTTGTCGTTGCCCGCGCCGCCGTCGAGGGTGTCGTTGCCGGCTGCGCCGGTGAGCACGTTGGCCCCGGCGTTGCCGGTGAGGACGTTGGCCAGGTCGTTGCCGGTGGCGGCGATGGCGGCCGCGCCGAGCAGGGTCAGGTTCT
>DASUFB010000011.1:0-35884 GCA_036274775.1 Burkholderiales bacterium | reverse complement strand
ACTGATGGGGTAGCGCAAGCAAGGTAGTCGACGGATTTCGGGGACGTAGCTCAGCTGGGAGAGCGTCGCGTTCGCAATGCGAAGGTCGAGGGTTCGATCCCCTTCGTCTCCACCAAACTTGAAAGCCACCTTCGGGTGGCTTTCATCTTTCCGGCGCCATCAATATCCATCCCTCCAGCGGATCGACGGCCTTCGGCAGCCCGTAATTCCTCCCGCGCCTTCGCCAGGCCCATGCCGCCTGCATGGCGCACAGCACGGCATCGAGCCGGTCGCCCGTCGCGTCGTCGACCAGCGAGCGCCTGAGCGACGGCGCGGCTTCCAGCGCGAAGCCGAAGGCGTTGCCGGTGTCCGCGAGCGTTTCCACGATCGCTTTCCGGGCTTGCCTGCGCGCCGGCGTCTGCTTGGCCCTGGCGTCGTTCTTGTAGGAGGCCTGCGTGACCTGCCGGGCGCAATAGCCGGGATAGGCTTCGAAGGCAAGGCGCGCCGGGTCGCCCGCGTGCAGGCCGGGCATCGACACGCCGGCCTCGAGCAGGCGAACCGCGCCTTCGAGGAACATCAGGCCGACCGGCGGATTCACGAGCTTCAGCGGGCTGTGCGATCTCGCCGGCAGGTCGGTGGTGCGGTGCGCGTAGCGGCTGCCCGCGGGCCGGGATTCGCGGTACCGGTCGAGGGCGGCGCGAAACTTGTCGCGCCCCATGGCCGCGCAATGGCGCACCAGCGCAGGCCAGTCTTCAGGCCAGCGCAGGTCCTCGACCGCCTCGCGCGGCAGGCCGAAGGGAAAGTCGAAACCGGCGATCCACGGCCCCGGCAGGCGCAGCCAGGCTTCGAATTCATGCCAATGCGCGTACTCGTCGATGGCATCGAGGTGCAGCGTGGACCGCCGCAGCCCGCCGGCCGCGACGGTGATGGACTTGCCGGGACGCGGCGCGCTGGTGAAATCCACGCCGCAGATGCGCCAGCCGCGCGGCCGCGCCATGGCTACTTGTGCAGGGCGACGATCTGCTTCTGCACGCGCCGCGCGAACACTTCCATTTCCTTCGCGGCCTGCTGGTCGCCGCGCCGCTTCGCGACCTCGATGCCGCGCTGGAAGGTCTCGTAGGCCTCGTGCAGGATGCCGCTGTCGGCGAGCGCGACCGCGCGCAGCTTCCAGGCCGCGGAGTATTCGGGGTCGAGCTCCAGCGCCCGCTTGAGGTGGAAGATCGCCACCCAGGGCTGCCTGAGCTTCAGGTATTCGGTTCCCAGGCTGAAGCGCAGCAGCGCGGACTCCTTGCCCTGGGCCAGCAGCTTCTCGAGGTTGCCGATGATCGTCTGCGGGTCCATGCGCGGGCTTAGAGCTCGATGCGCGTGCCGAGCTCGACGACGCGGTTGGCGGGGATGCGGAAGAAGGTCGTCGCGCTGGCGGCGTTGCGCGACATCAGCGCGAACAGCTTCTCGCGCCACAGCGCCATGCCCGGCCCGACGGTGGGAATCAGCGTCTGCCGGCTCAGGAAGAACGACGTCTCCATCATCTCGAACTTGAACCCCTTGCCCGCGGCGAGCACCAGCGCCCCGGGCACGTCGGGCTCGTCCTTGAAGCCGTAGCGTATCACCGCACGGTAGAAATCAGAGCCCAGCGGATGGATCTCGATGCGCTCCTCGTCCGGCACGTGCGGGATGTCCATGGTGCTCACCGTGAGCAGCACGATGCGCTCGTGCAGCACCTTGTTGTGGTTCAGATTGTGCAGCAGCGCGTGCGGCACGCCTTCGGCCGCGGCGGTCAGGAACACGGCGGTGCCGGGCACGCGCGTGGGCGGGTGGGCGGTGACGCTCTGGATGAAGGGCTCCAGCGGTATCGCGCCCGGCGACAGGCGTTCCATGAGCAGCTGCCGGCCGCGCTTCCAGGTGACGAGCAGAATGAACAGCAGCACGGCCACCACGATCGGGAACCAGCCGCCGTGGACGAGCTTGACGGCGTTGGCGCTGAAGAAGGACAGGTCTATGGCCAGGAACGTCGCGAGCAGCGGCACCGCGATCCATCGCGACCAGTGCCAGAGCGTGCGCATCAGCACGAAGGCGAGCACCGTGTCGATGGCCATGGTGCCGGTGACCGCGATGCCGTAGGCGCCGGCCAGGTTGCTCGACGTCTCGAAGCCGAGCACGAGCCCGATGACCGCCGCGAGCAGCACCCAGTTGATCCACGGCATGTAGATCTGGCCGATCTCGCTCTCCGAGGTATGCGTGACTTCCAGCCGCGGGCAGTAGCCGAGCTGGATGGCCTGGCGCGTGAGCGAATACGTCCCCGAGATCACCGCCTGCGAGGCGATCACGGTGGCGATCGTCGCGAGCAGCACCAGCGGGTACAGGGCCCATTCCGGGGCCAGGTGGTAGAACGGGTTCTGGATCGAGCCGGGATCGTGCAGGATCAGCGCGCCCTGGCCGAAGTAATTCAGCAGCAGCGCGGGAAGCACGCAGAATGCCCAGGCCAGCCGGATCGGCTTCTTGCCGAAGTGGCCCATGTCGGCGTAAAGCGCCTCGGTGCCGGTGATGGCCAGCACCACCGCGCCCAGCACCAGGAAGCCGCCGAGCGAGTTCTCCGCGAAGAAGTTCACGGCGTATTGCGGCGACAGCGCGGCCAGCACGTCGGGATATCTGGCGATGCTGAAGCCGCCCAGCAACGCGAGCACGCCGAACCAGACCAGCGTGATCGGCCCGAACAGCGCACCGACCATCTCCGTGCCTTTCTGCTGGAACAGGAACAGGCAGATCAGCACGACGATGGTGAGCGGCATGACGTAGGGCTGCAGGGAAGGCGCGGCGACCTCCAGGCCCTCCACCGCCGAGAGCACGGAGATCGCCGGCGTGATGATGCCGTCGCCGTAGAACAGCGCCGCGCCGAACAGGCCCACCGACATCAGCGCGAAGCGCCCGCGCGTGTTGCGCGTGGTGGCACGCAGCACCAGCGCGAGCAGTGCCATGATGCCGCCCTCGCCGCGGTTGTCGGCGCGCATCATGAACACCACGTATTTCAGGGTCACGACGATGACGAGCGCCCAGAAGATGAGCGACAGCACGCCGAGCACGTTGTCGTGGTTGGCCGCCACCGGGTGGCTGCCGTTGAAGGCCTCCCGCATCGTGTACAGCGGGCTCGTGCCGATGTCGCCGAACACGATGCCGATCGCCGCGATCGTCAGGGGCAGGACGCCCGGCTTCCCGCCGTTGCCGCTCGAGCTCATGGTCGTCCGCTACCCATCAATGCCGGCGGCGGCCATGTTGCGCCGGCGCGGCGTGACGGGGGTTTCGCAACGGGTGTTCGGTTATCATTTTGACGAAGCAGGGGCCTTCCGCCGGAGGGCCGCTGTTGTGGCGCAACATTCTATACCCGGAGCATGCCGTGACCAAACAAGCCATCCACACGCCGGACGCGCCGCAGGCCATCGGCACCTATTCGCAGGCGGTGCGCGCAGGCGCCACGATCTACCTGTCCGGGCAGATCGGGCTCGATCCTGCCACCATGCAGCTCGCGCAGGGCATCGAGGCGCAGATCCATCGCGTGTTCCGCAACATGCAGGCCGTGGCCGCGGCCGCCGGCGCGAGCCTCGACGACGCCGTGAAGCTCACGGTGTTCCTGACCGACCTCGCGCATTTCGCGCTGTTGAACGAGATCATGTCGCAGTATCTCAGGCAGCCGTATCCCGCGCGCTCCGCGCTCGGCGTGTCGCAGCTGCCGCGCGGGGCGCTGGTCGAGATCGAGGCGGTCCTGGTGAAGGCGTGAGGCGCAGGACGTGAAGCGCGAGGGGGCAGGGCAAAGGCGCAAGCCGAAGGTTCCCGGCGCGCGCCAGCTGCCGCTGTCCCCGCCGGAGAGGCCCGGACGCGCCGGCGCGCCGTCTTCTTCCGCAACGCCTCGCGCCTCGCGCCTCGTCCCGCACGCTTCGCTGGCCTTCGCCACCCCCGCGGTCACCGAGCGGCTCGCCAGGCTGGGCATCCGCGAGCTTTCCGACCTCGTCACGCACCTGCCGCTGCGCTACGAGGACGAGACGCGCATCGTTCCCATCCACGACGCCCTGTCGGGCGACACGGTGCAGGTCGAGGGCACCGTGGTTGAGACCAGCGTCAAGTTCCGCCCGGGCCGCCAGCTGGTGAGCGAGATCGACGACGGCAGCGGGCGGCTGGCGATGCGGTTCTTCAATTTCTACGACAGCCAGCGCAAGGCGCTGGCTCCGGGCGCGAAGGTTCGCGTCATGGGCGAGATCCGCCAGGGCTTCTTCGGCGCGGAGATGGTTCATCCGCGCTTTCGCGTCGTGCGCGGCGAGACGCCGTTGCCGCAGTCGCTCACGCCGGTCTACCCGACCACCGCCGGACTCGGGCAGGAAGTGCTGCGCAAGCTCGCCGCTCGCGCGCTCGCGCAGGCGGACATGACCGATGCGCTGCCGCCGGCGGCGCTGAAAAGGCTCGGGCTGCCCGCCTTCGGCGACGCCATCCGCCTGCTGCACAATCCGCCGCCCGGCGCCGACGCCGGGGCGCTGCTCGACGGCACGCATCCCGCCTGGAGGCGCGTGAAGTTCGACGAGCTGCTCGCGCAGCAGCTGTCCATGCGCCTGCACCACGAGCGGCGCAACCGCGCGCGCGCGCATCCGCTGCTGCAGCATTCGAACCTGTCGCGCAAGCTGCTCGCCGGCGTCGGCTTCGAGCTCACGAAGGCGCAGGCGCGCGTGCTCGCGGAGATCCGCGGTGACCTCACGCGCCCGCATCCCATGCAAAGGCTGCTGCAGGGCGACGTCGGCAGCGGCAAGACCATCGTCGCCGCGCTCGCCGCCCTGCAGGCGGTCGAGTCGGGCTACCAGGCCGCGGTCATGGCGCCCACCGAGCTGCTCGCCGAGCAGCACTACCGGAAGTTCTCGGCCTGGCTCGCGCCGCTCGACGTGCAGGTGGTCTGGCTCGCGGGCGGCCTGAAGAAGAAGGACAGGGACGGCGCGCTCGCGGACATCGCTTCGGGCAAGGCGCAGGTCGTCATCGGCACGCATGCGCTGTTCCAGGACGAGGTCGCCTTCGCCAAGCTGGGCCTGGCGATCGTCGACGAGCAGCATCGCTTCGGCGTGCACCAGCGCATGGCGTTGCGGCAGAAGGGCAGCCGCGCCGGGCAGCCGCTGCAGCCGCACCAGCTCATGATGAGCGCGACGCCGATCCCGCGCACGCTCGCCATGAGCTACTACGCCGATCTCGACGTGTCCGTCATCGACGAGCTGCCGCCGGGACGCACGCCGGTGCGCACGCGGCTCTTCTCGGACACGCGCCGCAAGGACGAGGTCGTTCCGCGCGTGCGCAAGGCCTGCCTGGCGGGCAGGCAGGCCTACTGGGTCTGCCCCCTGATCGAGGAGTCCGAGGCCCTGCAGCTGCAGACGGCGATCGAGACTTACGAGGGCCTCGCGGCGACGTTCCCGGAACTGAAGGTCGGACTGGTGCACGGGCGCCTGCCGGGCACGGACAAGGCGGCGGTGATGGCGGCGTTCCAGGCGAACGCGATCCAGCTGCTGGTGGCCACCACCGTGATCGAGGTAGGCGTGGACGTGCCGAACGCCTCTCTCATGGTGATCGAGCATGCCGAGCGCATGGGGCTCGCGCAGCTGCACCAGCTGCGCGGGCGCGTGGGACGCGGCGCGCAGAAGGCCGAGTGCATCCTGCTCTACCAGAGCCCGCTGTCGCAGAACGCGCGCGAGCGCCTGCGCGTCGTCTTCGAGAACACCGACGGCTTCGAGATCGCGCGCCACGATCTGGCCATGCGCGGGCCCGGCGAGCTGCTGGGCGCGCGCCAGAGCGGCATTCCGATGCTGCGCTTCGCGGACCTCGAAAGGGACGCGGACCTGCTGGAGGCTGCGCGCGCGCTTGCCCCCCCGCTGCTGCGCGATCATCCGGCCAATGCCGAGCTGCACCTGCAGCGCTGGCTCGCCGGCAGGCAGGAGCTGCTGCGGGTCTAGATCTGCCGCCCTTCCAGGCTGCGCCGCGCCGGTCTGTGCCATCATTGCGCACGGCTGCGCCCGCACGAGCCGCCGCCGGCTTCGCACAATGACCCTCGCCCAACGCATCGACGCCTACGAGAAGCTCATCCGGCTGGACAAGCCGATCGGCATCCTGCTGCTGCTGTGGCCCACGCTGTGGGCGCTGTGGATGTCCGCGCGCGGCCGTCCCGACTGGGCCGTCGTGTGGATTTTCGTGCTGGGCACGGTGCTCATGCGTTCCGCGGGCTGCGCCGTCAACGACTATGCCGACGCCGGGTTCGACGGCCACGTGGCGCGCACGCGCGACCGGCCGCTGGCCGCCGGCAGGATCAAGCCGGCCGAGGCGCTGATGGTCGCGGTCGTGCTCATGCTGGCCTCCTTCGCGCTGGTCGTGCAACTCAACGCGCTCACCATCAAGCTTTCCTTCGCGGCGGCCGCGATCGCCGTGGTCTATCCGTTCACCAAGCGCTTCTTCGCGCTGCCGCAGGCGGTGCTGGGCGTGGCGTTCGGCTTCGGCATCCCGATGGCGTTCGCGGCGCACATCGGCCGTGTGCCGCCCGCGGCCTGGGTGCTGCTGCTGGCCAACGTGTTCTGGGCTGTCGCCTACGACACGGAATACGCGATGGTCGACCGCGAGGACGACCGCAGGCTCGGCATCCGCACCTCCGCGCTCACCTTCGGCCGCTTCGACGTCGCCGCGGTCATGGCCTGCCACGCGGCTTTCCTGCTGACCATGACGGTCGCGGGACGCATGCTCCACCAGGGCTGGCTCTACTACGCGGGGCTCGCGGCGGCGGCGGTGCTGGCGGCCATGCAGTACCGGCTGATCCGCGACCGCGACCCGGTACGATGCTTCCGCGCCTTCCATCGCAACAACTGGATGGGCGCGGCGATGTTCGCCGGTGTCGTCGCCGGCTATCATTTCCATCTGCCCGTGCGCTGGTGAGCCGCGCGCGCGGCGGGAAACCGAGAGGGAAAACCCGACCATGGACCTGGGGCTGAAAGGCCGCGCGGTGCTCGTCACCGGCGGCAGCAAGGGCATAGGGCTCGCCTGCGCGCGCGCCTTTCTCGACGAGGGCGCAAGGGTCGCGATCGTGTCGCGCGACCGGGCCAACCTGGACAAGGCGTCAGCGCAGTTGCGCGGCATCGCCTGCATCGCCGCCGACCTCACGCGCGCGCAGGACGCCCAGCGCATGGCGCAGGAAGCCGAGCGCTCGCTCGGGCCGCTCGACGTCCTGGTGAACTCGGCCGGGGCTGCGAAGCGCTACGCTCCGGAGGAGCTGAGCGCGCAGGCCTGGCATGCGGCCATGGATGCGAAGTACTTTACCTACATCCACGCGATGGATGCCGTGCTGCCGTCGATGCGGGCGCGCCGGCAGGGCAACGTCGTCAACATCATCGGCATGGGCGGCAAGGTCGCTTCCGCCATCCATCTTCCGGGCGGCGCGGCCAACTCCGCGCTGATGCTCGCCACGGTCGGGCTCGCCGGCGTCTACGGCAGGCACGGCGTGCGCATCAACGCCATCAATCCCGCGGCGACCATCACGGAGCGCATCCGCGAGGCGCTCGAGCTCGAGGCGAAAGCGAAGGGATCGACGGTCGAGCAGGTGCTCGAGCAGGGCCAGGCGAAAGTGCCGCTGGGCCGCTACGCGCATCCCGAGGATGTCGCGGCCGTCACGCTGTTCCTCGCCTCCGCGCAGGCAGCCTACGTCACCGGTGCCGTGATTCCGATGGACGGCGGCGCGCATCCCGTGATCTAGAGCCAACCCGTCCATGCATTACGCCGACCTGCGCGATTTCATCGCGCAACTCGAAAAGCTCGGCGAGCTCAGGCGCATCGCCGCGCCGGTCTCGCCGCGGCTCGAGATGACCGAGGTCTGCGACCGCGTGCTGAAGGCGCAGGGCCCGGCGCTGCTGTTCGAGCATCCCGCCGGCCATTCGATGCCGGTGCTCGCCAACCTGTTCGGCACGCCGCGGCGCGTGGCGCTGGGCATGGGCGAGGAATCGGCCGCGGCGCTGAAGGAAGTCGGCAAGCTGCTCGCCTACCTGCGCGAGCCGGAGCCGCCGAAGGGGCTGAAGGATGCATGGGACAAGCTGCCCGTGCTCAAGCAGGTGCTCAACATGGCGCCGAAGATAGTCGGCTCCGCGCCCTGCCAGGAAATCGTGCGCGAGGGCGGCGACGTGGACCTCGGCACGCTGCCCGTGCAGACCTGCTGGCCGGGCGATGCCGGCCCGCTGATCACCTGGGGGCTGACGGTCACGCGCGGGCCGGCGAGGGAAAGGCAGAACCTCGGCATCTACCGCCAGCAGGTCATCGGGCGCAACAAGGTCATCATGCGCTGGCTCGCGCATCGCGGCGGCGCGCTCGATTTCCGCGACCACGGCATCGCGCGTCCCGGGGAGCCCTTCCCCGTCGCCGTCGTGCTCGGCGCCGACCCGGCCACCATTCTCGGCGCGGTCACGCCCGTGCCGGACACGCTCTCCGAATACCAGTTCGCGGGGCTGCTGCGCGGCTCGAAGACCGAACTCGTCAAGTGCCTCGGCTGCGACCTGCAGGTGCCCGCGTCCGCGGAGATCGTGCTCGAAGGCGTCATCCACGCCGACGAGACGGCGCTGGAAGGGCCGTTCGGCGACCACACCGGCTACTACAACGAGCGCGAGCGCTTCCCGGTATTCACCATCGAGCGCATGAGCATGCGCCGCGATCCGATCTACCACAGCACCTACACCGGCAAGCCGCCGGACGAACCCTCCGTGCTGGGCGTGGCGCTGAACGACGTGTTCGTGCCGCTGCTCACGAAGCAATTTCCGGAGATCGTCGACTTCTACCTGCCGCCGGAAGGCTGCTCGTACCGCGTGGCCGTGGTCAGCATGCGCAAGCAGTACGCCGGCCACGCCCGGCGCGTGATGTTCGGCATCTGGTCCTACCTGCGCCAGTTCATGTACACGAAGTTCGTCATCGTGGTCGACGACGACATCGACGTGCGCGACTGGAAGGAGGTCGTGTGGGCGGTGAGCACGCGCGTGGATCCCGCGCGCGACACGCTGATCGTCGAGAACACGCCGATCGATTACCTCGATTTCGCGAGCCCGGTTGCCGGCCTGGGCTCGAAGATGGGGCTCGACGCGACGTCCAAGTGGCCGGGGGAGACCGCGCGCACCTGGGGCACGCCGATCGCGATGGATGCCGGCGTGCGCCGGCGCATCGACGAGATCTGGGACTCGCTGGGCCTCTAAGGCCCTGTCGCGATCGCCGGCCGGGCTGTCAACGGGTGCGCCGCCCGGGACGTTGAGCCCCTGACGGCCAGGGGCTTGCGCACCGCCAGCGGCCGTGCCGCTAGGTGTTCAAAGCGGACCAAAGCCGATAGAATGCGCACCGATCCAAAACCCACCCGTATGAAAGGCGCTCGCAAAATGAAGAAACTCGTGATGGTCGCCGCGGTTGCCGGCCTTTCGCTGGCCTGTAGCGCTCATGCCGTGGATGCGGAAAAGGCCAAGGCACTGGCGCAGTCCAAGAACTGCCTGGCCTGTCATGCCATCGACAAGAAGCTGGTCGGCCCCGCCTATACCGAGGTTGCCAAGAAGTACAAGGGCAACAAGGAGGCCGAGGCCAAGCTGATCAAGAAGGTCATCAACGGTGGCGGCGGCGTGTGGGGCACCATCCCGATGCCACCCAATCCAGTCAAGGAAGACGAGGCGAAGACGCTCGTCGAGTGGGTGCTGTCCCTCTGAGACCATCGCGACACCCGCGAGAAAGGCCGGCTTCCGCCGGCCTTTTTGTTTTCCGGCCGAACCGGGGTGTCCAATCCAACTTTATGAATTCACGGCTCAAATTGACAACGTTTCCAGCGCTGGCGGATAATCCCGGCCGGACCGGATTCCGGCGAACGGGGCAAATGATGATGCGCAAAACGAAGGCTCTCGACGGGAAACCAGCGATCCGATGGCTCGCGGCAGGCGTTGCGGCCGTCGTGGCATTCGGCCTCGCCGGATGCGGCAAGAAGGAGGAATCCGCCGGCACGAAGTCGCCTTCCATCCAGCGCGTGGTCAAGATCGGCCACGCCGCCCCCCTGACCGGCGCGATCGCGCACCTGGGCAAGGACAACGAGAACGGCGTGCGGCTCGCCATCGAGGAGGCGAACGCGAAAGGCCTGATCATCGGCGGCGAGAAAATCGCTTTCGAGATGCTCAGCGAGGACGACGAGGGCAAGGAGAACAAGGGTCCGATCATCGCCCAGAAATTCGTGGATGCCAAAGTCGCCGGCGTGGTGGGGCATTTGAATTCGGGCGTCACCATCCCGGCCTCGGCCGTATACAACCAGGCCGGCATCCCGATGATCAGCGGTTCTGCGACCAATCCCAAGCTGACCGAGCAGGGTTTCAAGGTCACGTTCCGCACCGTGGGCCGCGACGACCAGCAGGGCCCGGCGGTGGCGCGCTACCTCGTCGCCGAGCGCAAGCCGAAGGTGGTCGCGGTCATCGACGACGCGACGGCGTACGGCGAGGGCCTCGCCAACGAAGTCGACAAGGCGCTGAAGGCCGCCGGCGTGAACGTGCTGCCGCGCGAGAAGGGCACCCAGGAGACCCGCGACTGGAAGGCGATCCTGACCAAGCTCAAGGGCAAGAACCCCGATGCGATCTTCTACGGCGGCATGGATTCGGGGGCGGGACCGATGCTCAAGCAGGCCCGCGAGCTGGGCCTGACCGCGGTGTTTGCCTTCGGCGACGGCGCGTGCACGGAAAAGATGAAGGAGCTGGCGGGCGCCGCCTCGGAGGGCATGGTCTGCTCGCAGGCCGGCATACCGGTGCAGGCGGCGAGCAAGGCCTTCCTCGAGGCCTACCGCAAGAAATTCAACTCCGACCCGCTGATCTACGCGCCCTTCACCTACGACGCGACCTTCCTGCTGATCGGCGCCATGCAGGCGGCGAATTCCGTGGACCCGGAAAAGTACCTGCCCGAGCTGGCGAAGATCAAGTACGACGGCGCGAGCGGCCACATCGAGTTCGACGCCAAGGGCGATCGCAAGGACGCGGAGATGACCATCTTTACCATGAAGAACGGCGCCATCGTGCCGGTGGCCATCATCAAGGGCGGCCGGTCGATCAGGTTCGACGATTTCGTCAAGGGTGCTTCCGCGAAGTAGGCGGTGTGCGACGCCCGGATCGACAACGGCACCCCGGCAGGTGCCGTTTTCGTTGGCGTGGCCGGCGCATCGTGCGCCGTCCGCATGGAATTTGCTAATCTCCGCGCAGGGGCCTGACCGAACCTTGGACATTTTCCTGCAGCAGCTCATCAACGGCCTCACGCTGGGCAGCGTGTACGCCATCGTCGCGCTCGGCTACACGATGGTCTACGGCATCGTGCAGCTGATCAATTTCGCGCACGGCGAAGTGGTCATGGTGGGGGCGATGGTGGCCCTGTCGGTCATCGCCGCACTGGCCGGCTCCGCGCCGCCGCTGGTGGTCGTGGCTGCGGGCGTGGCCTGCGCCGTGCCGGCGTGCATGGCGGTGGGCTTCATCATGGAGCGCGTGGCCTACCGGCCGCTGCGCCACGCGCCGCGGCTCGCGCCGCTCATCACCGCGATCGGCATCTCCATCATCATGCAGCAGGTGGCGATGATGATCTGGAGCCGCAACCCGCTGGGCTTCCCGCAGATCCTCGACAATCCGGTGTTCGAGGTGGGCGGCGCGCACATCAGCGCGGTGCAGATCGCGATCATCGCCGGCTCGCTGCTGCTGATGGCCACGCTCACGCTGCTGGTGTTCCGCACGCGCCTGGGTGTGGCGATGCGCGCCACGTCGGAGAACCCGCAGGTGGCGGGACTCATGGGCGTGGACGTCGACAAGGTCATTTCCGCGACCTTCGTGATCGGCGCCGGCCTGGGCGCGGTGGCGGGCGTCATGGTGGGCACCTACTACGGCATCGCGCATTACACCATGGGCGCGCTGCTCGGCCTGAAGGCGTTCTGCGCCGCCGTGCTCGGCGGCATCGGCAACCTCGCGGGCGCCATGCTCGGCGGGCTGCTGCTCGGCATCGTCGAGGCGCTGGGCGCGGGCTACATCGGCGAGATCATGGACCTGTGCCACGTGGCCGGCCTGTCGGACGCGCTCGCCGCGCGCTGCGCGCAGGACTCGCACCTGATTCTGTTCGGCAGCAATTACCAGGACGTCTTCGCCTTCCTGGTGCTCATCGCGGTCCTGGTGTTCCGGCCCTCCGGCCTGCTGGGCGAGCGCGTGGCGGACCGGGCCTGACGATGGCAGGCCCGCTCGCCAGGCTGCATGCCCTGCGCTCGCACCGCACCGCCCCGTGGATCGGCGTCGCGCTGGTGTGCGCATCCCTGCTGGTGCTGCCGTTCGCGCTGGCCTCGGTGGGCACGGCGTGGGTTCGCATCACGAACCTCGCCATCCTGTTCGCGCTGCTGTCGCTCGGCCTGAACATCGTGGTGGGCTTCGCGGGGCTGCTCGACCTCGGCTACATCGCGTTCTACGCCGTGGGCGCGTACTGCTACGCGCTGCTCGCCTCGCCCCATTTCGGCCTGCACCTGCCGTTCTGGGCCATCCTGCCGTTCGGCGCGGTGGTGGCTTGCGTGTTCGGCGTGCTGCTGGGCGCGCCCACGCTGAAGCTGCGCGGCGACTACCTCGCCATCGTCACCCTGGGCTTCGGCGAGATCGTGCGCGTGTTCCTGAACAACCTGTCCCAGCCTTTCAACGTCACCAACGGACCGCAGGGCATCACGCTGATCGATCCGTTCCGCATCGGCGCGTTGGACTTCAGCCGCAACGACAGCCTGGCCGGCCTGTCGTTCAGCGGGCCGATCAAGTACTACTACCTGCTGCTCGCCGTGCTGGTGCTGGCCATCTGCGTGAACCTGCGCCTGCAGAACTCCCGCCTGGGGCGCGCGTGGATCGCCATCCGCGAGGACGAGGTCGCCGCGCAGGCCATGGGCATCAACACGCGCAACGTGAAGCTGCTCGCCTTTGCCATGGGCGCGAGCTTCGGCGGCATCGCCGGCGGCATCTTCGCGGCCACGCAGGGTTTCATCAGCCCCGAGAGCTTCGTCTTCGTGGAATCGATCATGGTCCTGTCCATGGTCGTGCTCGGCGGCATGGGCAACGTCTGGGGCGTGGTGCTCGGTGCCATCCTGCTGTCGTTCGTTCCGGAGATCCTGCGCTACACCGTCGAGCCGGTGCAGAAGGCGGTGTTCGGCCGCATGCTGATCGAGCCGGAAGTCATCCGCATGCTGCTGTTCGGGCTGGCGCTGGTGCTGCTGATGCTCTATCGCCCCGCGGGCCTGTGGCCGTCGCGGCGGCGCCAGCGCGAGCTCACGGAGGCGGACGAGCGGTGACGGCCGCCGCGACGCTGCTGGAAGTCACGTGCATCGAGAAGCGCTTCGGCGGCCTCGTCGCGCTGTCCGAGGTTTCGCTCGGCATCCGGCGCGGCGAGATCTACGGGCTGATCGGGCCCAACGGCGCCGGCAAGACCACGCTGTTCAACGTGCTGACCGGGCTGTACGCGCCCGACGCCGGCCGCTTCGAGTTCGACGGCGACAACCTTGCCGGGCGCAAGCCGTATCACATCGCCGCGGCCGGCATCGCGCGCACCTTCCAGAACATCCGCCTGTTCGGCAACATGACGGCGCTGGAGAACGTCATGGTCGGCAGGCACGTGCGCACCCGCGCCGGCGTGATCGGTGCCGTCCTGCGCACGCGCGCGGCGCGCGAGGAGGAGGCGGCCATCCGCTCCCGCTCGCGCGAGCTGCTGGCCTACGTGGGCATCGGGAAGCACGCCGGTGCGCTGTCGCGCAACCTCTCCTACGGCGACCAGCGCCGCCTGGAGATTGCGCGCGCGCTCGCGACGCAGCCCAAGCTGCTCGCGCTCGACGAGCCGGCCGCGGGCATGAACGCGACCGAGAGGCTGGATCTGCGGCGGCTGCTCGAGAAAGTGCGCGGCGACGGCGTGACGCTGCTGCTGATCGAGCACGACGTGAAGCTCGTCATGGGACTGTGCGACCGCGTGGCGGTGCTCGACTACGGCCGCAAGATCGCCGAGGGCGAGCCGGCGCGGGTGCAGCGCGATCCGGAGGTCATCCGCGCCTACCTGGGGGGCGCGCTGCCGTGACGGCGCCGATGCTGGAGGTCACGTCCCTCGAGGTCGCCTACGGCGGCATCAAGGCCGTCCGCGGCATAGACCTGAAGGTCGGCGGCGGCGAGATGGTGGCGCTGATCGGTGCCAACGGCGCCGGCAAGACCAGCACGCTGAAGGCCATCTGCGGGCTGCTGCGCCACGGCGGCAGCGTGCGCCTGAAGGGCGAGGACGTGAGCAACCTCCCGGCCCACCGGCTGGTCGAACGCGGGCTGGCGCTCGTGCCCGAGGGGCGCGGCGTGTTCGGCCGGCTCACCGTGCGCGAGAACCTGCGCATGGGGGCCTACGTGCGCAGGGACAAGGGGCAGGTCGGCACGGACCTGGACCGCATCTATGCGCTGTTCCCGCGGCTGGCGGAACGCCGCGACCAGACCGGCGGCACGCTCTCGGGGGGCGAGCAGCAGATGCTCGCGATCGGGCGCGCGCTCATGAGCCGGCCCGCGCTGCTGCTGCTCGATGAGCCCTCCATGGGGCTCGCGCCGCTCATGGTGGAGAAGATTTTCGACACGGTGCGCATGGTCTCGCAGCAGGGTGTTACCGTATTGCTCGTGGAGCAGAACGCCCGGCTCGCGCTGGAGGTGAGCCACCGGGGCTACGTCATGGAAAGCGGCCGCATCGCGGTGGATGGCGTGGCCAGGCAGTTGCTGGATAATCCGCAGGTGCGCCAGGCTTACCTGGGGGAATAATATGAATAATATATAGAGTCGGCGACCGACAACGGGTATCGCGGAGGAGAAGAATGTTCGGGTCAACGGTGGCCAACCTGATGTCCGCGCTCGGCGCGGGCACGGGCGTGTGCTTTCGCGTCGAGTTCGCCGACGGGTCGCATTTCCAGAACCGGGAGGCGACGCCGGCGTTCACGGTGAAGTTCAGGAAGCGGTCCGCGCAGTTGCGCACGGCGCTGCAGGGACACATCGGCTTTCTCGAGTCCTATTTCGACGGCGACGTCGACATCGACGGCGACCTCGGTGCGGCCTTCCACGTGGGCCTGGACGGAGGCTTCGACGGCGGCGGCAAGCCGATCGTATGGCTGCGCAACCAGTGGCACGAGCTGCGCTGCTCGAACCGCAGCATCGAGCAGGCGCGCATCAACGCCCGCTTCCACTATGGCCTGGGCACGGAGTTCTACGACCAGTGGCTGGACCTGCCGCTCAGGATGTACACCTGCGCCTACTGGAAGGAAGGCACGCAGACCGTCGAGCAGGCGCAGCGCAACAAGGTCGAGGACGTCTGCCGCAAGATCAGGCTCGCGCGCGACGAGACCGTGATCGACATCGGCTGCGGCTTCGGCGGCTTCATGTTCCATGCGCACGAGGCCTACGGCGCGAAGGCGAGCGGCCTGAACACCACGCCCGAGCAGGTGGACTGGCTGGACGCCGAAATCCGCCGCCAGGGGCTGCAGGACAGGCTCGACGTCAGGCTCGCCGACTTCCGCGAGGTGGACCGGCAGTACGACAAGGTGGTCTCGATAGGCGTGCTCGAGCACGCCGGGCGCGACCAGCTCGCACAGGTCGTCAAGGCGCACGCCGATTTCCTGAAGCCGGGCGGACTGGGCATGCTGCACTTCATCGGCCACGTCGGCGTGCGCGACACCGAATACTACATCCGCGAGCACATCTTCCCGGGCGGCTGGATCCCCAGCCTTGCGCAGACCATCGTCGAGATGGAGAACAACGGCCTCGAGGTGGTGGACATCGAGAACCGGCGCCGCCACTACGCCCTGACGCTGGACGCCTGGTGCGAACGCTTCGACCGCAACTGGGAGAAGATCCGCGCGCTCGACCCGAAGAAGTTCGACGAGCGCTTCCGCCGCGCGTGGCGCACCTACCTGTATTCCTGCGCGGAGATGTTCCGGTCGACCAAGCTGCGCACGCACCTGTTCCAGATCGTGTTCAGCAAACCCAACATCACGAAGGACAACTATCCGATGAGCCGCGCCTTCCTGTACCGCGACTAGGCCCGCGACCGACGATGGCCTCGCGGACCTACGCCATGCGCAAGGCCGAGCTGGTGCGCCAGTTCGGCGCCGGTGCCGGCACGGCCGCGCTGCACAAGAGCACGTCGAACCTGTTCCGCGACCGGCAGAAGGCCAGGGTGCAGCGCCTCGACGTGCGCGGCTTCAGCAACGTGCTCGGTGTGGACCCTTCCGCAGGCTGGATCGACGCCGAGGGCATGACCACGTACGAGGACCTCGTGCTCGCCGCGCTCGCCTGCGGGCGCATGCCCGCCGTGGTGCCGCAGCTGAAAACCATCACGCTGGGCGGCGCGGTGGCCGGCGTGGGCATCGAGGCCACATCCTTCCGGTACGGGCTGGTGCACCACACCGTCCGCGAGATGGAGATCCTTGCCGGCGACGGCAACGTGTACCTGTGCACGCCGGACAACGAGTACAGCGACCTGTTCTTCGGTTTCCCGAATTCCTACGGCACGCTGGGCTACGCATTGCGCGTGCGCGCGACCACGCTGCCGGTGCGCAAGTACGTGCGCATCGAGCACGAGCGCCATGCCGATGCCGCCGAATACTTCCGCGCGCTTGCCGAACGCTGCGATTCCGATACGGATTTCCTCGACGGGGTGGTGTTCGCGCGCGACAGCATGGTGCTGACCGCCGCGCGCTTCGTCGACGAGGCGCCGGCGGCGAGCGACTATACCTACGAGCACATCTACTACCGCTCGCTGCTGGAGAAGGGCGTCGACTACCTCACCGCGCACGATTACCTCTGGCGCTGGGACACGGACTGGTTCTGGTGCTCGGCCAATCTCGGCGCGCAGAACCCGCTGCTGCGCAGGCTGTACGGCCGCGAGCGCCTGAACTCACGCACCTACACCAGGATCATGCGCTGGAACAGCCGCTGGAAGCTGACTTCCACGCTCGACCGGATCAGCGGCAGGCGCCGCGAATCGGTGATCCAGGACGTCGACATCCCGATCACGCGTGCCGCGGAGTTCCTGGAGTTTTTCCTGCGCGAGGTCGGCATCCTGCCGATCTGGATCTGCCCGATCCGCACACCGGCGCCGGCGGCGTTCTTCCCGCTCTATCCGATGGATGCGGCGACGACCTACGTGAACTTCGGCTTCTGGGACGTCGTGAAGACGCGCTCGACGCACGCTCCCGGGCATTTCAACCGGCTCGTCGAGCGCAAGGTGGAGGAGCTGGGCGGCATCAAGTCGCTGTACTCCGACAGCTACTTCACGCGCGAGAAGTTCGACGCCCTGTACGGCGGCGCGGCCTACCGGGAGCTGAAGCGCCGCTACGACCCGCAGAGCCGCCTGCGCGACCTCTACGACAAGTGCGTGCTGCGCAAGTAGCCGTGCCGGCGGTTCAAGGCGATTTCACCACAGGTGATATGGATCGAGCCTTTCAGGCGCGATCAGTTGTTGAGCGCCTGCAGCGGCGCGGGGATGCGCCCGCCGCGAGCGATGAAGGCTGCGCTCGATTCGCGGTGCACGGCCATGACCGGCGCGCGGCCCAGCAGGCCGCCGAACTCCACCATGTCGCCTTCCTTCTTGCCCGGCGCCGGAATGACGCGCACGGCCGTGGTCTTGCGGTTGATCATGCCGATGGCGGCCTCGTCGGCGATGATCGCGGCGATGGTTTCCGCCGGCGTGTCGCCGGGGATCGCGATCATGTCCAGGCCGACCGAGCACACGCAGGTCATGGCCTCGAGCTTGTCGAAGGTGAGCGCGCCCATGCCGGCGGCCTCGATCATGCCGATGTCCTCGGACACCGGGATGAAGGCGCCCGACAATCCGCCGACGTGGCTGGAGGCCATCGCGCCACCCTTCTTCACGGCGTCGTTGAGCAGCGCGAGCGCCGCGGTGGAGCCGTGCGTGCCGACGCGCTCGAGCCCCATGGTCTCGAGGATGCGCGCCACCGAGTCACCCTGCGCAGGCGTGGGCGCGAGCGACAGGTCGACGATGCCGAAGGGTACGCCCAGCCTCTCGGAAGCGGCACGACCGACCAGCTCGCCCATGCGCGTGACCTTGAACGCCGTGCGCTTGATGGTCGCCGCCAGCGCGCCGATGTCGGCCTGCCCCTCCTTCTCGATCGCGCGCAGCACCGCGCCCGGACCGGAAACGCCGACGTTCAGCACGCACTCCGGCTCGCCCACGCCGTGGAAGGCGCCGGCCATGAACGGGTTGTCCTCCACCGCGTTGCAGAACACGACGAGCTTCGCGCAGCCCAGCCCGTCGCGGTCCGCGGTCAGCCGTGCCGTCTCGACGATGGTGCGCCCCATGAGGGCGACGGCGTCCATGTTGATGCCGGCCTTGGTTGTGCCGACGTTGACCGAGGCGCAGACGCGCTCGGTGCGCGCCAACGCCTCCGGTATCGAGGCGACCAGCGTGGCATCGCCGCGGGTGGTGCCTTTCTGCACCAGCGCCGAGAAGCCGCCGAGGAAATTGACGCCCACCTCGCGCGCGGCGCGGTCGAGCGCCTCGGCCATGGGCACGAAGGAATCCGCCCGCGAGCTCTCGGCAACCAGCGCCACCGGCGTGACCGAGATGCGCTTGTTGATGACGGGGATGCCGTACTGCGCGGCGATGTCCTCGCCGGCGCGCACCAGCCCGCCGGCGAGCCGGCAGACCTTGTCGTAGGCTTTGCGCGAAGCCACGGCGAGATCCTCGTGCGCGCAGTCGCGCAGGCTGATGCCCATGGTGATGGTGCGAATGTCGAGGTTCTCCATCTGCACCATGCGGATGGTCTCGACGATCTCCTGCGGCGAGTAGCGGCTGGCGCTCATGCCGGTCAGATGCGGTGCATGTACTTGAAGACGTCCTCGTGCTGGGCGTCTATCTTCAGGCCCATCTCCTCGCCCTTGGCGTTGAGGCGCGCCTTGAGCTCGGCGAAGGGCAGGCCCGCATGCTCGATGTCGACCATCATGATCATGACGAAGAAGTCGTCCATGACCGATTGCGAGATGTCGAGAATGTTGGCGCCGGCGCCGGCCAGCACCGCGGAAACGCCGGCGATGATGCCGACCCTGTCCTTGCCGATGACGGTGACGATGATGCGGTGCGAGGTTGCGGGCATCTGCGGGCCTGGGGCGGTGGGGCTCGGCGTCAGATCCAGTCGCGCGCGATCAGGAAGTCGGTGTACAGCGCGGCTTCCGGCGTGCCCGGCTCGGGCTTCCAGTCGTAGCGCCATTTCACCGATGGAGGCAGCGACATCAGGATGGACTCGGTGCGTCCGCCCGATTGCAGGCCGAACAGCGTGCCGCGGTCGTAGACCAGGTTGAATTCCACGTAGCGGCCGCGGCGGTAGGCCTGGAAATCGCGCTCGCGTTCGCCGAACGGCACGTCGCGGCGCTTCTCCACGACGGGCACGTAGGCATCGATGAAATGGTCGCCGACGCTGCGCATCAGGGCGAAGCAGGTGTCGAAATCGGGCTGCGCGAGGTCGTCGAAGAATATGCCGCCGATGCCGCGCGGCTCGTTGCGGTGCTTCAGGAAGAAATAGCTGTCGCACCACTTCTTCAGCTTCTGGTGCAGGTCGGCGCCGAACGGCGCGAGCGCGGCCCGGCAGGTTTCATGGAAATGCACGGCATCCTCTGCGAATCCGTAGTACGGCGTGAGGTCCATGCCGCCGCCGAACCACCAGACCGGGTCGGCGCCCTGCCTGCCCGCCACGAAGAAGCGCACGTTCATGTGCGCCGTCGGCACGTAGGGGTTGCGCGGGTGCAGGACCAGCGACACGCCCATGGCCTCGAAACCGCGGCCGGCGAGCTCGGGACGCGAGGCGCTCGCCGACGGCGGCAGGCTCGCGCCGCTGACATGGGAGAAGTTGACGCCGCCGCGCTCGAACAGCTCGCCCTCCTCGATCAGGCAGCTCGTGCCGCCGCCGCCCTCCGGCCGCTGCCAGGCGTCGCGCCGGAACGGCTTGCCGTCCGCGGCCTGCAGCTTGCCGACGACCCACTCCTGGAGGTCGCGCAGGTAGTCCCCGACGGCTTGCGCATCCATGGCTACAGCGTGCTCTTGCGCGCGCCGATGGCGCGAAAGCCGATGTCGCGGCGCATCTGGCTGCCGGCGAAGCGGATGGATTCCGCAACCTCGTAGGCACGCCGCTGCGCCATGCGCACGGTGTCGCCCAGCGCGGTCACGCACAGCACGCGGCCGCCGTTGACCACGACCTTGCCGTCGGCGAGCGCCGTGCCGGCATGGAAGACGTGGAAGTCCTCGCCGTCGCGCGGCAGGCCGGTGATCTCGTCGCCCTTGCGCGGCTCGCCGGGATAGCCGGCAGCCGCCATCACGACGCCCAGCGCGACGCGCCGGTCCCACTGCGCCTCGGCGCGGTCGAGGCTGCCGTTGACGGCGTGCTCCACGATGCCGAACAGGTCGGACTTCAGGCGCATGATGATCGGCTGGGTCTCCGGGTCGCCCATGCGGCAGTTGAACTCGAGGACCTTCGCCGCGCCGTCCGGCCGGATCATGAGGCCGGCGTAGAGGAAGCCGGTATACGGCGTGCCTTCCTTCTCCATGCCCTGCACGACCGGATGAATGACTTCACGCATGACGCGCGCGTGGATGGCCGGCGTCAGCACGGGCGCCGGCGAATAGGCGCCCATGCCGCCGGTGTTGGGGCCCCGGTCGGCGTCAAGCAGGCGCTTGTGGTCCTGGCTGGTCGCGAGCGGCAGCACGTGCCTGCCGTCGACCATGACGATGAAGCTCGCCTCCTCGCCCTCGAGGAACTCCTCAATGACCACGCGCGCGCCGGCGGAGCCCATGCGGTTGTCCACCAGCATCATGTCGATCGCGGCGTGCGCTTCCTCGAGCGTCATCGCCACGACCACGCCCTTGCCTGCGGCGAGGCCGTCGGCCTTGATGACGATGGGCGCGCCCTGCTTCTGCACGTAGGCGTGCGCGGCGGCGGCGTCCGTGTGCGTGGCGTAGGCGGCGGTGGCGATGCCGTGCCTGACCATGAAGGCCTTGGCGAAATCCTTCGAGGACTCCAGGCGTGCGGCCGCCTGTGCCGGCCCGAAGATCCTCAGCCCCGCGGCGCGGAACGCGTCGACGACTCCCGCCGACAGCGGCGCCTCCGGTCCGACGACCGTCAGCGCGATCGCTTCCCGGCGCGCGAAATCGACGAGCCCGGCAATGTCCGTGACGGGCAGGTTGAACAGGCCGTCCTCGCGCGCGGTACCGGCGTTGCCGGGCGCCACGTAGACGCGGCCGATGCGCGGCGACTGTGCCAGCTTCCATGCCAGCGCGTGCTCGCGCCCGCCGCCGCCGATGACGAGCAGGTTCACGCGGGCACCGTGACCGGAAAGCCGGAGGACTGCTGGGCGCGCCGCGGCATTTTCACCTCAGTGGCGGAAATGGCGCACGCCGGTCAGGACCATGGCGATGCCGTGTTCGTCCGCGGCCGCGATGACTTCCTCGTCGCGCACGCTGCCGCCGGGCTGGATGATCGCCGCGGCACCGGCCTTCGCCACGACGTCCACGCCGTCGCGGAACGGGAAGAAGGCGTCGGATGCCACCACGGAGCCCTTGAGCGAGAGACCGGCGTTCTCGGCCTTGACGGACGCGATGCGCGCGCTGTCCACGCGGCTCATCTGTCCGGCGCCCACGCCGAGCGTCATGCCGTCGCCGCAGAACACGATGGCGTTGGACTTCACGAACTTGGCCACGCGCCACGCGAACAGCAGGTCGGCGAGCTGGCGCTGCGAGGGCTGCGTCTTCGTGACCACGCGCATGTCGGCGGCCTGCACGTTCTTCGCGTCCGGCGTCTGCACCAGCAGCCCGCCGCCAACGCGCTTGAGGTCCCGCGGGTTCTGCCCGTCCGCGACCGGCACCTCCAGCACGCGCACGCCCGTCTTCTTCGAGAGCACGGCCATGACCTGCTCGCCGAAGCGCGGAGCGATCAGCACTTCCATGAACTGCCCGCTGACGGCCTCGGCGGTCTGCGGGTCGATCTCGCGGTTGAAGGCGATGATGCCGCCGAAGGCCGAGGTCGGGTCGGTCTTGAACGCGCGGCGGTAGGCCTCGGCAGTGTCCGCGCCGACGGCCGCACCGCAGGGATTCGCATGCTTGACGATGACGCAGGCCGGCGCGGTGAAGGTCTTCACGCATTCCCATGCCGCGTCGGCATCGGCGATGTTGTTATAGGACAGCTCCTTGCCCTGCAGCTGGCGATAGTTGCTGAGCGAGCCTGCGACCGGTACGAGGTCTCGGTAGAAGGCAGCCGCCTGGTGCGGGTTCTCGCCGTAGCGCAGGTCCTGCACCTTGACGAAGCTCATGTTGATCTGGTCGGGGAACGCCGCCGTCTTGCCCTGGATGTCGGTGGCGGTGAGGTAGTTGCTGATGGCACCGTCGTAGGCGGCCGTGTGCGAGAACGCCTTGCGTGCCAGGCGGTAGCGCGTCTCCAGGCTGATCGCGCCGCTGGCCGCGTGCATCTCGGCGCCGAGCGCGGCGTAGTCCGCCGGGTCGGTCACCACGGCAACGTGCCGCCAGTTCTTGGCCGCGGCGCGCACCATGGTCGGGCCGCCGATGTCGATGTTCTCGATGGCATCCTCCAGCGTGCACTCCGGCTGCGCGACGGTCTGCGCGAACGGGTACAGGTTGACGACGACCAGGTCGATGTAGGGAATCGCGGCGTCCTTCATGGTCTGTGCATGGGCGGGCAGGTCGCGTCGCGCGAGGATGCCGGCGTGGACCTTCGGATGCAGGGTCTTCACGCGGCCGTCGAGCATTTCCGGAAATCCGGTGTAATCGCCGATTTCCGTCACCGCGACGCCGGCTTCGCGCAGCAGCTTCGCCGTGCCGCCCGTCGACAGGATGTCGAAGCCGAAACGGCCCAGCGTGCGTGCGAATTCGACCGCGCCGCTCTTGTCGGACAGGCTGATCAGGGCTGTTTTGCGGTTCATCCGAAGCGATCCAAAAAGAACCGCCCGTCTGCGGGCGACGGGCGGGTGGTTCCGGCGCAAGGCAAGTGCGCCCGGGCTTTACTTGATGCCGTAATCCTTCATTTTCTTGCGCAGCGTGTTGCGGTTCAGGCCCAGCAGCTGCGCGGCCTGCGTCTGGTTGCCGTCGACGCGGTTCAGGACGATCTCCAGCAGCGGCTTTTCCACGGAATTCATGACCATGTCGTAGATGGCGCAGGGACGCTCGCCGTCCAGGTCGCGGAAATAGCCGTCCATGGCCCTGCGCACGCAGCGCGCGATTTCGTTTTCGTTGATCATGCCGCCAGTTCCCCGATGTAGTTCAGTCGCTCGTCACGGGTCGAGAGGCCGTCGAAATAGGCCTTCACCGCGACGAGCTGCTGCTCGGTGGTCTGCATCCTGTTCATGGCCTGCCGGAATTCGGCCGAGCCGGCAAGCCCCCTGACATACCAGCCGATGTGCTTGCGCGCGACGCGCACGCCGCCTTCGTCCCCGTAGAGCGCATAGAGGTCATGCAAATGCTGTACCAGCACGTCGCGGATTTCCGCGGCGCGCGGCGCCGGGAGATGCCCGCCACTGTCGAGGTAATGCGCGATCTCGCGGAATATCCATGGCCTTCCCTGCGCGGCGCGCCCGATCATGAGGCCGTCGGCACCGGTGCGGCGCAGGACCTCGGCCGCCTTCTCCGGCGTGTCGATGTCGCCGTTGGCGATCACGGGGATGTCCACGCGCGACTTCACTTCCGCGATGGTGTCGTACTCGACGGCGCCGACGAAGGCGCAGGCCCGTGTGCGGCCGTGGATGGAAAGCGCCCGGACGCCGGCGGACTGCGCAATCGCGGCGATCCTGGGCGCGTTGCGGTTCTGCAGGTTCCAGCCGGTGCGGATTTTCAGCGTCACGGGAATATCGACCGCACCGACGACGGCGTCGAGGATGCGGCCCACGAGCGGTTCGTCCTGCAGCAGCGCCGAGCCGGCGGCGACGTTGCAGACCTTCTTTGCCGGGCAGCCCATGTTGATGTCGATGATCTGGGCGCCGCGGTCCGCGTTGTGGCGGGCCGCCTGCGCCATGGCGGCGGGATCGGCGCCGGCGATCTGCACCGAGATCGGTTCGACTTCGCCTTCGTGGTCGGAGCGCAGGCGCGACTTCCTGGTGTTCCACAACTGCGCGTTGGAAGACAGCATCTCGGATACCGCCATGCCCGCGCCCATGGACTTGCATAGCTGCCGGAACGGCCGGTCGGTCACGCCGGCCATCGGCGCGACGATCAGATTGTTCCTGAGGAGGTGCGGACCGATCTGCATTGCGGCGCCGGCGGAAAAAACGGACCGCCATTCTAGCGCAAAGGCCGCGCGAGGCAATGCGGCTGGATCAATTCTTCAGCCGGACGCGCCGAACATCATGGCCTGCATGAACGTGCGTTTGGCGCGCGGGCTCGTATCGAGCAGCGACAACGCGGCGCCGCGCAACGCGCGCAGCGGCGCGGCATCGCTGGAGAATATCCTGACGAGCGAATGGGTTAAGGCAATGCCGTGCATCCGGTCCGCGCGCCGCGCGCCGGCATAGCGCGCGAGCACCGCGGGCGCGCCGGGGTCCGATACCTCCCGTCGGCAAAGGATCCCGGCAAGCTCCCATGCATCGCGCAATCCCAGATTGAAACCCTGACCCGCGATCGGATGCAGAGCCTGCGCGGCATTGCCGAGCATGACGGCACGCGGCAGGACCGGGTCTTCCACGTAACGCAACGCGAGCGCAAAGCTGGCACGCGCTTCGACGGACTCGAAGCGCCCGGCGCGGTCGCCGAAATGGCGCTGCAGTTCCTGCAGGAATTGTTCCGGGCCGGCCGCGAGCAGCTGCCTGGCGCGTTCGGGTGCGGCGGTCCAGACCAGGGCATAGCGATTTCCGTGGGGCAACAGCGCCGCCGGCCCGTCCGGCGTGAAGCGCTCGTAAGCCCTGTGGCCGTGAGGCCGCGAGCAGGCGACCAGTCCGACCACGGCGGCCTGCCCGTAGTCGACGGCTTTCATGGGCGCGCCGAGGCCGTGCCCGCCGCCATCGGCGATGATCGCCAGGCGAGCGGTGAACGAGGCGGTGCCCGCGTCGCCGGCGCAGGCGACGACGACGCGATCATGCGCCGACTCGAGCGCCGTGACCCGGGTCGCCGCCACGAGCCGTGCGGGCGTGTCGGCAAGCGCCGCACCGACGGCCTGCTGCAGGGCCGCGTAGCGCACGACGTAGCCGAGCGCGGGCACGCCGGCCTCGGCGGCTTCGAGCATGGTGCGACCGAAGCCGCCGCGCTGCGATACATGGATGGAGGTGATCGGCGTCGGAGTCTCGAGGCGCTGCCACGCGCCGAGCCGTTCGAGGATCAGGCGGCTGCCGTAGGACATCGCCAGCGTGCGCGCGTCGCCGCTCGCCGCCGGGCGGCTGCGCGCCTCGAGCACGACGGCCGAGAGCCCCGTGTCGCGCAGGGCGACGGCCACGGCCGCGCCCACCGGCCCGCCGCCGATTATCGCAATGTCATAATCCGGGCTGCCCAAACCGTCCCCTAGCCGCGCATCAGCGCCTCGACGTCGTCGATCGCCTTGGGCGCGCCGGCGGTGATGATGTCGCAGCCGGAGGCCGTGACCAGCGCGTCGTCCTCGATGCGCACGCCGATGTTCCAGAAATTTTCCGGCACGCCTTCGGCAGGCCTCACGTAGCAGCCCGGCTCGACGGTGAGCACCATGCCGGGCTCGAGCGCGACCCATTGGCCGTTGCGCTTGTAGTCGCCCGCGTCGTGCACGTCCATGCCCAGCCAGTGGCCGGTCCGGTGCATGTAGAAACGCCGGTACTCGCCGGATTCGACGACGCCCTGGGCGCTGCCCTTGCACAGGCCGAGGTCGACCATGCCCTGCGCCAGCACCTTCACGGCCGCTTCGTGCGGGGCTTCCCACGCCCTGCCCGGCTTGACCTCGGCGATCGCGGCCGCCTGGGCTGCGAGGACGAGTTCGTAGATGTCGCGCTGCGGCCCCGAATATTTCCCGCCGACCGGGAAGGTGCGCGTGATGTCCGAGGCATAGCCGTCGAGCTCGCAGCCCGCGTCGATCAGCACGAGGTCGCCGCTTTCCATCCTGGCGTCGTTCTGGACGTAGTGCAGCACGCAGGCGTTCGCACCGGCGGCGACGATGGAGGTGTAGGCCGGCGCCTGCGCGCCGCGGCGTCGGAACTCGTGCAGGAGCTCGGCTTCGAGCTCGTATTCGCGCATGCCCGGGCGCGCGGCGCGCATCGCGCGGCGGTGCGCATCCGCCGAGATCGCGGCCGCGCGCTTCATGGTCGCGATCTCGTGCTCGTCCTTGACGAGGCGCATATCGTCGAGCGGGCGGCGCACGTCGCGGATCTGCGCGGGCGCAGCCACCCCCGCGCGCACCTGGGCGCGCACCTGGTTTATCCAGCCGATGACCTGCGCATCCCAGGCCGCGTCGCTGCCCACGTCGCAGAACACCGCGGGCTGGTCGGCGAGCAGCTTCGGCATGAGCTCGTCGAGCGAGCCGATGGCATGCGTTTCGTCCATGCCGAAGATTTCCCGCGCCTGCTCGGGTCCATAGCGATAGCCGTCCCAGATCTCGCGCTCGACGTTCTTCTCGCGGCAGAACAGGAGGCTGCGCGGCGTGCTGCCCGCGACCAGCACGAGCACGGCCTGCGGCTCGGGGAAGCCGCTGAGGTAGTGGAAATAGCTGTCGAAGCGGAACGGGAAGGAGGAATCGCGGTTGCGCAACTGCTCGGGGGCGGTGCGCAGCACGGCGACTCCGGCGCCCATCAGCGCGGCGAGGCGCGCGCGGCGGCGGGCGTACAGGGCAGGATCGGTCATGCGAGAAATCTCCGGCGGGAACGCCGATTATACGGCGGGCGCCTGCCGCAGACGCGCATCGAGGTCGTGCAGCCTTTGCGGCGTGCCGATGTCGTCCCATGCGCCGGAGAAATGCTCGCCGCTCACGCCGCCACCGGGCATGCAGGCGCGCAGCAGCGGCGCGAGCGCGCGCTTCTCGCCCCGGGCCAGCCCGTCGAACAGCGCGGCCCGGTAGACGCCGATGCCGCTGAACGTGAGCCGGCGCGTGCCGCCCTCCCGCACCAGGCCGCCTTCCAGGCAGAAGTCGCCTTCGGGGTGCTGCGGCGGATTGTCGACGAGCACCAGATGCGCGAGCCTTCCCGCGTCGGGGTTGGCGACCATCCTGGCGAGCCGCGTGTAGTCGTATTCGCTGTAGACGTCGGCATTGATCACGGCAAATACGGGCGCCTCGATCAGCGGCAGCGCGTTGCGGATGCCTCCCGCGGTCTCCAGGGCCTGCGCCTCGGGCGAGAAGCGCACGCAAAGGCCCCAGCGGCTGCCGTCGCCCACGGCCGCCTCGATCAGCGCGCCGAGATGGGCGTGGTTGACGACCACGCAGCGGAACCCGGCCGCGGACAGTTTCTCCAGGTGACGGAAAATGAGCGGCTTGCCGCCGACCTCCAGCAGGGCCTTGGGCGTGTGGTCCGTCAGCGGGCGCATGCGCTCGCCGCGGCCGGCGGCGAGGATCATCGCCACCGGCGCGGCGTGCCCTGTGTTCAAGGCGCCGCGCCGAGCGCCGGCTCGCGCGCCTCGACCTGGTCGAGCAGGCGCAGCAGCGGCGACAGCGCGCCGTAGCGCTGCGCCACGTCACGGACGTAGCGCAGGAAGCGAGGGGTATCCTTCACGTAGTGGGGCTTGCCGTCGCGGTGGCAGATGCGTGCGAAGATCCCCAGCACCTTCAGATGGCGCTGCAGTCCCATCCACTCGAAGTCGCGGTAGAACTCGCCGAAATCGGCGGACACGGGCAGGCCCGCCTTGCGCGCCTTTTCCCAGTAGCGCACCGCGCCGTCCAGCACGCGCTCCTCTTCCCAGCTGATGAAGGCATCCTTGAACAGGGAGGCCACGTCGTAGGTGATCGGGCCGAAGACAGCGTCCTGGAAGTCGAGCACGCCCGGGTTCGGCGTGCTGACCATGAGATTGCGCGGCATGTAGTCGCGATGCACGTATACGCGCGGCTGCGCGAGATTGCTGGCGAGCACCAGCCTGAACACGGATTCGAGCGACTCGGCCCGCGCGGCATCGAGCCGGATGCCGAGGTGCCGGCCGACGTACCACTCGGGAAACAGGTTGAGCTCGCGGCGCAGCAGCGCTTCGTCGTAAGGCGGCAGCTCGCCCTCGCGGCTCGCGAGCTGCCAGCGCAGCAGCGCGTCCGTCGCGTCGCCGAACAGCGCGTCCGCGTTGGCCTCGTCGAGCACCGAGAGGTAGGTCGAGTTGCCGAGGTCGGAGAGCAGCAGGAAGCCGGACTCAATGTCCGCGGCGAGAATGGCGGGCACGTGCACGCCAGCCCGCGCCATGAGGCCCGCCACGTGGACGAACGGCCGGCAGTCCTCCTGCGGCGGCGGCGCATCCATGGCGATCAGCGTTTCGCCGGGAAGCGTCACCCGGAAATATCGCCTGAAGCTCGCATCGGCCGACGCCGGTGCGAGCGTGAACGGGCGACCGCCGAATCGACGAAGCAGCCAGTCCTGAAGAAGCGCGTAACGGTCCAAGCCGCTTCGTTGCCTTGGGGAGTGATTTGTGAGATTTTAGCACCTCGCCCCGACCACACTTCGCATGCGCCGCCAACGCCTCGCCCCAGGCATCCTGTCGTTGATCCTCTATGCCTGTGGCGGCGCGCATGCCGAGGAACCCGGCCTGAAGCTGAAGCTGCAACCCGAGCTGATTCCCTACTCAGTCGGCGGCGACGAAAGCAGCACGCTGTTCCTGGATGCGGACAGCGTGGAAGGGCACCAGGATCAGGAAATCGACGCCACGGGCAGCGTGCGGCTGCGCAAGCGCGGCGAGGCGATGTTCGCCGACCACGTTCACCTGTCCTTTCCGCAGCAGCAGGTCACCGCAACCGGCAACGTGCGCTTCGAGCGCGACGGCGACGTCCTCACCGGCAAGCAGATGTTCTACGACCTCGACGAGAACAGCGGCTACATGGACGACGCCGGCTACTTCGTGGGGCGCTTCGGCGCGCGCGGCAACGCACGCCGCGTGACCGCGCAGGACCGCGAGCACTACCGCATCGAGAAGACCACGTTCACGAACTGCGAGGTCGGCAACGACGACTGGTTCATGCGCGTGGACAGGCTGGACCTCGACCGCATCCGCGATGTGGGTGTGGCGCACAACGCGACGGTGGTGTTCAAGGGCACGCCGATCCTGTACTCGCCCTACCTCGACTTCTCGCTGAGCGGCCGGCGCAAGAGCGGCCTGCTGCCGCCCACGATCGGCAGCACCGGACAAAGCGGGTTCGAGTACACGCAGCCCTACTACTGGAACATCGCGCCGAACTACGATGCGACCATCGCGCCGCGTTTCCTCGCCAAGCGCGGCGTGCTCCTGAACACCGACTTACGCTATCTCGAGCCCGACTTGCAGGGCGAGCTGCGGGGCGAGTACCTTCCCGACGACAGGCAGAAGGATGAATCGCGCTACGGCTACTACTGGCAGCACCATCAGGATTTCGGCAACGGCTTCTCGGGCCGGCTCGACCTGCAGGGCGTATCCGACGACACCTACTTCACGGACCTGAGCGACAAGATCTCGGCCACCTCGCAGACCAACCTGAACCGCGAGGGCGACCTGTTTTACGACGGCGGCTGGTGGACGGTGAACACGCGCGTGCAGCGCTACCAGACCCTGCAGGACCCGCTGGCACCCGTCACGCCGCCCTACGCCAGGTTGCCGCAGATCACGCTGAACATGGACCGGCAGACGGACGCGCACCTGGACTTCGGCATGCAGGGCGAGTACGTGGAGTTCTCGCATCCTTACATGCTCAACGGCCGGCGCGAGATCCTCTACCCGTCGGTGAGCGCACCGTTCCAGACGTCCTATTTTTACGTCACGCCGAAGGTCGGCTACCACGTCACCGGCTACTCCTTCGACGACGAGAACATGCCGGACCAGTCGCGAAACCTGCCCATCTACAGCCTCGACAGCGGGCTGACCTTCGAGCGGGACGCGAACCTGTGGGGGCGGGCCTTCCTGCAGACCCTGGAGCCGCGCCTGTACTACGTATACATCCCGTTTCGCGAGCAGGGCCAGCTGCCGAACTTCGACACGGCGCTGGCGGACTTCAACCTCGCGCAGATATTCACCGAGAACCAGTTCACCGGCGGTGACCGCATCAACGACGCCAACCAGATCACCGGTGCGGTGTCGAGCCGGCTGATCGATCCCGAAACGGGCGACGAGCAGCTGCGCTTCACGCTGGGACAGCGCTACTACTTCACGGAGCAGCGGGTGTTCCTCACGCCGCAGCAGCAGCGGCAGTCGTCGCGCTCCGACGTCCTCGGTGCCGTCACCGGCCAGATCACCAGGCACTGGTACACGGACCTCGACATGCAGTACAGCACCAACAACGACCAGGTGGAGCGCAGCAATGCGTATCTGCGCTACCAGCCCGACCCGGGCAAGGTCGTGAACTTCGGCTACCGGTTCACGCGCGACACCCTCGAGCAGTTCGACCTGTCCGCGGAGTGGCCGATCGGCGGCCGCTGGACCGGACTGGGCCGCTACAACTACTCGCTGCGCGACAAGGAGCTCCTGGAGGGGCTGCTGGGCGTCGAGTACAATGCCGGCTGCTGGGCCGCGCGCGTCGTCCTGCACCGCTTCGTCAGCGCGACCCAGGAGTACGTGAACGCGGTGTTCTTCCAGCTCGAGTTCACGGGGCTTTCCCGCATCGGGTCCAACCCGCTGGAGCTGCTCAGGCAGAACATCGGCGGCTATGAAAAGACCAATCCGAAAGCCCCGCCCGAATTCAACCCCTTCCCGGCGTATTGAGGCGGGGAACGACGCGCGCGTGCCGCTGTCCGACGCCGTACCGTTGCCGAACGATCTTTCGACATGAAAACGACCGCCCGAACGTTCCTCACGCTGCTGGCGCTGTGCGCGGCGACCGCGGTCCTGCCCGCGCAGGGGGACCGCAAGAAGGACACCGCCGTCGCGCTCGACCGCATCGTGGCGGTGGTCAACAGCGAGGTCGTCACGCGCCTCGACCTGAACGAGCAGATCAAGGTGGCCACGCAGCAGCTCAAGCGCCAGGGCACGCCCATGCCCGCTCCGGACGTGCTCGAGAAGCAGCTGCTCGAACGGCTGATCACGGCAAAAATCCTGACGCAGAACGCGAAGGAGACGGGCCTGCGCGTGGACGATACGCAGCTGCAGCGCTCCATCGAGCGCATTGCGCACGAAAACAAGACCACGCCGGAAGCGTTCCGCAGGATGCTGGAGGCCGACGGCATCGACTTCAACCGCTTTCGCGAGGAGCTGCGCAACGAGATCCTGATCGCGCGGCTGAAGGAGCGGGAGGTCGACAGCAAGATCCTGATCACGGATGCCGAGATCGACAACTACCTGAAGAACCAGCAGGGGCAGGCCGGCCAGGACGACGAGTACAACATCTCCCACATCCTCGTGCTGGTTCCCGAGCAGGCGAGCCCGGAGCAGATCCAGGCCAAGCGCATCATCGCGGAAAAGGCGCTGGAGCAGATCAAGGGCGGTGCCGACTTCCGCCAGGTATCGGCCGGCGTCTCGGATGCGCCGAACGCGCTCGATGGCGGCGCCATGGGGTGGCGCACCGCGGCGCGGCTGCCGCAGATATTCGTCGATTCGGTGAAGAAAATGAAAGTCGGCGACGTGAGCCCGGTACTGCGCAGCGCCAACGGCTTCCACATCATCAAGCTCGTGGACAGGCGCGGCAACGAGACGCCCGTCATCATCCAGCAGACCCATGCCCGCCACATCCTGATCCGCCTGAACGAGGTGGTTTCGGAGGCGGATGCGAAGCAAAGGCTGGTGACTCTCAAGGAGCGCATCGAGAACGGCACCAGCTTCGCGGAGCTCGCGCGCCTGCAATCCGAGGATGCGAGCGCCTCCAAGGGCGGCGACCTGGGCTGGCTCAATCCCGGCGACACGGTGCCGGAATTCGAGCGGGCGATGAATGCGCTGGAACCCGGCCAGATCAGCGATCCGGTGCAATCACCGTTCGGGCTGCATTTGATCCAGGTCATCGAACGGCGCAGCGAGGACATGTCCAAGGAGCGCCAGCGCGTGCTGGCGAGGCAGGCGATCCGCACGCGCAAGGGCGACGAGGCCTACCAGGAATGGGTGCGCCAGCAGCGCGATCGCGCGTACGTGGAGATGCGCCTGGAGGAGCGTTGAGGCGCGCCGGCCGGCTCCGGTAAAACGTTTGCGAGCTGCTGAGATGCACATTCCCCGCAAACGTTTTAGTTCCGACATGACCTGCCAGGGCAGGTCAGTCTTCTCTGAATCGTTTGCGGAGTAGTGGAGATGCATGTTCCCCGCAAACGATTTGGGCAGAATTTCCTGGAAGAGCGGGCGGTGGTGGCGCGCATGCTGGCCGCCATCGCACCGCAACCGCACGAGCGTTTTGTCGAGATCGGCCCCGGCCTGGGCGCCCTGACGGACCCGTTGCTCGAGCGCCTCGGCCACCTGCACGTCGTCGAGATCGACCGCGACATCGTGGCGCGCCTGCGCGGCCGCCATGGCGCCGGGAAGCTCGACGTGCACGAGGGTGACGCGCTGGCATTCGATTTCTCGGCGCTCGGGCCGGATCTGCGCGTCGTCGGGAACCTGCCATACAACATTTCCACGCCGCTGCTGTTTCACCTGGGCGCGCACGCCCGCGCCGTGCGTGATGCGCATTTCATGCTCCAGCGCGAGGTCGTGGAGCGCATGGGCGCCCGCCCGGGCACGCCACAATACGGCCGGCTGTCGGTGATGCTGCAGTATCGGTGGGAGGTGGAGCCGCTGTTCGACGTCGGGCCCGAAGCGTTCCGCCCGGCCCCGAAAGTGTGGTCCTCGGTCGTGCGCATGGTTCCGCACCGCGTGCTGCCGCATGCAGCGGACGACGAAACCATGCTCGCGGCAATCGTCGGCAAGGCGTTCGGCCAGCGCCGCAAGACCTTGCGCAACGCCATGAGGGAAGTCCTGTCCGGCGCCGATTTCGACGCGCTCGGCATCGATCCCGCCTCCCGGGGGGAGACGCTGGACGTGGCGCAGTTCGTGCGCATCGCGAACTTCGCGGCGCGCCGGATACCTTCCCCCGGGCTGCCGTCCTAGACGCTGCCGCGTGTGCCGCGCTGGATGAACTCTATCTTGTAGCCGTCGGGATCCTCGACGAACGCGATCACCGTCGTGCCGTGCTTCATCGGACCGGCTTCCCGCGTAACCTTGCCGCCGCGCTTCTTCACCTCGTCGCAAGCCTTGTAGGCGTCGTTCACCTCGAGCGCAACGTGCCCGTAACCGTTGCCCAGGTCGTATTTGCCGGTGTCCCAGTTGTGCGTGAGCTCCAGCACGGCCGTCTCGTCCTCGGGGCCATAGCCCACGAAGGCCAGTGTGAAGCGCCCGTCGGGATAGTCCCTGCGGCGCAGCAGCCGCATGCCGAGCACTTCCGTATAGAACTGCAGCGAGCGTTCGAGATCGCCGACGCGCAGCATGGTGTGCAGGATGCGCATGTCCGTGCCTCCTATATTTCCACCAGTTCGAAATCCTCCTTGCGCGCGCCGCATTCCGGGCAAACCCAGTTCACGGGCACGTCCTCCCAGCGCGTGCCGGGCGGGATGCCTTCCTCGGGCAGCCCGCTGGCTTCGTCGTAGATGAAGCCGCAGATGAGGCACATGTAGGTCTTGTAGCTTTGGGCGTCGCTTGCAGCCATGGTGGGCATGGGCTTTCGGTTAAACTGACATTCTAGTTTGAAACGCCACCGAGATAATCTTCCCCGTGCCCGCTTCGCCTCCCATCGTACTCGTGTTCGCGGGCACGGACCCCAGCGGCGGCGCCGGCTTGCAGGCGGACGTCCTGACGCTGTCGAGCATGGGATGCCATCCCTTGTCCGTGGTGACCGCGGTGACCATCCAGGACACCATGGGCGTGGAGGACGTCATGCCCATCGACGCGGAGTGGGTGGCCGACCAGGCGCGCTGCGTGCTCGAGGACGGTCCGGTGGCGGTGTTCAAGATCGGCCTGCTCGGCAGCGTGGAAGCCGTGACCGCCATTGCCGAAGTGGTTTCCGACTATCCGGACATCCCTCTCGTGCTGGATCCCGTGCTCGCATCCGGGCGCGGGGACGAACTCGCTTCCGAGGAGCTGATTTCGGCCATGCGCGAGCTGCTGCTGCCGCAGACTACGCTCGTCACGCCGAACAGCATCGAGGCGCGCCGGCTCGCGCAGGAGGGCGCGGACGACGACGAGGGCGCCGTCCCGCTCGACGAATGCGCGCGCCGCATCCTCGGCCTCGGCTGCGAATACGTGCTGGTGACGGGCACGCACGAGAACACGCCGCAGGTCGTCAACACCCTGTACTCCGCTGAGGGCGTGGTCAGGGCGGATTCGTGGCAACGCCTGCAGGGAACGTATCACGGCTCGGGATGCACGCTGGCTTCGGCGATCGCGGCGACACTCGCCAACGGGCTCGCCATTCCGGAAGCCGTGCGCGATGCCCAGGAGTACACCTGGCAGGCGCTCAGGCACGCATATCGCACGGGCATGGGACAGCTCGTGCCCGACCGTCTGTTCTGGGCGCGCGAGGAGGGCGCGGAGGATGAACCCCGGGAAGAAGATTAGCGGCCTGTACGCCGTCACGCCCGAAACGGCCGACACGGATGCGCTGGCGGCCAAGGTCAGCGCGGCGTTGCGGGGTGGCGCGCGCATCGTGCAGTACCGCAGCAAGTCGGACGATCTGGCATTGCGGCGGCGGCAGGCCGGCGATCTCGCACGGCTGTGCCGCAGCCGCGGCGCCGTGTTCATCGTCAACGACAGCATCGAGCTCGCACTGCAGGTGCAGGCGGACGGCGTGCACCTTGGCAGGGACGACGACGGCGTCGACAAGGCGCGTGCGCTGCTGGGACCCGGCAGAATCATCGGCGTCTCGTGCTACGACGAGATCGGGCGCGCGCACGCGGCTAAGCGCCAGGGAGCCGACTACGTGGCGTTCGGCAGCTTTTTCGCTTCGCCCACCAAGCCGGCGGCGGTGCGCGCGCAGCCGCAGCTCCTGGGCATGGCGGCAAAGCAGGCCGGGCTGCCGGTGGTTGCGATCGGCGGCATCGACCTCGGCAATGCCTTCGGTCTGATCGCAGCCGGCGCCGACGCCCTCGCCGTGGTGAGCGCGCTGTTCGATGCCGCGGACACGCAGGCGCAGGCCCGCCGCTTCGTGCGACTATTCGAATCCTTTTCCTTGACCGGGAAGCAGGCGTGAAATCCAGAAACGAAATCCTCTTCGAGAAGTCGCAGCAGCTCATCCCGGGCGGCGTGAACTCGCCGGTGCGCGCGTTCCGTTCCGTCGGCGGCACACCGGTATTCTTCTCGCGCGGCGAAGGCGCGTGGGTGTGGGATGCAGACGACCGGCGCTACGTCGACTACGTCGGGTCCTGGGGGCCGCTGGTGCTGGGCCATGCACACCCGCACGTCGTCGAAGCGGTTCGCGTCGCCGCGGGTCGCGGCCTGAGCTTCGGCGCGCCGACCGAGGCCGAGCTGGAGATGGCCGAGACCATCACGCGCTGCCTGCCGTCGATGGAGCAGGTGCGGCTTGTCAGCTCCGGGACGGAGGCGACCATGACGGCCATCCGCATCGCGCGCGGCTTCACCGGCCGGCCCAAGATCGTCAAGTTCGAGGGCTGCTACCACGGCCACGCGGATTCCCTGCTGGTCAAGGCGGGCTCGGGAGCGCTGACCCTGGGCCAGCCGAGCTCCGCCGGCGTGCCCGCGGAGATCACGGCACACACCATCGTCCTCGACTACAACGACGCCGCGCAGGTGCAGGCGCTGTTCGACGCGCGCGGCGCCGAGATCGCGGGCG
>DASUFB010000010.1:0-71299 GCA_036274775.1 Burkholderiales bacterium | reverse complement strand
TTCCGGAAAACCCCCAGCGCCAGGAAGTCCTTGTCGCCCGTCACGACGATTTCCGCGCCGCCGGCCACCGCGCACTCCAGTACCCGGTTGTCCGGTTCGTCGGCGAGGACGGCAAGCTTACGACGGGGCTTGACGGTCGTCGTGATATCGGAAAGGAAGACCGCGACGTGGGCCAGCTCCTCAGCATCGCGCGAGAACTTGCGGGCAAGGATGCCCAGCAGCTCGTCCAGCACGGCTTTGGAAAGCAGCAACTGGTCGCTTCCCTCCACGATCCTGCGCAGCGCGAAGTCCGCGCGTCCGCCCGGGAAAACCAGCGCCGACACCAGGATGTTGGTGTCGAAGACGACTTTCATTGCCGCAGGTAGCGCTCCAGGTCCTGTTCCGACAGGATGCCCTTCGCACGCGCCTGGCGGCTCCAGTAGCCTTGCAGGTCCCTCAGCTCCTGGAGCCGCCGTTCGATCCCCGCGATGCGCAAGGCATCCTGGATGACGGCACTCAGGGTCTTGCCTTCAGCGCGGGCGAGCGCCTCGGCGTCCCGTGCAAGGTCCGGTGGGAGGGAGATGGTTTTCTTGACGGCGCTACCCATGATCTTTCTTTCGTGAACAGTATGAATTAATCATACCAGAGCCGGGAAGGGCCGTGACGGGATGAAGCAGTGACGGGACAAAGCAGTGACGAAGTAAACAAGCGACGAGAAGGAAAGTGACGAGAAAACCCGTGACGAAGGGCGGGCCGCGGTCGCGGCGAGGCGCGGGCCACAAAAAAGACAGGGGAGAATTTGGAGGTCTCCCCTGTCCCCTTGCCGCCTCACAACCCCAACCGAATCCGGTTTTTCCCGCCCTGCCCTCCCGGCCCGCCGCCACGTCGCCGCCGCAGTCGCGACATTCGGGCTACGGCAAGCCGATACCCGACGGGGGCAAGGCATTTACTCCAGCGGCTTCACCTTCGCGAGCCCGAAGCCCTGCGCGAAATCGACCTTGCAGCGGCGCAGGTGGTCGAGGACCTTGGCGTTCTCGACCTGCTCGGCGATGGTCTGCGCGCCGATCTCGTGGCAGACGCGGCTGATTTCCGGCACGCGCGCGGGGTCGACGCGCGGTGCCGTGATCTTCACGTAATCGGGCTCGAGGATCTTCAGCTCGGGGATCACGTCATGGTTGCCGTCGTAGCCTGCCACGGTGAGGCTGCAGCCGTGCGGGCGCAGGTCCTCCATGAGCTCGATCAGGGATTCGAGGTGGCCGAGCGCGCTCTCGCAGGAGATGTCGAAGCCGAGCACGCCGCCGGAAAGATAGGAATCGCCGGCGTACTGCAGCACGTATTCGCCGAACTCCTTGTCCTCGAGCGTGTCGTCGGACAGGTTCACGACGTAGCGCGGCACGTTCCAGGTGGAGTTCTGCTTGAGGCCGGCGCGCACGTGGCGCGCCATGCGGTTGATCACCCAGCGGTCGAGCACCGGCAGCATGCCGACCTCCTCCAGCACCGGCAGGAACATGCCGGGCGGCAGCAGCTTGTCGTCCTCTTCCTGGAAGCGCACGAAGACCTCGTTGAAGCCGCGGCCGTCCGCCTGCGGGACCAGCGGCACGATGGACTGGGCGTGCAGGACGAACTCGTCCTCCTGCAGCGCGTTCAGCAGGCGGCCGGTGAAATCCGGCTCGGTTTCGGCGGTGGTTGCGGACAAGGTACGACGGTTATCGGCTGGCAAGGGAACAACCTTCAGTGCGGCGACCGCAGGAGATTGGCAAAGGCTGTGCCACGGCCCGCCACGTTGCCATGACGGCATGACAAATCCCTGAAATTTCGGAACAAGTTCTGCCGGGACCGCGACGGGTCGAACTCCGCGCGGCCGGCGGCCGCCGTTGCAGGGAAGATCAGGAATTGACGCGTAACGGCAGGAGAGCGGTGACGAGGTGAAACCGTAACGAGATAAAGCAGTGACGAGATACCCCCGTGACGAGGTAAGGCAGTGCACCACAAGGGTGTTCCCGCAAGGGGATACAGGCGTTGCCATAACCGGGCTTCGCCCATAACGAGGTGAAACAGCGACAGGAAGGCGGTAACGAGGCCGGGCGGTGACGGGCGATGCCGTACCAGCGGCGCGAAGAAAAAGGGCTCGCATTTGGCGAGCCCTTCCAAGACCTCAGACTGTTACCTCGTCACGGGAGTATCTCGTCACTCGTTCACCTCGTTATGGGCGAAGCCCAGTATACCCTTGTGGTGCACTGCCTTATCTCGTCACTGCTTTATCTCGTCACGGCTTTTCACGCCGCAATGCGCGTGTCGAGCCGGGAGGAGAGTTCCGGAATGTTGTGCATCGACAGCAGGTGCATGTAGATCCAGCCCATGAACCCGGTGCGCAGCAGGTTGCCGGCTTCCTTCTCGTCGAGCTTCACGAGCCTGGCCTCGTCGACGACGCTGAAGCCGTCCATGGTGTACTTCGAGCCGCCCTTCTGGCTGACGTTGATCACGCGCGGGATCAGCAGGTCGAGGCGCTTCAACTGCGCCATGAACTCCTGCGTGCGCCGCGCCTCGGTCTGGAACACGTTCAGGAACTCCAGCGCGCGCTTGAGCGCCGGGCCCTCGGCGCCGTCGTCGCCGAACATGGGCTCGCCGTCGTCGGCGTTGAAGCCCGGGAAGGCCTCGTCGATGCCGACCATGTACTCGCCCGCGGTCTCCTTCTCGATCAGCACGAAGGGATAGCGCCGCACGAAGGCCGGCACGTAGCCGCCGTTCCAGCGGCCGTCCGCTTCCACGAACAGGTTCTCGTCGCGGCGCAGGCCGAGCAGCACGATCGGGCTCGGGTTCCCGTTCGCGTCCTGCACGAACACGATGGGAAGCTGGCGCGCGGCGGCGGCGAACTCGTTGCCGGTCAGCGGCACGGAGTTGACCTTCGCGGCGTAGGCGAACGACGGCACGCTGCGGATCTTGAGCTTGCGGTGGGCGTCGCGGTTGAGCACCGCGGGCTTCTCGTAGAAGAACAGTGTGGGCATGGCGGACTTTCCAGTCTTGGGAGGTTGGGATGCGGGTGCGCCGGTGCCGGCGTCGCGCCTGGCGGCAGCGGCCGGGACCGGGGCCCTGGCCTGTGCCTTCGCGGGCGCGGCGGGAGAGGCCGCCGCCCTGGCCGGGCGGGCGGGCGCTTTCTGTTTCTGGGGCTTCTTCGTGTTCTTCTTGCTTGCCATGGGCTTTGCTGGCGTACAGGGCAAAGCGCGAGTATAAACGCCCCGGCGCACGCCGGAGCAGCCCGCCGCCACCCTCCGGCGCGTCAGTTCTTCTTCGTGGCCTGCCAGGACACGAACTGCGGGCCGCCGGCGCGCTTGGCCCAGACGGCGTGGTACAGCAGGTCCAGCGTGCGGTTCTCGCCCTTCACCGTGACCTCGAACCTGGCGCTGCCGCTGACGATCGCGACGGCGCCGTAGGTGCGCACCTTCGACTCCCCGCGGCTCATTGAACGGTACTTGACGTTGCCGGAGGTGATGGACTCGATGAAGCTCTGCTTGGTGTCGACCACGGTGCTGGAGTGGATGTAGACCAGGTCGTCGCCGAGCAGCTTCTTCATGGCGGCGCCGTCGCCGGACATCTGCGCCTTGAAGCGCGCATCCTCGGCCTGCAGGGCTTCCTCGACGCTGATCACGCCGCTCGCCTCCTGCGCGCCGCTTCCGGGTGCGGCGGCGCGGAGCATGAAGAATTCGGTCAGTGCACGGAACAGGCTGCTCATTGTCGCGGTCTCCTCGCTTTGCCTTCGGCGCGTCGTCTGCAGCGCCTGGGCGGACATTGTAGGCGATCCGCCGGCGCGCGGCGCCCGAAGGGCGACTGCGGGTAAACTTCGGCAGCCGGCCCGCCGCCGGCCGCCGCGGCCCGCAGCCGCGGCGAACCGAACGACGACGGAGGAAACCACATGCCGCGCAGGCAGGACAGCGCGCCTGTCCCGATACCGTCCGCGGCCGTGCTGGCCGCTGCGCTGCTGGCGGCAGCCTGCGCCGGCACGCGGCGGGACCCGGATCCCACGCCGCTCAACCCGACCGCGGCGCTCGAGGTGCGCACGGCCGGCAGCGGCATGCAGGACATCCCTGCGTTCGAGGGCACCGTGCTCACCTACACGCGCGCGAACATGCGGCGCACGGAATCGCGCCACAAGGGCGGCGGCGCCGTCGCGCGGCCGGCTGACATCGAATCCGGCCCGCGCATCGAGCGGCTGGACCGCAAGCTCGTCTGGACGCTCGACGACAAGGCCAGGCGCGCACGGCAATGCCCGCTGAAGGGCTGCCCGGTGCCGGCGCCGAAAAAAAATCCCGGTGTGCGGCCCGCAGACGGCGCCGGCAAGGACGCCACGTGCCGGCTGAAGACTTCCAACATGGTGCTTATCGTGGAGCCCACGGGAAAGAAACGCCGCCTCAACGGCTTCGACGTCACGCAGTACGCCGTCAAGTGGGCGACGACGTTCCACGACAACGCTTCGCGACGCTCCACCGGCACCGTCGACCTCGACATCTGGACGGCGGAAACGACCGGTGACCTGCGCGACGCGCTGGCGGCCGAGAAGGCCTTCGAGGACGCACACGGCAAGCTCGGCGGCGCGGATGCGGAGGCCGACTATTTCGCGCTGCTGCCGCCGGCGGCCGCGAAAATGATCGCGAGCTACCTGGCGCCGAGCGTGAGCCCGACCGACCGCGCCGCCTTCCTCGCCGGGCCGAAGAAGGCCGACAAGGTCCCCGGCGTGCCGATCCTGACGACGGTGAGATGGAATTTCTCGGGGGAGGCCTGCGCCGGCAACGCCCTGCCGCCTTCGGAAGCCGGCAAGCCGCTGTTCACGCTGACCTCGGAAGTGCGCGTGCACCGCATGGAGCCGCGGCACGATTCGCTGTTCGCGGTGCCGAAGGACTACAAGATCACGAAGTGATCTTGTAGTCCCGTGAATGTCGTGAATATCGTGAATACGTGAATATCGTAAAAGAGGGTCACGACAGGTTCATGACCATTGCCACGATCTGACTATCAGGAAAGTCGTTCGGGTCAACGAAAAGGGCTCGCGATGGCGACCCTTGATTCCTGCGATATTCAGACTACGGCGGAGCCGTCGCACTGATGCCCGGAGGGCGCACGATATTCACGTATTCACGACATTCACGCATTCACGGCCCTTTCAGTTCCACCCGCAATCCGGGTCCGGCGCGTGCGCGGCGTTCCGGGCCGTGAGCTGCTGCAGCTTTTCCGACGGCTTGACCTCGATCGACGTCTTCGCCCAGGTGTTCTGCCAGTTGCCGGCGGTGCAGCCCAGCAGGATTTCCGTGCCGCCGTTGGCCGCCGCGAACTGGGCGCAGTCGCCCACGGTCGCGTCGGCGGGCACGACGCGCGTGAAGCTGCGATGGTCGGGATCCGCGTCGGGCAGGATCACGAGGCAGAGCTTGCCGGCGTCGGCGATGCCGTCCTTCTTGTCCTCCCAGTCCTTGATGCGCCGCTGGAAGAGCTGCTGGCGCAGCGCGTAATACACCGTCCTCTGCTTCTCGAAGGCCGCCTTGTCGATCTGGTTCTCCGAATAGGCGCGGCAGGCGTCGAAGTACAGCGCTTCGGCCGCCTCGGGCGTGGGCTTGATGTCCCAGGCCGCGGCGATCGCTTCCTCGGCCTTGCCGTCGGCCTCGAGCACCGCCTTGAGCTTGACCGCGGTTTCCGACTGCCGCGCTTCGGCGAGGCCGGCGGGCTCCGTGCAGGTCGTGCCGTCGTGCAGCTTGATGACGCGCGCGACGTCGGCCTCGATGACCGGCCCGGGGGGGGCCTTCGCCTGCTTCGCGCCCGTCGCGCAGCCGGCGCACGCCACCGCCAGGACCGCGACGGTCGCGTACCGGAAACTTGCTGCCATGATGCTCCTGTTTTGCATTGCGTTACCCGTCGTCGATTCAGTCTATGCGGAACGTCGGCTCGCGGCGCATGGCCGGCTCGACCTGCGGCGCCGCCTCGACGTGCCTGGGCGGCTTCTTCACGCGCATGGGCACCGATGCGCCCATGGCGCTCAGCATCGTCGCTCCCACGCCCATGACCAGCAGCAGCATGCCGATGCACCACCCGGCCACGGGCACGCGCGCGAACAGCAGCATGACGCCCAGGCCCATCGCCAGCAGGAAGATGCGCCGGCCGCGGGCCTCCGCGTTGGGGCCCGCGATGGCATCGCTCACCGCCATGATGCCCGCGAGGTAGCCGAAGATCAGCATCATGGGCCACGCGAGCAGCAGCATGAAGGCGAAGGGGATGCCGACGATGGTGACCATCAGCAGCACGACCGCGACGGGCACGCACGCGATGGTCACCAGCCCGAGCAGGAGCGACGAGACCGGCCGCCGGCGTCCGAGCAGGCTGATGTGCGCCGTGGCCTCCGGCGCGACCAGGATCGCGATCATGCCGATCAGGAACAGCCCCACGGTGAAGGCGATGGCCCCCGCCCAGGCCAGCACGCGCGCGACCGGCTGGTAGGTCTCGTCCTCGAAGTCGAAGGTCAGGTAGTTGATGCCGCCCGTGAGCACCGCGGCAGCGTCGACCTGGGCGGGCTGCGAGCCGCGATAGGTGAGCTTGCCGGAGACGCGCGCGTTCGGGCCGATGGTCAGCGAGCGTGCCGCGATGGTCGCGTTGCCGGCGATCTCGCCGTCGAGCACGACGTGCTCCGCGAACACGACGAGCTGGCGGCCGACCCTGCCGAGCACGGTGACACGGCCGCCGGCGAGCGTGGTCCGTCCCGCGACCTGGGCGCGCTTGCCGAGCTCGACCTGGCCGCCGGCGACGCGCACGTTGCCGCCGACCGGCGCGTCGATCGCGATGCTGCCGCCGGTGGCGTAGACGCTGCCGCCGACGTGGGCGGACACCGACACGCGCGCACCGCCGAGCACGGCGTCGCCGGTGACGGGCTTGTCGATGTCCATGTCCGCGCCGGCGATGAATGCGTCGCCTTCGACCGTGGCGGCCGGCGACGCGCTGGAGCCGGCGCCGAAGTAGTCGCCGGCGATGACCGCCTCGTGCACGCCCGGCCTGTCCCCGGCAGCCGCGACGGCCACGGAAACCAGCAGCAGCGGCAATGCGAGCAGGCAGAGGGCGAACCGGCGCGGCGCGACAGCCGGGAGCTTCGCATCGGTCCGGCGGGGTGCGTGCATCCGCGACGCGACGGGATTCATTTCTGGCATGCGAACTTCGATCCTCGGGTGACTCCGGGCGGCGACACCAGCGACGCCGCCTGATTGCATTATGCCGTGCGTATTGCGACGCGCGGCGCGATCGTCCGGACGGGCAGCGACTTCGACAACGCGAGAGCCCGCAGAATTCAGCACCCATTACGCCGGCATTGCCGGCTCGCGACCTCGTGCAGCCTTGCCGGGACCGCCCCCGCCGCCAGGCGTTGCCGCCTTTTCCTGACCGTCCATCCCCGGCCCTTTCCCGTTTCGCGCTTTTGCTGCCAAATTATTCTCTGAATGCATAGATGTTATGGTTCATGCGAGGCTATTGTGCGGCGCCGCAAACGTGTTTAATGGCGTCCATGCGACGGGCGAAAGGGTTTTCGTCCCTCCCGGCCGATTCGGCGGGACGCGCGCAACAAAGCTTCAATTATTCTAGTTTGGAGAGAAATCATGACGAAAATGCAAAAATCCTTATTGGCCGTCGGCCTCGTGATCGCTTCTTCGGGTGCCTTTGCCCAGACCGTGGTGACCACCAAGCCGGTCGATGTGTCCAAGGTGTACGGCCGCGCCAGCGGCTCGCCCGTGCAGGCCACCTATGGCAAGTGGGCACCCGCTGCCGATTCCGGCCGCAGTGCCGACAAGGGCGACACCAGGATCGCGGTGACGACCGGGCACGAGCTGATCGAATTCGGCCGCAGCTAAGACCGGCACCGCCCTCCTGCCGGCAACCGCTGCCGGCAGGAAATGCGAGCCGAAACAACGGCGCACCGCTTGTCCCGGTGCGCCGTTGTGTTTTGGGAGACCGCCGCTCAAGCCGGCCCGGGAACGTTCCGATAAGGGCAGCAGCGCCACCGACGGTCGGCGCCCTTTGCGGGGACATCCAGGCATGCGGCAGGAAAGCTTCACCATCGGCAAGCTCGCCCGGCGCGCCAACGTCGGCGTCGAAACCATCCGCTATTACCAGGCCTTCGGGCTGCTGCAGGAACCCGCCAAGCCGCAGACCGGTTACCGGCGATATCCCCTGGCCGCCCTGGAACGCCTGCATTTCATCAAGCGCGCGCAGGGGCTGGGTTTCAGCCTGAAGGAAATCAGCAGGTTGCTGGCACCCTCGACCGCGCCGGAGAGCCGGGCGCTGGCCGCCGGCAAGCTCGACGCGGTGCGCACGGAGATCGCCCATCTGATCATGGTCCGCGCCGTGCTGGAAGACCTCATCCGCCGGTGCGACGCCCATCCCTCCCCCGGCACTTCGCCCATCGTTTCCGCCCTGTCCGGGCTGCCCGAGCCCATTGACGCAGTGCAAGGTTGACGCCGTCGTCGGCTCGCAGTTAGGCTGCGCGCCACTGTGTGATTCCGGCCGGCAGCGAAAGAGCGGGCGGGGCGCACGGCGCATTCGGTGTTGACCGCTCCACAGCAGATCCAGACGGGAAGACGGTGCCATCGCATCCGCTTTCCCTCCAGCATCGCCGTGGCACGTAGCAACCTGATGAACGGCGATAGCTTCTGAAACGCCCAGGACCAGCAGCAGGCCGCGGTTCCGCAGGCCGCCGGGGCACACGCCGCTTCATCGAGCCGAAAAAGGGATTTTGCCGGGACGGCACGCCGCCCCGACGCAAGGCAGGCTTCTGGCACACCGCCGGGGGAGGAGCAACCAGACGCGACGGAAGGCAACACCCGCCCTTCGCCCGCTGGTCAACAAGAAAGACGACGGCCCCGAAGCAGAGCTACCCGCTCCGCTTCGGGGCCGAGTCATTTCCGGGGGCCGGTTGTTCAGGCGCCGGGCAGCGCCAGGGTCGGCCAGGCCACGTAACCAGCGACGGTGTCCGGCTCGACCAGCACGACGGCCCTGTCGCGCAGCTCGCGCGCCGAGGGCGTTTCCCCCGCGCGCAGGTAGTGCTGCATGACCTCGATCGGGTCGTCGCCGGGCCTGCAGTCGAGCGAGCGGCCCTGCAGCTCCACGCGCCGGCCGGCGTAGGCGCCGGATGCATCGCGGCCGAACTTCGACGCGCCGAAATCGGCACGCGAAACCTGGTGGAAGGGGAACGCGGCCTCCGGATGCCCGGCGTAGAACGTCCACACCTCGAATCCGTCCACGCCCGTCGCGCCGTTCACGAAATGCAGCGCGGCGTCCCCGCACAGCGCCACGCAGACCACGCGCTTGCGGTACAGCATGCCCCACTCGGGATGGCGCTCGAAGAAATCCTCGCGCTCGGCGCGCGCGATGCGGCCGAGCTTGCGCAGGTCGGCCTTCGTTATTCGCTCGAACGAGCGGTCGCCCATTGGACCGTAACCGTCGTGACTACGTGACTATCGTGGCTGCCGCGAAGGCATGCACCGGCGCTCGGCACCCGGTCCCGTCCTCTAACCCATCGTCGCCGGCACCCACTGCGTGCACCAGCCGTTCGGGCTGACGGGCTCCTTGAGGATCACGCACCTGCCCTCGCCCTGGTACAGCACGCACCGCGAACAGGTGCGGCCGAGGTAGGGCTCGTCGCGATAGCCGACTTCCTCGCGCGTGCGGATGCGGATGCCGGGCTTCTGCTCGGCGCGCACGGGCACGGCCGCCGCCCCGAGACAGCCTGCCGCTGCCGCCAGCCACCGGCGGCGCCCCCGCATCGAAACGTCGTTTCCCATGCGTCCTCCTGCCAGGCGCGCGGCGCATCCGCGCCGGCATCGCGGCCGATTATAAGCCCGGGGCCGGCGCTCAGGCGCGGTACTTGTCGAGCACCGCGCGGTCGACCTCCACGCCGAGGCCGGGCGCCGACGGGATGTCGACCCAGCCGTCGACCATGCGGACCGGCTGCGCGACGAGCTGCTGGCGGAACGGGTGCGAGGAGCGGTCGTACTCGAGCACGGGCTCCTGCGCAAACAGCGAATGGTGCGCGACCGGCACCGCGGCGATGAACTGCAGCGACGCCGCCTGCGCGATCGCGGAGCCCCAGACGTGCGGGTTGACCTGCACGCCGTGCGACTGCGCGAGCGCGGCGATGTGCCGGCCCGCGGTGAGCCCCCCGCAGGAGCCGAGGTCGGGCTGCGCCACGTCCACCGTGCCGGCCGCGAGGAATTCCCGGAAACCGTAAAGCGTGTGCTCGTTCTCGCCGCCGGCGATGGGTATGGACAGCTTCTCGCGCATCTCGGCGTAGCCGCGCAGGTCCTCGGGCACCACGGGCTCCTCGTACCAGCGCAGGTCGTATTCCTCGAGCGCGCGCCCCAGCCTGAGCGCCTCCGCGCGGCCGTAGGCATGGTTGGTGTCGACCATCAGCGTGACCGCCCTGCCCTGCAGCGCGCGCGCGACCTCGCGCATGCAGGCGATGTCGTCGTCCACGCCGTAGCCGAGCTTGACCTTCATGAGCGAGAAGCCGGCTTCGTGGTGGCGGATGGCCTCCTCGCCCAGGCGCGCGGCCTCGCCCTGCCCCTCGATGCGGTAGAAGCCCGTCGCGTAGGGCTGCACCTTCGTGCGGAACGCGCCGCCCAGCAGCTTGCAGACCGGCACGCCGCGCACCTTGCCGGCGATGTCCCAGAGCGCGATGTCGACCGCGCTGATGCCGGCGACCACGGAGCCCTTGCGGCCGTAGTCGCGGGTCATGTGGTACATGCGGTGCCACAGCACCTCGATGTCCAGCGGGTCGGCGCCGACGACGAGCGGCCGCAGCGCCTTGTCGATGACGGCGGCCGCGATCTCGGGCGGCTCGAGGCCCTGCGCGAAGGCCTCACCCCAGCCGGTCACGCCCTCGTCGGTCAGGACTTCCAGCAGCGTCGCGGACCTCTGCCTGACCCAGCCCTGCGAGAAGGCGAAGGGCTCGGCGAGCGGGCTCTTGAGGACGTGGATCCGGAGGTCGGTTATTTTCATTGTTGTACCCTTGTCGAAGGTGGGAAGATGCCGGCTGCGGCGCGCATTCCATTTGCCGGCCGGTCGGCGCAATAATTATCCACGAAGGCGCAGGCGGTCCGCGCGCGCACGATTCCCCCAGCAGGAAAGGAGGCTGCCCATGTACCGGAAAATCCTTCTGCCGACGGACGGGTCGGCCCTGTGCGAGACCGCGGCGCAAAAAGGCATCGAGTTCGCGAAGTTCGCCGGCGCCAGCGTGGTGGCCTTCCACGCCGTCCCGGCCACGTCCTACCTGATCTACACCGAGGCCGGCCCGAGCGACGTGCTCGCCGAGCAGTTCGAGCGCGACGCGGCCGCGCGCGGCAAGAGGCTGGTGGAGGACGTCGAGGCCAGGGCGCGCGAGGCCGGCGTTGCCTGCGAGACGCTGCTGCTCACGAACGACCATCCCTGGGAAGGCATCATCGAGGCCGCCACGACCAGGGGCTGCGACCTCATTTTCATGGCCTCTCACGGGCGCCGCGGCCTGACCGCGATGCTGCTCGGCAGCGAGACGTCGCGCGTGCTGACGCACACCACGATCCCGGTGATGGTCTACCGATAGGCGGGCGGCGCAGCCGGGATTGTCAGCGCGGCGCGCACGGAAAGGCCGCGCGCAATCCCTGCCGGAAACGGGAAGATGCGGACCGGCCTGCGGATGGCCCGCCGGAGGCTCTCGACGGGTGCTTTCGAATCGGTGCCGCTGGCCGGACTTGAACTGGCGACCTTCGCATTACGAATGCGCTGCTCTACCAACTGAGCTACAGCGGCGTGGGCGCGCATTATACCCGCCCATCCACGCCAACCGCAAAGGCGAAATCCTTCAATCTTTCACCACAGAGGCACAGAGGGCACGGAGAAAAACCGGTCAGGAAACGTACAGGCGAAAGGGGACTCGGCCAGGCATGCGTAACGGTGCATTCCACACACCGTGATCCGGCGATCTTTGCTGCATTCGTCGTTCTCTGTGCCCTCTGTGCCTCTGTGGTGACATCCGCGCAGCGTCAGCGGTTCTTGAAGGAGGGCTTGCGCTTCTCGACGAAGGCGGCCATGCCCTCCTTCTGGTCCTCGGTGGCGAAACCGGAATGGAACAGCCGGCGCTCGAAGCGCACGCCCTCGGCGAGCGTGGTCTCGAAGGCGCGGTTGACGGACTCCTTCGCCATCATGACGATGGGCAGCGACAGCTCGCAGATCTTCTCTGCGGCCTTCACGGCCTCGTTCACGACCTCGGCGAGCGGCACGACGCGGCTCACGAGGCCGACGCGCTCGGCCTCGGCCGCGTCCATCGTGCGCGCCTGGCCCAGCAGCACCATTTCCATGGCCTTGGACTTGCCCACGAAGCGCGGCAGCCGCTGCGTGCCGCCCGCGCCCGGGATAACGCCGAGGTTGATCTCCGGCTGGCCGAACTTCGCATTGTCCGCGGCGATGATGAAGTCGCACATCATCGCCAGCTCGCAGCCGCCGCCGAGCGCGTAGCCGGCGACCGCCGCGATCACGGGCTTGCGGCAGCGCGTGACGCGCTCCCATTCGGCGGTGATGAAGTCCTCGCGGTAGACGTCCATGTAGGTCTTGTCGCGCATGGCCTTGATGTCGGCGCCGGCCGCGAAAGCCTTCTCGTTGCCGGTGATCACGATGCAGCCGATGGCCTCGTCGGCCTCGAAGGCGTCCAGCGCGGCCGTGAGCTCGCGCATGAGCTCCGGCGACAGTGCGTTCAGCGCCTTGGGCCGGTTCAGGGTGACGAGGCCGACCCTGCCGCGCGTGTCCACGATGATGTTTTCGTAAGCCATGATCTCGATCCTCGGGGCGGGTTCTATAATTCGCCGGCGGACGCTGCCGCGGACGAACACACTTGCGGGAGGAATACGACGTGCAGTTCAACGACATTCTATTGGATATCGACGGGGGCATCGCCACCCTCACCCTGAACCGCCCCGACAAGCTCAACGCCTTCACCGCGCGCATGCACGCGGAGCTGAAGGTCGCGATGCAGGCGATCCAGTCGGACAAGGGCATCCGCGTGCTCGTGGTCACGGGCGCCGGCCGCGGGTTCTGCGCCGGCCAGGATTTGTCGGAGCGCATGATGGGCAGCGGCGAGCAGCAGCCCGACGTCGGCAGCTCGCTCGACAAGAACTACAACCCGCTGCTGAAGGCGCTGCGCGCGCTGCCCTACCCGGTCGTCGGCTCGGTCAACGGCGTCGCCGCGGGCGCGGGCTGCAATTTCGCGCTGGCCTGCGACATCGTCATCGCCGCGAAATCCGCCAGCTTCATCCAGGTCTTCAGCCGCATCGGCCTGATTCCCGACGCCGGCGGCACCTACGTGCTGCCGCGGCTGGTGGGCACCGCACGCGCGATGGCCGCGGCCATGCTCGCGGAGAAGGTGAGCGCGGAGCAGGCCGTGCAGTGGGGCATGATCTGGAAATGCGTCGAGGACGACCGGCTCGCCGCCGAAACGCAGGCGCTCGCGAAGCAGCTGGCGGGACAGGCCACGCGCGCGCTGGGCCTGACCAAGCGCGCGATCTATTCGTCCTGGGCCAACGACTTCGGGCAGCAGCTCGACCTCGAGCGCGACCTGCAGCGCGAGGCGGCCGCCACCGAGGACTTCCGCGAGGGCGTGACGGCGTTCAAGGAAAAGCGCGCGGCGAAGTTCACCGGGCGCTGATTTCCCTGCTTCGAATCGTCACCACAGAGGCACGGAGAACACAGAGAGGGCAAGAAAACAAGGGACAGCAGATCTCCGGTGGAGGTGATGGCAACACGGCAGCCACGCTCGCGTGGATCGGGGGTGTCGTACCCAATTTCACGGCTCCAACTGCATTTGTATTTCTCTGTGCCCTCTGTGCCTCTAGTGGTGGCGCCTGGAGGGAGGTTTCAGGCGGAGCGCACGCGGATGACGATGTCCATGCCCTCGGTGACCATGCCGTCGGGTAGCGGCGGCAGGCCGGACACGCGCACGTCGGCGGCGTCGATGTCGGTCAGCCTGCCCGACTCGATCTCGTAGATGTGGTAGTGCGGCGAGGTGTTCGGGTCGTAGAACACCTTGCTGGGGTCGACGATGACCTCGCGGATCACCTTCTTCTCGAGGAAGAGGTTCAGCGTGTTGTACACCGTGGCCTTGGAAGTCTCCGAATGGCGCTCGTTCACGATCGCCATCACCTGGTCGGCGGACAGGTGCTCGCAACGCGAGAACAGCGCGTAGGCGATCTCGATGCGCTGGTGCGTCGGCGTGATGCCGTGGGCCCTCAGCTTGTCGGCCAGGTTGTCGCGCGTGTAGTGCGTCGCTTCCATGCAGCGGATTATAAGATGGGAATTGGACTCCGTCTAATTCGACGAATTTCCTGCTAAAACAATCGCCAATCCTGCAGGCCATGCGCCGGCATCGCCGGTACCCGTCGTTCGGCCGGCCGCCGGCCCGCCCCTGGCGGCCTTAGTCCCAGTCCGACGAAATCAGGCAACTGCCACCCGTGCGGCCATTGCGCGATCTTTTTGACTTTATGCATAAGTCACTGTTGTGTCTGGGGAATTATGATGACGCCCGGGAATCGTCCCGCCCGGGTACGCCGCCTGCATGCCCTACCGGCGGCTACCGTTCATTCCGCGAATTCTTCCTCTTGTCGGGCCGATTTGCGGGCGTCATGGGCGAAACCTAGCATTCACTCAACCAAAAAGGGGTTACCAACATGCGTTTCGATTCCAGCAGGCAGGGCCGGATCGCCGGCTTCACGATCATCGAGGTCATGATCGTCGTCGGCATCGTCGGCATCCTGGCGGCCATCGCCATCCCGAACTACTCGGATTACCTCGTTCGCGGAAGGCTCGTCGAGGCGGCGGCGACGTTGTCGGGCCACCGGGTCAAGATGGAGCAGTTCTACCAGGACAACCGCACCTATACCAACGCATGCGCAGCCGGCACCGTTGCCACTGCCCCCGCCACCACGGAGTATTTCCAGTACGCCTGCAACATCGCGGCCGACGGGCAGAGCTATACGATATCCGCCACCGGCCTCGGAAGCCTGAGCGGCTTCCTGTTCACGATCGACCAGAGCAACAACCGGGCGACGACCATCTCGGGTACCGCGGCGAGCAAGGGCTACACCTCGTCGGCAACCTGCTGGGTCCGCAAGAAACCCAATCTATGCTGACCGCCCGCCACAGGCAGTCCGGCCTGACGCTGCTCGAGCTGTGCATCGCGTTCGCGGTCATCGCCATTCTCGTCGTGCTGGCGGTGCCGTCCTTCCAGCACTGGCTGGCGAACCAGCAGATCCGCAATGCGACCGAGGGCATCCTCAACGGCATGCAGTTCGCCAGGGCGGAGGCCGTCCACCGCAACGTCGGCGTGCAGCTCGTCCTCAATTCGGGATCGGGCTGGACCGTGAGCGCCCTGGACAACATCGCGGCGGCCATCCAGACCCGGGACGCGGGGGAAGGGTCGCTGAACACGACCGTCACCGTGACGCCGGCAGGCGCGGACCGCATCACGTTCAACGGCATGGGCTGGGTCATCACGAACAACGACGGCAGCAATTCGATCACGCGCATCGACGTGACCTCGGCGACCCTCTCGGGCACCGAGATCCGCCCGCTGCGCCTGGTCGTTTCGTCGGCGGGCGCGCCGAAAATGTGCGATCCCGCGGTCGCCGCGGGCGATCCGCGCGCATGCCCGTGACAAAACCATTCACCTGCGGACTCCGGACGATGAAGCCAATTCGCATGCACAATCGACAAGAGGGCGTGATGCTGCTCGAGGTCCTGCTCGGCATCCTGCTGTTCTCCATCGGCATCCTCGCAGTGGTGGGCATGCAGGCGCTCGCCGTCAGGAGCGTCGCGGAATCGAAATACCGCATGGACGCCAGCTTCCTGGCCAACGAGGTGATCGGCCAGATGTGGACGAACCGCGCCAACCTCTCCTCGTACGCCTACAGCGGCGGCACGCCGCCGTCCGTGGTCTCGAACTGGGTCACGCGGGTCGGCGGCACGCTGCCCGGCACCGCGGCCAATCCCCCGACGATCGACGTCACCGGCAGCGTGGTCACGGTGACGATTTTCTGGCAGCACCCCGAGGAGGCGAACCTGTCGCCCGCCCCGCCTCCGCATTCCTACACCGCCATCGCAACCCTGACCTGCTGCTGACGAGCCAAGGTGAAACGAATGTCAATGCAGACGAAATCGCCCGGCGGCTTCAGCCTGGTCGAGGTAATGGTGGCGATGGCCATTGCCCTCATCGGCACCGTCATCATCTTCCAGGTGTTCTCGGTCTCCGAGAGCATCAAGCGCACGTCGACCAGCGGCGGCGACGCCCAGCAGTTCGGCGCGCTCGGCCTGTACACGATGGAGCGCGAGCTGAGGATGGCGGGCCTGGGGATCAACAACCAGAATCTCATCGGCTGCACCCTGCGCTCGTACGACAACCTCGGCACGCCCCAGGTCGTCCCGACATACAGCCTCGTCCCGGTCCAGATCGTCGCCGGCGCGACCGCCAAGGATCCGGATCAGATCACGATCACCTACGGCAACTCGCCCCTGCTGTCGAGCTCGATCAACGTGACGCAGAACATGACCGACGCGAGCTCGATCGTGCGGGTCAGCAACCGGTTCGGCATCGCGACCAACAACATGCTCGTGCTCGCCGAGACGGGCAAGGACTGCACGATGATCCAGGTGACCGACCTGCCGGCGACCACCGGCAACACGGACCAGGTCATCCACGATGCCTCGGTCGGGCAGTACAACAATCCGGACGTCTCCTGGCCCGCGTACACGACCAACGCCATGGTCTTCAACATGGGGGGGTTGCCCTCGCGCAAGACCTACGGCATTTCAAACTCGGAGCTGACGGTCAGCGCCACCTACAGCACCGCGGGCGCGGTGGCGGTCGCCGACAACATCGTGATGCTGAAAGCCCAGTACGGCCACGACGACGGGGTCGACAACGGCACGGTCAGCAACGCCTCCTACTCCATCGGCGACGGCCAGGTGGACAACTACACGAACGTCATGCCTTCGGCGCCGACCGCGTTCGACTGGCTGCGCGTCCTGAGCGTGCGCATGGCGCTGGTGGCGCGTAGCGCTCTGCCGGAGAAACCCAAGGTCCAGGGCGGGCCTTGCGACGCCACCACGTCGGCCCCGACCTGGTCGGGGGGCAGCTTCGACCTGTCGAGCGACGCGAACTGGCAGTGCTATCGCTATCGCGTGTTCGAGACCACCGTTCCCCTGCGCAACATGATATGGCAACAACTATGAGAACCGTACGCCGTTCGTATCCCCTGCAGGCGCCGGCCGCACGCCAGTCCGGTGTGGTCCTGATCATCGCCCTCATCGTGCTCGTGTCGATGACGCTGGCGGCGATCGGCATGTCGCGCTCGGTCGACACGGCGAACGTGGTGGCCGGCAACCTGGGCTTCAAGCAATCCTCGGTCAACGCGACCGATGCGGGCATCGAGGCCGGATACCAGTGGCTGCTGGGCAACGCCGGCACGGCCACGCTGAACAGTACAAGCCTGCAAAACGGCTACTATTCCTCGACGACCTACGACGAGCCCGACTGGACCCTCTCCGCGACCTGGGCGGATGCGGCGCTGGTCAACGGCGGCACGCCCGATGCCGCGGGAAACGTCGTCTCGTACGTCATCCATCGCATGTGCACCGAACCCAACACGGCGTACAACGCGAACAACACGACGACCGGCAACCCGAACCAGTGCGCGCAGTCGCAGTCGGTGGGCGCCGCGACCAGCGGCGGAAGCATGTCGGTCGGCTCCACCGTGTTCCAGGGCAACCCGCAGATCTTCTATCGCATCACCGCACGGGCGCAGGGACCGCACAACACGGTCAGCTACGTGCAGTCCATGGTAGCCATCACCAACTGAGTGCCGTTTCGTCCCCGTTCTGGAGACTCCCATGAAAACCCCCAAGCGCGATTCCCATCAACTCCTTGCCGGCGGCACGCTGGTCATGGCGCTGCTCGCGGCCGGCGTGGCCGGCGCGGCGACGACCGACATCGCGACCACGCCGCTCGCGAGCTCGGCAAGCGCGTCGGTGCTGCCGAACCTGATGTTCGTCCTGGACGACTCGGGCTCGATGGCCTTCAACTACCTGCCGGATTTCGTGGTCGACGGCAATACGGGGACCTGCAAGGAGCGCACGAATAACGGCACCGGCTTCAAGAACCCCACTTACGACGACTGCCAGCCCGGCGATCCGCCGTTCTACGCGTACCAGTTCAACAGCGCGTACTACAACCCGCAGATCACCTACAAGCCTGCCTACAATTTCGACGGCTCGACGCTGGGCTCCTACGACACGGCGGCCAAGTGGGGCTCCGTGCCCATGGACGCCTTCGACAGCGGCTCGTCGAAGACGGACCTGGTGAACAAGTTTCCCGAGCTGGTGTACTGCAACGACTCGAGCTTCACCTATTGCAAGCGCAACGGCATCGACACGAACGCGACCTTCGACTACCGCACTCCGACATCCGCAACGCTGAATGAAGGCGTGACCACGGGCTATCCCGAAGCGGCAGGCGACAGCAATCTGTCCAACCTGACCGGCGTCTCCGCGTCCAAGTCGTCGGGAAGCACGACGGTGACCGCCACGAAGAGCGGCCACGGGCTGCAGAACGGCGACACCGTCAAGGTTTCCTGCACGGGCGGGTCCAACTCCGGCCAGCTCGCAGCGACCAGCGCCACGGTGACCGTGACGGCGTCGAACACGTTCACCTACACGGTTTCCAACACCAGCTCGGCCAGCAGCACGAGCTGCACCGTGACGCCCAAGCGCGGCGCATTCGACTGGCAGGCCAGCATCTACGGCTCGCCGTATTACTTCACGATCTCGCCCAAGGAGTATTGCTCGGACCGCAACCTGACGACCTGCGTCCTGGCCACGTCGCCGTCCGGCAGCAACACGTTCCCGGCGTACGTGCGTTACTGCACCAGCCGGACGCAGGCCAACTCGACCTCGGTGATGAGCGGCGCCAACACCTGCCAGGCCAAGTACACGACGACCTTCAAGTACCCGCGCTACGGCTCCTTCAGGCGCACCAACATCGTCCCGGCGACGACCAGCTACGCGGGCCGGCCGCTGCGCGTCGACTGCGTGGCCGCACCGACGTGCACCTATACGGAGGAGATGACGAACTTCGCGAACTGGTACGCCTATTACCGCACGCGCCTGCAGTTCATGAAGACCGCCGCCGGCCAGGCCTTCCTGCCGATCGACAACCGCTACCGGGTGGGTTTCGTCACGATCAACCCCAACAGCCCCGTGAGCTCGGACAAGTACCTTGCCATCTCGCCATTCGACGCAACGCAGAAAAAAGCGTGGTACAACCTGTTCTACGGCCAGACGACCAATGGCGGCACGCCGTTGCGTGAAGCGCTGTCGCGCGTCGGCCGCCACTTCGCCGGCATCTCCAGCGGCATCAACAAGGGCATGAGCGAGGATCCGGTTCAATACTCGTGCCAGCAGAACTTCACGATCCTGACCACCGACGGCTACTGGAACGGAAACTCCAGCCAGGACCTGAAGAGCAACACGCTCGGAAACTACGACAACAACAAGGATACGACCCCGGCGCCGCTGTGGGACGGCGGTGCGACGGGCAGCGTCAAGACCGTGACCAAGACCACGACCTATTCGTCGTCGACTTCGGGCTGCTCGGGAGGCAAGAAGAAGATCACCACCACGGTGGTCACGACGACCACGGTGACGCCCATGAGCGGCTCGGTCGCCCTGTCGGGCACGACCACCGTCGGCACGCCTTCGGTATCCACCGGCTCGTGCACGAGCTCCGCCGTCCCGGCCAACACCACCACGACGTCGACCACCACTTCGACGGCGGATAGCGGCGGCACCACGGACACCCTGGCGGATACCGCCGCGTACTACTACCAGACCGATCTGCGTCCCTCGGGCTCCAAGAACGGCTCGGGCACGGACGTCTCCAAGAACAACGTGCCCACGTCCTCCAAGGACTCCGCCTCCTGGCAACACATGACCACGTTCACCCTCGGCCTGGTCGACGGCCTGATGACGTACGACTCCAATTACGAGACGGCAACGAGCGGCGACTTCGCGAACATCAAGAACGGCACGAACAACGCCTGCTTCTGGACCAGCGGAACCTGCGTGTGGCCGGAACCGGTGCACGACGAGCTGTCCGCGCTCGACGACCTTTGGCACGCCGCAGTCGACGGCCATGGAACGTTCTACCAGGCCCGCGACCCGTCGGAAGTCGCTTCCGGCCTGAGCAACGCCCTGGCCGGCCTGAACGCGAGGACGGCGTCGGCGGCGGCCTCGGCCACCAGCAGCCCGAACATCACGCCGACGGACAACGCGATCTTCAGCTCGACGTACACCACGGTCGAATGGGACGGCGAAGTCGTCAAGCAGACCATCGACACCCAGACCGGCGCCGTGTCGTCCGCGATCGCCTGGTCGGCACAGTCGCTGCTGGACGCCAAGACGTCGAGCACCTCGGATTCGCGCACGATCTACATGTTCGACAACACGCTGCCCACCAAGCTGCGGTCGTTCGACTATTCGCTCATGAACGGGACGGAAAAGGCGTACTTCGACAACAAGTGCGTGCCGACCAGCAACATGTCCCAATGCATTACGCTGACCTCGCCGCAGCTCGACATCGCCAACGACGGCGCCAACCTGGTGGGCTTCCTGCGCGGGCAGACCACCAACGAAGGCGGCGTCTACCGCGACCGCTCGCACATCCTCGGCGACACGGTCAACGCGACGCCGGCGTTCATGCGCGATCCGCGCTTTTCCTTCGGGGACGCCGTGACGCCTTCCTATGCCACGTTCAAGACCAATAACGCCAGCCGGCAGGCGACGCTGTTCATTGCGGCGAACGACGGCATGCTGCACGCCTTCAACGGCGACACCGGCCAGGAAATGTGGGCATACGTGCCGCGCATGCTGCTGCCGAGCCTGTACAAGCTGGCCGACGTCAACTACGCGACCAAGCACCAGTATTTCGCGGACGGCTCGCCCGAGCTGATGGACGCCTTTTTCGGCGGCGCATGGCATACGGTCCTGGTCGCGGGCCTCAACAGCGGTGGGCGCGGCTACTACGCGATCGACGTGACGGACCCGACGTCGCCGAAGGGCCTGTGGGAATTCTGCTCGGACAGCACGTTGTGCTCGAACGCCGATACCGACCTGGGCCTGACCTACGGCAACGCCATCGTCACCAAGCGCCCGACCGACGGCAAATGGGTGGTGCTGGTTGCCTCCGGCTACAACAACGTCAGCCCCGGCACCGGGCACGGGATCCTGTTCGTCCTGGACATCGCGACCGGAGCGGTGCTGACCAAGATCGATACCGGGGCGGGTTCCACGACCTCCCCCTCCGGCTTCGGGAAGATCGCGGCATGGGCCGACAATGCGAACATCGACAATACCGGCAAGTACATCTACGGCGGAGACCTGCTCGGCAACGTCTGGCGCGTCGACATGACCGCGACGACGCCGACAGCGCTGAATCTCGGCACGCTGACGGACGCGTCCAACCGCCCGCAGTCGGTGACCACCCGCCCCGAGCTTGCGGAGATCCAGGGCAATCGCGTGGTTTACGTCGCCACCGGCCGCTACCTGGGTACCAACGACCTGATCGATCCGGCGACGCTGGTCCCGGCTTCGACGGACGCGTATCAGCAGAGCGTTTACGCCTTCAAGGACAAGGGCACCGGCTACGGCAACGTCCGCTCGAGCGCCGGACTCGTCCAGCAGTCGATCACCATCATCGACGACAGCACGCGCACGACGAGCACCAACGCGGTGGACTGGTCGACCAACAACGGGTGGTACACCGACTTCAACCCCAGTAACGACACGCCGGGAGAGCGCGTCAACATCGATCCGCAGCTCGTGCTGGGCACCCTGCTCGTGGTTACCAACACGCCGAACACGGATGCCTGCACGATCGGCGGCGAAAGCTGGCTGTACCAGTTCAATTACCAGAGCGGCCAGTTCCTGCTGACTTCCATGAACAACGCCGTCGGCAACAAGCTCGGCAACGCCATCACGGTCGGTATCGTCGTGGTTCGCCTGCCCGGCGGCAGCCTGAAGGCGATCACCACCGATGCAAGCGGCACGAAGAACACCGTGGGCGTGAACATCGGCGGCGCCACCGCGAGCGGCAAGCGGACTTCCTGGCGCGAGATCATCACGACCAAGTAGGCCGGCATCCCGGTGAAGGAAACGGCCCGCGATCGCGGGCCGTTTTTTTTGTCAGGCCAGCAGGGCCTTCGGCAGCGGGAAGGTCACGCGCTCCTCGATGCCGTCGAGCTGCCGCACGGAACCCGCGCCGAGCGTGGTCAGGCGCCCGATGACGGCCTGCACGAGCACCTCCGGCGCGGAAGCCCCGGCGGTCACGCCGACGACCTTCTTGCCCGCCACCCAGGCGGGGTCGAGGTCCGCCGCATCGTCCAGCATGTAGGCGGGCACGCCGAGATTGGAGGCCACCTCGCGCAGCCGGTTCGAATTGGAGCTGTTCGGCGAACCCACCACGATCACGACGTCGCACTGCTTCGCCAGCGCCTTCACCGCGTCCTGCCGGTTCTGCGTGGCATAGCAGATGTCGTCCTTCTTCGGACCGATGATGGAGGGAAAGCGCCTGCGCAGCGCCTCGGTGATGGCGCGGGCGTCGTCGACGGACAGCGTGGTCTGCGTCACGAACGCGAGGTTGTCGGGATCGGCCACGGCAAGCCTGCGCACGTCCTCGACCGACTCCACGAGGTACATGCCGCCGCCGACCTGACCCATGGTGCCCTCGACCTCGGGATGGCCGGCGTGCCCGATCATGACGATCTCGCGCCGGCTGTCGTGCATCTTGCCGACCTCGACGTGCACCTTGGTCACGAGCGGGCAGGTCGCGTCGAAGACGTTGAGCCCGCGCATGCCGGCCTCGCGGCGCACGGCCTGGGAAACGCCGTGCGCGCTGAACACCACGGTGGCGCCCTGGGGCACCTCGGCGAGGTCCTCGACGAAGACGGCGCCCTTGCTGCGCAGGTCGTCGACGACGTACTTGTTGTGGACGACCTCGTGGCGCACGTAGATGGGCGCGCCGTGCAGCTCGAGCGCCTTCTCGACGATCGCGATGGCGCGGTCGACGCCGGCGCAGAATCCGCGCGGATTGGCTAGCAGGACTTCCATGGCTCGGGCAGGCTGGTGACCCGGGCGATTATACGCCGGACACGCGCCCGTCCCGCGCGGACCGGGCTTCAGGACGCGTCGGCATCCGCGCGCCTGCCGCCCTGCCTGCGCCATCCGTCCAGGATCAGGAGCACCGCCCCCACGCAGATGCAGGAGTCGGCGACGTTGAACGCGGGCCAGGGATCGAGCAGGCGCGGCCCGCCCGGCCAGCGCACCAGCACGAAGTCCACGACAGCGCCGTAGAAAACCCTGTCCAGCAGGTTGCCGATCGCGCCGCCGAGCACCAGCGCCAGCGCGAAGCACAGGAAGCGGTCGGTCCTGTGCTTCGCCATCATGTACAGGATCAGCGCGGACGCGACGAGCGCGACGGCGAGGAAGAAGTAGCGCTGCCACCCCGTCCCCCCGGCAAGGAAGCTGAACGCGGCGCCCGGGTTGTACGCGAGCACGAGCGTCAGCACCGGCGCCGCGACGTCGATGGACTGCCCGGGCTGCAGGGCATGCCGGACGGCGAGCTTGGAAGCCTGGTCGAGCGCGACGATCAGCGCGCTCAGGCCGAGCCAGGCCCCGACGCTACGCATGCGTGCGCTTTTCGCCCGCGCCGAACAGGTTCGACGTGCAGCGGCCGCAGATGTCCGGATGCGCCGGATCGGCCCCCACGTCCGCGCGATAGTGCCAGCAGCGCTCGCACTTTTTCTGCCCGCTCGGCTGCGCGACGATTTTCGCCGGTCCCCGCACCACCCTGGCCTGCGAGGTGTTGAACACGAAGCGCAGGTCGTCGCCGAGCGAGACGAGCAGCGGGAAGCGTTCGCCGTCGGCGTGGATCTCGACCTCGGCCTGCAGCGCCGAGCCGATCCTGCCTGCCGCGCGCAGCGTCTCGAGCTCGCGCTGGACCTCGGAGCGCACGACGCGGATCGCATCCCAGCGCGCGCACAGGTCGCCGCCCGCGTCCGGGAACTGGTGCCAGGTGTGCAGCAGCACGCTGTCTCCGGGATTGCGCGTGAAGATCGGCCAGGCCTCGTCCGCGGTAAAGGACAGCACGGGAGCCATCAGCCTCAGCAGGCTGTGGGTGATCTGGTGCAGCGCGTTCTGCGCGGAGCGCCGCGCCCTCGAGCCCTTCTCCGAGGTGTACAGCCTGTCCTTCAGGATGTCGAGGTAGAAGCCGCCGAGATCTTCCGAGCAGAACGCCTGCAGCTTCTGCATCACGTAGTGGAACTCGAAGGCCTCGTAGTCCTTCAGCACATGGCGCTGCAGGCGCTCGGCCATCTGCAGCGCGTAACGGTCGATCTCGACCCATTCCACGACCGGCAGCGCGTGCGCCTGCGGGTCGAAATCGTCGAGGTTGGCGAGCAGGAAGCGCAGGGTGTTGCGCATGCGCCGGTAGCTCTCGACCACGCGCTTCAGGATCTCGTCGGAAAGCGACAGCTCGCCCGAGTAGTCGGTCGCCGCGATCCACAGGCGCAGGATGTCCGCGCCCAGCGTGTCCATGACCTTCTGCGGGGCGATCACGTTGCCGAGCGACTTCGACATCTTGCGTCCCTGGCCGTCGACGACGAAGCCGTGGGTCAGCAGCCCGTCGTAGGGCGCACGCCCGTCCATCGCGCAGCCCGTCAGCAGGGACGACTGGAACCAGCCGCGATGCTGGTCCGAGCCCTCGAGGTAGAGGTCGGCCGGCTTGCCGAGCCCGGCGCGCTTCGCGAGCACCGAGGCGTGCGTCGTTCCCGAATCGAACCAGACGTCGAGCGTGTCCGGCAGCTTCCTGTACGTTGCCGCGTCCGTGCCGAGCAGCTCCGGGGCCTCCAGCGAGAACCAGCCCTCGATGCCCTGCTCTTCCACGCGCCTGGCGACCTGCTCGACCAGCTCGTCCGTGCGCGGATGCAGCTCGCCGGTTTCCTTGTGCACGAAGAACGCCATGGGCGTGCCCCAGCTGCGCTGGCGCGACACGCACCAGTCCGGGCGGCCGGCTATCATGGCCTCGAGACGCGCCTCGCCCCATGCCGGGTAGAACGCCGTCGCCTCGACGGCCGCGCGTGCGAGACTGCGCAGGTTGCGTCCGCCCTCGAGATCCATGCCGATGAACCACTGGCTGGTCGCGCGGAAGATCAGCGGCGTCTTGTGGCGCCAGCAGTGCGGATAGCTGTGGCGGTGGCTTTCCGCGCGTACCAGCCTCTCGCGGTCCTTCAGGGCCTGGATCACGACGTCGTTGGCCTGCCATACCGTGAGGCCCGCGACGAAGGGTATCTTGTCGAAGAACCTGCCGTCGTCGTCGACGGGGTTGTCCACCGGCAGCCTGTAGCGCGAGCCGACCGCGAAGTCCTCGACGCCGTGCGCCGGCGCGGTATGCACGAGCCCGGTTCCGGAATCGAGCGTCACGTGCTCGCCCAGGACGACCGGCACGGTGCGGTCCAGGAAGGGATGCTCGAGCTTCAGGTTCTCGATGGCTGCGCCCTTGAACGTGGCCGCGAACTCGCGTTCCGGCACGCCGAACCCGGCCAGGTTCCCGTCCGCCAGCTCCTTCGCCAGGATCAGGTAGCCGGCCGAGAACTTCGCCAGCACGTAGTCGAAATCGGGATGCACCGACACGGCCTGGTTGGCCGGCAGCGTCCACGGCGTGGTGGTCCAGATCACCGCGTATACGGGCGCATCGATGCGCCGCACGCGCAGCGCCTTGGCGAGCGCGCCGTTGTCGTGGACCCGGAACGCGACGTCGATAGCGGGCGAGGTGCGATCCTCGTACTCCACCTCGGCTTCCGCGAGCGCGGAACGGCAGTCGAGGCACCAGTAGACCGGCTTGGCACCGCGATACAGGAAACCCTTGCGGCGGATCGCGTCCAGCGCGCGAATGGTGTCGGCCTCGGTGCGGAAGTCCATGGTGCGGTACGGGTTCATCCAGTCGCCCAGCACGCCGAGCCGGATGAAGTCCCTGCGCTGGCGCTCGATCTGCTCGGCGGCGAATTCGCGGCAGAGCTTGCGGAACTGCGCCGGCGGGATGTTCTTGCCGTGCTTCTTCTCGACCTGGTGCTCGATGGGCAGGCCGTGGCAGTCCCACCCCGGCACATAGGGCGCGTCGAAGCCCGCCAACGTCTTCGACTTGACCACGATGTCCTTCAGGATCTTGTTGACCGCATGACCGATGTGGATGTCGCCGTTCGCGTACGGCGGGCCGTCGTGCAGGATGAACCGCGGGCGGCCCTTCGATGCCTCGCGGATGCGCTCGTAGAGCCTGTCCTTCCGCCATTGCTCCACCCAGCCGGGCTCGCGCTTCGCGAGGTCACCGCGCATCGGGAAGGGCGTGTCGGGCAGGTTCAGCGTGCTTTTGTAATCGGCCATTTCAAACCTTCTTCACCACAGAGGCACAGAGAGCACAGAGGAAAACATCAATCATTCCTGATCCTTCCTATCCCCGACCGCATTGCCTCGACGTTGAAATTCAGCAGCAATGCAATTTTCAAGCTGGCCATCCTCAAGTAGGTCAGGACTTGTGCCGTGTGAATGGGGAGCAATTCTCAACGGACCTGAGCTCTACGACTACTTGGTCTTCGACCAGAAAATCCATTCGGTACCCCGCATCAATCGCCAGGCCCTTGCAATTGATCGGCACGGGAACCTGCACATTCATTCCTTTCTGGCGAAGCTCCCAAAGCAGGCATGCTTCATAGGCAGATTCAAGAAGACCGGGGCCCGGATTCTTGTGCACTTCAATGGCCGACCCGATGATTTCCCCCGTCAGTGCATTGAACTCGTCCATGGCCGATCTATCCTGGTTTTCTCTGTGCCCTCTGTGCCTCTGTGGTGACAAAGTACTTTCGCGCGGCGGCGGCATCCCGGTCCATCTGGACGACCAGCGCGTCCAGGTCGGCGAACTTGAGCTCGTCGCGCAGCTTATGCAGGAAGCGCACGCGGATGCGCCGGCCGTAGATGCGCCCGGAGAAGTCGAACAGATGGACCTCCAGCACCGGCCCGCCGCGCTCCTTGACCGTGGGACGCACGCCCAGGCTGGCGACGCCCGGCCGGGGCTGCGCGCCGAGGCCGTCGGCCTCCACGACGAATATGCCCGACAGCGGAGCCTTCAGGCGCTTGAGCTGCACGTTCGCCGTGGGATAACCGAGCCGGGCGCCGAGCCTGTCGCCGCCCACCACGCGACCCTCGATGCTGTATGGGCGGCCGAGCAGCTGTCGGGCACCCGCGAGGTCGCCGCGCTCGAGCCGCGCCCGGATCGCGGTGCTGGACACGCGCTCGCCGGCCGCGACGACGCTCGTCATCGCCTCGACCTCGAACCCGGCCTGCGCCGCCATGGATTTCAGCAGGCTGAAATCGCCCGCGCGGCGCGCACCGAAGCGGAAATCGTCGCCGACCAGTATCCAGCGCGCATCGAGCCCGTCGCGCAGGATGCGGGACGCGAAGTCGACCGCCGCGAGCTGCGCGAAGGCGAAATCGAAACGGCAGACGTAGACACGGTCGACGCCGCAGCCGCGCAGCAGCTCCAGCTTTTCACGCAGCGAGGTCAGGCGGGCGGGTGCCTGGTCGGGCGCGAAGAATTCCTGCGGCTGGGGCTCGAACGTCATGACGGCCGCCGGCAGTCCCTTGCGCCGTGCCGCTTCGGCCAGGCGCGCGAGCATCGCGCGGTGGCCGATGTGGACGCCGTCGAAGTTGCCGATGGTGAGCGCTATGGGAACGTCCGCCCGCGCCGGGATGCCCCGGAAGACTCGCATGGTCGTACAGCCGAAAAGACCGGATTCTAACGGCTTTCCGCGCCGGAAAGCGCCTCAGGAACGCGATTCGTGCCGGGCGAGCGCCCAGTCGGCGATCGCGTCCGTGAGCTCGCCCGAATCGCCGATGGCGGCTGTCACGTCGAGCGCCAGGCCGGGAAATTCCCGCCGGAGGGCCGCGACGAGGCGTGGCAGGTCCTCGCGCAGGTGGCCGCCCTGCGCGAGGAACAGCGGCACGATGGTGATGCGCGACGCGCCCTCACCCGCCAGGCGGGAGATCGCGGCGGGCAGCGTCGGCTCCATGCATTCGAGGAAGGCGAGCTCCGCCCGCAGCCCCGGGCGGCTGGCGCGCACCCTGTCCAGCATCCTGCGGAACGGTTCCGCCCAGGCGGGGTCGCGCGCGCCGTGCGCGAACAGGACCAGGGCCGGGGACCGGCTCATGGCGACGCATCGCGGATCGGCATGCGGCTAGTGTAGCCGACGCGGGTAGGGATCGAGCCGCCCCGGCGCGAAGCCGGCCACCACTGCCGGCGGCTCGCGGCGCCGGCGCAGCCTCACCAGGCGCCCCCGGGATGGCTGACCTGCGGCCGTGCGCGGGGCGACAGCGGCTCGACGGCCGGCACGGTTTCCCCGAGGTAGCGGCCCTGCAGCAGGTCCGCGCCGGCACGCACCGCCGTAACGAGATCCTGCTCGGTCTCGACGTCGCGCACCAGCAGTGTCGCGCCGAAACGGTGGATCGCGTCCACCAGCGCCCGCACGCCGGAAGCCACGCGCAGGCGCGCGACGTCCAGGCGCACGAAATCCGGATACAGGCTGCCCAGCTCCGCCATCCAGCCCTCGTTGTCACCGCGATGGTTCATGGCGATGCGGTAACCACGCGACCGATAGTTCACGATCACGTGCTTGAGCAGGCGCCAGTCCCCGTTGACCTCGGCCGGGATCTCGATCACGACGCGCGAGGTCTCGACGCCGATCAGGTCGAGAATGCGCTCGAAAGCGCGCCCGTGGCCGTCTTTCACGCTCTCCAGCAGGCGCGGCTGGACCCCCACGAACAGGCTCTGGCGCCGCGACGCCGCGCCGAAATAGTTGAGCGCATGCACGGTCCTGCACAGCCGGTCGAGCCGGACCAGCACCGGGTCCTCGGCGGCCAGTGCGAACACGCCCCACGGCGAAACGCCGCCGCCCTGGTCGGCCTCGGAACGCACGTAGGCCGCGTGCCCGACGACCTGGCGCTCGCCCAGGTCGAACACGGGCTGGAACACGCTGCCGAGGCGGCAGTGGAAAAAACTGCCGACGATGCGCCCGTCGGCCGCCCGCTGCAGCGGGTAGTCGGTCGCTGCCTGGATGCGCGCCAGCGCGTCCTTGTCGGAAAACACGTCCATGCCGCTTCCTTCCGGTCTATGGCCGCGCAGCAACGCTGCCTCCGGCCATTTCCCCTGTCGTTGCTTGCGTCGCCGCCCGGCCCGCTTTCCAAAAAAACGCGCCGCGGGAGCGGCGCGCCCGGTCAGTCAAGGAGGGTTGCGGCATGCAGGTTATTCGCGCGCCATTATGAACGGAAATACTATAAATTTACTTCCATATCTGTTTTTCAGATATAAAAGCAGGCCCGCCGGGAGACGGCGCAGGAAGTGGGCAGCGGCGTCAGCGCGAGGCCGCGAGCGGCGGCAGATGCGGCCCGTCGGCGACCGTGTCCACCGCCTCGGCCGGCAGGCCGGCGAACACTTCGCCGATCATGAGCAGTGCCGGACCGGCCGCTGCCTCCGGGCCGGTGCGGGAAAGCGCCCCGAGCGCAGTCCGGACCTGCCGCGCATCCGGCAAGGATGCATTGGCAACGAGCACGACCGGCGTGGACGGCGACAGGCCCTGCCCCAGCAGGGCGTGCGCGATCGCCTGCGCCTGGCCCGCCCCCATGTAGAGCGCCGCGGTGTCGGCGCTCGCCACGGCCCCGGCCCAGCCGCTGGGGTCTTCGCCTTCGGCGATGCGCGGCGTGACGAACACCACGCTGCGGCTGACACCGCGGCGGGTCAGCGACACGCCGACCTGGGCACCCGCGGCCAGCGCCGCCGTCACGCCCGGCACCACTTCGCATTGCACGCCGGCGGCTGCCAATGCGGAGATCTCTTCCTGCGCGCGGCCGAACAGCATGGGGTCGCCGCCCTTGAGCCTCACCACGACCTCGTGCCGGGCGGCCGCCTCGACGAGCGCGCGGTTGATGAAGCGCTGGTCCGTGGAAATGCGGCGACAGCGCTTGCCGACCGCGACGAGCTTCGCCTGCGGCGCGAGCGCGAGCATTTCCGGCTGCACCAAAGCGTCGTGGAAAACGATGCCGGCGCGCGCGAGCAGGCTCGCCCCGCGCACGGTGATCAGGTCCGCGGCGCCGGGACCGGCGCCGACCAGATAGACCTTGCCCGTCACGGCGCGTCCTCGATCATGCCGGCAGCGACGGTGTTGTTGCCGGCCTCGTCGATGACGATGAAGCTGCCCGCGGCGCGGTTGTCGCGGTACGGCTCGAAGGCGATCGGCTGCGCGGTCTTCACGGCAAGCCGGCCGATGTCGTTGAGCGCGAGCGTGTCCGCCGGCACGGTCGCCAGCGTGTTGACGTCGATGCGGTACTTCGGCGAATCGAACAATGCCCGGGTCACGCGCGTGCCGTGCTTGATCAGGTAGCGCCGGCTGCGGTTGAAGGGCTCGGTCGCGAGCCAGCACAGGGTCGCCTCGAACTCGCGGCCGGCCCGCGGCGGACCGCCGCCGGATGCCAGCACCTCGCCGCGCGAGATGTCGAGCTGGTCCTCCAGGACCAGCGTTACCGACTGCGGTGCCTGCGCGCGGGCGACCTCGCCCCCGAAGGTGCGGATGGCCTGCACCTTCGAGCGCCGGCCCGACGGCAGCACGACGACCTCGTCGCCCGCCGACACGCTGCCCGACTCGATGCGCCCCGCGTAGCCGCGAGCGCCCTCGACGCCGCTGTCGCCCGGACGCGCCACCAGCTGCACGGGAAAGAACAGGTTCCCGTGCACGGCCGAGCGCGCGACTTCGGCGCCTTCGAGGATCTGCAGCAGGGTCGGGCCGCCGTACCACGGCAGCCGGCCGCCGCGCTCGACGACCATGTCGCCGCGCAGCGCCGAGATGGGCAGCGCATCGATGCGGTGGAACCCGAGACCGCGCGCGAACTCCGCGAATGCCGCGCGGATGTCCTCGAAAACCTCCCGGGAATATTCCGCCAGGTCCATCTTGTTGACCGCGAGGACCAGGTGCGGGATGCGCAGCAGGCTGGCGATGAACGCGTGGCGCCGCGATTGAGTGAGCAGCCCCTTGCGCGCGTCCACCAGCACGATGGCGAGGTCCGCGGTCGATGCCCCGGTGACCATGTTGCGGGTGTACTGCTCGTGGCCCGGGGTGTCCGCGATGATGAACTTGCGCGAAGGCGTGGCGAAATAGCGGTAGGCGACGTCGATGGTGATGCCCTGCTCGCGCTCCGCCAGCAGGCCGTCGGTCAGCAGCGAGAGGTCGATGCCGTCCTGGCCCCGGCGCCGGCTCGATTTCTCGATCGACGAGAGCTGGTCCTCGAATATCGCCTTGGTGTCGTAGAGCAGCCGGCCGATCAGCGTGCTCTTGCCGTCGTCCACGCTGCCGGCGCTGGTGAAGCGCAGCATGCCGGTGTCGACCGGGGCAATGTCCTCGATCGCCGACATCAGAAGTAGCCCTCCTTCTTGCGCAGCTCCATGGACGCCTCCGAGGTCTGGTCGTCCATGCGCGTGGCGCCGCGCTCGGTGATGCGGGTGGCGGCCGTCTCCGCGATGATCTCCGCGGCGCCGGCCGCGGTGGACTCGACCGGGCAGGTGCAGGTCATGTCACCCACGGTCCGGAAGCGCACCGAGAGCGTCTCGACCGACTCGCCCGGCTTCGGGCGCACGAGCTCCGACACCGGCAGCAGCCCGCCCGGGCGGCGCACGATCTCGCGCCGGTGCGCGTAGTAGATCGACGGCACCGCGAGCTCCTCGCGCTCGATGTACTGCCAGACGTCGAGCTCCGTCCAGTTGCTGATCGGGAAGACGCGGATGTTCTCGCCCTTGTGCACGCGCGTGTTGTACAGGCTCCAGAGCTCGGGACGCTGGTTCTTCGGGTCCCACTGGCCGAACTCGTCGCGGAACGAGAAGATGCGCTCCTTCGCGCGCGCCTTCTCCTCGTCGCGCCGGGCGCCGCCGATGCAGGCGTCGAAGCCGTGCTCGGCGATCGTATCCAGCAGCGTCACCGACTGGTGGACGTTGCGGCTCTCGTCCTCCGAGCGCAGGCGCACGCGGCCGGCGCGGATGGAATCCTCGAGATGGCCGACGATCAGGCGCTCGCCGAGCTCGGCTGCGCGGGCGTCGCGGAAGGCGATGACTTCCGGGAAGTTGTGGCCGGTATCGATGTGCAGCAGCGGGAACGGGAAGCGTCCGGGACGAAACGCCTTCTCCGCCAGGCGCAGCAGCACGATGGAATCCTTGCCGCCGGAGAACAGCAGCGCCGGGTTCGCGCACTCGGCCGCGACTTCGCGCAGGATGTGGATGGCCTCGGACTCCAGCCAGTCGAGGTGGCTGGCCCGCGTCGATTCGATGTGCAGCACGGCGCTCACGATGTGCCTTCCCCCTGCGGCCCGCCCGGCAGGGCGACATGCAGCCCGCATTCCCTGTCGTCCCGGCTTTCCCACCACCAGCGGCCCGCGCGGACGTCCTCGCCGGGCTTCACGGCACGGGTACAGGGCTCGCAGCCGATCGACGGGTAGCCGCGATCGTGCAGCGCATTGTACGGGACGCCACGGCCGCGGATGTACGCCCATACGCCGGCCTCCGACCAGTCGGCGAGCGGGTTGAATTTCACGAGGCCGTGCGCGGCGTCGAATTCGCGCGGGGGCAAATCCGTCCGCGTGACGGACTGCGCGCGGCGCAGCCCGGTCACCCAGGCATCGCGTCCCGCCAGCGCGCGGCGCAGCGGCTCGACCTTGCGGATGCCGCAGCAGGCCTTGCGCAGCTCGACGCTCTCGTAGAAGGCGTTGGCGCCGTGGGCCGCAACATAGCCCGCGACCGCGGCGGGATCGGGTCGAAAGACCTCGATCTCGGTGCCGTAGTGGCGCGCAGTGCGGTCCATGAGCTCCAGCGTTTGCCGCGGCAGCCGGCCGGTGTCGAGCGTGAAGATGCGGATGGGCAGTCCGCCCGCAAGAATGGCGTCGGCAACGACCATGTCCTCGGCCCCGAAGCTGCTGGCGAACGCAACCGACGAGAATTCGGCGGCGATGCCTTTCAGCCGGCCGAGCAGGCCGGCGAAACCCGCGTCGGCCACGACCGGCTTGTCGCTCAGGTCCACGCTCAGGCCCCCGCCCCGCGCGGCCAGCCGCGCTCGTGGCGGCGGTAAGCCGGGACCGGGTTGCTCCACGATCCCTGGTAGGAATCGCTGAACGGCTGCAGGCTGCGCAACGCCTGGCGGATGTCCTTGTCCGCCCTGACCGCGAAGGCGTCGAATCCCACGCGGCTCATGTAGAAAAGCTGGTCGGGAAGGACGTCGCCTATCGCGCGCAGCTCGCCGCGATAGGCGTGCCGCGACCGCAGCAGGTGGGCGATGGAGTAGCCGCGGCCGTCCGTGAACTTCGGGAAATCGACGGCGACGAGCTTCAGCGCGCCCAGCCACGGCGCGAGCGCACCGGGCTCGTCCGTGCCTGCCAGCCAGACGCCGACGCCGACGCCGCCGCGCAGCGAAAGCGCCTCATGGTCCGCCTGCCAGACCGGCAGCGGCACGATGACCCGGCCCGCCGGCACGACGGCCTGCTGCCCGCCGGAGGGGCGCAGGACCTGCCAGTCGTCGTGCACGACCGCGCCGCGCAGGATGATTTCAGGCATCGACCGTCGCTCCTTCCCGGCCGGCACGCAGCGGGCTGCCGTACACGCCGGCCTTGAACGGTGCGATGCCCAGGCGGGCCACCGTGTCGATGAAACGCTCGTCCTCGCGGCGCAAGCCCACGTAGATGTCGATCAGGCGCGAGACCACGTCCGGCATGTCCCCGGCCTTGAACGAGGGGCCGATGACCTTGCCGATGGCACTGCGGCCGCGGCCGGCGTCCGAGCCGTCCGCCCCGCCCAGCGACACCTGGTACCACTCCTCCCCGTCCTTGTCGACGCCGAGGATGCCGATGTGGCCGGCATGGTGGTGGCCGCAGGAGTTCATGCAGCCCGAGATGTTGATGTTCAGCTCGCCGATGTCATGCAGGTAGTCGAGGTCGTCGAAGCGATGCTGGATGCCCAGCGCGACCGGGATCGACTTGGCGTTCGCGAGCGAGCAGAAATCGCCCCCGGGGCAGGAGATGATGTCGGTCAGCAGACCGAGGTTGGGCGTCGCGAGCCCCGCCGCGCGTGCCTCCTCCCACAGCGCACGCAGGTCCGCCAGCCGCACGTCGGGCAGGATCAGGTTCTGCTCGTGGGACACGCGGATCTCGCCGAAGCCGAAGCGCTCGGACCAGCCGGCCACGAGCTCCATCTGCTGCGCCGTCGCGTCTCCCGGCGGCACGCCGGTCTTCTTCAGCGACAGGACGACGGCGCGGTACCCGGCGACGCGGTGCGGCCTGACCGCGCGCCCGACCCAGCGGGCAAACGCCGCGGACTGCCTCAGCTGCGCCTCGATGCCGGCGTCCACGGCGGGCAGGTTTTCGTATGCGGGCGGCTCGAAGTACGCCGCAACGCGCGCAAGCTCATGGTCGGAGATCGTGTCCTGACCGTCCTTCGTGTGCGCCCATTCCTGCTCGACCTGCCGGGCGAATTCCTGCGCGCCGAGGGCCTTGACCAGAATCTTGATGCGCGCCTTGAAGAGGTTGTCGCGGCGCCCGTGGCGGTTGTAGACGCGCAGGATCGCCTCGACGTAGGTGTTCATGTGCCGCCACGGCAGAAATTCCCGGATGGCCGGGCCGAGCATGGGCGTGCGCCCCATGCCGCCGCCGGCGATCACGCGGAAGCCGATCGCGCCGTCCGGCGCCCGTACCAGGTGCAGCCCGATGTCATGGAAGGCCACTGCGGCACGGTCTTCCGCGGCGCCGTTGATCGCGATCTTGAACTTGCGCGGCAGGAAGGCGAATTCGGGATGGAAGGTCGACCACTGGCGCAGGATCTCGGCGAACGGCCGCGGGTCGAGTATCTCGTCGGGAGCCACGCCGGCGAACTCGTCCGAGGTGATGTTGCGCACGCAATTGCCGCTGGTCTGGATCGCGTGCATCTCGACCGAGGCAAGGTCGGCGAGGATGTCCGGCGTGTCCTCCAGGCGCGGCCAGTTGTACTGGATGTTCTGGCGCGTGGTGAAGTGCCCGTAGCCGCGGTCGTATCTGCGCGCGATGGAAGCAAGCATCCGCAGCTGCCTCGCCGAAAGCAGCCCGTACGGGATGGCGATGCGCAGCATCGGCGCGTGACGCTGGATGTAGAGGCCGTTCTGCAGGCGCAGCGGCCGGAACTCGTCCTCGCCCAGCTCACCCGCGAGGAAGCGGCGCACCTGGTCGCGGTACTGCGCGACGCGCTCCGCGACCATCGTGCGGTCCAGCTGGTCGTATCGATACATGGCAGGGTCTTCAGAACACCAGCTTGCCGCCCACCAGCACCAGCATGGAAGCGAGCGCCGGGCGCAGCCAGCGTTCCGCGATGCGCCCGCTCAGGTGGCTGCCGGCGTAGATGCCCGGCAGCGAGCCCACCAGCAGGTTCACGAGCAGGTGCCAGTCCACGGTGCCGAGGTAGAGATGGCCGAGCCCGGCCAGCAGGGTCAGCGGCACGGCGTGCGCGATGTCGCTGCCGACGATGCGCGAGGCCGGCAGCAGGGGGAACAGCCAGAACAGCGCCGCCACGCCGACGGCGCCCGCACCGACGGAGCTCAGCGCCACCAGCGCCCCGATCAGCGCCCCGGTGGCGACGGTCGCAGTCACGACGTGGCGGCTGCGCCAGTTGTCCGCGCCTTCGCGCCTGCCGATGCGCTGCAGCCTTTCCCGGAACAGGATGGCAAGCGCGGTCAGGATCAGCGCCACGCCCAGCGAGCCCGTGATGACCCCGCCGATCCGGTGGCTGTCGATGCCGATGAGATGCAGGACGACGAGCGCGATGACGGCTGCCGGCAGGCTGCCGGCGGCCAGCCAGCCCACCAGCCGCCATTCGACGTTGCCGCGGCGCGCGTGGACCCAGACGCCCGTGGCCTTGGTGAGCGATGCGTAAAGCAGGTCGGTTCCCACGGCGGTCGCCGGCGACACGCCGAAAACCATGACCAGCAGCGGGGTCATGAGGGAGCCGCCGCCGACACCGGTCAGTCCGACGACGAAGCCGACGAGCAGGCCGGAAAGCACGTAAGCCGGTTCCATTTCCTGTGGCACGCCGCCGACGGCGCACGCCGGTCCCATCGCTTGTTTTTCGAGACCGCATGATAGCCAGCTACTTTATGTTTCCAATGAATATTCTGTTAGTATCTAATAACGATTGATTACTTGCCCCCAGCCCATGAAACTCCAGCAGTTGCGCTACATCTGCGAGGTCGCGCGCCAGGAGCTGAACCTGTCGACCGCGGCCGAGGTCCTGCACACCTCGCAACCCGGCATCAGCAAGCAGATCCGCAGCCTGGAGGACGAGCTCGGCGTGGACATCTTCGTGCGCCACGGCAAGCGCGTGGTCGCGGTCACGGAGCCCGGCAAGTCCATCCTCGAGATCGCCAAGCGCATCCTCAAGGACGCCGACAACCTGAAGCAGGTCGGCGAGCAGTTCACCGAGGAGGACGCCGGCCGCCTGACGATCGCCACCACGCATACGCAGGCGCGCTACGCCCTGCCGCAGGTCGTGCAGAAGTTCACGAAGAAATATCCGGCCGTGCGGCTGTCGCTGCGGCAGGGCAGCCCGACGCAGATCTCCGAGATGGTCGCCTCGGGCGAGGCGGACATCGCGATAGCCACCGAGGCGATCGAGCTGTACGAGGACCTCATCATGCTGCCGTGCTACCAGTGGAACCGCTGCGTGCTCGTGCAGCCCGGGCACCCGCTGCTGAAGGCGAAGAAGCTCACGCTCGAAGCGATCTCGGCCTTCCCGATCATCACCTACGACTTCGCGTTCACGGGCCGGTCGAAGATCAACCAGGCGTTCGCCGGCAAGGGCCTCACGCCCAACGTCGTGCTGACGGCGATCGACGCCGACGTGATCAAGACCTACGTGGAGCTGGGCCTGGGCGTGGGGATCGTCGCGATGATGGCCTACGACCCCAGGCGCGACACCCACGTGCGCGCGCTCGACGCGAGCCACCTGTTCGAGCCCAGCACGACGCGCATCGGCATCCGCAAGAACACCTACCTGCGCGGCTACACCTACGACCTCATCGAGATGTTCGCCCCGCACCTCACGCGCAAGGTCGTCGACGAGGCCATGCGCAGCAAGGGCTGACGCCCCGCGCAGCCGTCAGGCCGTCCGCCTCGCGAAATCGCGCGGCCTCATGCCGAGCAGCCAGAGGCTGCCGAGGTAGGCGCCCGCCCCCAGCGCGACGAGCATCGACAGCCGGGCGATGCGCCACGAGAGCTCGCCGTGCATCCACTGCGATTCGCTGCCCATGGCGAGCCACAGCGCAAGGACCATGGCGGCGAGCGCGGCCGCCAGCTTGCCCAGGAACGCGGCCCAGCCCGGCTGCACGTCATAGGCTCGGGCGCGCCGGAGGTTGAGGAACAGCAGGCCGGCGTTCATGCACGCGCCCAGCGAGATGGCGAGCGCGAGCCCGGCGTGGCCGAATTCCAGGCCCCACAGGAACACCACGTTCATGAGCTGCGTGACGCACAGCGTCGCGATGCCGATTTTCACCGGGGTGCGGATGTCCTGGCGCGCATAAAAGCCGGGAGCGAGCACCTTCACGAGGATCAGCCCCAGCAGGCCGGCGCTGTAGGCCACCAGCGCGTTGCGCGTCATGAGCACGTCGTGCGCCTCGAACGCGCCGTGGTGGAACAGCGTGGCGATCAGCGGCACGGAAAGCAGCGCCAGCGCAACCGCGCAGGGCAGCGCGAGCAGGAAGGTCATGCGCAGCCCCCAGTCCAGCAGCCGCGAAAACTCCTCGGCCGTCTTCGCGGCGTGGCTGCGGCTCAGGCTGGGCAGCAGGATGGTGCCCAGAGCCACGCCCAGCAGCCCCGTCGGCAGCTCCATGAGCCGGTCCGCGTAATACAGCCAGGTCACGCTGCCGGTGACGAGGAACGACGCGAATATGGTGTTGATCAGCAGGCTGACCTGGCTCACCGACACGCCGAACACCGCGGGTCCCATGAGCTTGAGCAGCCGCCAGACGCCGGGATCGCGCAGCTGCAGGCTGAACCTGGGCAGCATGCCGACCTTCGCCAGGAAGGACAGCAGGAAGGCGACTTGCAGCAGGCCGCCGGCGAACACCGCCCAGGCCAGCGCCTTGATGGGCGGGTCGAAGTACGGAGCCAGCCACAGCGCGAATACGATGAAGGAGACGTTCAGCAGCGCGGGCGTGAACGCAGGCACGGAGAACCGGCTCCAGGTGTTCAGGATGCCACCCGCCAGCGAGGCGACCGAGATGAACAGGATGTAGGGGAACGTGATGCGCAGCAGCTCGACGGTGACCTGGAATTTTTCGGGTGACGCCGCGAAACCGGGCGCGCTCAGGTAGACGATCAGCGGCGCGGCCAGCACGCCGGCGATGGACACCAGCACCAGCACGAGGGCGAGCAGCGTCGCCACGTGGTTCACGAAAGCGCGCGTATCCTGCGCGGAGCGCGTGTTGCGGTATTCGCTGAGGATGGGGACGAAGGCCTGCGAGAAGGCGCCCTCCGCGAACACGCGCCGCAGCAGGTTGGGCAGCCGGAACGCCACGAGGAAGGCGTCCGTGCCGGTGCTCACGCCGAACTGCATGGCGATGACGGCGTCGCGGATCAACCCCAGAATGCGCGACAGCAGGGTCATGCTGCTGACCGCCGCCAGCGCTTTGAGCAGGTTCATCGTGTCGTTTTCCGGCGATTGACGCTCGCGCCGGCATTGTAACCGACCGGTCCGCGCGTCCCCGGCACGGCCCTGCGCTCAGCCCCGGAAGGAAGTGTTGCAAACCCCCCGCTGAAACAGTACCATGGCGCCCTTTTTCGCTAGCGCCGCCCGAAGCGGCACCGGAAGCCCCCAAAATGGCCAATATCGCATCAGCCAAGAAACGAGCCCGCCAGGCGGAAAAGCGCCGGGCCCACAACGCCGGCCAGCGCACGGAGCTGCGCACCGCCATCAAGAACGTCAAGAAAGCCATCGCCGCCGGCGACAAGAAGGCGGCGATGGCCCAGTTCCAGGCCTCACAGAGCCGCATCGACGCCATCGCCGACAAGCGCATCGTCCACAAGAACACCGTGTCCCGGCAGAAAAGCCGCCTCGCGGCCGCCATCAAGGCAATGGCCTGATCCGGGATCGTCGTCCCGAAAGCAATTTGGTCCGGGATCATCGTCCCGAAAGCAAAAGGCCCGCGCAGGCGGGCCTTTTCTTTTGCGGGGTGCCGGCGGCGCTCAGGCCACGCGGATGCCCTTGCGAACGTGCAACGACTGGCGGACTTCGTGCCTGCCGCCGCGGATCTGCAGCTCGTTGTCGCGGCAGAACCCCATCAGGAACCCGAAGGCTTCCGGACTCATCTGCTCGAGCCTGCGGTCGACCACCACGCACTTGATGCCGGCGGCGATGATCGGCTTGAGGTAGGGCGAATAGCTGATGCGCTGGTCTTCGCCGAACAGCGACATGCAGCCGCACAGCCGCTCGGCCCAGTCGCCGGGACGAAAAGTCTCGCCGCTCTCGGTGACACCGACGATGATGATTTCCTCGATGGGCGGGCCAGACATGTTCGGGGATCCGGGATAGCGGCGCATCCTAGCATATTTTGCGCCGCACAACGATTGCGCACGACGGCCGTAAAGATGTTTCATGAACATGATTTATAAAAAATAAATCGCGCCGGTGCAGGTAAACCGCGCTTTTCTTCGCGGCGCCCCTGCCTTAGCGCAACGCCATGGCGCGGCCGCGGGGATGCAGGCCGGTGCGCGGGAGCCGAAACAGGCGCCGAAGCCCGACGCAAATCCCTTGCAAGCCCGCGCCGATTCGGATACATATGCAGCCTTAGGGACTCCGCATTTCCCAACGCATGCACGGCGGCTCAATTGCCGCCGTGTGCATTTCTGGGACCGCGAAACGCCCTCCCCGCAACAGGCACCACCATGATGCAGCACGTGATGAACACCTACGGCCGGCAACCCATCGCCTTTGCGCGCGGCGAGGGCTCGTGGCTGTGGGATCTCGACGGCAGACGCTACCTGGATGGCGTGAGCGGCGTGGCCGTGACCGGCGTGGGCCATGCGCACCCACGGCTGGTGGCTGCGATCTCCGCCCAGGCCGCGCGCGCCATGCACGTATCCAACCTGTACGAGATTCCCGAGCAGGAGCAGCTCGCCGCGCGCCTGTGCGCGCTCGCCGGCATGGACAGCGTCTTCTTCTGCAATTCCGGCTGCGAAGCCAACGAGGCCGCGATCAAGCTGGCGCGCCTGCACGGCCACCAGAAGGGCGTGGAATCCCCCGCCATCGTGGTCATGGAAAAGGCCTTCCACGGCCGCACCATCGCCACGCTGTCGGCCACCGGCAGCCGCAAGGTGCAGGCCGGCTTCGAGCCGCTGCTCGCGGGCTTCGTGCGGGTGCCCTACAACGACCTCGCGGCGCTGGACCAGGTCGCCTCCGCGAATCCGAACATCGTCGCCGTGCTGGTCGAGCCCGTGCAGGGGGAAAGCGGCATACACGTGCCCGAGGACGGCTACATTCCACGGCTGCGCGAGCTGTGCGACGAGCGCGGGTGGCTGCTGATGCTCGACGAGGTGCAAAGCGGCATGGCGCGCACCGGAAAGTGGTTCGCCCACCAGCACCTCGGCGTCAGGCCCGACGTGATGACGCTCGCCAAGGGCCTCGGCAACGGCTTTCCCATCGGCGCCTGCCTCGCACGCGGCGCCGCGGCAGCCGTGTTCACGCCCGGCAAGCACGGCTCGACGTTCGGCGGCAATCCGCTGGGCTGCGTGGCCGCGCTGACCACGCTCGCGATCATCGAGGACGAAGGCCTGGTGCAGCGCGCGGCAACCGCCGGCAACGCCCTGCGCGCGTCGATCGCCCGCCGGCTTGCCGGCCTGCCGGGGGTGAGGGAAGTGCGCGGCAAGGGGCTCATGATCGGCATCGAGCTCGACCGGCCGTGCGGCGAGCTGGTCGCGCAGGGCTTCGCGGCCGGCCTGCTGGTCAACGTCACCGCGGACAGCGTCGTGAGGCTGCTGCCGCCGCTGAACCTTTCCGACGACGAGGCGAAGCTGCTGGTCGACGGCGTATGCGGCCTCATCGAGGCCTTCCTGCAACCGGCGGCCCGGCTCGCGGCGCAGGGCTGAAGGACGCCGATGCAGCCGCCGAGGCATTTCCTGCAGTTCCGCGATTTCACGCGCGGCGAGCTCGACCATTTGTTCGAGCGCACGCGCTGGATCAAGCGGCAGTTCAAGGACTACAAGGCCTACCACCCGCTGTTCGACCGCACGCTGGTGATGATCTTCGAGAAGCAGAGCACGCGCACGCGCCTGTCCTTCGAGGCCGGCATGCACCAGCTCGGGGGTGCGGCGATCTTCCTCTCCACGCGCGACTCCCAGCTCGGCCGCGGCGAGCCGGTCGAGGACGCGGCGCAGGTCATCTCGCGCATGTGCGACATCGTCATGATCCGCACCTTCGAGCAGGACATCATCGAGCGCTTCGCCGCGCACTCCCGCGTGCCGGTCATCAACGGCCTGACCAACGAGTACCATCCCTGCCAGATCCTCGCGGACATCTTCACCTTCATCGAGCACCGCGGGCCGATCCAGGGCAAAACGGTCGCCTGGATAGGCGACTCGAACAACGTCTGCAACACCTGGCTGCAGGCGGCGGAAGTGCTGGATTTCAACGTGCACGTCTCCACGCCGCCGGGCTACGAGGTCGAGCCCGAGCGCGCCGGCCTGTACGGCACCGACCACTACGAGCAGTTTCCCGACCCGATGGAAGCGGCCCGCGGCGCGCACCTGGTGACCACGGACGTGTGGACGAGCATGGGATTCGAGGCCGAGAACGAGGAGCGCAGCCGCGACTTCGAGGACTGGCAGGTCGACGCCGAAATGATGAAGCTCGCCGCGCGCGACGCGCTGTTCATGCACTGCCTGCCGGCGCACCGCGGCGAGGAAGTCGAGGCCGCCGTCATCGACGGGCCGCAGAGCGTGGTCTGGGACGAGGCCGAGAATAGACTGCATACGCAAAAAGCACTCATGGAATACCTGCTGCTGGGAAAGGTCGATGTCGCGTGAAGGCATGCGCACGGGAGCCGGAAGCTGAAGCCGCGGGCCGCGACGGCCCGCGATCGTAACCGATGCAAGGAGCGAACATGAGCCGATCGATGGTTTTGCATGCTGCAATGCTGGCCGGCCTGCTGGTTGCCGCCGCGGCCGGGGCGGCGGACGACGACGTGACGTGGATAGCGGACCGCAACGGCTGCAAGGTCGCCAACCCCTTCCCCCAGCCCGGCGAATCGATCGCCTGGGACGGCCCGTGCCGCAAGGGCCTCGCCGACGGCGACGGCGTGCTGCAATGGTTCGTCGACGACAAGCCGGCCGACAAGTACGAAGGCACGTTGAAGGACGGCTGGGCCGAGGGCAAGGGCACGCTCACGCGGGCGCAGGGCGGGCGCTACGTCGGCGACTGGCAGCACAGCCTGCAGGACGGTGACGGCCGCTACGAGGCCCCGGACGGCAGCTGGTACGAAGGGCAGTGGAAGGAGGGCCAGCCGCACGGCCACGGCCAGTACCAGACCCCGGACGGGCGCCTGTTCGTCGGCGAGTGGGTGAACGGCGTCTACGAAGGCGACATGGACGACAACGGCGACGACGACAACCCGAACAGGACTTGAGCAACGCGAGGCAGGGAAAACATCCAGTGGAGAAGAAAACGAAAAATCCGGTCAGGAAGGTCGTGCTCGCCTACTCGGGCGGGCTGGACACTTCCGTCATCCTGAAATGGCTGCAGGACACCTACCGGTGCGAGGTCGTCACCTTCACGGCCGACATCGGCCAGGGTGAGGAGCTGTCGCCCGCACGCAGGAAGGCGAAGATGTTCGGCGTGAAGCAGATCTACGTCGAGGACCTGCGCGAGGAGTTCGTGCGCGACTTCGTGTTCCCGATGTTCCGCGCCAACGCGGTCTATGAGGGCGAGTACCTGCTCGGCACGTCGATCGCGCGTCCGCTGATCGCCAAGCATCTCGTCGAGATCGCGCGCAAGACCGGCGCCGACGCCATCTCTCACGGCGCCACGGGCAAGGGCAACGACCAGGTGCGCTTCGAGCTGGGCGCTTACGCGCTGATGCCTGACGTCAAGGTCATCGCGCCGTGGCGCGAGTGGGACCTGCTGTCGCGCGAGAAGCTGCTCGCCTACGCGGACAAGCACGGCATACCGGTCGACTTCAAGAAGCGCAAGGGCGGTGGCGCGCCCTACTCCATGGACGCCAACCTGCTGCACATCTCCTACGAGGGCGGCATCCTCGAGGACCCGGATTTCCAGCCGGAGGAGTCGATGTGGCGCATCACCGTGTCGCCGGAGAAGGCGCCCAACCGGCCGCAGATCGTCGAGCTCGAATACCGGCACGGCGACATCGTCGCCATCGACGGCCGCAGGATGACACCAGCCCAGGTCCTGGCCCGGCTCAACCGGATCGGCGGCAGGCACGGCGTCGGGCGCCTGGACATGGTGGAGAACCGCTACGTCGGCATGAAGTCACGCGGCTGCTACGAGACCCCGGGCGGCACGATCATGCTGAAGGCGCATCGCGCGATCGAATCCATCACGCTCGACCGCGAGGTGCTGGCGCTCAAGGATGACCTGATGCCGCGCTACGCGCGCATGATCTACAACGGCTACTGGTTCAGCCCGGAGCGGCGGCTGCTGCAGGGCCTGATCGACGAATCGCAGAGGCCGGTCAACGGCACGGTGCGCGTGAAGCTCTACAAGGGCACGGTGCTGGTCGTCGGCCGCTCGTCGAGGTCCGATTCGCTGTTCGATTCGCGCATCGCCACCTTCGATGACGACAAGGGCGCCTACAACCAGGTCGACGCCGCCGGCTTCATCCGGCTGAACGCGCTGCGCCTGCGCATCGGCACCAGGCGCGGAAGGAAGTAACCCACCCGGAGGGGAACCGGCATGCCGAGCTTCGACATCGTCTCCGAGGTCAACCAGGTCGAGCTGAAGAACGCGCTCGACCAGGCGAACCGGGAAATCTCGAACCGGTTCGACTTCAAGGGGTCGGACGCGCGCGTCGAGCACGCCGACAAGGTGCTGACGGTGTTCGCCGACGACGAGTTCAAGCTCGGCCAGGTCTACGACGTGCTGGTCGGCAAGCTCGCCAAGCGCGGCGTCGACGTGCGCAGCCTGCAGCGCGGGAAAATCGAGGCCGTGAGCGGCGACAAGGTCAAGCAGGCGATCACGGTGAAGGTCGGCATCGACCAGGAGCTCGGCAAGAAGATACAGAAGCTGATCAAGGACGCGAAGCTCAAGGTCCAGGCCAGCATCCAGGGCGAGGCGGTGCGCGTCTCGGGCGCCAAGAAGGACGAGCTGCAGCTGGCGATCGCGCTCGTGCGCAAGAACGTCACCGACTATCCGGTGCAGTTCAACAACTTCCGGGATTGAGCACCGGGTACTGAGTGCCGGGTGCTTCGGGTCGGAGCACCCGGCACGCTTCTACGTTTTCAGCCCCCCGACCCACTTGTCGTAAAGCCTGTCCGCGACGCGGCGCATCGCCGCGATCTTGTCCTGCATCCTCGCCTTCATCTGCCCCTCGGTCTGCACGGCCGGGCTGGAACGGCTGTACTCGATCTCCCCGGCGCCCGATTCGCACCAGGCATCGATGAGCTGCTCGGTCATCTCCACATGGCATTGCATGCCCAGGCTCTTGCCGATCACGAAACCCTGGTTCTCGCAGTTGCGGTTGCCCATGATGCGCGTGCCGCCGGGCGGGATCGAGAACGTCTCGCCGTGCCAGTGGAAGGACTCGAAGCGCTTCAGGTCCGGCCCGAACCAGGCGCGCGCCTGCGGATTGTCGGCGACCTCGACCTCGCCCCAGCCGATCTCCTTGACGGGGTTGCGCCCGACGGTTCCGCCCAGGGCCTTCGACATGAGCTGGCCGCCGAGGCAGTGGCCGAGCACGGGCACGTCCGCCGCGACGGCATCGCGGATGAGGCCGAGCGCCCGCGGTATCCACGGCAGGTCGTCGTTCACGCTCATCGGCCCGCCCATGAAGGCGAGCCCGCCGAAGCCGGAAGCGTGCGCCGGCACGGGCTCGCCCTCGTCGACGGCCACGAGCCGCCATTGCAGGCCGTGCGAATCGAGATACGTGGCAAAATAGCCCGGCCCCTCGGTGGGCGAATGACGCAATATCGCGACCGGCTTCATCGACGGAACATCCCCATGCGGTTCATCGCCAACGATATTACGCGAGTTCTCGTGCTCCTCGCCTGCCTGGCCGGCGGCGCGTGGGCCGCGGAGGTCAGCGTCGTGGCGCTGTTCCCGGGCAAGGCCATGCTGGTCATCGACAAGGGCAAGCCGCGCACGGTGCGCGTGGGCGAGACCGTCTCCGGCGTGACGCTGGTCAGCTCCGACAGCGACGAGGCCGTCGTGTCGGTGGACGGCAAGCAGCGGCGGCTTCGCATCGGCGAAGGCGTCTACAGCGCGCTGTCGGCGAAAAGCGAGCGCGCGACGGTGACCCTCGCGCCCGACCGCAACGGCCATTTCGTCTCGTCGGGCAGCATCAACGGCTCGTCGGTGCGCTTCCTGCTCGACACCGGTGCGACCATGGTGTCGATGAGCGTCGAGGAAGCGCGCCGCGCGGGCGTGAACTACCTGGCCGGCGAGCGCGGCTACTCGCAGACCGCCAACGGCGTGGTGCCGGTCTATCGCGTGAAGCTCGCGGAAGTCACGCTGGGCGACATCACGCTGCACGACATCGACGGCGTGGTGCACGAGACGACCATGCCCGTGGTCCTGCTGGGCATGAGCTTCCTCGGCAAGCTGGAGATGCGCCGGGAGGGCGAGAGCCTCACGCTCACGAAGAAATACTGAGCACGCGAACGCAATTCCAACGACAGCACGGGAGCCTTCGAAGCATGATCCACGAACTGCGCATCTACCACGCCTGGCCGGGCAAGCTGCCCGCGCTGAACGCGAGGTTCTCCAACCACACGCTGAAGCTGTGGGAACGCTTCGGCATCCGCCAGGTCGGCTTCTGGACCACGGTCATCGGCGAAAGCAACAACGCGCTGTACTACATCCTGGAGTGGGAGAGCCTGGCCGAGCGCGAGCAGAAATGGAACGCGTTCGCCACGCATCCGGACTGGCTCGCCATCCGCGCCGAGACCGAGAAGGACGGTCCGCTCACGACCCACATCACCAACCTGATCCTGACGCCCACCGCGTACTCGAAAATGCGCTGAAGCGTCAGTTGAACAGGCCTTCCCCGTCGGCCTCCGTGAGCCTCGCCGGCGCCTCCTTCCCGGCCGCGGCCGCCGGCGGCGGGCACGCGGCGGCGGACGGCTTGCGGCGTGAAGACGGCTTGCCGGCGGTGAGCGCGCCGCGCGGCGGCAGCGTGTAGGTCCGCGGATGGGCCGGCCGCGGCACGTAGGCCGCGGGCCTGATGGTGGCCGCCGCCGGTTCCGCGTTCCTGTCCGCCTTGGCCGGTGTGACAGGCGCCTCCGGCCGGGCGGCCGTCCTTGCCGGACCCCGCGCGGCCCGCACGGCCGGCTTCGCAGGCGGCTTGGGGGGATTGCATGCCAGGTCCAGCAATTTCTCGCGCAGGGAATCCGGCTCGACGGCCGCGGGAAAGCGCAGGCCCTCGAGGTGGGCGCGCCCGACCTCCGTGCCGTCCGCATCGAAATAGATCTTCAGCACGGGATCGGTCGTGCGCCGCACGCAGTGGTAGCTGGTCAGCGATTTCACCCAGAAATAACCCCCGCGGCGCTCCGCGTCCTCCTGCCGCTCGCCGAATTTCTGCCAGTCCCAGGCCTGCACGACGTTGCCGGTGCGGGCCAGCGCCTCCATGTCGAGGAAAATGGAGCGTTCTGCGTCCGCGCTGACCGGCATCCAATGCGCGGGCCAGGCGGTGCCGGCGGCGGCGAACAGGCTGAAGGCGATGGCGAGGGCGGTTTTCAAGGGCGCAGGAGTCGGGGGTCCGCCTGGCTAATCGGTCCGCGCCGGCCAATCTTGAGGAAATGCCGTCCGGCAGCCGTGTCCCATGCGCCCGGAAAACCGTACAATCCCCGGTTCACCGGCATTCCGGGCCGCAGGCCCCGCAATCATGGACGAAAAGCTGATCTACAACGTCAACGTCGCCTCGCAGGAGGTCCTGCTCACGCCGGACGATCTCAAGCGCCGCATCCCGCAGACCGAAAAGGCCGAGCGCACCGTGCTGGAAGGGCGCCAGGCGCTCGAGGGCATCCTCGACCGCCGCGACCACCGGCTCATGGTGGTCGTGGGCCCCTGCTCGATCCACGACCCGGACGCGGCGATGGATTACGCCCGCCGGCTCAAGGCGCTGGCCGGCGAGGTGGACGACACGCTGCTGGTGGTGATGCGCGTGTACTTCGAGAAGCCGCGCACGACCACGGGCTGGAAGGGCCTGATCAACGACCCGCACATGGACGACTCCTTCGACATCGAGCAGGGGCTGCAGCTCGCGCGCAAGGTCCTGCGCGACATCAACGAGCTGGGCCTGCCCGCCGGCACGGAGGCACTCGACCCGATCAGCCCGCAGTATCTCGGCGACCTGGTCACCTGGAGCGCCATCGGCGCGCGCACCACGGAGTCGCAGACGCACCGCGAGATGGCGAGCGGCCTGTCGACGCCCGTGGGCTTCAAGAACGGCACCGACGGCGGGCTGCAGGTCGCCATCAACGCGCTGCTGTCGGTGTCGCGCCCGCACAGCTTCCTCGGCATCAACCAGAGCGGCCAGGTCTCGGTCATCCGCACCAGCGGCAACCGCTACGGCCACATCGTGCTGCGCGGCGGCGCGAAGGGACCGAACTACGACTCCGTGACCATGGCCGTGGTGGAGAAGGAGCTGGCGAAGAACAGGCTGCCGGCCAACATCGTCGTCGACTGCAGCCACGCGAACTCGAACAAGGACCACAACCTGCAGCCGCTGGTCATGATGGACTGCGTGCACCAGATCGTCGAGGGCAACCAGTCGATCGTCGGCGTCATGCTCGAGAGCAACATCAACGCCGGCAACCAGTCGATCCCGGCGGACCCGAAGCAGCTCAAGTACGGCGTGTCGGTGACCGACGCCTGCATCGACTGGGCGACCACCGAGAAGCTGCTTCGCGACGCGCGCGCGAAGCTGAAGGACGCCCTGCCGAAGCGCGTCCCCCGCGTCGCCGAAGTCCGCAAGATCGCCGGCTAGTCCGCGGCGAAGAAGGCAAAAAAAGGGCGGCCTTCTGGCCGCCCTTTTCTTTTCGCCGATGCCGGGCGTCAGCGCATCACGAACGGATTGCCGGTCTTCACGCCGGTGTTGATCCAGACGCTCTTCATCTGCATGTACTCGAAGATCGCGCTCTGGCCGTTCTCGCGGCCCACGCCGCTGTCCTTGTAGCCCCCGAACGGCGACATGAAGCTCACGGCACGATAGGTGTTGACCCATACCGTGCCGGCCTTGATGCGCTCGGACATGCGGATCGCACGGCCGATGTCGCTGGTCCACACGCCGGAGCCCAGGCCGAAGCGCACGTCGTTGGCGATGCGCACGGCATCCTCCTCGTCCTTGAACGGGATGATGGACAGCACCGGTCCGAACACCTCTTCCTGCGCGATGCGCATCTTGTTGTCGACGCCGGTGAAGATGGTCGGCTCGACGAACCAGCCCTTGCCGCACTCCGGCCGCGTGGCCGCGCCGCCGCCCATGCGCAGCTTCGCGCCCTCGTTCCTGGCGACGTCGATGTAGGACAGGATCTTCTGGTACTGCGGCTGCGTGGTCACCGGGCCGACCTGGGTCTCCAGGCTCATCGGGTTGCCCATCCTCGCGGTCTTCGCGAGCGCGAGCAGCTTCTCGACGAACTTGTCGTGGATCGACTCCTGCACCAGCAGGCGCGAGCCGGCGATGCAGGTCTGGCCCGTGGCCGCGAAAATCCCCGACACGGCGCCGTTGACCGCGTCCTCCATGACGGCATCCTCGAACACGACGTTCGGCGACTTGCCGCCCAGCTCGAGGCCGACCTTCTTGAAGCCGCGCGCCGCGGTCTCGTTGATGATGCGCCCCGTGGCATCCGACCCCGTGAACGTGATCTTGGCCGTCAGCGGATGCTCGACCAGCGGCATGCCGGCCTCCTTGCCGTAGCCCGTCACGACGTTGACCACGCCCGCGGGGAACCCGGCCTGCTCGACGAGCTTGACGAACTCCAGCGCGGACGCGGACGTGAACTCGGAAGGCTTGATGACCACGGTGTTGCCCGCCGCCAGCGCCGGGGCGAGCTTCCACGCGGTGAGCATCAGGGGCGAGTTCCACGGCGTGATCGCCACCACCACGCCCAGCGGCTCGTAGCGCGTGAAGTTGAAGTAGCCCTTCTTGTCGAGCGGGATGACGGCGCCCTGGATCTTGTCGGCGAGCCCGCCGAAGTAGTAGTACCACTGCGGCACGTAGTTGAGCTGCGCGCCCATCTCCGCGATGAGCTTGCCGTTGTCACGCACCTCGATCTCGGCGAGGTGCTGGGCATTCTGCGCGACGAGGTCGCCGAGCTTCCTCAGCAGCGCGCCGCGCTGCGTGGCGGTCATCTCGGGCCACGGCCCGCCGGTGAAGGCCGCATGGGCGGTGCGCACGGCGTGGTCCGCGTCCGCGGCGTTGCCGCGCGGGATCATCGCCCATGGCTCGCCGGTGAAGGGATTGTAGCTTTCGAACCATTCCCCCGACGACGGGGCCACCCACTCGCCGCCTATGTACATCTGGTACTTCTGCATGCCCGCCTCCTGACTATTGTTTGCCTGCGTTCACCTGACGCGCTCGACGCGTACCCTGTTGTAGCCCAGCAGCGAGTTCAGCGCGAAGCTGAACACCGCCACGAAAATCGCCACGAAGAACCCGGCCCAGAACCCGCCCACTGCGAACCCCGGCACCAGCCACGCCGTGAGCAGCAGCATCAGCGCATTGACCACCAGCACGAACAACCCCATCGTCAGGATGGAAAGCGGCAAGGTCAGCACCAGCAGCACCGGCTTCACGAACGTGTTCACGATGCCCAGCATCAACCCGGACAGGAACAGCGCCTTGGGTGTCGCGAACGAGATGCCGTCGAACAGATCGTCCGCGACCCAGAGCGAAAGCGTGTTCACGCCCCAGAACACGAGGAAGCGCACGACGGGGTTCGCCAGCATGCGGAAATGGTAGCACGCGACGCACGCGGGCCGCCTCGCCGGCGGCCTTCCTGTACACTGCGCGTCCCCGCGCCCGCTTCCAGGAAAATGTCCTCCCAGGCCCAGACCCTCCCGCGCTCGCTCTGGATACTGCTCGCAGCGCTCACGCTGGGGTGGGGCTTCAACTGGCCGATGATGAAGATGACGCTCGCGGAGATGCCGGTGTGGACGTTCCGCGGCCTGAGCGTGGCCTCCGGCGCCGCCGGGCTGTTCCTCATCGCGCGCGCGGGCGGGCAGACGGTAGCCGTCCCGCGCGACCAGTGGGGCCGCCTCGTCGTCTGCTCGCTCTTCAACGTGACCGCGTGGAACGTGCTGATCGGCTACGGCCTGCGCATGATGCCGGCGGGGCGCAGCGCGATCCTCGCCTACAGCATGCCGATCTGGGCGGTGCTGCTGTCCGCGCTCGTGCTGCACGAGAAGCTCACGCCGCGGCGCCTGCTCGGGCTCGCGCTCGGCATGGCCGGCATGGCCTTCCTGATAGGAGGCGAGATCGGCATCGTCACGGCCTCGCCGCTGGGCACGATCCTGGTGCTGGGCGGCGCGATCACCTGGGCAATGGGGACGGTATACATGCGGCGCTACCCCATCGCCCTCGGCACTGCCGCGCTCACCGCCTGGATGCTGCTCATCGGCGGCCTGCCGATCATGGCCGGCGCCCTCGCCATCGACGGCTTGCACTGGCAGCCGCTGGGCGTGCCCGCCACGGTGGGGCTCGTCTACAACATGACGTTCGTCTTCATCTTCTGCTACTGGGCCTGGTTCAAGATCGCCTCGACCGCGCCGCCGGGGGTGTCGTCCCTGAGCACCCTCATGATCCCCGTCGTCGGCGTGTTCAGCGGCATCTGGCTGCTGGACGAATCGCCGCAATGGCAGGAATACACGGCCCTCTGCCTCGTCATCGCCTCGCTCGCCACGGTGTTGGTGCCATCGCGACACGTTAGCCGCTAGGCCCGCTTGCGGGAGCGATGGCGGGGGCGACGCATCCAGATGCGTGTCCAGTTCCACCCGCCTCCATAATTCCAGATCCCTTCCGCTCGACCTCGGCGTCGCCGCGCGACACGTTAGCCGCCAGGCCCGCTTGCGGGAGCGCCGGCGGGACGGCCGCCCTGGCTAAACCCGCCCGGCGGCCGTCCGTTATACCGGGCGCGGCGCGAAAGTTGCACAAAATTTGCACCAATCCGGCTATCCATGAAATTCCGCCTTTTCCTGTTACTTGTTTCGGCGCTATCTGCCGGAATTGCGCACGCCGACATCTACCGGTACGTGGATGCCGACGGCGCCGTGCATTTCACCAACGTCCCCCAGGACAGCCGCTACAAGATCTACCTGAAGGAAAAAAAGAAGGCCCCCGACCCGGTCACGAACACCCTGGCGAGCGAAATCCGCCATTACGACGAAAAAGACCGTGCGCGCTATGCCAGGACCATCCAGGAAGTCGCCCGGGCCACCCGCCTGGAGCCGGCGCTGATCCACGCGGTCATCTCGGCCGAATCCGGCTACAACCCCTTCGCGCGCTCCCGCAAGGGTGCGGCGGGCCTGATGCAGCTCATGCCGGAAACCGCCAGGCGCTACGGCGTGACGAACCGCCTGGATCCGGCGCAGAACATCCGCGGCGGCGCGCGCTACCTGCGCGACCTGATCCGCATGTTCAACAACGACCTGCAGCTCGCGATCGCCGCCTACAACGCCGGCGAGAACGCCGTGGTCCGTGCCGGCAACCGCATCCCGCCCTATGCGGAAACCATGACTTACGTGCCGCGGGTCATGACGTACTACCGGAAGTACCGCGCGATGTCGTAGTCCCGTGCGGGGCGTCGCAGCGGCCGCCGCGGGCGGCATTTTTTTCGTCCCGCGTGCAGCGGCAGCCGGGCTCGCCTATCATGGCGCCCTGCCTGACCACGGGAGAACAACAATGAAAATCGCCGCCGTCGAGACCTGCGTTCTGCGCATCCCCTACACCGCCGGGGGCCCGTCCGACACCCAGGTCTGGGGCGGCAAGGCCTGGCAGAGCGCGGACGTGCTGCTCGTCAAGGTGACCACGGACGAGGGGCTCACGGGCTGGGGCGAGGCGTTCGGCTACAACGTCATCCCCGCCACGAAGGCCGCCATCGACCAGATCCTCGCGCCCATGTGCGTGGGCCGCGGCGCGCTCGACATCGAGCCGCTCATGCAGGAGCTGCAGCAGAAGCTGCACATCTTCGGTCGCAGCGGCCCGGTCGTCTTCGGCATTTCCGGCATCGACATCGCGCTGTGGGACATCGCCGGCAAGGCCGCCGGCCAGCCCGTGCACCGGCTGCTCGGCGGCGGCCGGCCGAAGCTCGCCTGCTACGCGAGCATGATCCGCTACGGCGAGCCCGCGCTCGTCGCCAGGAACGTGGAGCGGGCGCTCGCGCAGGGCTTCCGCCACGTCAAGCTGCACGAGATCGAGGTCGCGCCCACGCGCGCGGCGCGCGAGGCTGCGGGCGAGGACGTGGGCATCATGCTGGACGTGAACTGCCCGTGGACGCAGCGCGAAGCGCTCGACATGGCACGCAGGCTCGCGCCGCTGAACCTGCGCTGGCTGGAGGAACCGGTGTGGCCGCCCGAGGACCATGCGGCGCTCGCGTACGTCCGCGCCCGCGGCGGCATCCCGACCGCCGCGGGCGAGAACGCCACGACGGTGGCGCAGTTCAAGCACCTGTTCGACGCCGGCGCGGTCGATTTCGTGCAGCCCAGCCCGGCCAAGATGGGCGGCGTCTCGGAGCTCAGGAAAGTCTTCACGCTGGCCGCCGCCTGCAACGTGAGCGTCATGCCGCACAGCTTCTACGACGGGCCCGCCTTCCTCGCCGGCGTGCACGTCAACGCAGCCCTCGGCCGCGACTCCATGGTCGAGTGGCGCTATTTCGACCTCGAGGCCCGCCTGTACGGCGGTCAGGGCGTGCCGCGCGACGGCGTGATCGAGGTGCCGCAGGGTCCGGGCCTCGGCTTCGACCCCGACCCCGGCATCATCGCCCGCTATCGCGCCTCCTGAGGCCGGGCCGGCGCGGGCGCAGCCACCCCGGCGTAGTAGAATCTCCCGCATGAACCTGGAACGCATCACCGTCGAGTTCCACGCGGAAGAGGATCGCCTCATGGTGCGCGTGTTCTTCGACGGCAAGGCCGAGGTGCAGTTCTGGCTGACGCGCCGGCTGGTGAGCCGCATGTGGCCGGTGCTCATCCAGATGGCGCAGGCCAGGCCCGAGATCCAGGTGCAGGCCAACCCGGAGGTGCGCAAGGCCATGCTCGGCATGCAGCACGAGAAGGCGCTGCAGGAGGTCAAGTTCACCAAGGCCGCCGCGCAGGAACCGCAACGCGAGCATCCGCTGGGCAGCACGCCCATGCTGGTCAGCAAGGTGCGCGCACGCCGCAACGACCGCGGGCAAACCGTGCTGTCGTTGCAGCCCCAGCACGGCAACGGCGTCGACCTGGCCCTGGGCGACACCCTGCTGCACGGCCTCATGAAACTCGTGCAGGATACGGCGATCAAGGCTGAATGGGGCCTTACGCTCGCCGTGCCGGCGTTCGCGCACACCCCCTCCGAAGAAGACGCCGGCCGCACGGTCAACTAGGGCGTTTCCGCGGCGTCGTTCTCCATCAGGATCACGCCTTGACCGCCCGCCTTCCAATTCCCGCCTGCGCGCGCACAGTCGCGGCCGTGCTCCTGTTCGGCGCCCTGGGCGGCTGCGCGACGTTCCGCAGCTACGATTCCGAGCTGTCGAAGACGATGGGGCTCGCTGCCGCGGGCGACATCAATGACGCCATCGAGCGGCTCCACGGCGACAACAAGTCGAAGGACAAGGACCTGCTGTACTACCTGGAGCTGGGCGAGCTGCTGCGCCTGGGCACGCGCTACGCCGACAGCGAGCAGGCCTGGCTCGCCGCGGACGCCCACGTGCAGGCCTGGGAGCGCACCGCCGTGGCCAACCCCGAGAAGCTGCTCGGCAGCATCGGCTCCGTGCTGCTGAACGACAAGTCGCTGCCCTACGAGGGCCACGACTACGAGAAGGTCATGCTGACCACCCGGCTCGCGCTCGACCGCCTCGCGCGGGGCGACTTCGACACCGCCCGCGTCGACGTCAAGCGCACGCACGAGCGCGAAGCCGTCATCGAGCAGCTGCGCAGCAAGGAGCTGCAGAAAACCGAGGCCGAGGCCGGCAAGCGCGGCGTCAAGACCAGCTACAAGGAGCTCAACGGCTATCCCGTGGAGACCATCGACAATGCCGAGGTCAACGCGCTGCGCAACAGCTACCAGAGCGCGTTCAGCCACTACCTCGCCGGTTTCGTCTACGAGGCGCTCGGCGAACCCAGCCTCGCCGCCGCGGGCTACCGCCAGGCGATCGAGCTGCAGCCCGGGCATCCGCTGCTCGAGGATGCGCTCGCCGGCCTGGACGCGCGCGTGGCCACCCGCGACGACGGCTACACGGACGTGCTGTTCGTGGTCGAGTCCGGGGTCGCCCCGGCGCGGCGGTCGCGGCAGTTCACCCTGCCTTTCCCCTACCGCGGCCGCCTGCTGTTCGTGCCGGTGTCGTTTCCCGTGCTCACGCCGGCCCAGCCGTCGTTCATGCCGGCGGAGCTGCACGTGCAGGGGCAGCCGCCGGTTTCCACCTCCGTCATCACCAGCATCGACCTCATGGCGCGCAAGGCCCTGCAGGAGGAAATGCCGGGGATCGTGCTCAGGGGTATCATTCGCTCGAGCGGCAAGGCCATCGCCCAATACGAGGCGAGCAAGAACGACCAGAGCGGGCTGGCCTCGCTGGCGATCGCGATCGGCTCGATCGTCACGGAATCCGCGGATGAGCGCGGCTGGCGCTCGCTGCCGGCGCAGATCGCGATCGCGCGTGCACGCATGCCCTCCGGCACGCACACGCTGGGATTCGGCGCGAGCCCGGGCGGCCGCGACATCGGCTTCACGGTTTCCGGACGCTACGCGGTGGTCGCGCTGCGCTTCCTGGGCGGGGCCACGTACGCCATGATCCCGGGGGCCGGGGCGGAGGTGGCCCCGGCCGGCGCCGGGCAGCCGGCGCCAGCGCCCGCGCAATAGGATCGTCCGGCATCGCATGTGAACGAAGGTCGCAACCTCAAGGAGCACGCCATGAACCTGAAACTGACCGTCCTCGCGCTGTCCGCGCTGCTTGCCGCCGCGGGTTGCGCTTCCACGAAAAAAGACGACGGCCTCGTCAACGGCTGCCCGGCAGGCAGCAGCAAGGTCAAATCGCTGGACGACCTCATCGAGGCCAAGCTGGAGAAGGCCGGCTCGATCCCTCACATCGACGTGGTGGACATGCGCTGCTCGAACCGCTCCGGGCTGCTGCGCATCGACGCCGACCTCAAGAACACCAGCCGCGACGTGCGCCGCGTCGCCTACCGCTTCCGCTGGCTCGACCGCGAGGGCATGCGCGCCGCGGACGACGAGGCCTGGAAGCCGCTGCTGATCTACGGCAACACGCTCTACACGATCACCACGACGTCGCCGTCCCAGGACGCGGCGGATTTCCGGCTCGTGCTCATGGACCAGGACAAGTGACCATGCAACCGTTCATTCCCGAAGGAGCCAACATGAAGCGACCCCTGCCTTTGCGCGCCGCCGGCGCACTCCTGCTGTGCGCGGCCGCCGCGCTGTGCGGCTGCGCGGAGAAGACCCGCTACGGCGACGCGCGCGGCGTGGAGACCGTGACCAACCAGTTCGGCTCGACCGACCTGCAGATGATCGCCGAGTCGATGACGCGCTCGATGCTCAACGCGCCCGTGGTGGCCAGCAACAACATGCCGATCATCACGGTGCAGGAGGTCAAGAACAAGACCAGCGAATACATCGACACGCGCTCGATCACCGACTCGATCCGCGTCGAGCTGCAGAAGAGCGGGCGCGTGCGCTTCGCCGTGGACGCGGCCGCGATGGACCAGCAGATCGAGGAGCTCAAGCGCCAGCAGAGCGACTACTACGACAGCAAGAAATCCTCGGAAATCGGCAAGATGGTCGGCGCCGCCTACCGCATCGAGGGCAACATCACCTCGATCGTCAAGGAAGCCAAGGACATGAAGGACGTCTACTACAAGTTCAGCCTGCAGCTCTGGAACGTCCAGAACGGTCTGCTGGAATGGGCCGACGAGAAGGAAATCCGCAAGACCACGTCGCGCTGAGGCGGCGGCCGCGCGCGCCGGATCCGGGCGGCAGGCCCGGCGGCGCGGCCCCGGCCCGAATGCGATGACGAATCCTCCGCTGCCGGCCGAAACGCTGGACCGGATCGACGCCTACTGGCACGCGGCGAACTACCTGTGCGTCGGCCAGATCTACCTGCGCGACAATCCCCTGCTGCGCGAGCCGCTGCAGCCCTCCCACATCAAGCGCGCGCTGCTCGGCCACTGGGGCACGACCCCGGGCCAGAACTTCATCTACGCGCACCTGAACCGCGTGATACGCGACCGCGACCTCGACATGCTGTACGTTTCGGGCCCGGGCCACGGCGGGCCCGCCCTGGTGGCCAACACCTACCTCGAGGGCACGTACAGCGAGCTCTATCCCGGGATCACGCAGGACGAGGCCGGCCTGCGGCGGCTGTTCAGGCAATTCTCGTTCCCCGGCGGCATCCCCAGTCACGTTTCGCCCGAATGCCCGGGCTCGCTGCACGAAGGCGGCGAGCTCGGCTACTCGCTGAGCCACGCCTACGGCGCCGCGCTCGACAATCCCGGGCTCATCGTCGCCTGCGTGGTCGGCGACGGCGAGGCCGAGACCGGCCCGCTCGCCACGGCGTGGCACTCGAACAAGTTCGTCAACGCGGCCAGCGATGGCGCCGTCCTGCCGATCCTGCACCTGAACGGCTACAAGATCGCCAACCCGACCTTGCTCGCCCGCATCCCGCGCGAGGAACTCGCCGAGTTCTTCCGGGGCTGCGGCTACCACCCGATATTCGTCGCCGGCCACGAAGCCCGCCCCATGCACCGGGCGATGGCGGCCGCGCTCGACGATGCGTTCGACCGCATCGCGCTGATCCAGCGCGATGCGCGCGAGCGCGGCGAAACGGCGCGGCCGCGCTGGCCGATGATCGTGCTCGATTCCCCCAAGGGGTGGACCGGCCCGAAGTCGGTCGACGGCAAGCCGGTCGAAGGCTCCTTCCGCTCCCACCAGGTCCCGCTTTCCGACCCTGCGGCGAACCCGGAGCACCTGCGCATGCTCGAAGCCTGGCTGCGCAGCTACCGCCCGGAAGAACTGTTCGACGGACGGGGCCGGCTGCACGCAGACCTCGCCGCGCTGGCGCCGCAGGGACCGCGCCGCATGGGTGCGAACCCTCACGCAAACGGCGGCACGCTGCTGCGCGATCTGCGCATGCCGGAATTCGCGCAATACGCGGTGCGCGTGCCGGCGCCGGGTGCGATCAGGGCGAGCGACACGACCGTGCTCGGCGCCTTTCTGCGCGACGTGGTGAAGCTCAACGAGGACCAGCGCAACTTCCGCATCTTCGGCCCGGACGAGACGATCTCCAACAGGCTCACCGCGGTTTTCGAGCAGACCCCGCGGCAATGGGCCGCGGACATCCGCGATGGCGACGAGTTCCTCGCCCCGGCGGGTCGCGTCATGGAAATGCTGAGCGAGCACCAGTGCGAAGGCTGGCTGGAAGGCTATCTGCTCACGGGCCGGCACGGGTTGTTCAACTGCTACGAGGCCTTCGTCCACATCGTCGACTCGATGTTCAACCAGCACGCGAAATGGCTGAAGGTCACGCGCGAGATCCCGTGGCGCGCGCGCCTGGCCTCGCTGAACTACCTGCTTTCCTCGCACGTCTGGCGCCAGGACCACAACGGCTTCACGCACCAGGACCCCGGCTTCCTCGACCACGTGGCCAACAAGAAGTCCGAGATCGTGCGCATCTACCTGCCGCCGGACGCCAACTGCCTGCTGTCGGTCGCCGATCACTGCCTGCGCAGCCGCCATTACGTGAACGTCATCGTCGCCGGCAAGCATCCGGCGCCGCAATGGCTGACGATGGACCAGGCGATCCGCCATTGCGCGAAGGGCATCGGGCTGTGGGAATGGGCGGGCAGCGACCAGGGTCGCGAGCCCGACGTGGTGATGGCCTGCGCCGGGGACGTGCCCACGCTGGAGACGCTGGCGGCGGTGTCGATCCTGAAGGCGCAGCTGCCCGGGCTCGGGATCCGCGTGGTCAACGTCGTCGACCTCATGAAGCTGCAGCCGGACAGCGAGCATCCGCACGGCCTGCCGGACGCCGACTTCGACGCGCTGTTCACGCGCGACAAGCCCGTGATCTTCGCGTTCCACGGCTATCCGTCCCTGGTGCACCGGCTCGCCTACCGGCGCGCCAACCACGCCAACCTGCACGTGCACGGCTACCGCGAGGAAGGCACCATCACCACGGCTTTCGACATGACGGTGCTGAACGGCCTGAGCCGCTTCCACCTCGCGTCCAACGCGGTGGCGCGCCTGCCGCAGCTCGGCGCGCGGGCGGCCGGCCTCAGGCAGGCCTGGCAGGACAAGCTCGTCGAGCACGGGCGCTACATCCGGGAGCACGGCGAGGACCTCCCGGAAATACGCGACTGGAAATGGATGCCGGCCGGCTAGCTGCCGCGCGCGGGCTTCAATCCTGCATGCCGAGCGCGTCGGCCATGATGTGGAAGATCACGTTCTGCTCCATCACGCCGCGCACGAGGTACGCCTGCGGCCCGCGCGCGTAGATCGCGACGTCCTCGCCGCCGTGGGTCTCGCTTTCCGCGGGCATGGAGGATTCCTGCATGTAGTCGGGCGCCGTGGTGTCGACGTTCGTGAGGTCCGGCCTGCCCTGGGTGATGCCGCGGAAGCCCGGGCCGTGGTGCGGGAACTTCTTGGATCCCTCCGGCTGCGTGACCGAGGCGCCCGCATATCCCGGCCCGTTGGCATAGCCGAGCGTCGTGTACGGCAGGCCGAGGGCATCCTGCGCGTATTCCTTCGTCGGGTGCCCCGGCTCGACGACCTTGCCGAGGATGGGATTGCCGCGCTTCGGATAACCGGCGATGGTGAACGTGTGGCTGTGGTCGGCCGTGACGACGATCAGCGTGTCGCGCGCATCGGTGCGCTCCATGGCGAGCTTCACGGCGCGCGCGAACTCGATGGTGTCGGTGAGCGCGCGGTAGGCGTTGCCGGCGTGGTGCGCGTGGTCGATGCGGCCGCCCTCGACCATCAGGAAGTAGCCTTTCTGGTGCTGGGACAGGATGTCGAGCGCCTTGCCGGTCATCTCCGCGAGCGACGGCTCACCGGCCGCGTCCTTGCCGCGGTCGTGCTCGAACTGCATGTGCGAGGGCTGGAACAGCCCGAGCAGGTGGCGCACCTGCTTGGGATCGACCGCGTCGAGCTGCGCCTTGTTCCAGACGTAGGCCGATTTCGGAAAGCGTGCCTGCCACTCCTTCGTGAGGTCGCGCCCGTCGCGCCGCTCCCCGGCTTTCTCCGGGTACTCGGGATCGTGCGCGGTGCGCGGCATGAACTTGCCGCGGCCGCCGCCCAGCGCCACCTCCAGGCCGTCCTCGCTCGAAAACTCGACGAGCTGGCGCGCGATGTCCGGGAAGCCGGCCTCGTTGGCCGCATCCGGCTGGTCGGCATCGCTCTCCCAGTCGCGGTCCGGCGAGTGCGCGTAGCATGCGGCCGGCGTCGCGTGCGTGATGCGCGTCGTCGTCACGACGCCGGTGGCCATGCCGCGCTCCGCGGCGCGCTCGAGGATCGTCTTCATGCGGTTCGCGGCCACGGCGCGGAAATCCCCGCGTGCCACACGGTCGCTCACCGATATCAGCCCGTCCGCCGTCTTGATGCCGGTCACGATGGCGGTCATGGTCGGCGCGGAATCCGGCGTCTGCTGGTTGCTGCTGTAGGTCTTCGACAACGCCACGTAAGGCATTTTCTCGAACGAGAGCTGGTTCTCCTCGCCGGACATGCCGTGCTGCTGGCCTTCCAGGATGCGCGCGGCCGTGACCGTGGAAATGCCCATGCCGTCGCCGACGAACAGGATCACGTTCCTGGCGCGGCCGGTGACGGGCTTCTCCGCCTTCGCCCTTTCCACCGCGGCACGGCCGTTGCGGAACCATTCCTCCGGCGTCTGCGCCGCCGCCGTGGGTATCGACAGGACAAGAACTGCATTCACCACAGAGGCATAGAGGACACAGAGGAAAGCAAAAGGGCAACAAATGCGGGCGAATTGCCGCATCGCCACGTTGCAGGTTGCTCGTTGGGGCAACCGCATCCGGATGAGTATCTCTTGAACCCTTTGCATGCCTTTTTCTCCGTGCCCTCTGTGCCTCTGTGGTGAACAAGTCTGCCCTAGGCAAGAGGCCCCAACGCATCAGCGTAGCGCCGGGTGCACAGCAGGCCGAACTCATCGGGCGCAAGGCCCGGGGCGCGGTCGAAGACCTCGCCGAGCCCCAGCCGGAGCGCCGCGATGCGCTTGCCGTAGGCGTGCAGCGTGTCGAGCGACTGCATGACGAACACGACGGCCGGCAGCAGCTCGCGATACAGCACCTCGGCCTGCGCGCCGTCGCCCGCGCGCAGCAGGTCGAAAATGCGCACCTGCAAGTCGACGGATTCGGTCGCGGGGATGATCCCCGCGCAACCCGCACGCAGGTTGTCGAGGAGCTCCAGCCCGCCGCGGCCGTTGAACACGGCAACGCGTCCCGGCAGGCGCTCGACGAAGCGGCGCACGGCGAGCGCGGACCCTTCGCCCTTGAGGATGCGGAAGTTCGCATGGTTGCGCGCCAGCGTGTCGACGCCGTCCGGCGTGAGGCCGACGCCCAGGTATTCCGGCGCGTTCTGGATCGCGACCGGCAGGTCCACGCGGTCGGCCACCGCGCCGAAGAACCGCACCAGGTACTCGTCGCCGGCGTTGCGCTCGGGAGGCGGCTGCAGGATCACCCACGCCGCCCCCAGGGAGCGGGCATGGCGCGCGACGGCCACCTGGGCATCCACCGTCGGTGCGTTGACCGTCACCACCAGCGGCAGCCGCCCGCGGAGATCCTCCGCGACCCAGGCGACGAGCTGGCGGCGCTCCGCGCCGGTGAGCTTGTTGACCTCGGTTCCCAGGCCGAGCACCGCCAGGCCGTGCGCGCCGTTGCGCACGCAGGCCTCGACCTGCCTGCGCATGCCCTCGCGGTCCAGCCCGCCGGCGCGCGTGAAAAAGGCATACAGCATCGGATAGATGCCGCGGGGGTTGTCGGTGCCGTCCATGGTCGTGTGTTCCGCGGCCGACATTCTATCGTCACGCGGAAGTCGGACGCCGCGGCGTTTGGGTGTACCATTTTTGCCGTCCATCCAACGGGCCGGTTCCCGCTGCCGAGGCAGCCGGCAAGCCAGCCACGAAGCGCCATGGAGCTCACGGCGGAAGAAACCGAAGCCATCCGCAGGAAGATCGAAATCCTGCGCAGCGAGCACCGCGACCTCGACGAGGTGATCGCGCGGCTGTCGCACGACCCCAAGCTCGACGAGCTGCAGCTGCAGCGTCTGAAGAAGCGCAAGTTGCTGCTGAAGGACCAGATTTTCCTGCTCGAGCAACAGCTCGTGCCCGACATTTCCGCGTGAACGCGCCGCGGCCGGTAGCGTGGGAACCACCGCCCGGCGCCAAGGTCCGACATACAATCAAGCCCATGCGCCCCAGCGAACCGATTCCCGCCGCGCTGCGCGCAGCCGTCGCGGCGCTGTCCTGCGCGGCGCTGCTCGCCGGCTGCGCCGGCATGCAGCGGCGCCCGCCGCCTTCGCTCGAGCAGATCGTGGAGATGTCCAAGGCCGGCAAGCCGGCCGAGGATATCGTGCGCGAGCTGCAGGATACGCGCGCCGTCTATCCGCTGACGGCTTCGCAGATCGTCAGGCTGCACGAGCGGGGCGTGTCCGATTCCGTGCTCGACTACATGCAAGGCGCCTACGCCGAATCCATCCGCTGGAACGCCCGCATGGACTATGAAGCCCGGTACTGGTGGTGGAACGACTGCTTCTACTGCTATTACCCCTATTATCCTGTCATCGTCGTGCCAAGATAGGCGTTACTGCGCAAACCACCCTCAATCCGTCCGGAGCCAACTATGACCATCCGTCTTCTCCGCAATGCCGTCCCCCTCGTGCTGGGCGCGTGCGCGTTGCTCGTGGCGGCGTGCTCGGTCCTGGCGCCGCGGCCGGTGACGCCGATTTCCGAGATCGTGGAACTCGGCAAATCCGGCCAGCCCGACCGGGCCATCGAACGCCTGGGCAAGTCGAAGACCAGCTATGCCCTGCGGGGCTCGGATTTCGGCAAGCTCGCTGATGCCGGCGTGGCGCCGGCGGTGCTGGACGCTCTGCAGCAGTCCTTCGTCAATGACGTCGACCTGCTGACGCGCTACTGGGTGCTGGGCGAATCGCTGGGCGGCTGCACCGCCTGCTACCCGCAGCCGGTCGACCTGTCCACGCTCGCCACCGGCGGCAACGGCATGGCGGATGCGAGCAACGTCGCGCGGGACAGCACCTTCGCCAAGCCGCAAGGCCTTCCCGACTGGGTCAGCGCCGTGCCGGGCGGCCCCACGTCACCCGGCATCACGGTCGCCGAGGTCGAGCGCCTGGTCAAGCAGGGCACGCCGGGTCCGGAGCTCGCGGCGCGCATCCGGTCCTCGCGCCTGAACGACGTCATCGGTACCGCCGGCGTGCTCAAGCTCGGCACCCACTACGTCGCCGGCCTGAGCGGCTCCGAGCTCGCGCAGTTGCACAAGGATGGCGCGAGCGACGAGGTCCTCGACGCCCTGCAGGAAAAGTTCCTCGCCGAGTTCATCGACTTCTGCCGCACCCGCTACCAGAGCTGGGGCAAGGGATCCGGCAACTCGCTGTAGTCCGCGCACCACGAGTCGCGGAAAGGAAGGCGGCAGCCCCTCGGGGACTGCCGCATGTCAGGCCCGGGGCAGCCTAGTTCTTCGCGCCGTCGAACGCATCCGTGATCGCCCCCCTGGTGGCCGTGGACACCAGGTAGGCATACTTCGCCAGCAGGCCCTTCGTGAAGCGCGGCTTGGGCTGCTTCCAGGCGGCACGGCGCCTGGCCAGCTCCTCGTCGGATACGTTCACCTGCAGCAGCTGTTTGTGCGCGTCGATGGTGATGGAATCGCCCTCCTCCACCAGCGCAATGGTGCCGCCCACGTAGGCCTCGGGCGCGACGTGCCCGACCACCATGCCCCAGGTCGCCCCGGAGAAGCGGCCGTCCGTAAGCAGGCCGACGGAATCCCCCAGCCCCTGTCCTGTCAGCGCCGAGGTCGGTGCCAGCATCTCCTGCATGCCCGGTCCGCCCTTCGGCCCCTCGTAGCGGATCACGACGACATCGCCCGCCTTGATCTTGCCGCCAAGGATCGCGGCCATGGCTTCAGGCTCGGAATCGAACACGCGTGCCGGGCCGGTGATGGTGGGATTCTTCAGGCCGGTGATCTTGGCCACGCTGCCCTCGGTCGCCAGGTTGCCCTTGAGGATGGCAAGGTGGCCCTGCTTGTACATCGGGTTGGCGAAGGAGCGGATCACGTCCTGGTCCTTGCGCGGCTCGGCCGGAATGCTTTCCAGCTCGTCGCCGATCGTGCGGCCGGTGATGGTCATGCAATCGCCGTTCAGCAGGCCGTTCGCGAGCAGCATCTTCAGGACCTGCGGCGCGCCGCCGGCCTTGTGGAAATCCGTCGCGACGTAGCGACCCGAGGGCTTCAGGTCGCACAGCACCGGCACCTTGCGGCGCACGCGCTCGAAGTCGTCGATGGTCCACTCCACGCCCGCAGCCGCGGCGATCGCGAGGTAGTGCAGCACGGCGTTGGTCGAGCCGCCGGTGGCCATGACCAGGCTCACCACGTTCTCGATGGACTTGCGCGTGATGATGTCGCGCGGGCGGATGTTCTTCCGGATGGCGTTGACGAGCACGCCCGCGGATTGCGCGGCGGAATCGGCTTTCTCGGCGTCGGGCGAAGCCATCGTCGAGGAATGCAGCAGGCTCATGCCCAGCGCTTCGAAGGACGTCGACATGGTGTTCGCCGTGAACATGCCGCCGCAGGCGCCCACGGTCGGACAGGCGTTCTTCTCGATGCCGAGGAAGTCCTCCTGCGAGATCTTTCCGGAATTGAACGCGCCGACCGCCTCGAAGGCGCTGGCGATGGTGAGCGCCTGGCCCTTCCAGTTGCCGGGCTTGATGCTGCCACCGTAGACGTAGATGGCAGGCACGTTCATGCGCGCGATCGCCATCATGCCGCCGGGCATGTTCTTGTCGCAGGCGCCGATGACCAGCGCGCCGTCCATCATCTGGCCGTTGACCGAGGTCTCGATGGCGTCCGCGATCACCTCGCGCGACACCAGCGAGTACTTCATGCCGTCGGTGCCCATGCCGATGCCGTCGGTGACGGTCGGCACGCCGAACACCTGCGGCATGGCGCCGGCCTTGCGCAGGGCGTCCATGGCACGGTCGACCAGCGGCTGGATGCCGGCGTTGCAGGGATTCATGTTGGAATGGCCGTTCGCCACGCCCACGATGGGTTTGTCGAAGTCGCCGTCCTTGAAATCCACCGCGCGCAACATCGCACGGTTGGGCGAGCGGGCCACGCCCGCGGTGATCAGCTTGCTGCGCCAGTTGTCGGCCATGTCGGTTCCTCCTCGATGGGGTGGGCCCCCGGCGGATCGGGGGCGGGAATGCCTGCAGGCTGCGCAGTGTGGGCGCACCCCGGATCGGCGTCTAATATATTATCGAGGCATTATTGATATTCTGGACGAATGGCATGGAACTTCGCCACCTGCGCTATTTCGTGACCGTCGCCGAGGAGCTGCATTTCGGGCGCGCCGCGCGCAAGCTGCACATCTCGCAGCCGCCGCTTTCGATGCAGATTCGCGCGCTCGAGCAGGAGCTCGGCGTGAGCCTGCTCAACCGCACCCAGCGGCACGTGTCGCTGACGCAGGCCGGCCACGCCCTGCTCGGCGAGGCACGGCACATCCTGGGCCGCGTCGAGCAGGCCGTGCTGACCACGCGCCGCGCCGGCCGCGGCGAGATCGGCGAGCTGGCGGTCGGGTTCATCAGCGTGGCCGACTACAACGTGCTGCCGGCCGTGCTGCGGGAATTCCGCCGGCGCTTTCCCCTGGTCAACCTGACGCTGCGCGAATCCACCACGGACGCGCAGCTGCGCGACCTGCTCGCCGCACGCATCGACGTCGGTTTCGTGCTGCCGCCCGTCAGCGAGCCTTCCCTGGAATCCATGCCGGTGGTGCGCGAGCCGCTGATCGCAGCACTCCCCGAGAAGCATCCGCTCGCGCGCAAGCCCGGCAAGCTCGCGCTCGAGAAGCTCGCCGACGCGCCCTTCATCCTGTTCCCCCGTCCCAACGCGCCCGGCCTGTACGACGACATCGTGGGCCGCTGTAAGGCCGCGGGCTTCAGCCCGCGCATCGAGCAGGAAGCCATCCAGATGCAGACCATCGTCAGCCTGGTGTCGGCGGAGCTCGGCGTAGCCCTGATTCCCGCTTCGCTCACCAACCTGCAGCGCACCGGCGTGACCTACAAGGCGCTGCTCGGCGGCTCCCCGCTCACGGAAATCCACCTGGCCTGGCGGCGCGGCGACGACCTGCCGGCGCTGCGCATGTTCGTCGACGTGGCGACGAGGCAGGCGCAGACCGCCGCAACCGGGTCCGGCGCAAGGGCATCGCGATGAACGCAACCGCGGCGCGGCGCTCGGTTTTCCTGGCAGACGAGACGGCGACCCTGGCATGGGGCGCAGCGCTGGCGAAGCGCCTCGTCCCCGGCATGCTGGTCACGCTGTCCGGCGAGCTCGGCAGCGGTAAAACCACGCTCGCGCGCGGCGTGCTGAGGGGGCTCGGCTACGAGGGTCGGGTGAAAAGCCCGACCTACACACTGGTTGAACTTTACAATCTTTCCAAGTTAGACTTATATCACTTTGATTTTTATCGCTTCAACGAGGCAGGTGAATGGCGGGATGCGGGCTTCCGGGATTACTTCGGAACACAGGGCGTCTGCCTCGTGGAATGGCCGGAACGCGTGGCGCAATTCCTGCCGCGTGCCGACCTGGAAATAACGATGACCATCGAAGGCGAAGGCCGGCGCTTGCAGGCCGTCGCGGAAACGGAGCAAGGAAAACGTTGCCTGGACCAGTTGCCGGATTGAGCACCCGACATGACGAACGCGGGGCCCTGCCCTTGCGGGGCCTGGGTATCGCCGTCGGGCTGTGCCTCGCATTGCTCGCCGCGCCGGTCGCGGCCACGCAGATCGCCGCGGCGCGGGTCTGGCCCGCGGAGGACTACACCCGCCTCACGCTGGAATCGGAAACCCCGGTCACCTACAACATCTTCACCGTCGGCACGCCACCGCGCCTGGTGCTCGACCTCGACGGCGTGGAATTCAACGCGGTCCTCGAGCAGCTGCCCTCCAAGATCAGCCCCGCGGATCCGTACATCAGCGGCCTGCGCATCGGGCGCTTCAAGCCGGGCGTCGTGCGACTCGTGCTGGACCTCAAGGCGGCGGTGAAGCCGCAGGTCTTCACGCTCAAGCCGGTCGGCGAGTACGGCCACCGGCTGGTGCTCGACGTCTATCCGGAGCAGGAAACCGATCCGGTGATGGCGCTGCTCGAAAAGGACGGGAAGCAGCCCGAGCCGCCGGCCGCGAGTGACGAGGGCGACAAGGCGGGCAAGCCCGCGACGGCCGCTCCCGCCAGGCCACCCGCGCCCGCCGACGTCGTCCGGCTGATCACGATCGCCATCGATGCGGGCCACGGCGGCGAGGACCCGGGCGCCCGGGGACGCAGCGGCACGCACGAAAAGCACGTCACGCTGGCGATCGCGCGCAAGCTCAAGGCGCTGGTGGACGACGAGCCCAGCATGCGCGGCGTGCTCATCCGCGACGGCGACTATTTCATCCCGCTCGCCAACCGCGTGAGCAAGGCACGCAAGATTTCCGCCGACCTGTTCGTTTCCATCCATGCCGACGCATACGTGAAGCCCCACGCACGCGGTTCCTCGGTGTTCGCGTTGTCGGAACGCGGCGCCACGTCCGCCGCCGCTGGCTGGCTGGCCAGGAAGGAAAACGAGGCGGACCTGATCGGTGGCGTCAACATCGACGTAGCCGACGCCACGCTCAAGCAGGTGCTGATAGACCTGTCCCAGACGGCGACCATCAACGACAGCCTGAAGCTCGCCAAGGCCGTGCTCGGCGAGATCGGCGGCATCAACGACCTGCACAAGGCCCACGTCGAGCAGGCCGGCTTCGCCGTGCTGAAGGCGCCGGACATTCCCTCGATCCTCGTCGAGACCGCCTTCCTCACCAACCCCGACGAGGAAAGGAAGCTCAAGGACAATGCCTACCAGGACAAGATGGCGCAGGCGATCCTGGTCGGGATAAGGAAATATTTCGCGGCGAATCCGCCATTGGCCCGTTCCAAGCTCGCGCAATCCGATGCACCGCGCATCCGTTGAGATGGCCACATGCGGATTCCGGCGCCGTCCCCGCAAACGGCCGGCTGCGCCGGTAACGTGTCCCGGCGCCCCGCCGCTGGCCCGTTCCAAGCTCGCGCAATCCGATGCACCGCGCATCCGTTGAGATGGCCACATGCGGATTCATGGCGCCGTCCCCGCTCGAGCGTGACTCGTTAGCGGCACGCCCGTTTGCGGGAACGCGAGATGGACTCGGCATCAGCAAGCGTGTGCACGCTCTCCCCGACTCGGCGCCGCCCCAAGCTACGCCCGCCGGAGAGCCGAGTCCGGCCGGCTGCGCCGGTAACGTGTCCCGGCGAATCCGCATTTGTCGATTCAGAGCCGCACCTCACGCATAACCCGTCGCCAGACTGGCCGCGACGCATGCGGATTCACGGCGCCGTCCCCGCAAACGGCCGGCTGCGCCGGTAACGTGTCCCGGCGCCCCGCCATTGGCCCGTTCGAAGCTTGCGCAATCCGAGGCGCCGCGCGCTCGCTGACCCGGGCGGTCGGGATTGAGGATCGAGGGGTGTAAACTCGCTTCTCTATCTTCGCTCCCCGGTCCCTTGGAAATCACCGGCATCCTGCTTGCTGCGGGCAGCGCCAGCCGCTTCGGCGGCGGCAAGCTGGCCCATCCGCTGCCGGACGGCACGCCGATCGGGCTGGCTTCGCTGAGGAACCTGCGCGCGGCATTGCCCGACGTGCTCGTGGTGATCCGGGAAGGCGACGCCCGTCTGAGGGAAATGTTCGAGGACGAAGGAGCCAGGGTGCAGGAATGCGCCGACGCGCGCCTCGGCATATCGCGCAGCCTCGCATGCGCCGTGCGCGCCGCTCCCGCGGGACGAGGCTGGCTGTTCGCGCTGGGCGACATGCCCTACCTGAAACCGCAGACCCTGCGCGCCGTGGCCGGTTCGATCGGCGACGGCATCGCCATCCCCGAATACGCGGGACAGCGCGGCAACCCGGTGGGCTTCGCGAGCCGCTACGTGGACGAGTTGCTGGCGTTACGGGGGGACGAAGGCGCCCGTTCGCTGCTCAGGCGCCATCCGGACGACGTCACCGTCGTGCCCTGCGACGACCCCGGCATCCTGCGCGACATCGACCGCCGCGAGGACCTGGATGGCGCCAGCCATTCAGTTCTCACCACAGAGCCATTGAATTCTCGCCACGGAGGCACAGGGAACACGGAGGAAAAGGAAAAACGACGAAAAAAATAATCCCTGGATACGGCGCAGTTCGTGGACCCGGGCGGATGGGCACTATCTGTACCGTCAATTCAAACCTTTCCCTGCTTTTGCTTTCCTCTGTGTACCCCGCAAGGGGGTATAGAAGTGAATTCTCCGTGCCTCTGTGGTGAATCGCAGCAGTCTCAGTTCGGCTTGAGCACGATCGCCTTGAGATCGCCGTCCACCGTGAAGTTGCCGCGGATCTGGGCGGCCTGCGAGCGCAGCTCCACGGCAATGCGGCCGTTCACGTCCTTGCTGGGGGAAACCTCGAAGCCCCCCGTGGCGGACAACAGGCCGGATGACAGCTTCAGGTTGCGGTACTGGTAGCGGCCGTTGGCAAGGCTGAAGGTTCCGGAAATGTCCTCGAAGCGCGTCGCCCCGCCCTGCGTGACGCCGCGGCCGCCGGATTGCAGCGCGCGCACGAGGTCCACGCCGTCCATGTCGCCCTTCTTGACCTCGAACGTGCCGTCGACCTTGGGCGCATCGAACATCGTCGCAAGACCCTGCGACGACATCGAGTAGCGCAGCCTGGATTCGAGCTGGCCGGTCGACTTGGCCTCGCGCGTGAAGGAGGCCATGAGGTCCTGCATGGCGATGCGCTCGGTCTCGAGCTCGCCCTCGAGCGACCATGGGCCGCCCCAGACGATCTGCGCGCTGCCCCTGGCCGCGCCGCCATAGAGCAGGGCCTCGAACTTCTCGACCGAGATGCGGTTCTGCATGGCCACGGCCTTGGCAGTCAGGTCCGTGAACTCGATCTGCGGGCCCACCGGCGGCACCCAGCCCTTGGACGCGTTCAGCGCGATGTCCACCTGACCGTCGTGCGGCGCGAGCTCGACCGTGGCCTTGCCGTCGGTGCTGGAAAGCACGGCTTTCTGTATGCCGCCTTCGGCGGTGAGCCCCAGGTCGGCGTCGAAGGCCGGCACCTTGGCCGTATGCGACTCGAGCTTGACGCCGCGCAGCAGCACGCGGCCGACCTGCACCTTCTTGTCGGCCACCGCCGCATCCAGCCATTTCCCGAGCCGCGGCAAGACCTCCTCGGCAACCGTGACGGATTGCGCCTCGAGCGTGCGGATGACCTTGACGTCGCCGAAGACCGAGCCGAATTCCGGCGAGATCGTGACCTTGTCTATTTTCACGTCCTGCGTCGTGCCCAGCTTCACGTTCTGCAGGTTGATCGTGAACCCGCCCAGGATGGACACGTGCATGGTGCCGATCGACACCGGCTCCTTGATGTGTTCCGAGGCGAGCTTCTCGATCGAGGGTGCGTAGGAGTTCATCGGCAGCAGCTGCACTACGCCGATCAGCACCGCGACGAGCACGGCCACGCCGATGGCCACCGGCTTGAGCCGGTCGAGCGGCGTCTTGATGCCCTTCTGCTTCTTGAGCGACTCGACTTCCGCGCGCTTGCGATCGCGTTCTTCCTGCTCCTTGCGCCGCTTGACGAGGTCCTCCTCGCGCCCACGGCGCTCGTTCTCGATCCTCGCCGCCTCCTGGCGCTGGCGCTCCTCTTCGCGCTTGACCTTGGCTTCTTCCTGCTCGCGGATGCGCGCTTCCTTTTCCTCCTGGCGCCTGCGCTCGCGCTCCTCGCGCTCCGCGCGTTCCCGTTCCATGCGCTCCCGGCGCTCGCGGTCCTCGGCTTCGCGGCGCTCGGCTTCCGCGCGCGCCTGCTCCTCGCGCTCGGCGCGCTCCACGGCCTGTCGTGCCTGCTCCTCCTGCTCGCGGCGGCGCTCCTCTTCCTCCTCGCGCTGGCGCAGCTCCTGCTGCTGTTTCTCGAATTCCTCGGCGACCTGGGACTCCATGGCCCTCAGGCCGGACAGGTCGAATTCCGGCAGGCTGCTCTTGGCGGCCGCGGCCTTGGCGCTTTCCTCTTCCTCGTGGCGCTTGCGCTCCTCTTCCTCCTTGCGCTTGCGCTCCTCCTCCTCGCGCCGCCTGCTCTCGGCCTGCTCGCGCTCGCGGCGCTCATCGTCCTCCCGCTGCCTGCGATCGGCTTCCTCGCGCTCGCGGCGTTCATCTTCCTCACGCCGGCGGCGGTCCTCTTCCTCGCGACGGCGCCGATCCTCGTCCTCCCGAGCGGACCCGTCGCCGGTGCGTCTGCGCTCTTCCTCCTCGTCTTCCCGCCGGCGCCGCTCGTCCTCCTCTCGGCGGCGGCGATCCTCCTCCTCGCGGCGCGCGCGCCTTTCCTCTTCCTCCTCTCGGCGCCTGCGCTCTTCCTCCTCCTTGCGCTTGCGCTCTTCTTCTTCCCTGCGCTTGCGCTCCTCTTCCTCCCGGCGCTTGCGC
>DASUFB010000009.1:0-96584 GCA_036274775.1 Burkholderiales bacterium | reverse complement strand
CAGGCTGGCGCGCAAGGCGCAGGACAAGCTCTCGGCGCTCGAGCGGCTGCCAGGCGATGTCGATGCCGACCGCAAGAAAGCGGCGGTGCGCGCCGCGATCGAGCGAGCGCGCGCGCGCCGCGCGGCCGCCGGGCACCGATGAACGCCGCCGAACATCGATGAATGCCACCAAGCGCGCCGAGATCTTCCGGCGCTTCCGCGAAGCGGACCCGCACCCCGAAACGGAGCTGGAATACCGCACGCCGTTCGAGCTGCTGGTCGCGGTCATGCTTTCGGCGCAGGCAACCGACAAGAGCGTGAACCTCGCGACGAAGGCCCTGTACCCGGTCGCCAACACGCCGGCAGCCCTGCTCGCGCTCGGCGGGGCCGGCCTGACCCCGTACATCCAGCGCATCGGCCTGTTCCGCACCAAGGCAAAGAACGTGATCGCGACCTGCGCGCTGCTCCTCGAAAAATTCGGCGGCGAGGTCCCGCGCAACCGCGAGGACCTGGAAAGCCTGCCTGGCGTCGGGCGCAAGACGGCGAACGTGGTGCTGAACGTCGCGTTCGGCGAGCCGACCATCGCCGTGGACACGCACATCTTCCGCGTCTGCAACCGCACCGGCATCGCGCCGGGCCGCGACGTGGTGAAAGTCGAGAAAGGGCTGTTGAAGTTCGTGCCGGCCGAATTCCAGCGCCACGCGCACCACTGGCTGATCCTGCACGGGCGCTACGTGTGCGTCGCGCGCAAGCCGCGCTGCCCGGACTGCCTGATACGCGACCTGTGCGAGTTCAAGTACAAGACCAGGGCCGATGTTCAATCCGTCGCGCGCTGAGGTCCGGCGCTTCTTCTTCGACGCCTGGGGCAAGTACCGCTCGCAGGCCCCGCTCGAGGCACTGGAGAGAATGGCCGTCGAGATCATCCTGCAGCACCCGGAGTACCACGGGCTCCTGGACGATCCCGCCGGCAGCGCCGGACGCGAGTTCCCGCCCGCAGCAGGCGCCATGAACCCGTTCCTGCACCTGTCGCTGCACCTGGCCGTCGCCGAGCAGCTGTCGATCGACCAGCCGCGCGGCATCGCCGAAGCCTATCGGCAGATCGCCCGGCGCTCGGGCCTGGAGCACGACGCGCTGCACGCGCTGCTCGAGTGCCTGGGGGAGGCGGTGTGGCGCGCGCAACGCGACCGCGCCGCGCCGGACGAGGCGGTTTATCTCGAGTGCATCCGGCGCAAGGCTACCTGACCGACAACGCAGCGCGGCCGGCGAAGAAGCCCGCGAGCTCCGCGACCTCGGCGTCGCCGAGGTCGCGCGTCTGCTCCTGCATCACCGCGTGAACGCGGATGCCATCACGGTACTCCCTGATGGTCTGCTCGAGATAGCCGGCGCTCTGCCCCGCGATGATCGGAACTTCCGGTGCCGCCGGCCGGTCGCCCTGCGCGCCATGGCAGGCCGCGCAACGCTCCGTGACGGCAGGTGCCGGGACTGCGCTTGCGGACCCGGCCTTCGGCATCCCGCCGTAATGGGCGGCGAGATCGGCGATATCCCGCTCGCTCAGCGCGCCCGCCACGTCACGCATCGTGGGATGCGAGCGTTTCCCCGTCTTGTAGGCCTGCAAGGCTTCGATGACATAGCCCGCTGTCTGGCCGCCGAGCTTCGGCATGCTTTTGAAACCGGACACGCCGTGGCAGGCATTGCAGGTCACCGTCTTGCGCTTGCCTGCGACCGCATCGCCGCCGGCAGGCTGGGCCACGCCGCATGCAACGAGGGCCGCCACAACCAGTAAGCCCCGGAACGTCGCATCGCAAGCGCGGGACATGAAAAAGGGGAGCCCTCGGCTCCCCCGCTTCTTCAGCTCTGCCGCCCGCGAGCTCAGTATTTGACCTTCAGGTCCCCGCTCAGGCCCGAGAAATAAGCCGCGAGGTCCTTGATGTCCTGCCTGGAAAGGTTCTGCGCCTGGGGTGCCATCAGCGGATTCTTGCGCTTGCCGGACTTGTAGTCGCTCAGCGCCTTTTCGAGGTAGTCGTCGGGCTGGCCGGCGAGCCGCGGGTATTCCGGTGCGATCGGCGTATTGCCGTCCGCTCCGTGACAGGCCGCGCACACGCCCGCCTTCTCCTTGCCGCGGGCGGCATCACCGCCTGCCATCGCATTGCCCGCCAGCGCCACGCCGGCCGCGGCAACCATCGCAATCCACAACAGCTTGTTCATGGCATCCCTTACAGGTTTTTCCAGGCCGGGCCTACTTGCCCGAATAGTAGGCCGCGAGGTCGGCCATGTCCTGCTCCGACAGCGAGGCGGCGATCGCCTTCATCGTCGGGTGCTGGCGGTCTCCGGCCTTGTAGGCCTTCAGCGCGCTGACGATGTAGCCGGCGTTCTGGCCGCCCAGCTTCGGTACGTGGTAGGTCTCGGGGTAGGCCGTCCTGAAGCCCGCAATGCCATGACAGCCGGCACACATCTGCTTCTTGTTCTTTCCGGCGGCGGCATCGCCTTCTGCGTGCAGCGGCGCGGCCATGACGCACGCGAGTGCAGACAGGCCGGCGAGCGTGAAAATGCGGATATTCATGGCGTGAAACTTTTCCTCGGCTTTGAGCATATCCGGCAACTGCCCGGGTCCAAAATCCGCGCAACTTTAGCCCAAGCGCGCGGGGCGGTCAACGCTGAAGCCTTCAGCCGCCGGGCAGCGGCACGCCTTCGGAAATGTCGATGGAGTGGCTGAACCTGCGGTCGAGCGTGTCCTCGACCTCGATCTTCAGCTCGCCTTTTTCCTCGGGCGTGAAGAAGAAGCGGAAGTTCGGGTTGTCCGAGATGGAGAAATTGACCTCGGCGTCCAGGACCGTCCTGCCCTCGTAGGTGACCTTGACGCTGCGCACGAACTGCGCGACGTCGCCCTCCTTGAAGTCGGAGGCGAGCGGCGACTCGTTGGGGTGCCGGATCATGAGCTGCACGAGGTTGGGCTTGTGGTAGCTGATCGCCTCGTCGTCGAAACGCAGCTTCATCTTGCCGAGCACGGACTCGGAGAATTTCCTGCCGTTGGGCGCGGAGCATCCGCCGGCGGCCTTGACCCAGCGCTGCGCCATGTACAGCCTGCCGTCGTTCATCTCGGCCACCGCGCGCACGAAGCTGAAGTCCTCGAAACGCAGCCGCGTCTCCACCTGCGCGCGGCCGCTCTCGGGCGTGAAATGGAACACCCCCGCGGCCGGCGACGGGTTGCGCTCGACGATCAGGTAGATCGACTTGATGTACTCCTGCGGCGTCTGGTCGATCCGGGCCTTGACCACGACCGGCACCGTGGAAGCGTCGTCGGCGCGCACGTTCAGGTAGACACGGATGATGTCGCGCGCATCCGGGTTGATGACGCGATCGCCGAACATGAGCTGCCTGATCGGCTCCCAGTACGGGCTTTTCGCCGGATCCGGCTCGGCCTTCTCGTTGGCAAGCGCGGGCAGCGCCGCGAAGGCGGCGAGCCAGGCTCCCAGCAGTACGCGCCACGCACGGTTCATTGCCGATTCCTGGCGAAAGACGTTCCCGCCAGTATAGCGCCCCGCGCTATTCCCATTCGAGCTCGGTGTAGGCCTGCGTCACGTTGCGACGGTGGAAGGTCTCGAACAGCGCCCAGTTGCCGGCCTCGGCGAGGCCGACCTCGTCGACCGCCTGCTGGATGGTCTTGCGCGCGCGCAGGGCGGCGCGGGTTTCGTCGAGCACGGCCTGCAGGTAGCGCTGCTCGGCATCCAGCGGCTGCGGCCACGGCAGGTCGCACCTGCCGTGGCCCGCCACGCAATGCTCCGCCGGCACGCCGCGCAGGGACCGGATGACGGACAGGAAGCCCGTGAGGGTGCCGTCGACGACCGGCGTGTGCGTGACGAACAGCAGGTCCGACAGCCAGAACGTGCGCGTGCGTGCGTCGTAAACGGTGAGATCGTCGTCCGTATGCGCCGGCGGCCACGCGCGCACGATGACCGTGCGCCCGCCGAGGTCCAGCTCCAGCTCGTCGTCCACCAGCAGCGTCGGCTTCACGATCGTCGAGCCGGCGGCGGCATCGCCGAGGTCCCGGCGCAGCGCGTTCTCGTACGAATGCGCGCGGGCGGCGAGCTGGGCGGGATAGTTGCGGTGCGCGATAAACTGCGGGCGGTCGCCGTCGAAGGCCGCGGCGCCGAAGAAATGGTCGGGGTGCACGTGCGTCAGGACGACGTGGCAGACCGGCAGCGGCGTGACCCGGCGGATCGCCTCGCGCAAAGCCACGCCGACCGGCAGCGAGCCGCCCGCGTCGACCGCGAGCACGCAGCGATCGCCCACGATGAAGCCGATGTTGGCATTGTCGCCGAGGTTGTCCGGCGTGCGTTCCTCGATGCTGCCGTAGTGCACGAACACGCCCGGCGCCAGCTCGGTCACCCCGAAATCCCGGGCACCGGCCGCCGCGGAAAGACCGGCGCAAAGCAGGGCCGTCGCGAGGAGTCGTTTCATGCGGGCGCATGGTAGAACACTTCCGGCTTGCAAACCCGCCTGCACCTGGTTTAGGTTCCGCCGATGCCCACACCGCTGCGACGCTTCCTGCGATCCGCTCTGGCCGCGATCGCGATTGCGACCGCGGCCGCGCCGCCGTGCCCGGCGGGCGACGCCGGCCTCGTGCCGGCGCGGGTCGCCGAGGGCGTCTATGCCTTCGTCGGCAGCCCCGGCGAGATTTCCGCGGCCAACCGCGGCTTCGTCGCCAACAGCGGCTTCATCGTCGGCGCCTCGGGCGTCGTGGTGGTCGACACCGGCACCTCGTACCTGCACGGCAGGCGCATGCTGGAGGCCATCGGCCTGGTGACCGACAAGCCCGTCGAGCTCGTGGTGCTCACGCACGCGGTGCAGGATTTCATCTTCGGCGCCGCGGCCTTCGCCGAGCGCGGCATCCCCGTCCTCGCGCACCGCGAGACGGCCGCCCTCATGAAAGCGCGCTGCGCCCATTGCCTGGAAAACCTGCGGCCGGTGCTGGGCGGGGAGCTCGCGGGCACGCGGCTCGTGCTGCCGCAGCGCGAGATCGACGCCACGACGACACTCGATGCCGGCGGCCGCACGCTCGATCTCGTGTTCAGCGGCTGGGCGAGCACGCCGGGCGACCTCGCGGTGCTCGACCGTACGACCGGCGTGCTGTTCGCCGGCGGGCTGGTCACCAACGCGACCGTTCCCGACATCCGCGACAGCGATTTCGAGGGCTGGCAGCGCGCGCTGGCGCAACTGGCCGCGCTCAAACCCGCGCGCGTCGTGCCCGGCCATGGGCCGCTGGCCGGCGCCGAGGCGATCGGTGCCACCGCGGCCTACCTCGACGCGCTCGACCGCAAGATGAAAGCGCTCTACGCAGCCAGCACCAGCCTGCTCGACTCCGTGGAACAGGCCGGGATCCCGGACTACGAAGGCTGGGCGCTGTACGCGAGCCTGCACCGGCGCAATGCCCTGCACCGCTACCTGCAGCTCGAGCTGCAGGACCTGGGCGGCGACCCGCGCTCCACGGCGCTGCCAGGGCGCTAGGGGAGCCGCGCGCGGCGCCGGCGGGCGATCCCTTATAGAATGCGGCCTCTGGCACACGGCGGCACTCCCGATGGGCAACCGACTCAGCAAGATCTACACGCGCACCGGCGACGCCGGCACCACCGGCCTGGGCGACGGCTCGCGCGTGTCCAAGGCCAGCCTGCGCATCGAGGCCATCGGTGCCGTGGACGAGCTGAACAGCGCCATCGGGGTGCTGCTGGCCGAGCCGCTCGCGCAGGACGTGCGCGAATGCCTGGAGCGCATCCAGCACGACCTGTTCGACCTCGGCGGCGAGCTGAGCATCCCGGGCTACGCGAGCATCGGCCCGCAGCACGCCACGCGGCTCGAGCGCGAGCTGGACCGCTACAACGCGGATCTCGCGCCGCTGAAGGAATTCATCCTGCCCGGCGGCTCGCGCGCCGCGGCGCTCTGCCATGTCGCGCGCGCGGTATGCCGGCGCGCGGAACGGCGCGTCGTCAATCTCGCAGCCGCCGAGCCCCTGCCGCCCCCTCCCCAGCAATACCTGAACCGCCTGTCCGACCTGCTGTTCGTGCTCTGCCGCGTGCTGAACCGCGCCGCCGGCGTCGGGGACGTGCACTGGCAGAAAGGCAAGAACCGCGATGAGCCTGCCTGAAGCGCTGGCGCCGGACCAGCTCTCGGAGCTCATCGCGCGCTGCGCCCTGCGCGACCAGCACGCCTTTGCGCGGCTCTACGAGTCGTGCTCGGCGAAACTGTTTGCGGTCGCCGTGCGTATAACCCGTCGCAGGGACTGGGCCGAGGAAGTCCTGCAGGAGGCTTTCGTCAACATCTGGAACCACGCCGGCGGCTACAACTCCGCCCGCAGCGCCCCGATGACGTGGATGACGGCCATCGTGCGCAACCGGGCGCTCGACTGGCTGCGCCGGCCGCGCGAGGTGGAGATCGGCGAGGAGCACGAGGAGCTGATGGCCTCGATCCCCGACGAGTCGCCCGGCCCCGAGGAATTGCTCAGGCGTTCCCTGGAGGCGGGCGAGCTGGCGCAATGCATGAAAGGGCTCACGGAAGAGCAGCAGCGCAGCCTGTCGCTCGCGTTTTTCTACGGGCTTTCGCACGGCGAAGCGGCCGAGCAGATGCGCAAGCCGCTGGGCACCGTGAAGACCTGGATCCGCCGCGGGCTGGAACGCCTGAAGGCCTGCCTGGAGGCGCTGGACAAGTGAACGCCGTGCAACGACACCCGTGGCGGGCGGCATGAGGATAGCCGACGAGGGCCTGCGTGACAGGCTGGCAGCCGAGTACGTGCTCGGCACCATGTCGGCACGCGCGCGCCGGCGTTTCGAGGTCTACCTGCGCGGCAACCCGCAGCTGCGCGCGGCGGTCGCGCGCTGGGAGGCGCGCCTGTGTCCCATGGCGGATCTGCTGCCGGGCATCGAGCCCCCGCCGCGCGTCTGGGCCGCCATCCGCGGGCGCCTGAAATTCGACCTCCCGGCGCGCGCGGGCTTCTGGAGCAGCCTCGCCTTCTGGCGCATGTCGGCCTTCGGCTCCGCGCTGGCCGCCGTCGCGCTCGCTATCGTCCTCGGCCTGCCGAAGCCGGAAGCGCCGGCGCCGGAGGGACGCATGGTGGTCGTCATGCACGACCTCGCCACGAACAAACCGGCGATGACCGCCAGCTGGGATCCCGGCACGCCCGGCGGGCGTGCGGTGCGCCTGCGCGTGCTGGGTCATGCCGAAATGGGCCCCCACACCGCGTGGGAGCTCTGGATGCTGCCGGGCGGGGACGGCAAGCCGGTCTCCCTGGGCCTGATCACGACGCACGAGACCCAGGTCGTGCACGTGCCGGCGGCGCTGGCGGCGAGACTGGACGCCGCGCGCGGGCTCGCCATGAGCGTCGAGCCCGAAGGCGGCTCGCCCACCGGCCTGCCGAGCGGCCCGGTGCTCTATGCCGGCAGCAGCGTGCGCACCTAGGGACCCTGGCGCCGCGCACGGTCGAGCCCTTCGCACAGGCTCTGCGCCGCATCCGCCATGCGCGGGGTCTGCCGCGTCACGAGGTCCGCGGAGACCGTGAACACGTTGCCGCCGCGCACCGCCTTCATCCAGGGATAGGCCGACCAGTTGCCGGCGCCGGCGTCCGGTGCCTCCGACCCGACCACGATCACGTCCGGGTCGAGCATCAGCACCTGCTCGGTCGACACCTCCATCGCGAGCTGCGGAGCCGATGCGAAAAGGTTGCGCCCGCCGCACAGCCGCAGCACCGCGCTGATGATGTGCTCGCCGTTCACGGTGAACAGCGGCTGGTGCCAGATCTCGAACACCACCCCGACGGGTGACCGGCCGGCATAGCGCCCGCGCAGCCCGGCGAGCCGTGCCTCGAAAGCCTGCGCGGCGGCCTGCGCGCCGGGCCCGCTGTCCAGCAGCCTACCCAGCAGCCGCAGGTGGCGGGCGATGTCGGCGGGCTGCCGCGGCTCCAGCTCCAGCACGGCCAGCCCGAGCGCGCGCAGGCGCGCGACGTCCACGGCGCGGTTGCCGCTGTGCCAGGCGAGCACGAGGTCGGGCCGCGCGGCGAGGATGCGCTCGAAATCCAGGCCGGCCGCATCGCCGACCTGGGGCAGGCCCGCGGCCTGCGCCGGGTAGTCGCTGCCGCGCACCGTCGCCGCCATCCTGTCGCCGGCGCCGATGGCGTAGACGAGCTCGGTGAGGTGCGGGGACAGCGAGATCACGCGCCGCGCGGGCGCATCGAGGCGAAGCTCGCGGCCGGTGTCGTCGACGACGGCAAGCGCCGCGCAAGCCGCGCCGGCGCGCCACAGGGCAAGGGCAAGGACAAGAAGGAAAGGCGGGAGGCGGCGCAACATGTCCCCCCGGGAGCGGGTGCTCAGCGCTCCATGAAATGCAGCAGGTTGGAGCTGGTCTGGCGCAGGCGCTGCGACAGCAGCGTCACGAGCTTGACGAGGACCTTGGCGCCGAGGCCGGGCTCCTCGAGGATGATCTGCACCATGCTGTCGCGCGAAAGCACCGCGAAAGTGGTGGCCTCGAGCGCCATGCAGGTGGCGAAGCGCGGCTCGCCGTCGATCATGGACATCTCGCCCAGCGTCGCGCCCGGCCCCACGGTGGTCATCGGCTGCAGGTTGCCGTGCGAATCCGTCTTCACGATGTCGACGCGGCCCTGGATGATCAGCAGCATGTAGTCGTCGACGTCGCCCTCGCGGATGATCATCTGCGAGGCTTCCGCGCGGTAGATCTGCATGAAGCCTGTCAGCCTCTGCACGTCCTCGCGCGTGAAATCGGCGAAAAACCTGGAATGGCCGATCATGTCGAAGATCTGCTGGGCGAGCGCGGTGCCCTCGCCCAGATGTTCCAGGGTATCGAGCAGCGCGTTCTGCGGCGCGGGGATATCGGTTTCAGCCATTGGCACGACCAGGCTCTCTGGGGTATGCGCAGCGCTCCGCCCGCGAGCGCCATTCGACATGACAAAGCATTATGCTGGAGCGCCCGCGGCCGGTAAAGCGCCGCGTCGGCCGCCCTCAGGCCGGCGCACGCTGCCGGGCGGCGAGCGCCACGCGCTTCAGGTAGGCGTCGCGTGCGATGGCCACGTCCCCCAGGAACTGGGGCAGCTCATCCAGCCGCAGGGCCTGCGGCCCGTCGACCAGCGCCTTGGCCGGGTGCGGGTGGAAATCCACCAGCACCATGTTGGCGCCGGCAAGCACGCCCTGCGCCGTCACGTGCATCACGTCGAGGATGCCCTCGGGCCCGGCCATGCGCGAGCCCACCGAGTGGCTGGGGTCGATGCACACCGGCATGCGGGTGAGCCGCCGGATGACCGGCACGTGCGCGAAATCGACGAAATTGCGATGCGGGTCGCCCAGGTTGGTCTTCATGCCGCGCAGGCCGAACACGACGCGGTGGTTGCCCTCGCTCGCCAGGTACTCGGCGGCGTTCAGCGATTCGTCGAGCGTGATGCCGAACCCGCGCTTGATGAGCACGGGGAACTCCCTCTGGCGGCCCACGATCTTCAGCAGCTCGAAGTTCTGCGTGTTGCGCGTGCCGATCTGCAGCATGACGCCGGCGGGCTCGCCCGTCTCGTGCAGGGCCTGGCGGATCTCGTCGACGTGCGACTCGTGCGTGACCTCCATGGCGATGACGCGGATGTCGTACTTGCCCGCGAGCTCGAACACGTACGGCAGGCAGGACTTGCCGTGGCCCTGGAACGCGTAGGGACTGGTGCGCGGCTTGTACGCGCCCATGCGCGTGCACTGCTGGCCGTTTTCCTTCAGCGCCCGCATCATGGTCTCGACGTGCTCGCTCGTGTCGACCGCGCACAGGCCCGCGAAGACGTGCAGCGTGTCCTGCCCGAAGCGCAGCCCCTGGTAGTCGAAGTGCGCCGGCCGGTCGTCGTCCTTGTGGCGGCCGAGCACGCGGTACTCCTCGGAGACGCGGATCACGCGCTCCACGCACGGCAGCGCTCTCATGTCCTCGACCGACAGCGCCTTGGTGTCGCCGAGCAGGTAGACCTCGGTCACCGAGCGCTCGGTGCCCTGGATGCGGTGCACCCGCGGCTTGACGTTGGGCAGCCGCTCGAGCGAGTCCATGAGCTGGCGGTAGTCCGCGCCCTGCGGGTCGGTGGTGTCGGAGAGGATGAGGATCATCGGAGAATCCGTGAATGCGTGAATGTCGTGAATGCGTGAATATCGACATAAACCCTCAAGGCAATTCCGGCATTCACGCCATTAGTTCCGGCATAACGTTGATCGGTTTCCGCTAAACGTTAGCCTGCACTGAAACTCCATTTCATTCGTTTTAGTTCCGGCGCAACGTTGATCGGTTTCCGCTAAACGTTAGCCTGCACTGAAACTCCATTTCATTCGTTTTCACGGCCTTTCAGGCCGTTCCGCCGACGGTCAATCCGTCGATGCGCAGCGTCGGCTGGCCGACGCCGACGGGCACGCTCTGGCCCTCCTTGCCGCAGGTGCCCACGCCGGGATCGAGGCTCATGTCGTTGCCGATCATGCCCACGCGCGTGAGCACGTCCGGCCCGTTGCCGATCAGGGTGGCGCCCTTGACGGGGTAGGTGACCTTGCCGTCCTCGATCATGTAGGCCTCGGCCGCGGAGAACACGAACTTGCCGCTGACGATGTCGACCTGGCCGCCGCCGAAGTTCACGGCGTAGAGGCCTTTCTTCACCGAGCCGACGATCTCGGCCGGGTCCTTGTCGCCGTCGAGCATGTAAGTGTTGGTCATGCGCGGCATGGGCACGTGCGCGTAGGACTCGCGCCGGCCGTTGCCCGTGGGTGCCATGCCCATGAGGCGCGCGTTCAGCGCGTCCTGGATGTAGCCGCGCAGGATGCCGTCCTCGATGAGCACGCTGCGCTGCGTCGGGTTGCCCTCGTCGTCGACGTTGAGCGACCCGCGCCGCCGGCCAAGCGTGCCGTCGTCGACGACGGTCACGCCGGGCGCGGCCACCCGCTGCCCGATGCGCCCGGAGAACGCCGAGCTGCCCTTGCGGTTGAAGTCGCCCTCGAGCCCGTGGCCGATGGCCTCGTGCAGCAGGATGCCCGGCCAGCCCGGGCCGAGCACCACGGTCATGGTGCCGGCCGGCGCCGGCCGCGCCGACAGGTTGGTCACCGCCTGGTGCACCGCCTTGCCTGCGTAGTCGCGCAGAACCTCCTCGGTGAAATAGGCGTAGTCGAAACGCCCGCCGCCGCCCGCGTTGCCCTGCTCCCGGCGGCCGTCCTGCTCGACGATGACCTGGACCGAGACCCTGACCAGGGGCCGCACGTCGGCCGCCGTCATGCCGTCGGCACGCGCCACCAGCACGACCTCGTATTCGCCGGCGAGCGAAGCCATGACCTGGGTCACGCGCGGATCCAGCGCGCGCGCGTAGCTTTCGAGCTTCTCCAGCAGCGCCACCTTGCCGGCGTCGTCCAGGCTCGCGAGCGGGTCCCGGGGCAGGTAGAGGTCGCGCCCGCGCGTGCGCGCCGGCACGCGCGCCGCACCCTGCTCGCCGCGGCTGGCGATGGCGCGCGTGGCGCGCGCCGCCGATTCCAGCGCCGGCAGGCTGATGTCGTCGGAGTACGCGAAGGCCGTCTTCTCGCCGCTCACCGCGCGCACGCCCACGCCCTGGTCGATGTTGAAGCTGCCGCTCTTGACCATGCCCTCCTCCAGGCTCCAGCCCTCCGAGCGGGAATACTGGAAATACAGGTCGGCGTAGTCGATGTCGTGGCTCATGATCTGGCCGAACACACGGTCGAGGCCGCCGGCATCCAGGCCGAACGGCGCGAGCAGCGTGCGGTCCGCGGTGGCGAACAGCAGCTCGTGCTGGTTGGTCGGGTCGTTGGGCACCGCGTTTCCTCCGGGAATCTTTTCGTGAGTGCCGTGAATACCGTGAATGCCGGTCAGGCCTCTTGGGCTTTTACGGCATTCACGGTATTCACGGCATTATTTATGGGCGAAGCCCTGTATCCAGCGTAGTCGGACACGGCTTTTCAGATCCTGTGTATCACCCGGTGCGTGAGCGCCGGCAGGCTCTTGCGCAGGCTGGCCTGGTAGGCCGGATTGATCGAGGCGACGACCACGCCCGAGCCGCGCGGCAGGCGGTCGAGCACCGTTCCCCAGGGATCCACGATCATGGAGTCGCCGTGGGTCTCGCGCCCGCTCAGATGGTAGCCACCCTGTGCCGGCGCGAGCACGTAGGCGAGGTTCTCGATGGCGCGGGCGCGCACCAGCGCCTCCCAGTGCGCCCGGCCCGTGGTCTCGGTGAACGCCGAGGGCACTACGATGAGGTCCACGTCCTTCATGGCGCGGTACAGCTCGGGAAAGCGCAGGTCGTAGCACACCGAAAGCCCGATGCGCCCGAACGGCGTGTCGGCGACCCTGACCTGCCTGCCGGCCTCGAGCGTGCCCTCCTCCGCGAAGCGCTCGTTGCCCAGGTCGAGGCTGAACAGGTGGATCTTGTCGTAGCGCGCGGTGAGCCGGCCGGCGTCGTCGTAGAGCTGGCAGGAATTGTAGATCCTGCCCTCGGTGGGCGCGGCCATCGGCACCGAGCAGCCGACCAGCCAGATGCGGTGCTTCCTCGCCGTCTCGGACAGGAAACGCTGGATCGGCCCGTCGCCGTCCTTCTCCTTGATCTTGACCTTGTCGCCCGGGCGCATGCCCATGATGGCGAAGTACTCCGGCAGGGCGACCAGGCGCGCGCCCTGCTGCACGGCGAGCTCGATCAGCTGCGCAGCCTCGTTCAGGTTGGCGGTCACGTTGGGGCCGGACGCCATCTGCACGCCCGCGATGCGGAAAGGCTGGACCCTGGCCTGCCCTTTCACCGTCGCCGTGACCGGCGCGGCGCGCTCGCGGGCGCCCCGCGCCTTGGCGCGCCCGAATCCCGACCTGAGGGACGATCCCATGATGGATGACAGGGCCGGGACGTGCCCGGCGCATGAAGAATTCCGAAGGAAGCAGCCCGGATTGTAACCTTGCGCCGCCCGGTTGCCCTAGCGTCCCTTCTCGCTGGCGCTCGGCTTCGACACCCGCTCGACCACCGGCTCGGCCCAGGTGCCGGTCACGGAATAGTCGAAGGACGCCATCTGGCTCAGCGGATCCTTGAGTGCCTTCTGCGCGATCAGCGCGGCCACGCCGATGGCCGGATTGACGAGCGCCCCGGCGATGGCGATGCCTTCGGACAGCGAAGGCGTGACGCGCACGAGCAGGTTCTGGGTCTCGTGCGCGAGGTCGACGTGCCCCTGCATGGCCACGCTCGCCGACGAGCCCTTCATGTGGAAGTTCCGGGTTTCCGCGACGCCGCCTGCGATGGTCACGTCGGAGGAGATGCGGTCGAAGCTGAAACCCTTGCTGAACACGTCGCGGAAATCCAGCGTGGCCCGCCGCGGCAGCGCCTGCAGGCTCAGGATGCCCAGCAGCTTCGCCATGCCGGGCTCGATCTGCCGGAACCGGCCGTTCTTCGCATCGAGCTTCAGGTGGCCGGACAGCGAGGCGGCATCGAGCTGCGTGGGATTGCCCGACCAGGCGATGGGCCCGTCGAGCGTGGCCGTGCCGCCCTGCATGGCATCCGCCCAGCCCAGCCGCGCCAGGTACTTGCCGAGGTCGGAAACGTCGAGCCGCACGTTCACGTCGGTGCGCGAGGCTTCCGCGGTGATCCAGCGCCCGTCCATGACGAGCTTGCCGTCCGGGTTGACGAGTTCGAGCTGCTGCAGCTTCCAGCCCGCCGGCTCGGGCTGGGCCACCATGGTCAGCCTGCCGAGCTCCTTGCCCTCGAAGTTGAAGCTGTCGGCGACGAGGTTCACCGACGGCAGGCGCTTTTCCGCCGCGGCCGGCTTGCCGCCCGCCTCGATGACCGTCATGGCCGGCGGCAGCTCCAGCCTCGAAAGCCGCGCCGACATCCTGCCGTCCCCGCCCGAAGCCCAGGACGCCTGGCCGGTGATTTCCCGCCCGGCGAGCGTGACCTGCCAGGCATCGTCCCTGCGCTCGGCCTTGATCTTGAGGTCGTGCAGGCGCCGGCGGCCGATGTCGACGGTGCCCATCTGCAGGTCGATGCCGGCGAGCGGCGACGGCGTCTCGTCGCCGCTGCGGGAGAGCACGTCCCGCCAGATGCCGACGTCGACGGCGTCGAGGTTGCCGCGGATCCACAGGCCTTCCCCGGGCGGCGGCGTCGCCGGCACCCCCAGGGCCAGGATGCCGCGGCTCAGGCCGCCCGGCGCGGCGGCGTCAAGCTGCACCTGCGCGGTCGCGACCTTGTCCAGGCTCACCGCCAGCACGCCCTGGCGGCCGGGCCGCTCGCGCAATTCGACGTGCAGCCCCTGGGAGGTCTGCGCCGGCTTGGCGAACGGCGCCGGCAGCGTCGAGCGCAGGCCCACCAGCGTCGAATCCAGCACGATGGTCGCGATCCGGTTGCGCACGCCGAGGCTGCCGCGCCAGCGCGTCTGGCCGTCGAGGTAGCCGAGCGCCGGATGCTTCCAGACCGCGCGCGCCGCGTCGACGTCGAGCGTGCCCGACACGCGCGCGACGATGCCGCCGTCGGCCTGGTCCGCGGCCTCGAACGACAGCGGCTCGCCGAACATCAGCGCGCGCCCGTCCGTGACGTTGAACGCCCGTTCCGTGAACGCGATGCGCGCCCCGAAGTTTTCCAGCGGCGGCACGCGCGGATCCAGCGTCACCGTGTTGTTCTGCACCAGCAGCTCGCCCTTGACCGTGGAATCGCGCATGCGGTGCAGCGGCAGCTGCAGCGCGAGCTCCAGCCTCGCCTGCCCGGCGGCCTTGAGCTCGGAGGTGAAACGGCTGATCTTCTCGCCGGCCGGCGTCACAGCCGCGTAACGCAGGAAATCGGCGGTCGTGCCCTGCGCGACGCCTTTGACGCGCACGATCTCGTCGTGCTTGCCCAGCTCGGCGATCGTCGCCTGCACGTCGGACACGCGCAATCCGAGGATCGCGGCCGCCGGGCTGCGCACTTCCATGCGGTTGCCGCGGAACGCGACCTCGCCGGAGATGCCGGTGACGGGCGGCCATCCTTGCGCGTAGTCCATGGTGACGCCGGTTGCATGCGTCACCACCTCGAACAGGCCGCTGCGGCCGTCGGCGAACGGAAACGCCCGCAGCGGGCCCTTCAGCCGGAACCGCGTGTCGCGCGACTGCCCCTCCACCAGCGCCCGCTTCAGCCAGGCCCGGGTCGCCGGGGCAATGACCGGCACGTAGCGCCAGACGTCGCGCGCCTCGGCCCGCACCAGCGCGCCGGCGAGGTCCACGCTGCCCGGCCCCTGGTCCTCCGAGCGCCAGATGCCGGCGACGCTGCCGGCCAGGTGCTCGTTGGCGAAGTTCGCGCTGCGCAGGGTGAGCTCGACCCGTCCATCGCGGACCGTCCACGCGGCGTTGACCGTCGCGAAATCCAGCGGCACCGGCTCGGCAAATACCTTCGGCAGCTCGAAACCGCCGCTTTTCACCGTCAGCGCGGCCGTGCCGCCGCGCTCGTTCGCCTCCACGCGCCCGCTCAGCCCGCGCAAGCCGGGCAACGCGCCGTCGGCCTGCACGGAGAGGTTCGCGAAGCGCGCCTGCACGGCATAGCCCCCCCCGGCCTGCCAGGACAAATCGGCCTGCTCGATGGTGCCCGCGGGCTGCAGGCGGCCGAGCCGCGCGCGCAGCGCCTCGTCGAACGGGACGAAGGCCGCGAGCCTCGCCACCGGCGCGAGGTCGAATCCCGCGATGTGCAGCTCGTTGCGCGCCGCGCCCCGGGCCGGCGCCTCGCGCACGAATTCGACGTGCGTGGGCGCCACGGTGAATCCGTCGGCCGTGGTGAAGCCGAACGCTTCGGCGGAGGCCTCCGTGCGGCTGCCCGACTGGCTCCAGCGCAGCCGGCCCTGCACCTGCGCGAGCACGATGTCCGGCAGGTCGGGGGCGAGCTGCGTCTGCACGCCCGCGAGCCTCAGGTCCGCGGTGGCCGAGCCGAGTTTCCCGCCGCCGAAGCCGAGCCACAGGCGTAGCGACCCCATGCCGCCGTGGACGGGCAGCGGGGACGGAATCCAGACCTGCGCGAGGGCCAGGTCGGCATAGCCGATTTCGACATAGAGCCGGCCTTTCCAGGTCTGCGGCTCGCGCAGGCTGCGCCCGGAGAATTCGCCGCGGGCGGCGACGGACGAGGACAGGCGCCCCGGAGGCGTGCCGGTCAGCCCGAAGCGATGCAGCGAGCCGTCGCGGTCCAGCCGGAAATCGACCTTTTCCAGCGTCAGGGGCGGAGCCATGCGCTGCTCGTCGAGCCAGGTGATGGTGGCGTTGCGCACGATCACCTGGCGCTGGGCCAGCAGCCAGCTGCCGAAGCCGCCGCCGTCGCCGCCCGCCTGCATCGGCCGGCCGGCGACCCAGACGACGCCGGCGGCGTCGCGCCTGACCTCCACCTCGGGGTCGTGGATGACCAGCGTGTCGAAACGCAGCTTCGCCGACAGCAGCGACAGCCACGACAGGGCGGCGTCCACGCGGTGGAAGGCGAATGCCGGCTGCGCACCCGCGCCGGCCACCGCCACCTCCATGAGCGTGAGCTCGGGCCGGTAGCCCTGCCAGCTGCCGGCGATCGAACCGATGGTCACCTGCTGGCCGATCGCGCCGCTGATCGCCCGGGCGATGTTGTCGCGGTAGTCGTTGACGTTCGGCAGCGCCAGGTAGCGCAGGCCGAGGACCAGCAGCACGAACGCCAGGCCGACGGCCAGCACCGCCGCGGTGGCCGCGCGATAGGTCCACAGGGAGCCGTGCTTGAGGAAGGCGAGGCAATACTTGAGGAACACTGGGGCCGGCGGCGCGCTGTCAGGTCGGTGGAGGGGAAAACTGTTCGGTTAAGATACGCGCACGCCAATAAGATTCGCGGGTTGCGGCGGACGGGCCGGACTTTCCGGCGCGGGATTTGCGGACGCATGGACCTGCGGCCGGCGGCGCGGGGATCGCGGCGGCATCCCGCGCATTCCGGCAGCCGCCATTCTAAACCAACGACGCATGACGCCCCCCTCCCCTTCGCAGGAACGCACGCAGGACGAGCTGCCGCCGGCGCTCGCGCACGCCGCGCGGCTCTCGCGCTTCGTGCGCGACCTGCTCGCCGCCGAGCCCGGCCTCGCGCAGGCTGCGCCGCTGGACGCGCCGCCCACCCGCGAATGGATGCGCGCGCGCATCGGCGGCCACGACGCGGAGGACGACCTGAAGGCGGCCATGCGCCGGCTGCGCAAGGCCGTGATGCTGGGCGTGATCGCGCGCGACCTGGCCGGCCTGGCGGACCTCGCCGAGGTGATGCAGGCCATGACCATGCTGGCCGAGGAAGCCGTCGCCGCGGCCGTGGCCTGCCACGCGCGCCGGCTCGCCGGGGACTTCGGCAATCCCGTCGGCGCGCATTCCGGCACGGTCCAGCAGATGCAGGTCATCGCCATGGGCAAGCTCGGCGGCGGCGAGCTGAACGTCTCCTCCGACATAGACGTGGTCTTCGCCTATCCCGAGGACGGCGAGACCGACGGGCCGCGGCGCATCTCCAACCACGAATTCTTCACGCGCGTCGCGCGCAGGATCATCAACACCATCGCCGAGGTCACCGCCGACGGCTACGTGTTCCGCGTCGACACGCGGCTGCGGCCCTACGGCGACAGCGGGCCGCTCGCGGTGAGCTTCGACATGCTCGAGGAATACTTCACCACGCAGGGCCGGGAATGGGAGCGCTACGCCTGGGTCAAGGCACGCATCATCAGCGGCTCCGCGCAGGCGGCGCTCGACGCGGTGGTCGCCCCCTTCGTCTACCGCCGGCACCTGGACTACAGCGCCATCGCCAGCCTGCGCGGCCTGCACGCGCAGATACGCATGGAGGTGCGCAGGCGCGAGAGCGCCGGCAACGTCAAGCTCGGCCCCGGCGGCATCCGCGAGGTCGAGTTCGTCGTGCAGGTGTTCCAGATCATCCGCGGCGGCCGCGAGCCGGCGCTGCGCGCGCGACCGACGCTGAAGGCGCTGGCCCTGCTCGGCGAGCGCCAGCTGCTGCCGGCCGCGGCCGTCGAAGGCCTGCGCGCTGCCTACGCGTACCTGCGCAACCTCGAGCACCGGCTGCAGTACCTGGACGACCAGCAGACGCAATCTCTGCCGCAGCAGGAGGAAGACCGCCGCAGCGTCGCGCTGATGATGGGCTGCCCGGACTACCCGACCCTGCTGCGCGACCTCGACGCGCATCGCGAGGTGGTCTCGGCGCAGTTCGAGTCCATATTCGCCGGCGCGGGGGCGGGCGGCCCGGTGCCGGAGCAGGCCGCGGCGGCCCTGCACGCCATGCCGCGCGAGGAAGTGCTCGCGCGGCTCGCCGGCATGGGCTTCACCGACCCGCAGGACATTTATGCACGGCTGGACAACATCCGCGCCGGTGCGCGCTACCGTCGCATGGCGGCCTCCAGCCAGAAGCTGCTGGAGCGGCTGATCCCGCTGCTGCTTTCGACCGCGCGCGAGTTCCCGAACCCGGATGCCACCTTCGGGCGCATGCTGGACGTGGTCGACAGCATCGGACGGCGCGAGGCCTACCTCGCGCTGCTGATCGAATACCCGAACGCCGCCGCGGGGCTCGCGCGGCTCGCCTCCGCGAGCCCGTGGGCGGCGAGCTACCTCGCACGGCATCCCGTGCTGCTCGACGAGCTCATCAACCCGCAGGGCGGCAGCGGTGTGCCGGACTGGACGCGCCAGCGCGAGGCGCTGCGCGCGAGCCTGGACGAGCACGGCGGCAACACCGAGCGCCAGATGGACATCCTGCGCCACTTCAAGCAGGCGCTCACCCTGCGGCTGCTCGCGCTGGACCTCTCCGGCGTGCTGCCGCTGGAAAAGCTCTCCGACCACCTGAGCGACCTCGCCGGTACCGTCCTGCAGGAAGTGCTCAGGCTCGCCTGGGCGGCGCTGCGCACGCGCCACCGCGACGAGCCGCGCTTCGCCGTCGCCGGCTACGGCAAGCTGGGCGGCAAGGAGCTCGGCTACGCCTCGGACCTCGACATCATCTTCCTGTACGACGATGCCGACGCGGCGGCGCCGGAAGCCTACGCGCGGCTCGCGCAGCGCATCAACACCTGGCTCACCAGCGCGACCTCGGCCGGCGTGCTCTACGAGACCGACCTGCGGCTGCGCCCCAACGGCGCGGCCGGGCTGCTGGTGAGCCAGGTCGACGCGTTCCGCGAATACCAGCTGGAGAAGGCCTGGGACTGGGAGCACCAGGCGCTCACGCGTGCGCGCTTCGTCGCCGGAGACGCGGCCATCGGCGGCCGCTTCGAGGCCATCCGCATCGAGGTGCTGCGCCGGCCGCGCGACCGCGCGGCGCTCGCGCGCGAGATCCGCGCCATGCGCACGAAAATGGCCGAGGCGCACCCCAACGCCAGCGGCCTGTTCGACCTGAAGCACGACCGCGGCGGCATCGTCGACGTCGAGTTCTGCGTGCAGTTCCTGGTGCTGGGGCACGCGCACGCGCACGCGAACCTCACCGGCAACATCGGCAACCTCGCGCTGCTGCGGCTCGCCGCGACGCTGGGGCTGCTGCCGGGCCGGGTCGCCGAGGACGCGCATGCCGCCTACCGGGAATTCCGCAGGCTCCAGCACGCCCTGCGGCTGCAGGACGAGCGCTACGCGCGCGTCGAGCCCGCGCGGGTCGAGCCCCACGTGCGCTCGGTGCTGCGGCTCTGGGAAACGGTGCTCGGCGCCGGCGCGCCGGATCAGGCGGCGGCGGGCAGCTTGGAGGACAGCCGGTAGGTCGTCGTGTTGCCCTTGCCCTTGATGGCAACGTCGCGGGGGACCTCGCAGGCGTAGCGGTGGCCGAGGCGGCGGAAGGTCGTCTTGTCGACCAGGATGGAGCCGGCCTCGGCCTCGGCGGTCAGCCGGCTCGCGAGGTTCACGGTGTCGCCCCACACGTCGTAGATGAAGCGCGTGGCGCCGATGACCCCGGCGATGGCCGGCCCGGTGGCGATGCCCACGTGCAGCTGCAGGCCGAGACGGTGCAGCTGCGGGTCCGAGCGCGTGAGCTCCATCATCTCCAGCGCCATGTCGGCGACATGGTCCGCGTAGTCCTCGCGGTTCCCCGTCAGCCCGCCGACCACCATGTAGGCGTCGCCCACGGTCTTGATCTTGTCGAGGCCGTGCTTCTCGGTCAGCCGGTCGAAGCGCGTGAACACCTCGTCGAGGAAGGACACCACCTGGTTCGGCGTGAGCTCCTCCGCGAGCCGCGTGAAATTGACCACGTCGGCGAACATCACGCAGACGTCCGCGAAGCCGTCGGCGATGGTCCCCGGATGGTGCTTGAGCCGCTCGGCGACGTGCGCCGGCAGGATGGAGAGCAGCAGCTTCTCGGACTTCTCGCGCTCGATGCGCACGAGGTCGTGCTGCTCGGCGAGCTCGCGCTCGTAGTGGTCGCGCTCCTGCACGAAGTGGCGCAGCAGCAGGTACACCATGGTGGAGATGATGGTGAAGTTCAGCACGAAGAACACCGCCACCGTCTTCATCGGGATGCCGTAGTCCTCGCCGCGCGCCAGGAAGAAATCGAACACGCCCGACAGCACGGTCAGCACCACGTAGGCCACGAACCACGGGATGGACTCGCGCTGGCCGTAGCAGACCATCGCCCCCACCGGCGCGAGCAGCGCAAGCAGCGCGATGCCCGAGGAGCTCACGAAGCTGCCGATGGACCACTGGATCACGAACGGGAAGAACAGGAACAGGCCGAGCTGGGCCACGCGGAAGAAATCGAAGTTGCGCGTGCGCAGGTAGATGACCAGCACCAGCGCGGAGGCGACCTGGAAGCCCAGCGGCACCGTGGTCGGCAGCCGCAGCCCCATCCACCAGTAGATCAGCAGCCAGATGATGGCGGCCATGTTCATGAGGCCGCTCGCGAACATCAGCAGCGTCTTGCGCAGGCGCGTCTCGGCGCTGTCGGTCTCGTCGATCGCGGCGGCTCCCAGGCGGGAGATCAGTCCGCGGCCGGCGAAGGCGGCGAGGGTCTGCGATTGGGCCATGAACCTTGGTCCGGAACCTTGGGGTCGGGATGTCGAGTCGACGCGGCCGGCCTGGAACCGGCGCCGGCGGCGCCGCGGATTCGTGCAGCCGGCATGTTACGCGAGATGTGAAGGTAATGCAGCGGTCGCGTTCCGGCAAGGCGTGCGCCGGCCTCAACGTCAAAAAAACGCGCCTGCGCTAGAATTGGCATCTTTTTACCACGGCGTTTTCCAAAGGGAGCCCAGCAACATGTCGATGGCCGACCGCGACGGAGTCATCTGGTACGACGGCAAGCTTGTCCCGTGGCGCGAGGCGAACACGCACGTGCTCACGCATTCCCTGCACTACGGCCTCGCCGTATTCGAGGGCTTGCGGGCCTACAAGACCGTCGACGGCACGGCGATCTTCCGGCTCGAGGAGCATACCGAGCGCATGTACAACTCGGCGCACATCTACATGATGAAGATCCCCTACGAGCGCGAGGTGCTCATGGAGGCGCAGAAGCAGGTCGTGCGCGAGAACAGGCTCGACTCCTGCTACGTGCGCCCGATAGCGTTCTACGGCTCCGAAAAGATGGGCGTGTCCCCGAAGGGCGCACGCGTGCACGTGGCCATCGCTGCCTGGCCCTGGGGTGCCTACCTCGGCGCCGAGGGCCTGGAGAAGGGCATACGCGTGAAGACCGCCTCGTACGCCCGCCACCACGTCAACGTGTCGATGTGCCGCGCCAAGTATTCGGGCACCTACGCCAATTCCATCCTCGCCAACATGGAAGCCACCGAGCATGGCTACGACGAGGGCCTGCTGCTCGACGTGGACGGCTTCGTCGCCGAGGGCGCCGGCGAGAACCTGTTCATGGTCAAGAACGACCGCATCTACGAGCCCGAGCTCAACTCCGCGCTGATCGGCATCACGCGCGATTCCGTGATCCAGCTCGCGGCCGACCTGGGCTACAAGGTCGAGGCCAGGCGCATCACGCGCGACGACCTCTACATCGCCGACGAGGTGTTCTTCACGGGCACCGCGGCCGAGGTGACGCCGATCCGCGAGGTCGACGGCCGCACCGTGGGCGCCGGCAAGCGCGGGCCGCTGACCGCGAAGCTGCAGTCGATGTTCTTCGACGTGGTCAACGGCCGCTCGCAGAAATACCGCCACTGGCTGCACAAGGTATAGCCATGGAATCCGCCGCGCGCAACGGCCGGGGGCCCAGGCAGGTCGAGATCACCGCCGCCGAGCTGCCCCTGCACTGTCCGCTGCCCTCGCAGGCGCTGTGGAACTCGCACCCGCGCGTGTTCCTGCCGATCGGCGACGACGGCCAGGCGCTGTGTCCCTACTGCGGCACGCGCTACGTGCTGCGCGGCGGCGTCAAGGCTTCGCACTAGTTTTGTTTTCACCACAGAGGCACAGAGGGCACAGAGAAATAGCAGGTGGCGCAATACAGGGAGTGTTCATCCTGCACGGGAGGTCCGGCGGGCCCATTTGCACCGATCGGGAGTCATTGCGAACTCATTCCCATGCCCTGTTCTTGTTTTTCTCTGTGTCCTCTGTGCCTCTGTGGTTATCGACGTAGGCCGCCGCCATGACGAAGATCCTGGTGGTGGCGCCGTCCTGGGTGGGCGACGCGCTGCTGTCGCAGCCGCTGCTCGCGCTGCTCAAGCGCCGCGACCCCGCCTGCACGATTGACGTCCTCGGCCCGGGCTGGGCGCTGCCGATCTTCCGGCGCATGCCCGAGGTCGGCGAAACCCTGGAAAGCCCGTTCGCGCACGGCGAGCTCGCGCTGCGCGCGCGCATGCGGCTCGGCCGGCAGCTGCGGTCGCGAGGCTACGACTGCGCCTACGTCCTGCCGAATTCGCTGAAATCCGCGCTCGCTGCCTTTTTCGCGCGCATTCCCCGGCGCATCGGCTTCGTCGGCGAAGCCCGCTACGGCCTGCTCACCGACGCCCGCAGGCTCGACGAGAAGGCGCTGCCGCTGATGGTGGAACGCTTCGCCGCCCTGGCCACGCCGCGCGGTGAACCGGTCGCGGGTCCGCCGCCACGGCCGCAGCTCACGGTGCAGGCACACGAGCGCCAGGCGCTGCTCGCGAAGCTGCGGCTGGCGACGCCCGCGAAGCTCACCTGCCTGTGCCCGGGCGCGGAATACGGCCCCGCCAAACGCTGGCCGCCGCGGTATTTCGGCGAGCTGGCCGCGGCGCTCGCCGCGCAGGGCCACGCGGTCTGGGTCGTCGGCTCGGCCAGGGAGCGCGACATCGGCGAAGCCGTGCGCGGCCATTCCGGCGGCGCCGCGCTGAACCTGTGCGGGCGCACCACGCTGGACGAGGCCGTCGTGCTGCTCTCCTGCGCGCAGGTCGTCGTGACCAACGATTCCGGCCTCATGCACGTGGCCGCGGCGCTCGACCGTCCGATGGTCGCGCTCTACGGCTCCAGCTCGCCGGCGTTCACGCCGCCGCTGTCGGCGCGCGCGCGCATCGTGAAGCTCGACGTCGCCTGCAGCCCGTGCTTCGAGCGCGAATGTCCGCTCGGGCATTTCGACTGTATGATGAAGCTCGCGCCGCAGCGGCTCCTGGATGAAATCCGCCGGCTGCCCGACATCGCCGCCGAGCCCACGCCGTGATCACGAAAAACCACGCCACCGCCCAGGACGCCGAGCAGGCCTTCTACCGCGCCTTCGAGCTCGCCGACCTCGCCGAGATGATGGCGGTATGGGCCGAGGACGAGGACATCGTCTGCGTGCACCCGGGCGGCGGCCGCTGCAGCGGCCTCGTCGAGGTCAGGGAGTCCTGGCGCCAGATCTTCGCGCAGGGGCCGCGGCTGCGCTTCCGGCTCACGGGCAACCGCGTGTTCGCCGGGCGCATGATGTCCGTGCACAGCGTCTGCGAGAACGTCACCCTCGCCGGCGATCCGCGCCCGGTCAACCCCGTGCTGTCGACGAACATCTACGTGCTCACCGACCGCGGCTGGCGCATGCTGGTGCACCACGCCTCGCCGCTCGCACCGGAAGCGGCGCCGCGGCGCGAATCCCCGCCATCCATCCTGCATTGATGCCGCCCTATCGCGCGCCGTGGTGGCTGCCGGGCGGCCATCTGCAGACTCTCTATCCCTACCTCGCGCTGGGACGCCGGCCGCCGCGCTACCGGCGCAGCCGCTGGGAAACGCCGGACGGCGATTTCATCGACATCGACTGGCTGGCGCAGGCGCCGGCCGAGGCGCCGCTGCTCGTGCTGTTCCACGGCCTCGAGGGCTCCTCGGCGAGCCACTACGCCGGCGCGCTCATGCGTGCGGTCGAGCGGCGCGGCTGGCGCGGCGCCGTGGTGCACTTCCGCGGCTGCAGCGGGGAACCGAACCGGCTCGCGCGCGCCTACCACTCCGGCGACGCCGACGAGATCGACTGGATCCTGCGCCGCCTGCGCGCGGCAGGCCGCCAGCCCCTGTTCGCCGCCGGCGTCTCGCTCGGCGGCAACGCGCTGCTCAAATGGCTCGGCCGGGAAGGTGAAGCCGCGCGCGCGGCCGTCGACGCCACGGCGGCGGTATCTGCGCCGATCGCGCTTTCAGTCGCCGGCGAGCGCCTGGGCCGCGGCGTGAACCGGCTCTACGGCATGCATTTCCTGCACACGCTCAAGGCCAAGAGCCTCGCCAAGCTGCGGCAGTTTCCCGGGCTGTACGACGCGGCAGCGGTACGCCGCGCGCGCACGCTGCGCGAATTCGACGACGTCGTGACCGCGCCGCTGCACGGCTTTCGTGACGCGGACGACTACTGGACACGGGCAGCCAGCAAGCCCGGCCTGGGACGCATCGCCGTGCCGACGCTGATCGTGCACGCGCGCAACGACCCTTTCCTGCCCGGCGCCTGGCTGCCTGGCGGCGGCGAGGTCTCCGGCAGCGTGACGCTGGAATATACGCGTGCGGGCGGACACGCCGGCTTCGCCGCCGGACCGTTCCCGGGCAACCTCGACTGGCTGCCGGCGCGGCTCATCGCGTTTTTCTCGGGCTTCGCGCCGCGTATGGAATAATCGCCGCAGGTCCCTTCCCTTCCGGTCCCATGGCATCGGTTCCCGCGGAAATCTTCAAGGCCTACGACGTGCGCGGCATCGTCGGGCGCACGCTCACGCCGGAAACCGTCGCGCAGATCGGCCGCGCCCTCGGCACGCTCGCGCGCGAGCGCGGCCGCGGCAAGGTCTGCATCGGCCGCGACGGCCGCCTGTCCGGCCCGGTGCTGTCGCAGGCGCTCGCGCAGGGCCTGCAGGCGGCCGGCATCGACGTGGTCGACGCCGGGCTCGTGACCACGCCGATGCTGTACTTCGCCGCCCATCACCTGCAGACCGGCTGCGGCGTCATGGTCACCGGCAGCCACAATCCGCCGGACTACAACGGCCTGAAGATGGTGGTCGCGGGCGAGACCCTGTCCGGCGAGGCCATCCAGGGCCTGCGCAGCCGCATCGAGGCCGGCAAGCTCGCCTCCGGCCGGGGCGCATACGGGCGGGCCGACGTGGCCGCCGCCTACGTCGAGCGCATCGCCGGCGATGTGAGGCTGAAGAGGAAAATGCGCATCGCGGTCGATTGCGGCAACGGCGTGGCCGGCGCCTACGCGCCGGCGCTGTTCCGGCGCCTCGGCTGCGAGGTCGAGGAATTGTTCTGCGAGGTCGACGGCAGCTTCCCGAACCACCATCCCGACCCGTCGCAGCCGGAGAATCTCGGGGATCTCGTCGCCGCCCTGAAGTCGGGCACGGCGGAGATCGGGCTTGCCTTCGACGGCGACGGCGACCGCCTCGGCGTGGTGACGCGCCAGGGCAGGATCGTCTATCCAGACCGCCAGCTCATGCTGTTCGCCGCGGACGTGCTCGGCCGCAATCCCGGCGCGCAGGTCATCTACGACGTCAAATGCACGCGCAACCTCGCACCCTGGATACGCAGCCACGGCGGCACGCCGGTCATGTGGAAGACCGGCCACTCGCTGATCAAGGCCAAGATGAAGGAAACCGGCGCGCTGCTCGCCGGCGAGATGAGCGGGCACATCTTCTTCGGCGAGCGCTGGTACGGCTTCGACGACGGCGCCTACGCCGGCGCGCGGCTGCTGGAGATCCTGGGCGGACACGCCGACATCGACGCCGTGCTCGACGGCCTGCCCGATTCCGTCAACACCCCGGAGCTGCAGGTCCGGCTCGGCGAGGGCGAGAACCATGCGCTCGTGGCGCGGCTCCAGGAATCCGCGCAATTCCCCGGCGCGCGCGAGATCATCCGCATCGACGGGCTGCGCGTGGAATACCCGGACGGTTTCGGTCTCGCGCGTGCGTCGAACACGACGCCGGTCCTGGTCCTGCGCTTCGAAGCCGACGACGCCGCCGCGCTGGCGCGCATCCAGCAGGACTTCCGCGCGGTGCTGCACGGGCAGCGGCCGGACATCGAGCTGCCGTTCTGAGCGCGCGCCGCGCCTAAAGGACGGCGCCGGCGGTCCGTTAGGCGCTCATGCATCCGCGCGCCAGCGCGCCCACCATGACCGAGACCGCACAACCCGCACAGGACACACCGGCCGCCGGGACTCCGCCCGCCTACCGCTTCGAGGACATGCGCCTGAAGGCCGGCGACCGCGTGCAGATCCAGCTCCCTGTAAACGTGACCGGGGAGCGGTACATCGTGCGCCTGATCGGCTACCTCGACCGGCAGTGCGTGCTCGTCACCGCGCCCGCCGGCCTCGACCGGCAGCGCCCGCTGCGCGAGGGGGACGAGGTCGTCGTGCGCGTGTTTCCCGGGCGCGGCGCGTTCGGCTTCTCGAGCTTCGTCGACAAGATCATCCGTGCGCCCTTCGAGTACCTGCACCTGTCGTTCCCGAAAAGCGTGCAGGGGCTGATGGTGCGCAAGTCGCCGCGCGTGAAGACCGAGCTCGCCGCGAAGGCCCGGACCGCGGCCGGCGAGGCCGACGTGAAGGTGCTCAATCTGTCGGCGACCGGCATGCTCGTGCGCTCGACCGCCGCGCTGGGGGAAAAAGGCGCCGAAATCACGGTGAAGCTGCCGCTCGACGTGTTCGACGTGAAGACCGCCATCGACCTGCGCTGCCGGATCCGCACGCTTTCCACGGCCTCCGACGCCCACGCCGGCGAGACGCACCTGTGCGGCGTGGAATTCACCGGCCTGCAGCCCGACCAGATGCTGATCCTGCAGAGCGTCGTGCATCACGAGCTGGCGCGCAACCCCTACGCCGTGGTCTGAACGCCCGCGCCTAGCGCCCCTCGACGGTCTTCTTCAGGCCGGCCAGCCCCGAGACATAGGCGCCGTTCAGGAAATCCAGCACGGCCTTGTCGTCCTGCCCGGGCGGCGGATCGTCCGTCCAGTACGCGAGCCGCCTGAAACGGCCGCGCCACTCGACGCGCGACCTGCCGCCGCCGAGATCCTTCACGGCCAGCTCCGAGTAGTAGTCCGAGGCGCGCACGACGCCATCGACGTAGGTGTAGGCCATGCGGCGGTTGTAGGGATCGTAGTCGAGCAGCTTCTCGGTGACCTGCGTGCCGTCGCTGCGCCGGCGCAGCAGGCGGATCGCGCCGGTCTCGTTGCGTGCATGCAGCACCAGCCGGCTCGATTCCGTGCCCGGCGCCCAGCGCTGGATGCCGCCGAAGTCGCCCGCCACGGCCCACACCGCGTCGGCCGGTGCGTCGATGTCGATGGAATGGAAAATCGTGAGCTCGTCCGCGTCGGCATGCGCCGCCGGCGCCACCATCGCGAGCATCGCGCCCGCAACTATCGCCAGTCTCTTCATGCTTCCTCCTCCCGGCCGGCCCGCAGGCCGGCCTATGCGATTTTCTGCTTGACCCAGTCCGTGACGCTGTTGAGTGCATTGGGCAGCATCGCAGGCTGAGTCCCCCCCGCCTGAGCGAGGTCTGCCCTGCCCCCGCCCTTGCCGCCGACCTGCTGCGCGACGAAATTGACCAGCTCGCCGGCCTTGAGCTTCGCCGTGAGATCGGAGGTCACGCCGGCGATCAGGGTGACCTTGTCGCCCTCCACCGCGCCGAGCACGATGGCGGCCGACTTGAGCTTGTCCTTGAGCTTGTCCATGGCCTCGCGCAGGGTCTTCGCATCCGCGCCCTCGAGCGTGGCCGCCAGCACCTTGGCCGGGCCGACGGGTACGGCCTGGCCTGCGAGGTCTTCCCCCTGGCTGCTCGCCATCTTCGACTTCAGGCGTGCGAGCTCCTTCTCGAGCGCCTTCTTCTCCTCGATCAGGCTGCTCACGGCAGCGCCGACCACGCCCTGCGCGGGCTGCACCTTGAGCTGGCGCGCGACGTCCTGCAGCTCGTGCAGCCGGCCGTTCACCAGCGCCAGCGCGCCGGTGCCCGTGGTGGCCTCGACGCGGCGGATGCCCGCGGCGACGCCGCCTTCCGAATAGATCTTGAACATGCCGATGTCGCCGGTGCGCGCGACGTGGGTGCCGCCGCAGAATTCGCGCGAGTCGCCGATGTCGAGCACGCGCACCTCGTCGCCGTACTTCTCGCCGAACAGCATCACGGCGCCGGACCGCTTCGCCTCCTCGATGGGCAGGATGCGCGCCTTCGTGGCCTCGTTGGCGAGGATCTGCGCGTTGACCTGCGCCTCGACGCGCGCGATCTCCTCCTCGGTGAGCGGCTTGTCGTGCGCGAAGTCGAAGCGCGTCTTGTCCGGGTCGACCAGGGAGCCTCTCTGCTGCACGTGGCTGCCCAGCACGTCGCGCAGGGCCTTGTGCATGAGGTGGGTGACCGAGTGGTTGCGCATGGTGCGCGCGCGCCGCCCGGCGTCCACGCGGGCGTCGACCTTCTCGCCCACTTTCAGCGTGCCGGTGCGCAGCCGGCCGTGGTGGCCGAACACCTCGGCCTGGATCTTCTGCGTGTCCGCGACCTCGAAGGTGCCGGTGGACGACACCAGCTCGCCGCTGTCGCCGACCTGGCCGCCGGACTCCGCGTAGAACGGCGTGGTGTCCAGCACGACCACGGCCTGCTGGCCCGAGGCGATCTCCTGCGCCGGCGTGCCGTCCACGTAGATCGCCGTGACGCTGCCTTCGCCCGCGAGGCGCTCGTAACCCGTGAAGCGCGTCTTGTCACCCTTGTACTCGACGCCTGCGGCGGCCTTGAACTTGCCCGCGGCGCGCGCCTGGCTGCGCTGGCGCGACATCGCCGCCTCGAAACCCGCCATGTCCAGCGTCACGCCGCGCTCGCGCGCGATGTCCGCCGTCAGGTCGACGGGAAATCCGAAGGTGTCGTAGAGCTGGAACACGGTCTCGCCGTCGAGCATCCTGTCCTCGCGCAGCAGCGCCGCTTCCAGCACCTTCATGCCGTGCTCCAGCGTCTCGGCGAAGCGGATCTCCTCCTGCCTGAGCACGTCGGCGGCACGCTGCTGGCCGGCGCGCAGCTCGGGATAGGCATCGCCCATGATCTTCGCGAGGTCGGCGACCAGCTCGTGGAAGAACGGCTGCTTCTGCCCGAGCTTGTAGCCGTGGCGGATGGCGCGGCGGATGATCCGCCGCAGCACGTAGCCGCGCCCCTCGTTGCCGGGGATCACGCCGTCGACGATCAGGAAGGCACAGGCGCGGATGTGGTCCGCGATCACGCGCAGCGAGCTCGACTGCAGGTCGGTCGTGCCGGTCACGCGTGCCGCGGCCTCGATGAGGTCCCGGAAAATGTCGATCTCGTAGTTGCTGTGCACGCCCTGCAGCACCGCGGCGATGCGCTCGAGGCCCATGCCCGTGTCGACCGACGGCTTGGGCAGCCTGTGCAGCGTGCCGGTCTCGTCGCGGTTGAACTGCATGAACACCAGGTTCCAGATCTCGATGTAGCGGTCGCCGTCGGCACCCGGCGTGCCGGGCGGCCCGCCCTCGATGCCGGGGCCGTGGTCGTAGAAGATTTCCGTGCAGGGCCCGCAGGGGCCGGTGTCGCCCATCTGCCAGAAGTTGTCGCTCTGGAATTTCTGGCCGCCGGGCTTGTCGCCGATACGGGCGATCCTGTCCCTCGGCACCCTGATCTCGTCGGCCCAGATGCCGTAGGCCTCGTCGTCGGTCTCGTACACCGTCACCCACAGCCGCGCCGGATCGAGGCCGTATTCCTTCGTGAGCAGCTCCCATGCGAAGCGGATGGCGTCGCGCTTGAAGTAGTCTCCGAAGCTGAAGTTGCCCAGCATCTCGAAGAAGGTGTGGTGGCGGGCGGTGTAGCCGACGTTCTCGAGGTCGTTGTGCTTGCCGCCGGCGCGCACGCAGCGCTGCGAGGTCGTCGCGCGCACATAGGGGCGCTTGTCCTGGCCGAGGAACACGTCCTTGAACTGCACCATGCCTGCGTTGGTGAACAGCAGCGTGGGATCGTTGCCCGGCACGAGCGGGCTGGACGGCACGATGGTGTGCCCCTGCCTCTTGAAGTATTCGAGGAAGCGCGTGCGGATTTCGCTGCTGTTCATGGACTGCCCGGCTGTTGGATATCGGGAAAGAGCCGGTCAGGCCGGCCCGGAGCAGGCCATTATTGCATCCCTGGTACGGCCCGGGCTACTCGTCGCCGCGTCCCTTGAGGACCGCGTGGACGACCTCGGCCGAAAAGCCGCGACCGGCCAGGAACCTGGCCTGCTTCGCCTTCTCCGCCAGGGTCCCGGGCATCGCGCCGAACTTCTTTTGCCAGACGGTCCGGGCGGCCGCCAGCTCGTCCCGGCGCAACCGGACGCGCGCCTGCTCCAGCGCGGCTTCCGATACCCCCTTCTCGCGCAGCTCGCCGAGGATGCGCCCGGCGCCGTACTTGCGCCGGCGCACAGTGGCGACCTGCTCGGCGAAGCGGGCCTCCGACAGCCAGCCGCGCTTCTCGAAGTCGTCCAGCAGGCCCTCGACCTCGTCCTCGCCCTGCGCGTGGGGCAGCAGCTTGTCGCGCAGCTCGCGGCGCGAATGCTCGCGCCGCGCCAGGGCCTTCAGCGCGCGGGCGCGCAGGGACGGCGCAGGCAGGGCGATAGCGCTATTCCTCCGAATCCATCACCTGCGCGAGCGGCTCGTCGGATACATGCGCGCGGATCTTGCCCTCGATCTCCTTCGCGACGTCCGGATGCTCCTTCAGGAACTCGCGGGTGTTGTCCTTGCCCTGGCCGATGCGGTCCTTGCCGTAGCTGTACCAGGCGCCGGATTTCTCGATGATCCTGTACAGCACGCCCAGCTCGATCAGCTCGCCCTCGAGCGAGATGCCCTCGCCGTAGAGGATGTCGAACTCGGCCTGCCGGAACGGCGGCGCCACCTTGTTCTTGACGACCTTCGCGCGCGTCTCGCTGCCGACGACCTCCTCGCCCTTCTTGATGGAGCCGATGCGGCGGATGTCGATGCGCACCGAGGCGTAGAACTTCAGCGCGTTGCCGCCGGTCGTGGTCTCGGGATTGCCGAACATGACGCCGATCTTCATGCGGATCTGGTTGATGAAGATCACCAGCGTATTCGAGCGCTTGATGTTGGCCGTGAGCTTGCGCAGCGCCTGCGACATCAGCCGCGCCTGCAGGCCCATCTGCGGCTCGCCCATCTCGCCCTCGATCTCGGCCTTGGGCGTGAGCGCGGCCACCGAGTCGATGACCACGACGTCCACCGAGCCGGAGCGCACCAGCATGTCCGCGATCTCGAGCGCCTGCTCGCCGTTGTCGGGCTGGGAGATCAGCAGCTCGGAGATGTTGCAGCCGAGCTTCTGCGCGTACTGCGGGTCGAGCGCGTGCTCGGCATCTATGAAGGCCGCGGTGCCGCCGAGCTTCTGCATCTGCGCGATGACCGACAGCGTCAGCGTGGTCTTGCCGGAGGATTCCGGGCCGTAGATCTCGACGATGCGCCCGCGCGGCAGGCCGCCGATGCCCAGCGCCAGGTCCAGCCCCAGCGAGCCGGTGGACACCACCTGGATGTCGCGGGCGACGTCGTGCTCGCCCAGGCGCATGATGGAGCCCTTGCCGAACTGCTTCTCGATCTGTGAAAGCGCGGCGGCAAGCGCCTTGCTGCGGTTCTCGTCCATCGGTCTTCCCCCGTCCATCTTGCGAGCCCTTTCCGGCCTTGGCCGATTATATCTTCCGCGATCCGACCGCTCCCGCCGCCGGCGGGGGCACCCTTGAAGCCATCCATGTCGAAGCCACGGCGGCATGGTACTGTGTTTATATACAGCCCGCAAGCGCTGCCCGGCAGATTCGGCCAACTGCCTGATCCATAAGGCCTCGACCCCAGACCGGATCGAAGGGCCGGCACGGCGGGCATCGTTAAAGCACCCGCGGGGCCTGCCGTAACGCGGGCATGAAGCCCGAATCCGCCCCGCAGAAGGTCGGCCGCTACGACATCGAGCGCGCGACCGGCGCCGGCGGCGCCTACCTCGCCCGCGACCCCCGCGAGGACCGCAAGGTCCTCGTGCGGCTCTTTCCGCCGGCCGGCAAGGCTGCCGATGGGCGGCGAACCGACATCATGCTCGCCGAGTCGCGCCTCGCCACCGAGCTCGCCCACCCCAACGTCGTGGCGCTGCTGGAAGCCGGCGAGGATGGCGGCCTGCCCTACCTCGTGTTCGAGAACGCCGGCGGCACGCCGCTCGCGCAGGTCATTGCGCGCGAGCGCCGCCTCGCCCCGAAACGGGCGGCCGCCATCGCCGCCGACGTGCTGGCCGCGCTGCGCCACGCCCATGCGCACGGCGTCATGCACCGGGACCTGCGCGTCGGCAGCATCCTGCTCGACGCCGGCGGCGGCGGCCGCGTGCTCGATTTCGGCGTCGCACCCTGGGTCGCACAGGAGCCCACGACCCGGCCCGGGGAGCCGCGCACGCTGTCGCGCCACCTGGCGCCGGAGTACCTCCTGAGCGGCCGCTACACGCCGCAATGCGACGTCTATGCGGCGGGCATGCTGCTGTACGAGATGCTGGCCGGCGGCCCGGTGCCCGAGGGCGACGAGACCTCTGCGGCCCGACGCCGCGCCGCCGGCGCCGGGCCCGTGCCGCCTTCGCAATTCAACGCCGCGGTCGATGCCGCGCTCGACGCGCTGGTGCTCAGGGCGCTCGCCGCGGACCCGGACAAGCGCTTCGACGGCGCCGGCGCGATGCGTGCCGCCCTGCGCACCTGGGCGGACCCTGCGGCAGCGCCGGAAGAGCCGGAACCCGAGGCCGGCGGCCCCCCGGAGCGCCTGCTTCGGCGCATGCGGCTCAGCCACGACTTTCCGGCGCTGTCCTACACCATCAGCACGATCAGCCGCGTGGCCGGCTCCGAGGACGAGAACGTCTCGGCGCTGTCGAACATCATCCTCAGGGACTTCGCGCTGACCAACAAGCTGCTGCGCCTGGTCAACACGGCGTACTTCGGCCAGTACGGCGGCACCATCAGCACGGTCTCGCGCGCGGTCGTCATCCTCGGCTTCGACCGCGTGCGCAGCGCCGCCATGGCGCTCATGCTCATGGAACAGCTGCAGGATGACGCCCAGGTCGCGCAGCTCAGGGAGGACGTGGTCGCCGGCTACTACGGCGGCCTGCTCGCGCGCGAGCTGGTATCCCGGGCCAACGTGAGCGACGCCGAGGAGGTTTTCGTCTGCACCATGTTCCAGGGCCTGGGACGCCTGCTGGTGCGCTTCTACCTGCCTCAGGAGACGCGGCAGATCGACCGGCTGGTCGAGGACGGCCTGCCCGAGGAGCAGGCCGCGCCGAAGGTGCTGGGCCTGGGCTACGACGACATCGGCGTGGGCGCCGCGCGCGCGTGGAATTTTCCGGAGCGCATGGTGCAGAGCATGCGCCGGCTCACCGACGAGCAGGTGCGCAGGCCGGAGACGCCGGAGCAGCGGCTGCGCGCCGTGGCCGGGCTCGCCGCCGAGCTGTGCGCGACGCTGCGCGAGCGCGACGCCCGGACGCGGGAGAAGCGCATGCGCGCGCTGGTGGACAGGTTCGGCAAGGGCCTCGGCGTCACGCGCGAGCTGCTGGAAGCCACGGCCATGCAATGCATGCAGGACCTCGCGCGCGACGCGCGCGCGATCGGGCTGCGCTCGGTGGACGATTTCCTGGCGCTGCTCGCAGCCGCGCTCGGGCCGCGCAGGCCGGAGCCCGAAGCCGCGCAGCCCGCGCCGATCCCCACCGCGGTGCCGGAAGCCGAGCGCAAGGCCGTTCTGACGGCGGGCATCCAGGACATCACCAACGCGCTGGTCACGGATTTCCGGCTCAACGACATCCTGCGCATCATCCTCGAAACCATGTACCGGGGCTCGGCCTTCGCGCGCGTGCTGCTGTGCGTGCGCGATCCGTCCTCGGGCACGCTGAAGGCGCGCTTCGGCCTGGGCGCCGGCGTCGACGACATCATCAGCAGGGGCTTCGGCTTCCCGGTCACGGGCACGCGCGACGTCTTCCAGGCGGCGCTCGCCAGCGGCTCCGACGTGCTCGTCGACGACGTGGACGCGACAGGCATCGTCGCGCACGTGCCGGGCTGGCTGCGCAAGAGCACGCCGGGCAAATCCTTCGCGCTGTTCCCCATCGTCGTGAACAGGAAGCCGATCGGCATGCTCTACGGCGACGCGGACGCCGCCGGCGCGCTGAAATTCCCGGCCGAGGAGCTCGCGCTGCTCAGGACGCTGCGCAACCAGGCCGTGCTGGCGATCCGCCAGCAGTCGGCCTGACCGCGAGCCTCAGGCGCCGCGGCCGGCAGCCGCCAGCACGCCCTCGAGCGCGGCGATGACGGTCTGCCTGCGCACGGCATCACGGTCGCCGTCGAAATGCCACGGCTGCGCGCGCACCTCGCCGTCCTTCACGCCCCAGGCGAGCATCACCGTGCCCACGGGCTTGGCCGGCGTGCCGCCGTCCGGGCCGGCGATGCCGCTGACCGCGACCGCGAGCTGCGCGCGGCTGCGCGCCAGCGTGCCCGCGACCATCTCGCGCACGGTCTGCTCGGACACCGCGCCGAACGCCTTCAGGGTCGCGGCCTGCACGCCGAGCACTTCCTGCTTCGCCTCGTTCGTGTAGGTCACGAAACCGCGGTCGAACCACCGCGAGCTGCCCGGCACCATGGTCACCGCCTGGCCGATCCAGCCGCCGGTGCAGGATTCGGCGGTGGCCAGCATGAGCCCGCGCGCCTTCAGCGCATCGCCGACCCTGCCGGCGAGTTCGTAGAGTTCCGCATCCATGGTGGTCACCCCGTCAGGATTTTCCAGGCGGCCAGGCACAGCAGCGTATAGCCGGCCGCCAGCAGGTCGTCGAACATGACGCCGAAGCCGCTGCGCAGCGTGCGATCGAAGTGCCGGATCGGCGCCGGCTTGGCGATGTCGAACGCGCGGAACAGCAGGAAGCCGAAAGCCTGCCACATCGGCGCGTCCGGCAGGAAGAAAAGCACGAGCAGGAAGGCGACCGTCTCGTCCCAGACCATGCCGCCATGGTCGTGCACCCCGAGCTTGCGGCCGGTGACGCCGCACGCCCACGCGCCGAACAGGAACAGCGCCGGCAGCAGCAGCGCGTAGCCGGCATCGCCCAGGCGCGGGTACAGCCACGCGTGCAGGGGCAGCGCGAGCAGGGTGCCGAAGGTGCCGGGCGCGAACCGGATCAGGCCGACGCCGAAGCCGAACGCCACGAAAGGCGCCGGATGCGACAGCACGAAGCGCAGCGAAGGACGCGCGAAAACTTCAGCGGAAGTGGTCAAAGCCCGCCTCCTCCACGGCCAGCTCGCGCCCCGCCGCGTCGACCAGCGCAACGGCCCCGCCCTCGACGATGGCCCCGATGCGCGTGAGCGCGAGCTCGAGCCCGGCACCGAGCGCCGCGATCTCGCCCGCGTGCTCCGGCGCGGCCGTGAAGCACAGCTCGTAGTCGTCGCCTCCCGCGAGCACGGCGCGCTCGACGGCAGGTTGCCCGCGCAGCGCCTGCAGGTCGGCCGCGCAGGGAACCGCCTCGCGCGAGACGCGGGCGCCGACATGGGAGCGCTCGCAAACGTGACCGAGATCCGCGAGCAGCCCGTCGGACACGTCGATCGCGCTGCTGGCGAGGCCGGCGAGCTCCAGCCCGAGCGCCACGCGCGGGGCCGGCCGGTCGAGCCGCTCGCGGCAACGCTGCAGCGCCTGCGGTGCCAGCACCAGCTCGCCGCGCCGGTGGGCGATCGCGGCGGCCGCTGCGCCCAGCTCGCCGGACACCCAGATGTCGTCGCCGGCGCGCGCACCGTCGCGGCGCAGCGCCTTGCCGCGCTCGACCTCGCCCAGGATCTGCACGCACAGCGCGAGCGGCCCGCGCGTGGTGTCGCCGCCGACGAGGTCGACGCCGTGCTTGTCGGCCAGCGCGAAGAAACCGTGCGAGAAGGCGTCGAGCCAGGTGGCGTCCACGCGTGGCAGGGCCAGCGCCAGCAGCGCCCAGCGCGGCATCGCCCCCATGGCCGCCATGTCGGACAGGTTCACGGCCAGCGCCTTGTGGCCGAGCGCCTGCGCATCCACGTCCGGGAAGAAATGCACGCCTTCGACCAGCATGTCGGCCGACACCGCCAGCTCGCAGCCCGGCTGCACCGCGAGCAGCGCCGCATCGTCGCCGACCCCCAGCACGGCGCGGCGGGCCGGGCGGGTGAAATACTTCGCGATCAGGTCGAATTCGGAGGGCATGGCAGCAGTCGGCAGTTTAGAGCGCCACCGCTGCAATCCTCAAGCCTGCCGACTACACCCAACACAGAGGCACAGAGAGCACAGAGGAAGTGAATAACGGGTCGTCCGGGTAGGCGGCTGGCGATCGGTCCAGATTGCCTGGCATTGCGAGCGATAGGCAAAAACTCCCGTTGGCGCTCTAAATTTTGCGTTCTTCTTGCTGTGTTTTCTCTGTGTCCTCCGTGCTCTCTGTGCCTCTGTGTTGGGTGTAAACGTGAGGGGTAGTAGCCGGATACCCGCCCCCTCCCCTAACCGATCTTCTTCAGGAACGCCTGGAACTCGTCGTCCTTCATCGTGAAGCTGTGCTCGGCGAGCGGGAACTGTCCCTTGTGCACGTCGTCCTGGAAGTCGGCGAGCGCCCTGGAGATGAGGCTCCAGCAGTCGGCGTAGCGCTTGACGAACTTCGGCGTGAAGCGGTCGAACAGGCCGACCATGTCGTGCAGCACGAGGTTCTGGCCGTCGCAGTGCGGGCCGGCGCCGATGCCGATGGTCGGGATCGCGAGCTTCTCGGTGATGACCTGCGCGACGCGGTCCGGGATCGCCTCGAGCACGATGGCGAAGCAGCCGGCCTTCTCCATGGCGAGCGCGTCCTTCAGGAGCTGCACGCCGGTCTCCGCGCTCTTGCCCTGCACCTTGAAGCCGCCGAGCTTGGAGACGAGCTGGGGCGTCAGCCCGATGTGGGCCATGACCGGCACGCCGGACCTGACCACCGCTTCCGCGATCGGCGCGAAATCCTCGCCGCCCTCGATCTTCACCACGTCGGTGCCGCCTTCCTTGAGCATGCGCATGGCGTTGTTGATCGCATCCGCCGTCGAGGCGTGGTAGGCGCCCAGCGGCAGGTCGCCGACCAGGATCGAGCGCTTCGCCGCGCGCGAGATGGCCTTGGCGTGGTGGATCATCTCGTCCATGGTCACCGGCACCGTGCCGGAGTAGCCCAGCGCGGTCATGCCCAGCGAATCGCCGATCAGGATGCAGTCCACGCCCGAGCGGTCCACGAGCTGCGCGGTGGGATAGTCCACCGCTGTCACCTGGAAGATCTTCTCGCCCCGGTCGACCTTGGCCTGCAGGTCGAAGATCGTCAGCTTCTTCGGTGCCGTTTCCGCCATTTTTCTCTCCTCCTTTTTAATTTTCACCACAGAGGCACAGAGGACACGGAAAAGACCGGAATGGAACAGGAAGAACTTGCCTGCATGGATACCGTAGGACTTCTCGACTCGTGCAGGATCGCCGCGGACCTGATTTCCATACCCATTCGTCTTTGTGTTTCTCTGTGTACCCCGCAAGGGGGTATTGAAGTGAATCCTCTGTGCCTCTGTGGTGAGATTTTGGATCTAGCTGCTTCTAACGCGTTGAGCGCGGACTTCGTCCGGCCGCAAAGCCGGCGCCAGCTTGTCGAGCACGCCGTTGACGTACTTGTGCCCGTCGGTGCCGCCGAAGCTCTTGGCGAGCTCGATGGCCTCGTTGATGACGACCTTGTAGGGCGTCTGCGGCTGGTCGCGCAGCTCGAAGGCCGCCTGCAGCAGCAGCGCATGCTCGACCGGCGACAGCTCGCCGATCCTGCGGTCGAGCAGCGGCGCGAGCAACCCGCGCAACGCCGCCGCGTTGGCGATCACGCCGCGCAGCAGCGTTTCCGCGAGCCCCTGGTCGGCCTTCGCAAAATCCTTCTGCTCCCTGAGCTGCTCGAGCAGCGCATCCGCGGGGGCCTCGTTGACCAGCCACTGGTAGACCGCCTGCAGCGCGAACTCGCGCGCACGCCGCCTGCTATTCTTCATCGATCGCCTGCATGAGGTTCGCCATCTCGACCGCGACCCGCGCGCAATCCGTGCCCTTCTCGCGCATGCGCGCCTCGGCCTGCGCATCTGTGTCCGTGGTCAGGATGCCGTTGGCGACCGGCACCCCGGTGTCGAGCTGGACCTGCATCACGCCGTTGGCCGACTCGTTCGAGACGACCTCGAAATGGTAGGTTTCGCCGCGGATCACCGCGCCCAGCGCCACCAGCGCGTCGAAGCCGTCCGTGGCCGCGAGCTTCTGCAGCGCCAGCGGGATCTCCAGCGCGCCGGGCACCGTCACCACCTCGATGTCGTCCGCCGCCACGCCGAGGCTCGCGAGCTCCGCCGTGCAGGCCGCAAGCAGCCCCTCGCCGACGGCCTGATTGAAGCGGCCGACGACGATGCCGACGCGCAGGCCGGTGCCGTCGAGGTCGGCGGGGTAGGTGAAGTATCCGCTGTCGCTCATGTTTTTCGTGAATGTCGTGATTAACGTGAATGTCGTGAATGTCGCAAGGCGAGTCAGTCGAAGCTGCGGTGAAAACGAATCTTCAGTTCGGATTATCCCAATACTGCCGGCGCCGGGTAAGGAGTTGGAAGCGCCTCCCCCGGTCTTACGGTATTCACGACATTCACGTTATTCACGGCCCTCACGGCTTTTCCACGTATCCCGTCACTTCCAGGTCGAAACCCGCCATGCTCGGCATCTTGCGCGGCGCGGCGAGCAGCTTCATGCGCCGCACGCCGAGGTCGCGCAGGATCTGCGCGCCGATGCCGTAGGTGCGCAGGTCGATCTTCTGCGTGCCGCCGTCCTCCGCCGCGCTGAGCCGGTCGAGCAGCGCGGCGCCGGTCTCGGTGCGGTGGAGCAGCACCGCAACCCCGCGCTCGGACCTCGCGATCTCGCGCAGCGCGTCATTCAGGTTCCACGAGTGGCTGCGGCTGCCGGCGTCGAGCAGGTCGGCCACGGACAGCGGCTCGTGCACGCGCACCAGCGTCTCGCGCTCCGCGGAGATGGTACCCCGCACCAGCGCCACGTGCGTGTCGCGCGAAGTCTTGTCGCGGTAGGCCACCATGCGGAAGCGGCCGTGGGCGGTGTCGATGTCGCGCTCGACGGCACGCTCGACCAGCGATTCGGTGCGGCTGCGGTGCTGGATCAGGTCGGCGATGGTGCCGATCTTCAGGCCGTGCGCCTGCGCGAAGGCCGCGAGGTCCGGCAGCCGCGCCATCTCGCCGTCGTCCTTCAGCACCTCGCAGATGACGGCCGCCGGCACGAGCCCGGCGAGCTGGGCGAGGTCGCAACCGGCCTCGGTGTGGCCGGCGCGCACCAGCACGCCGCCGGGCTGGGCCATCAGCGGGAAAATGTGGCCGGGCTGCACGATGTCCGCGGGCCTCGCGTCCTTTCTGACGGCAGCCTGCACCGTGCGCGCGCGGTCCGCAGCCGAGATGCCGGTCGTGACGCCGCTCGCGGCCTCGATCGACAGCGTGAAATTCGTGCCCATGCGCGAGCGGTTGTCGCCCACCATCAATGGCAGGTTGAGCTGCCGGCAGCGCTCCTCGGTAAGCGTCAGGCAGACCAGCCCGCGGCCGTGCCGCGCCATGAAGTTGATGGACTCGGGCGTGACGAATTCCGCAGCCATCAGCAGGTCGCCCTCGTTCTCCCGGTCCTCCTCGTCGACGAGCACGACCATGCGCCCGGCGCGGATGTCGTCGAGGATGTCCTGCGTGCTGCTGATGGCTGCGCTCAATGCCCTTGCTCCCCGTATTTCAGGCATCCGATACACCGAGCCCACGGATCCGGCCTCCCCATATATATGTTACTGGCACTTTCCCGTTCAGCCATGCGGCCCGAGCATGCGCTCCACATACCGCGCCACGAGGTCGACTTCGAGGTTGACCCTGCTGCCTTCCCGCAATTGCCCGAGGTTCGTGACCGCCAGCGTATGCGGGATCAGGTTCACGGTAAAGGTATCCGCCGTGACCGCGTTGACCGTGAGGCTCACGCCGTTCACGGTCGCGGAGCCCTTGCGCGCGAAATAGCGCCCGAGCTCCGGCGGGAAGGCGGTCGCGAGCTCGCGGTTGCCGTCCGTGTCCCGGGCCGAGCGCACCGTGCCCACACCGTCGACATGCCCGCTGACGAGGTGGCCGCCGAGACGGTCGGCCAACCTCAAGGATTTTTCCAAATTGATCGCCTCGCCGGCTGCGAAGCCCGCCGTCACGCGCAGGGTTTCCTGCGAGATGTCGACCGAGAAGCCGCCGCCGGCCTTGCGCGTGACCGTGAGGCACACGCCGTTGCAGGCGATGCTGTCGCCGACGCCGACGTCCGCGAGGTCCAGCCCGCCGGCGTCGACGTCGACCTGCGCGGTTCCGCCGGCGGGCCTGACCGCCGCGATGCGCCCCACCGCCTGCACGATGCCGGTGAACATCAGTGCGCCCCCAGCCGCGCGAGCACGCGCAGGTCCGGCCCGAACAGCCGCGTGTCGCGGATGTCGAGTTCGAGGCGCTGGTCCATGCGCTGCAGGTCGCCGAGGTCCAGCATGCCGCGGCCGGCGTCGCCGAGCAGGTGCGGCGCGAGGTAGAGCAGCAGCTCGTCGACCACGCCCGCGCGTAGCAGCGCCGAGTCGAGGTTGATGCCGGCCTCGACCAGCACCTCGTTCAGGCCCAGCCCTCCCAGATGATTCGTGAGCTTGCGCAGGTCGACCTTGCCCTCGTCGTTGGGCAGCACGACGACGTCCGCGCCCTTCGCCTTCAGCGCGGCGGCCTTGGCGTCGTCGCGCGTCGCCGTCGCCACCAGCACGGCGCCGCCGTCGAGCAGCTTGGCCTGCGGCGTGATGCGCAACCGGCTGTCGACCACGATGCGCAGCGGCTGGCGCGTGGTCTGCACGTCGCGCACGGTGAGCCGCGGGTCGTCGTCCTTCAGCGTGCCGATGCCGGTCATGACGGCGCAGGAGCGCGCGCGCCAGTGGTGGCCGTCGCGGCGCGCGTCCGGGCCGCCTATCCATTGCGACACGCCGTTGGCGAGCGCCGTCTTGCCGTCGAGGCTCGCGGCGATCTTCACGCGCATCCACGGCCGCCCGCGCGTCATGCGCGAGACGAAGCCCAGGTTCAGCTCGCGCGCCTGCTCCTCCATGAGCCCTGACTCCGCGGCGATGCCCGCGTCGCGCAGCAGCTCCAGCCCCTTGCCCGCGACCTTCGGATTGGGATCCTGCATGGCGGCCACGACGCGCGCGACCTTCGCGGCCACGAGCGCGTCCACGCAAGGCGGCGTGCGGCCGTGGTGCGCGCAGGGCTCCAGCGAGACGTACACGGTCGCGCCGGCCGCATCCGCCCCGGCGGCCTTCAGCGCGGCGACTTCGGCGTGCGCGCCACCCGCCTTCTCGTGCCAGCCCTCGCCCAGCACGCGGCCGTCCCTGGCGATGACGCAGCCCACGCGCGGGTTCGGCGTGGTCGTGTACAGGCCGCGCTCGGCGAGCCGCAGCGCGCGGGCCATGAAGCCGAAGTCCTCGACGGAAAAGCTCATGGGTGCGGAGAGCGCCCGTGCGCTAGCGCGTCTTGCGGCGCGCCGCGGGCTTCTGCACTTCCTTGACGGCGTCGCGGAAGTCCTCGACGTCCTGGAAGTCGCGGTAGACCGACGCGAAACGGATGTAGGCGACCTTGTCGAGCTTGTAGAGCTCGCGCATGACCATCTCGCCCAGCTTGCGCGATTCGACCTCGCGCTCGCCCAGCGACAGCAGCTTCTGCTTCACGCGCTCGATGGCGTCGTCGACCAGGTCGGCCGACACCGGGCGCTTGTGCAGCGCGCGGTTGAAGCCCACGCGCAGCTTGTCCTCGTCGAACAGCTCGCGCAGGCCGTTCGACTTCACGATCTGTGGCAGGCGCAGCTCGGCGTGCTCGTAGGTCGTGAAGCGCTTGTCGCAGGACAGGCAGCGCCGGCGCCGGCGGATGCTGTCGCCCTCGTCGTTGACGCGCGAGTCGACGACCTGCGTGTCCGGGTGCTTGCAGAAGGGGCACTTCATGAAATTCGGCGAGGAGCGAGCGGCGAGGAGCGAGGGGGAAAATCTCTCCGGCCCATTCTCCTCACTCCCCTCCCTCCCTCACGCTTTCCCGTAAACGGGAAAGCTGCGGCACATCGACACGACCTCGTCGCGTGCACGGGCGACGGCCTTGTCGTCGTTCGGCGCTTCCAGCACGTCGGCGATCAGGTTCGCGAGCTTGCCGGCTTCGGCGTCGCCGAAGCCGCGCGTGGTCATGGCCGGCGAGCCGATGCGCACGCCGCTGGTCACGAACGGCTTCTCGGGATCGTTCGGGATGGCGTTCTTGTTGACCGTGATGTGGGCGCGCCCGAGCGCGGCCTCGGCGTCCTTGCCGGTGATTTTCTTCGCTCGCAGGTCCAGCAGGAACATGTGGCAGTCGGTGCGGCCCGACACGATGCGCAGCCCGCGCTTCTGCAGGGTCTCCGCCATGCGGCGCGCGTTCACGAGCACCTGCTTCTGGTAGTCGCGGAAGCCCGGCTCCATGGCTTCCTTCAGCGCCACGGCCTTGGCCGCGATGACGTGCATCAGCGGCCCGCCCTGGATACCCGGGAAGATCGCGGAGTTGATGGTCTTTTCGTGCTCGGCCTTCGCGAAGATGATGCCGCCGCGCGGGCCGCGCAGCGTCTTGTGCGTCGTGGTCGTCACGAAGTCCGCGACGCCGATGGGGCTCGGGTACACGCCCGCCGCGATCAGGCCGGCGTAGTGCGCCATGTCCACGAACAGGTACGCGCCGACGGCATCCGCGATCCCGCGAAAGCGCTTCCAGTCGAATACCGGCGCGTAGGCCGAGGCGCCCGCGACGATCATGCGCGGCTTGTGCTCTCTTGCGAGCTTCTCGACCTGGTCGTAGTCGATCTCTTCCCTGTCGTTCAAGCCGTAGGCCACGGCGTTGTAGAGCTTGCCGGAGAGGTTCACCGGCGAGCCGTGCGTGAGGTGGCCGCCGGAAGCGAGCGCGAGGCCGAGGATGGTGTCGCCGGCCTTCAGCGCGGCCGCGTAGACGGCCTGGTTCGCCTGCGAGCCCGAATGCGGCTGCACGTTGGCGACGTCGGCCTTGAACAAGGCCTTCGCGCGGTCGATCGCAAGCTGCTCGGCGATGTCGACGAACTCGCAGCCGCCATAGTAGCGCCTGCCGGGATAGCCTTCCGCGTACTTGTTGGTCAGCACCGAGCCCTGGGCCTGCAGCACGCGCGGGCTGGTGTAGTTCTCGGATGCGATCAGCTCGATGTGGTCTTCCTGGCGCTGGCTCTCCGACTGCAGCGCCTGCCACAGCTCGGGATCGAATTCCTGGATGGTCTGCTTCGCTGAAAACATGGGGCGTGGAAAGGCCGGGTTGAGGGCGTGCACAAAGGCCCGGATTGTACCATTGCGTCCCCCGCCGGCCGCGGGCTTCCGGCCCTTGCGCAGGGTGTCCGCCGCGGGCCTTGCTGCTATGATGCGCCGGTCGCGTTTCCCGCCATCCGGACTGCCCGCGGCCCCGCGCGTGGCCGGGCAAAAGAACATGTCAGGAGGAACCATGCCCCAGGCCGCACTGATGCCCAGGACCACGCCGAGCAAGCTGATCTGGCTCGCCATCGCCGTCGGCGGCGCATCCGCCATCGGCGGCATCGCCCTGCACCGCGGCGAATCCATCAATGCCATCTGGTTCGTCGCCGCGGCGATCTGCACCTACCTCGTCGCCTACCGCTTCTATGCAGCCTGGATCTGCGCGAGGGTGCTGGTGCTCGACGAGACGCGCGCCACGCCGGCCGAGCGCTTCAACAACGGCCGCGACTTCGTGCCGACCAACCGCTGGGTCACCTTCGGCCACCACTTCGCGGCCATCGCCGGCCCCGGCCCGCTGATCGGCCCCACGCTCGCCATGCAGTTCGGCTACCTGCCCGGCACGCTGTGGATCCTGGCCGGCGCCGTGCTCGGCGGCTGCGTGCAGGACATGGTCATCATGTTCTGCTCCACGCGCCGCGACGGCCGCTCGCTCGGCCAGATGGCGCGCGACGAGCTCGGCCCCCTCGGCGGCTGGGCGGCCATGATCGGCACCATGCTGATCATGCTGATCCTGATCGCGGTGCTCGGCCTCGTGATCGTGAACGCCATGAAGCACAGCCCGTGGGCAACCTCGACCGTGCTCGGCACGATCCCCGTGGCCATGCTGATCGGCATCTACATGCGCGGCATCCGCCCGGGGCGCGTGCTCGAGGGCTCGCTGATCGGCATCGCGCTGCTGCTCGTCTGCGTGATCGGCGGCGGCTGGGTCGACCACAACGAGGCCATCCGCGGCATGTTCGACTGGAGCGGCGAATCGGTCGCCTGGTTCGTCATGATCTACGGCTTCGCGGCCGCGACGCTGCCGGTCTGGCTGCTGCTCGCGCCGCGCGACTACCTGTCGACCTTCCTGAAGCTCGGCGTGGTGTTCCTGCTGGCGGCCTCGATCCTGATCCTCGCCCCCGAGATGAAGATGCCGGCGTTCACGCAGTTCGCCGGGAACGGCATGGGCCCCATCTTCAAGGGCAGCCTGTTCCCCTTCGTGTTCATCACCGTCGCCTGCGGCGCGATTTCCGGCTTCCATGCGCTCGTATCCTCCGGCACGACGCCCAAGCTGCTGGCCAACGAGCGCGACATCCGCATGATCGGCTACGGCTCCATGGCGCTGGAATCGCTGGTCGGCATCATGGCCGTGATCGCTGCCTGCGTGCTCGACCCCGGCGTGTACTTCGCGATCAACAGCCCGGCCGGCGTCGTCGGCAAGGAAGCCACGGCCGCGGTGCAGGCCATCACCCAATGGGGCTTCCCCGTCACGGTCGACCAGATGGAAGCCCTCGCGCGCGAAGTCGGCGAGAAGACGCTGTTCGCGCGCACCGGCGGCGCGCCGTCGCTGGCGGTGGGCATGGCGACGATCTTCTCCGGCACCTTCGGCAACGCGCTGCTGTCGATGTGGTACCACTTCGCGATCATGTTCGAGGTGCTGTTCATCCTGACCACGCTGGATGCCGGCACGCGCGTGGGCCGCTTCATGCTGCAGGACATCCTGAAACATTTCTGGAAGCCGATCGGCGACGTGTCCTCCTACCCGATGACGGTGGCTGCGAGCTTCGTCTTCGTGGCGGCCTGGGGCTACTTCCTGTGGCAGGGCGTCAAGGACCCGCTCGGCGGCGTGAACATCCTGTGGCCGCTGTTCGGCATCTCGAACCAGCTGCTCGCGGGCATCGCGCTGTCGGTGGCCACGGGCATCCTCGTCAAGATGGGCAAGGCGAAGTACGCATGGGTCACGGGCCTGCCGCTGACCTGGCTCGCGATCATCTGCACCTCGGCCTCCGTCGAGAAGGTGTTCAGCCCGAACCCGGCCATCGGCTTCCTGTCCGGCGCGGCCAGCCTGGCCGAGAAGCTCGCGGCGGGCACGCTGCCGCCCGAGCGCGCCGCGGTCGCACCGCAGCTCATCGTCGGCCAGCAGATCGACGCCGCGCTCGCGCTGTTCTTCGCCGTGGTGCTCTGGATCGTGATCATCGACATGCTGCGCATGTCGCTGCGCATGCGCGCCGGCAAGCCGGTGCCGCCGCTGTCGGAAGCGGGCTACGTCAGGACGACGCTGGACCCCGACCTCGTCGCCGTCTCGCACTGAGGCCGGCCATGCGAACGAAGCTGAACGGGCTGGCCGGTGGACTCTGGCGCTACCTGCGCGAAGCCACCGGCGACGACGCCTACGAGCGCTATCTCGATCACCACCGGGCGGCGCACGCCGGCGAGGCGCCGCTCACGCGCGCGCAGTACTACACGAAGCGGCAGCAGGAAAAGTGGAGCGGGATCACGCGCTGCTGCTAGGCGCTGCCGGGAATAGAGGAAAGAGGAAAGGTAAAAGGTGAAAGGTAAGAGTTAAGAGCAACCGCCTTTTACTCTTTGCTTTCAGCTTTCCGCTTTGACCTTTCCTCTTTCCTCTTTCACCTTTCCTCTGTCCTTCCGAGCGCTTCCGCGACCGCCCTCCACGCATCCAGCTTCCTGCGCACCGACAGCGACGCATGCGCCGGGCTGGTGGACGGCAGGCGCGTGAAGCGCAGGCCCTGCATGTCCAGCGCCGGGCGCACGCAGCGATTGAAGCAGTGCTCGGCCTTCGATCCGTTGAAGAACACGTGGCGGATGCGGAGGTGCGTCGCGAAGAACGCCGCGAAATCGTTCGGCACGATCGAGGATTCGTCGATGTCCGAATCCAGGCTGCCTTCGCGCACGCAGGATTCCATGACATCCCACAGCGCGAGCCCGGCGCGCTCGAGCCGCCGCACGCGCCTGTCGTAGTCGAGCTCCGGCCCGGCGCCGAACAACTCTCCCATGATCGGCCAGAAGGCGTTGTACGGATGCGCGTAATAGCGCCCGGCCGCGAGCGATGCCCCGCCCGGCATGCTGCCGAGCACGAGCACGCGCGCCGAGCGGCTGCCAAGCGGCGCGAAGCTGCGCACCGCGAGGTCCGCGAGCGCCGGCGCGGTCCGTCGCAGGCTAGCGGCCGGCATCGAGGAAGGTCATGTCGCATCCAGCACGAGCTGGGTCTGGATCACGACGGCGCAGAGCTTGCCGTCCGCGTTGCGGATCGACGTCTGCCAGACCATGGTCGTGCGCCCGCGATGCAGGGCCACGGACTCGCCGGTGACCTTCGTGCCCGCACGCGCGCCCGCGATGAATTTCGTGCTGGAGTCCGTCGTGGTCGTGCGCTTGCCTGCGCCGAGGTTGAGGATCGTGCCGACCGCGCCGAGCGTATCGGCGAAGGCCATATAAGCACCGCCGTGCAGGACGCCGCCGGTAGTGCACAGGTCGGGCCTGATCTCCATCTCCGCCGTCACCTTGTCGGGGGCGAGCTGCGTCAGGCGCACGCCCATGAGGCCGGGAAACAGCGGGTCGAGGACTGCCTGGACGGCGGCGAGATCGGGCATGGCGGCGTCTCCGGTCGGCGTACGCGGGGCCACAGGTTACCGCGGCGCGGCCTGTTCCAGCCACTGCCTGAGCTGCGCGGCCGTGGCCGTGGAGCCGCCGCAAACCACGACCAGGACGTTTTCGAATCCGTCGAGCGCCGTGCCGGGCTCGTACGCCACCGCGAGGCTCGCGCCGCAGGCGGGCTCCACGAGCAGCCGGTGGTCATCCAGGAAGCGCTCGCACGCTACCAAGGCCTGGCGATCGGAAACCACGAGGCTGCGCACGGGGCGCTCGCGGGTCCATTGCAGCGCGCGCTCGCAGACCCGGCGCGCGCCCAGCGATACCGCGATGCTGGCGATGCGCTCGAGCTCGACGGTGTGCCCCACCTCGACGGCCGCGCGGAACGAGGCCGCGCCCCCGGTCTCGACCGCGAGGAGGGGTACGCCGTCCCAGCCGTTGCGGCGCAGGCCCTCGGCAACGCCGCAGAACAGCCCGCCGCCGCCGACGGAAAGCACCACGGCATCCGGCACCACGCCAGCCTCGCGCACCTCGTCGACCAGCGTGGCGTGGCCCTCCCACAGCAGCGGGTCGTCGAAGGGATGCACGAACGCGTCGGACGGGCCGGCGAGCGACTGCGCAAGCTCGTTGGCCTCCTGCCAGGACGCGCCGTGCACGATGACCTCCGCGCCTTCCTGCGCCAGCAGTTGCCGCGCGCGCGCCGTTGCCGATTGCGGCACGACCACGGTCACCTGCACGCCGAGCCGGCGGCCGGCATACGCGACCGCGAGCCCCGCGTTGCCGCCCGAGGAGGACACGAAGCGCGCGGCGCCGCGTGCGCGATAGGTTTCGCAGGCGTGGCCGATGCCGCGGATCTTGAAGGAGCCCGGCGGCTGCAGCGCGTCGAGCTTCAGCCAGACGCGGCCGCGCGAAGGCAGGCCGAAGCTGCGTGACTCGACGAGCGGCGTGCGGATGTGCAGGGTCATTCGTCGGCCCGGACGTCGGCCCAGGGCGCGCCGGTCAGGCGCTCGAGTTCCCCCGGCGCCAGCGGGAACACCGCGAACGGCGTGCCCGCCGCGGCCCAGATCGTGCCGAAGCGCTTCAGGTCCTCGTCCAGGACGAGCCGCACCGGGCCGGCATGGCCGACGGGAGACACGCCGCCGATGACATACCCCGTGGCCTCGCGCACGAAATCGGCATCCGCGCGGCCGAGCTTCTCGCCGACGAGGCCGGACACCTTGCGCTCGGACACGCGATTGACGCCGCTCGCCACCACGACCACGGCCTGCCCCGTCGACGTGGCACGGAACACGACGGATTTCGCGATCTCTGCCACGGCACAGCCGATCGCCGACGCGGCTTCCGCGCTGGTGCGCGTGGGTTGCTCGAATTCGACGACGCGCGAATCGACGCGTGCGTCGTCGAGCAGCTTCTGGATGCGCAGCGCGGCGGGATGCGTGGCGGGCTTCATCTGGGGGCGGTTTCCTGCGAGGCTGCCGGCGGTGTCAGCGCAGCCGCCAGCGCCGCGCTCATGTCGCGATCGAGCGATTTGACGCCCTTGACCACGAACTTGCCGCCGTTGCGCCACAGCTCCTCGTCCGACGGCGCGGGCGCCCCGGCGGGCAGACGATGCACCGCGACGACGTCGAGACAGCCGGCCCGCGACAGGAATTCGCGCAGGCCCTGGCCGGCCGCGGCTTCGCGGCGCTGCGGCTCCTTCTGGTCAGGGCGCCACCGCGGCTCCCAGTAGACGACGGTCGAAAGCGGCCGGCCGCCCGGCTCGCACAGCGGCTGCGAAAGCCGCGTACCCGTGGTCTCGACGCTCGTGGAAGCGCAGGCGCACAGCAACAGCGACGCCGTGACGACCACGCAGTAGATGTGCGGCCCGCGAAGAGCCACTAGGGTTGGCCGGCGTAATGCGCGCCGGCCATGACGAAGGGAATGACGAGCTCGGGAACGAGGTAGCCTATCCACACGGCGGCCGGCCTCGGCAGACCCACCTTGCCGATGGACAGCAGCCGCCCGCAGCCGGCCAGCAGGATGCCGAGTGCGAGCAGGTAGACGAGCATGCCTTGCTGGCGAACGGTCAGCGCGGCCCACAGGCAGATGATGCCCGTTCCCAGGTAGACGCCGGCCATGAACCGGTGCACGTTGTCGTAGCGCGCCGTGGTGTCGGGCTGGCCGAGGATCATCTGCACCGAGCCGCCGAAGATGCCGATGGCAGCCACGAGGAACAGGCAAACCTGCACGACGAGCTGGCTAGCGCTCAGTGGAGTGTCGGCAGGCACGGATGTCTCTCGGGAACGGCGATCACGCCGGGGTAGCGAGCTTGAGCCCGACGATGCCGGCCACGATGAGGCCCAGGCTCACGAGCCGGCCGGCGCTCGCGGATTCGCCGAACAGGACGATGCCGAGGATGGCCGTGCCCACGGCGCCCACGCCGACCCAGACCGCATAGGAGGTGCCCACGGGCAGCCACTTCATGGCGACGCCCAGCAGGACCACGCTGACGACCATGGCCACGAGCGTGCCGACCGACGGCCAGAGCCTCGAGAAGCCGTCGGTGTACTTCAGGCCGATGGCCCATACGACCTCGAACAATCCGGCGACCAACAACAGGATCCAGGCCATATCTACCTCGCGGAACCGTAGCGACAGGGAACAAGACGCAGGGCTCGCATCATTGCACATTCCCGCTCTTTGCACGCCCGGCCTCGGCACGGGTCGGGGCCGGCAAGGCTGGATCATGTCACGGCGGCGCGAATCCGGCTCGCGAACGGTCAGCCCGTGCCCTCCCTCACCTGGATGACGTTGCCTTCGGGATCGTGGCCGTCGCATGCGCGAAAGCCCCTCCCCGCCCATTCATGCCGTCCGTCCTTGACGAACCCGCCATGCGAGGCCGCCGCCGCACGCGCCGCGGCGATGCTGTTCACGGGCAGGCAGAGCTTGCAAGCCGAGTCTTCCCGCACATGGACGTCGCCCGTCGCCGCACCGGCAGCTTCGTGTCCCCCGTGGACGCGATGGACGACCAGCTCGAATCCCCCGCCCTGGAGGACCACATGCTCGTCGTCGGCGTGCGATATATCCATCCGGGCGACGGCTTCATAGAACCGTGCAACCCGTGCGACATCCGAGACGAAGAGCACCACGCCCGGTCTTGGCGACGCAGCCGACTCGTTCCCGGCTTTTTTCACGATTTCGCCTTTTTCGGGGACTTCGGCTTGCCGGAACCGTTGGCAGCAACCGCGGCGCAGACAAGGGCCTTGAACGCCTTCGCGTCGACCTTTTCGCCCTCCGGGATGTCGATCGCGCGGCGCACGTTCCCGTCGAGGCTCGAGTTGAACAGGCCGGCCGGGTCCTTCAGCACCGCGCCCCGCGCGAAGGTCAGCTTGACCTTCGCCTTGTAGGATTCGCCCGTGCAAATGATCCCGTTGTGCGACCAGACGGGCCCCATCCACTTCCACTCTTCCACGACGTCCGGGTCCGCTTCCCTGATGAGCCGGCGCATCCTGGCCAGGGCCTCCCCGCGCCAGTCTCCGAGCCCGGCGATTTTCCTGTCGATCAGGTCGGAAGCGGACTGGCCTCCGGTCGGACCGGATTTCTTCACGTTCTCCTCCCGACACCGCTCATTGCCTGCGAAGCCTGACCCCGCCCCGATGCCGCCAGCTTCACACCCATCTCCTCACCCGCGCCATGTACTCCGCGTACGCCGCACCGAACTTCCCGGACAATATCCTCTCCTCCGGCGCGATCTGGAAGCGGCGGATGTACGCCACGAAGGCGACCGGTCCGAGCAGTGCCCAGGCCGAGCAGAGGAATGCCGCCCATCCCGCGAGAACCAGCGTCAGGCCGAGATACATCGGGTTGCGCGTGTACCGGTAGACGCCCGAAGTCACGAGCGCCGACGCGTTCTGCGGCCTGAACGGATTGATCGTCGTCCTCGCGCGCCTGAACGCGATGTCGCCGGCCAGCGCCATCGCACCGCCGAGCAGGGCGATCGCGACGAAGACGGCAATGCGTACGGCAAGCGGCAGCTCGATCGACGGTCCCGGACGCGAGGCTGCCCACATCGCGAGCCCTGCCAGGAACGCGACCGCGGGCGGGGGGATTTTCAGCTCGAGCGCATGCATGGCGGCCTTTCGATCGTCAACCCTGAGATTCGGCCTCGCGCTTGAGCGCGGCGGCTTCCTGCGCGAGATAGTCCGCGGCGACGGAACGGAACAGCCTGCCGGCCACGCCGCCGAGCAGGCCCTCGAAGGAAAACTGCAGGACGACCGTCGATCGTCCCGGCGAGTCTTCGCTGACGACGTGGTCGGCCACCATGCGCAGGCCCGGCGATCGCGCCACCCAGACGAAGCGCTCCGGGGCTGCGACCTCGGAAACGGTCCAGGTGGCCGGCCGCAGCCTGGGCTGGTGCACGACGAAGCGCGCGCCCGGGACCACGGCCTGGCCGTCGAGCGCCTCCACCTTCGTCACCGTGGGCAGCCAGCCCGGCCACGCGATGACGTCCGAAAGGATGTGCCAGACGCGCTCGCGGGGAGCAGACACGGTGACGGTCGATTCACAGGCCGGCATGCAACGCCCTCACCTCCATGCGCGACGATTCCGCACGTCACGACTTCGCGGGACCGGGTTGGGTCCCCTCGCCGCCGGCGGGCATGCGGTCGCGCGCAGGCAGCGCATCGCGGAACTGGTCGAACGTCTTCCAAGCCGGCACCGGCGGCGTGTAGCCCGCCTTGGGCACATATGTGGAGAGCTCCACGAGCTGCATCTTGTGGATGTAGCGCGGGCATGCCGGGAAGATCTTTTGCGCCGTCGCCCGGATGATGAAGACCGAGCCCGGGTACTCGGCGCGCAGGGGATCGTCCGCGCCGATCTGTGCCGTGGCGTTGACCCGCAGCCGCTTCTGGTTCTCGAAATCCAGGAACAGCAATCCGACATGCGGATTGGCCAGGAGGTTGCCCCAGGACCGGTACATGCCGTTGCCGTCGTAATCCGGGAAAGCCAGCGTGTGGCTGTCGAGGATGCGCACGAACCCCGGCAGGCCGCCCTTGTACGAGCAGTCGGGATGGCCGTCCGCGTCGGCGGTCGCCACGAAGAACATCGGGCAGCGCTGGATGAACGCGCGGTCGTCGTCGGTGAACGCGGAATGGACGATCGTTTCCTCCAGGCGGTCCGCGATGCAGCGCGTGTCGCGCGCATCCTGGAGCTGGCGCATGCCGTCGTGGTACAGCGGATCGTCTGCCATGGTTCCTCCCAATGTGGTTGGAGGTCGGCGCTACTGTAGTACGGTTTGAATGGTTGCGTCAGCTTCCCCGAGCAGAGGCTCGACTATATGCGATTGCGATGATGCAAACCCGATACCACAGCTCTCCTGCCATTCAACACCTCCAGGCTGTCAACCCGGGGTGTCAACTATTTCGGGGGAAGCCTGCGATCCTCCCGACTGAAGTGTTAGAGCGCATTCCCGTGCGCTCACTTTTTCAGCTTACTGTTGTATTCATGCGCCATGCTGAACTGCTGCAATGTCGCGGCCTTCTGGGACGGCGGGAAGCTGACCGGAGCGGTCACAACAGCGTCTTCCTGATCGACCCTCGAAACCACTGCCCGACACTGAGCCGAGGTAGTGGAGCTTTGAAACAGCCAAGGCGTAGACTCGTTTGATACCGCAAGGACTGGTCCGCCAGCCGACACGATCCCATTGTCGAGAATCTTAAGGTCAGGCCCTTTGGCACTGAACGTAGTGCCTGGAATGGGATCGCAACTGAATTTGATTTCAGAGATCGACTTGGGATCGATGCTCAATTTCAGGCCGTACTGCCAACGCATAGACATTTCTGGCGCAATGGCATTGGTGGGGCCCGCCATGACGAAACCGCCGATCGCGGAAGCGTGATCTGACGACGGAGTGGCGCAGCCAAGGAGGCCCAAGACCATGAGCGACGCAACCGACTTAACCTTCATATGCACCTTCCCTGTGTGACTCCTGTAGCGCTCTAACGCACGCGTTTTGCCGCGCCGCGCTGAGCGCGTAGTGGCAAAGTCGAGGCGTCGGGCATCAACGCGCTGTTAGGGAGCAAGTGCTTATCGAGGCTCAAAGAGATCCACATTGATGTCCATCCAATGGTCTTGGAGATTGGAGACCTCCTGTATAGCGTATTCGTCCGGCGTAATGGGTACAACGTTGAGAATTCTTATCGATATCTCGTCGAACTGCATTGAATCCCAGCCGGTATCAACGAATCTCGGATGGAACAAGACTGAAGTGGCTTTCGAGTAAAGCGGTATGGCACCGGGCTCGCGCACCTTGTGCCACCAATCAAAATTGGTGCGGTTGATAAACGGATGCATGGCAAGATTTGCCAGAAACTTGGAACCTTTTCCAACTGCTCCTTTGTCGATGCGGCCTCGAACCGAAAAATGAAGCTCGGCACGATGTCTTGCGCCGACCATGGGGCGCGTAGCCATCCCGATAGTGGAGAAGGTTGTAATGGGAGCGTCTGCCGAGGCTTTCCAAACAAAGACATCCATGCGGTCAGGATACTCGGCCGGGGCGTTCTTGTTCTCGTACACAATTGACTCGTCTGGCTCTCCGAAGTACTCGAGATGTTCTTGATAGACGTACCTAGCGATCGGAGAGGCCACCATTCTTGCTCCCTAACTTGATTTGTCCGTCAAAAATGACATTTCACTGAGCTGCCAGACTCCTAACCAGATTCCAATATTGCCCAATTTCCCCCTTGCGTAAAGGCTCTGGGCGTCCATCTCGTCCAGGCTGCCGCTCCAGTCCGATCAGCCGCCGGACAAGCGCCCGAGGATGCACCCACCACTCTCCTGCGGCAGCCGGATGGAAGGAATTTATGCGATTTGGATCAATGGCTTCTTGCATTGACCCCGACCGGAGAAGGCCGCAAACGAAAACGCCGGCAAAGCCGGCGTCCCCGTCGCACCCGATTGCGCTGCCGCAGCCCCGCTCCGATTTTCCCGATCAATGCGTTGCGGCGGTCCGGCCCCGAACGTCCCAGCCTCTACTTCGCAGCGGCCGTACGTTTGAGCCAGGCGCGGATACTGTTGGCCAGCGCCTGGCTGTTGTGCCCGAGCTCGGGAAGCTTGAGCCAGGTGCCGCGAGCGGTGCGGATCGCGACTCCACTTCCTGCCTCCCATGTGACGGACTCAAGCTCGCCTCGAGCATAGCGCCGCCTGCGAAAGCCCGATGTGATGACGAGAGAGTCATCGAGCAGTTGCACGCTTGTGTATAGCGTGCTCGCGAAGCCGCAGGCCGCCAGCGCGCAGAGCAGCGTGCATAGCATGAACCTTGGCGAAACGCCATTGACGCTCCTGAAGTAGGCAGCTGCGACGGCCGCGCCTATCATGACGGCGAATGCAAGGACCCTCAGCCAAGGTTTGGGCCTGAAGACTATCGGACCAGGGCTCTGCTTTGCCATGCGGTCTAGCGCTCGGCATCAGGCGCTCTGGGAAAGCGCCCACGTAGCAAGACCACGCTGGTCGGCGTCGCCCGGATGCCGGGGTCCGGCGTGCTCTCGCCTATGTCCCTGCACTTTGCAGCCATTGCGTATACACCAGAGCGCGGTGATGGGCGAATGCGTCGAAAACCAGCAGCACCGCTGCCTCCACCAGCAGGCCCAACCCGACGGCGGCCCAGGTGCCGGGATGCGCAAGAAGCATGACCAGCAGAAGCCCCGCAACGATGACCACGACCTCAACCACCTTGACGATGCGAAAGTTGCGGTTGACCCTGCCCATGCGCTGGGTTTCAGCAGATACGGTTGCCGCGGGCGATACGCGCAACCCCTGCTGGAGCGAGGCCACCCGTCCCGGCGTGCGCAACGCCACAGCAAGCCCGATGACGAGCTGGAACGCACCCAGGATCACGAGGGGCCACGCCATCGCCAGGAAGGCGCTGCGCGCAAACCACAGAAACGCCGCGAAACCGAAGCTCAGAAGCGCCAATGCGACCAACACAAAGCCGCCCTGTCTTTCAGCCGCGAAGTACTCCGCAAGTTCGACCGACGTCACCGTATGATTCCTTTTCTGAGGACCAAGTGCCTAACGTTTGACGTGAGAGGCTTGGCCCGGCTTGCCGGGACAAGTCCTCTCGATGGAAGGGTTAGGCGCCACGTTGCCGCCGCTCCCAAGATGCAACCGGCCCGGCCCGACGGCGAAACAGTGGGTGACAGGCCGGAGAGGCCACACCATCCCACTGCGCAAAGCTCTCAGGACTGCGACTTGCCAGCTTGCGCAGCAAGTGCTGCCACTCAAATACCACCTGGTCCGAGCTGACAATGATGGGTTGAGCGTCCCGGGCTGGCCCGAGCTTGGACTCATCGAACGCATATCCGCGCACAACGGCTTCGGCATAGACACTCGCCAGGTACGAATTGATGGCCAGGCGTGGATGCGCGTGAGCTCGGAACCGCTCAAGTTGCGGATGGCGAAGGTAGCCACGCGTTTCGCCACGCAGGACTGCCCTGGCAAGCAGCGCCTCGCGCCACAAAGCAACCAGACCTTGCGGATCAAGGTACTTGGGATGCAGTGACCACAAGCGCATGCTGTGGCACCTAACGAATTAGCTGTGCGGCCAGACGTCGCAGGCGAACGGTCCGAACCAGAACCGGGTTAGACGGTGACCTATGGTTTGGATGCATACAACTGGCCATGTGTGAACTCACGTTTGCATTCGGCACACAGGTAATGCGCCTGTTTTGCTGACCTTCGGGCGATGATTGCAACGACGATGATTAGTGCGATGAACCAAGCGGGTTCCCACATCAAGCCCACCAGAAAGAAGATACCGGCAATAACGTAGATTGCAATGTCTCCCACTATGATGGTGCCGAACATGGCACCGAGCGAGAATGGCTTTGTATCAATGCGACCATTGCAGTGAGGGCAGCGTATATCGGGATATCTGAACATGTTGCCGTCTAACGTGGAGATGTACGGCGCGCCGCAGCGCAGCCGTTGACTAGGCACGGCGGCCCGCAGCGGGTCCGCACCACCGCCATGTTAGGTTTCACTCTTCTCGAAACCAAGAAATTCCCTCGCGTAATCGCCGTGGTCCTCCGAAAGTAACGAGCGCCTATCCCCACGACGCAGCCAGCCGATGTACTTCGGAATGTGGACCCAGGGCGGAGGAGGGGTTGGCGGTCCTGCACCCCGAGTGTGCCAATTCGAAATGCCAGTTACTACTTCCACCAGCGCGATACCGTGCGCTTCTGCGTACTCGACGGCGCCAGACTGAAACCCAGACACAGAGAACAGCATGCCTTTGTGTGCCCCCAGCGACTGGAGCTTGCTATGAAGGACTTGAACCTCTTGGCGCTCAATCTTTCGGGTGTGATGCTTGCACTCCACGAGCACGACGAACTTGGCACCCAAGGCAGAAAATGTAGCGACTATGTCGATGACGTAATCTCCGTCCGTCCCGTTGAGCACTCCATGGTGATCTGACTGATAGTCGACGAGGGTCCCGGCCGCTCTGTCGAGAATGCCCTTCACCAGCAGCTCGAAGTCGCTAGAACTCAACGACAACGGTTCGGCGGGACCGCGCATGTGAAACCTAACGTTCGCGTTTTTCCGCACCGCGCTGAGCGCGAAGCGGCGAAGTTGAGGCGTCGGACATCAACGCGCTGTTAGTTGTCACGCGGTTCCTCGTGACTGACTTGCTTGCCGAAAAGGCCGACGAGCCAACCTAGCCCCACTCCGACTAAGCAAAGCACCCCGCCAATAACATTCCACTCCGGCGGCCCAGCAAATTTTCCCAAGAACGCCCCAACTATCACCAGGGCCCCGACAACGACCATCAGGGATCCTCTCAGGACCCGTTGCCTAGTGCTTGTTTGCTGGTTATCCACTTGGAGGGTGACAACTAACGTGGACGATTAGCCGACGAGCGAGCGCAGCTCGCGAAGGTCGGCTGAATTGTAAGGTTAGGAGTTTTCTGCTTCAACATGGAGCTTCCCACGCTGAACGCTTAGCGAGCCTAACAATGGTTTGCGGCAAATTATGGCCCAGCTAGGTTGGCCGTCGGCGGTCATAAAAGAGACAACTCTAAGTCCAGTTGATAGACCCACGGCAATCTCTGGCAGCGTTCCGAATATCTCGATGGAGGTAACTTTTTTTCCGATCAGCCGCTTGAACAAAGCGGACCAACGCCTCTCACTACTCCAACTGCCCCCTATGATGGAATTGCGATTCTCGATTCTCCAACTCCATTCAATTCCGAGGCTCATTTCGCCAATCGGTTGCCCAGGACGACCGTTAAGCTTACGCATCGGCGTAAGCGCTCCAAACTCCAGGAACAAGGCAGAGCCATATCCGCGCCACACATGCGATACCCGCTTACCGTGAAGCGCTGCCTGGAAGCGGCTCACCTCGCTCAATCAGGACTCCTAACGTGGAAGTGAGCGGCCTGCGCGGCTTTTCGCGCAGGTCCGCTCGACTGAAGGGTTAGAGCGCACTTGCCACACCAAGGAAAGGCGCCGATTAGGGCGCAGCATGGTTTGCCTCCGAGCGCTCCGCTCGCCACGAACCCCCTGAACCGTGATAGGTCTCGGCGGTGAGAGCGAAGACCTCGCCACACGACTTACAGCGGAACCGATAACAAACATAGTCGCCAGGATTGGAGCCACCGAGGACGTCTAGAAATGGCACTCTCGGTTCAAAAGGCGGGTTCTCGACTGGAGCCTCTTCGATAGTTCCATCTTGCAAATTGTCGCCAGCTACAGAGATGGCCTTTCGCAGTTCACCGGGCGAGCGGATTGGATAGACGACACAAAGATCAGTGCAGCGCGGACAAGTCATCGAATGTGCGCTCTAACTTGATTTGTACGTCAAAAATGACATCTCACTGGACCGTCTGACTCCTCACCAGATTCCAATATTCCCCAATTTCCTCCTTGCGTAAAGGCCCTTGGCTGTCCATCCCGGCCAGCCGCTTCTCCCCGCCCAGCCTGCCGCCGGACAAGCGCGCCGAGAACGCGCCCGCCGCTCCCCTCGGCATCCCCACCGAGCAGACTTATGCTATTTGGATCAGTAACTTCATGCGTTGATACCGGCCGGAGAAGGCCGCAAACAAAAACGCCGGCAAAGCCGGCGTCCCCGTTGCACCTGATTGCCCAGCCGCCGCCCTAGTCCGCCTCCGCCGGCTTGATGAGATAGCCGCCGGACTTCTCGTCGTGCTCCAGGCGCACCAGGCCGCGGATCGCGGCTTCCTCGAGCAGGGCGTTGAAGTTCTTGAAGCCGTGGTAGGTCTCGTTGAAGCCGGGATGCCGGCGCTTGATCGCCTGCTTGATCATCGAGCCCCAGATCTTCTCCTCGCCGCCGCGTTCCGTGCTCAGGGCCTCGTAGGTGTTCATCAGGTAGTCGAACGCTTTCTGCGTCTTGGCGTCGGCATCCGAATCCTCCGCTTCGACCGGCTCCGCGGCGACCGGCGCGGCCGACTTGCTTTCCGCCGCCGGGCGGGTGGGCTTCTTGCGCGCGGGCTGCTTGCGCGCGACGGGCGCCTTGCGCACGAGGTCGTCGTAGAAGATGAACTCGTCGCAGTTGGCGATCAGCAGGTCCGAGGTCGAGTGCTTGACGCCGACGCCTATGACCTCCTTGTTGTTCTCGCGCAGCTTGGAGACCAGCGGCGAGAAGTCCGAGTCGCCGCTGAGGATCACGAAGGTATCCACGTGCGACTTCGTGTAGCACAAGTCGAGCGCGTCGACGACCATGCGGATGTCGGCGGAGTTCTTGCCGGACTGGCGCACGTGCGGGATCTCGATCATCTCGAAGGCCGACTCGTGCATCGGCGCCTTGAACTCCTTGTAGCGCTCCCAGTCGCAGTAGGCCTTCTTGACGACGATGCTGCCCTTGACCAGCAGGCGCTCCAGCACCTTCTTCACGTCGAAGCGGTCGTACTTCGCCTCGCGCACGCCGAGGGCGAGGTTCTCGAAGTCGCAGAAGACCGCCATGTTGCGGGTATCGCTGTTGCTCGTCATCGCTGCGATGCCTCGCAGTGGTTGGTGATTGGTGGTTGGTGGCTAGTGATCGGCGATTGGCGGCCAGGCCCCGGTTGGCTGCTTTTCCCAGTCGCCAGTCACCTGTTGCCAGTCACGGGTGTCGTCACGCCGCCTTGGCGGTTGCCGTGAACGACTCGCGCACGGCCGCGGCAAAGCGCTCGACGTCGGACCTGTCGACGTCCAGGTGCGTGACCAGCCGCATCGTGCCCTGGCCGCTGACCAGCATGCCCTGCGACTTCAGGTACTCGCGCATGCGCGCGGACTGCTGCGGCTCGACGCTGACGTAGACCATGTTGGTCTGCGCGCCGCCGGGCGCGACAGTGACGCCGTCGACCTTCGCCAGAAGCTGCGCGAGCAGCTTCGCGTTCTCGTGGTCCTGCGCGAGGCGCTCGACGTTGTGCTCCAGCGCGTAGATACCGGCCGCCGCGAGCAGGCCGGCCTGGCGCATGCCGCCGCCGACGACCTTGCGCCAGCGCCGCGCACGGGCCACGAGGTCCTTCGAGCCGCACAGCACCGAGCCCACCGGCGCGCCGAGCCCCTTGGACAGGCAGACCGAGACGGAATCGAAATGCCTGCTGATCTCCGTGACCGGCACCTTGAGCGCGACGGCTGCGTTGAACACGCGCGCGCCGTCGAGGTGCAGCCCGAGGCCCTTCGCATTCGTGAACTCGCGCGCGCGCCGCAGGTAGTCGAGCGGCAGCACCTTGCCGCCCTGCGTGTTCTCCAGGCACAGCAGCCGCGTCTTCGCGAAATGCGGGTCGTCCGGCTTGATCGCGGCCTCGACCTTCTTCAGGTCCAGCGTGCCGTCGGCCTCGTAATCGAGCGGCTGCGGCTGGATGCTGCCGAGCACGGCCGCCCCGCCGCCTTCATATTTATAGGTGTGGCCCTGCTGGCCGACGATGTACTCGTCGCCGCGCTCGCAGTGCGACAGCAGCGCCAGCAGGTTGCTTTGCGTGCCGCTGCAGACGAAGATCGCCGCTTCCTTGCCAAGCTTCGCGGCCGCCAGCGCCTCCAGGCGGTTGACGGTCGGATCCTCGCCGTAGACGTCGTCGCCGACCTCGGCCGCGGCCATGGCGGCACGCATCTCGGCGCCGGGCTTGGTGACGGTATCGCTGCGCAGGTCGATGACTTTCATGGTCGGGCTCCGGGAAAACGCGCCGGCTGGCGGGTTTTGCTATTCTTGACGGGAGTTTACCGCGTTTGCGCGCCCCCTCCAATTTGCCGCCGGCATGGCCGGCACGACGAAAATCCATGACACCCCTGCGCCTGCTCGCCCCTGCCGCCCTGGCCGTCGCCCTTTTCCTGCCGCCCGCCGCCGAGGCCGGGGAGGAGAACATCACCCAGGGTACCCTGATCTGGCGCGACGACAGCTGCTTTTTCTTCGTTCTGAAGACCCCGGAGGGCTTCGGCCTGTACGAGTTCCTCGGCGGTCCGAGCCCCATGGTCGGCAACGTGTTCGAAGGCAAGCTGACCGGCTTCGGCGGCCGCAAGCTCATGAACCTCACCGCGGGCAAGGCGACCATGGCCTACTCGGAAGTCTTCACGGACACCAAGGCGCAGATGGAGAAGAAGATTCCGCGCCAGTGCCGCAAGAAGAAGACTTTCGAGGCCCTCGAAGTCCAGTAGCTACCGCCTCGTACCAAGGACAATTCTTCACCACGGAGGACACGGAGGGGATTTAAGAAGGGACAAAGCACGGTCGAACTTAGCGAAAAGGTCATGCAGGGGGATCGGATTGCCGCCTGGTTCCTGCATATCCGGCATTGATTTTCCTCCGTGTTCTCCGTGTCCTCCGTGGTGAGGCAGGGTGTGGAGGGTTAGAGGGAGAATGTATGAGGTTTGGAGAGAGGGCGTAGGCGACAGGTTTGCCCCGGACAGCCCCCCGGCGCTATCATCGCTGCGGTTCCACATGACGGCGCGGCAGCGAATCCGGGCCGGCTTCACCTCGAAAAGGCTTTCCATGCTTCGAAAACTCCTCCCCGTCGCGCTGCTCGGCCTGGCGTACGCCGGCCCGGCGTTCGCGCAAGCCCAGAACGTGGGCCCCGACCAGACCGGCGAGCTGATCTGGCGCGACGCCACCTGCTATTTCTTCGTGGTCAAGATCGACGACGAGAACTACTCCCTGTTCGAGTTCCTCGGCGGGCCGAGCCCGATGGTAGGCAGCGTGTTCGAAGGCAAGCTCTCCGCCTTCGGCACGCGCAAGATCGACAACAAGACCGAAGGCAAGCCGACCATGGTGTACTCGGAGGTCTTCGGGCTGCCCAAGGCGAAGATGGACAAGAAGATCCCGCGCCAGTGCAGGCACAAGAAGGAATTCGAGGCGTTGCCGGGATGAAGCCCGGCGCCCTCGTCCGGCTGGTCGCCGCGACGGCCGCGCTGGCCGCGGCCGCCCCGGAGGCCCGCGCCGACGAGGGCATGGTGATCTGGCGCAGCTACGACTGCGGCTATTTCGTGCTGCAGATGAAGGGCGGCTACGGGCTGTACGAGTGGCTGTCCGGCCCCTACCCCAACGACGGCGACATCATCGAAGGGGAGCTGAAATCCGCCGGGCAGCACCGCGTGAACAACAAGACCGCGGACCTGCCCACGACGGTTTTCCAGGAAGCCTTCGCGCGCAAGCGCGACGCCATTTCCGCGCGCATCCCGGCGAAATGCAAGGACGGGCCCCAGGAAGCGCCCGCCCCGAAGTAACCCCCGCGCGCGCCTTCAGCGCAGGATGCCCAGCACGCCGAGGATGAACGCGTAGGTGAAGGCGATCTCGCGCAGGAAGTCGTAGCGGCCCGATGCGCCGCCGTGGCCGGCGTCCATGTTCACGCGCAGCAGCAGCGGATTCATGTCGGTCTTGAGGCTGCGCAGCTTCGCGACGTATTTCGCCGGCTCCCAGTACATGACCTGGCTGTCGTTCAGCGACGTCTCCACCAGCATGGCGGGATAGTCCTTGCGCGCGAGGTTGTCGTACGGCGAATACGACAGCATGTAGTCGTAGTACTGCCCGTCGTTCGGGTTGCCCCATTCCTCGTACTCGCCGGTGGTCAGCGGCAGGCTCGCGTCGAGCATGGTGTTGACCACGTCCACGAAGGGCACTTCCGCGACGACGGCGCGGAACAGCTCGGGACGCATGTTTGCCACCGCCCCCATCAGCAGCCCGCCGGCGCTGCCGCCCTGGATCGCGAGCTGTGCCGGCTCGGTGTAGTGCTCGCGCACGAGGTGCTCGGCGCAGGCGATGAAGTCGGTGAAGGTGTTCTTCTTGGCGAGCATGCGCCCGTCGTCGTGCCAGCGCTTGCCCATCTCGCCGCCGCCGCGCACGTGCGCGACGGCGAAGATCACGCCGCGATCGAGCAGCGACAGGCGCACCGAGGAGAAATCCACGTCCAGCGAATAGCCGTACGAGCCGTAGCCGTACAGCAGCAGCGGCTGCGGGCCCTTGCGCCGCCGGTCGATGCGGTAGACGAGCGATATCGGGACGCGCGTGCCATCGTGCGCGACCGCGAAGTGCAGCTCGGAGCGGTATTTCGACGCATCGTAGCGCCTGACCACGCGCCGCTTCAGCAGCTTGCGGTCGCGGGTGTCGAGGTGGTAGTCGTAAAGCGAATCCGGCGTGACGTAGGAATCGTAGTGAAAGCGGTACACGTCGGTGTCGAACTCCATGTTCGGCCCGCCGCCGACCGAGTAGACGGGCTCCGGCATCTCGACGACGTGCTGCGCGCGGTCGGCGAGCCGGACCACGCGCAGCCGCGGAAAGCCGTCCTTGCGCTCGTGCACGACGAGGTGGCGCGCGAACACGTCCACGCCCTCGAGCATGACGTCGTCGCGGTGCGCGATGAACTCCGTCCAGCGCGCCGGCGACGGATCGCCGGCCGGCGCCGTGACCAGCCGGAAGTTGCGGCCGCGGTCGTTGGTGACGATGTAGAACTGCCCGTCGCCGTGGTCGAGGTAGTACTCGTGGTCCTGCCTGCGCGCCAGCACCAGCGCGAACGGCGCGCCCGGCGCGTCGGCCCGCAGGCAGCGCACCTCGGAGGTCGTCGCGCTGTGCGAGGTCAGGAACAGGTACTCGTTGCTGCGGCTGCGCGACACGGCCACCGAGAAACGCTCGTCGGTCTCCTCGTAGACGAGCTCGTCCTGCGTGCTGCCGAGCAGGTGCCGGTAGACGCGGCAGGCGCGCTTGGCCTCGTCCTCGGCCACATAGAACACCGTGCGGTTGTCCGATGCCCAGGCCACCGAGCGCGCCCTGGCGATGGCCTCGGGCAGCATGCGCCCGTCGCGCAGGTCACGGAAGCGCAGCGTGTACTCGCGAAAGCCCGTGGTGTCGAAGGAGAACGCCAGGATGTTGCCGTCCGGGCTCACGTCCATCATGCCCAGGGAATAGAACTTGCGGCCCTTCGCCTCCACGTTGGCGTCCAGGACGACGCGCTCGGGCGCCTTCACGCTGCCGCGCCGGCGGCAGAAGATCCGGTACTGGCTGCCCTTGCGCGTGCGCGAATAGTAGAACCAGTCGCCGTCGCGATACGGCACCTCGACGTCGGTCTCCTTGATGCGCCCCAGCATCTCGCGGTACAGCGCCTCCTGCAGCCTGCGCGAGGGCTTCATCATCGCCTCCGTGTAGGCGTTCTCGGCCTCGAGGCAGGCCGTCACGGCGCGGCTGCCCTTGTCGCGCAGCCAGTGGTAGTCGTCGGTGCGGTTCCGGCCGTGGACTTCGCTCCGGAAGGGGATGCGCCGGGCGGCCGGCGGGAGGGGGGGTCGGGACAAGGCAGGCTCCTGGTCGGAAAGGGCTGTGGGTGCGGCTCTTGCGTCAGGTGGGGGCGGACCGGTAAATTTCCAATGCGGCGGGCCGCTTTTCCGGCCAGGCCCCGGTCCGGAGCAAATCGACGTGAAAAACTACGAATCCGAAGCCACCCTGTTCATCCGCGACTTCCTGAAGAAGCACCCGGAGGTCGTCGAGAATCAGCGCCGGAACCGCACCACGTGGTGGGACCGGCCGCAGGATTTCCGCGAGCGCGAGCGCCTCGCCGCGGCGAAGGTGCCCAAGAAAAGCTACGAATACTACTGAGTCCGGCTACCAGGTGTAGCCCAGGGTCAGCAGCACGGCCCTGTCGGTGCGCACGCGCCCGGCCGGCGGGTTGTTGTCCCAGTCCACATTGTACTGCGCGGTGGCGTTCAGGCTGCCGAACAGCGGCACGCGCAGGCCCGTCTGCATGCGCAGGAACGTGTTCTCCACGTTGTCCAGGCCGACGTACATCTCGTGCGCGTAGAAGAACTGCGTCCGGGAGCCGAACAGCAGGTGGTCGTATTTCACGGCCCAGCGCGCGGCCGGGTAGTCCTCGTCCGCGTCCGCGTAGAAATCCGTCCTCACGTAGTTCACGCCGCCTTCCAGCAGCAGGTTGGTCTTCTCGGATTCGAAGAACTGGTAACCGGACCCGAGACCGACCGTGCTGCGCAGGCGGATGTCCTTGAACCTGTCGTTCTCGAAGTCGCCGTTGGCGTAGCCGTACCACTTTTTCGTGAGGAAGTGGTCGTACTTCAGGTAGCCGAGCCAGTTCGACTCCGTCTCGACGTCGTGGTCCTCCGCGCGGGAGCCGCGCGCGCCGAGCGTGTAGCGATTGCCCAGCGTGCGCGCCACGAGTTCAGTGTCGACGTAGAGCTTGGTGGTCTCGGTGTTGCCCGCCGTCGACGAATAGCCGGCGTTGGCGTGGCCCGACAGGCGCGCACCCTCCCCGGACACGTCGACCGACGGATTGAGGTAGCGCAGCTTCGCGATGTCCACGGGCGTGCCCTGCTCCGCCCCCTCCCCGACCACCACGACGGTGCCGTCCGCCTCGGTGCGCAGCCGGCCTTTCACGCGGCGGCCGTCCTCCATGTAGAGCTTCACGGGACCGTCCGTGGTCAGGCCGCGCACGTCGGCCCAGCGCACCTTGAGGTCGCCCGCGTAGTCCGTGTGGAACACCACCTCGTCGGTTTCCTTGCTGACGACCTTGCCCGTGAGCCTGTCGCCGTTGGCCAGCACCAGCTCGTCGGCAAACGCACCGCCGGCGCACGCCGCGAGCAGCGCGGCGCAAAGCAGCCTCTTTCCATGCATCGTTCTTTTTCCCTCCCGGATACGTCGAGACAAAGTGCCCCGGTTACGGAGCCCGATTCGCCGCCGGAGTTCCCCGCGGCGGACGTTCGCGCACGCGCATCCCGGCCGCGGACCGGGCCGCCGCCGCTTTCTGGCAAAATGTCGCCGGTCCGCAACGGCGGACATCCCGCAATCCGGAAGAACGACGACGTGACACCCCGCCTGCCCGCCCTGATCCTCGGCTTGCTGCCGATCGTGCCTGCGCTCGCGCAGGATGCCGTCCCCATCGAGCAGGAACCGCGCCACCGGCTCGTGTTCCAGAACGAGCACATCCGCTATTTCGACGTCGAGCTCGAGCCGGGCTACCGGTCGCTGTACCACTGGCACCGCAACGACGGCGTGTTCGTGAACATCGCCTCGTCGCCCACGGTGGCGCAGGACCTCGGCAAGGAGCCGGTCAGCCGCCCCGGGCGTGCCGTCGGCGAGACGTATTTTATCGGCTACGGCACGAAACCCAAGGCGCACCGGGTAGCCAACGCGGGCACCACACCCTACCACGTGGCCGACGCCGAGATCCTGCGCGGCTGCGGCGGGCTCCCGGGCGGTGATGCAGCCGGCCGCGAAGTGCTGGTCGACAACGAGCGCGCCGTGGTGACGCGCGTCATGCTGCAGCCGGGCGAAAGCACGGAGCTCGGCGCGCCCTGCGGCGTGCTGGTCGCCGTGTCCGCGGGCAGCGTGTCGACGGAATCCGCCGCCGGCGAGAGCCGCGCCGACCTCGCTCCCGCCGGCTACCTCTGGCGCCAGCAGGACACTCCCGTGAAGCTGACCAACGCCGGATCCGGCGTATTCCATGCCATCGACGTGCGCCTGAAGTAGGAACGGGGCGCGCATCCATGCCGGCCAACCGCAGGACCGTATTCGCGCTGGCGTCCTGCCAGGCGCTGCTGGTCATGAACAACGCCATGATGATCTCGGTGGGCACGCTTGCCGCCGACACGCTGGCAAAGAACAAGTTCCTGGTTACCGCGCCGGCCACGGCCTACATCGTCGGCGGCGCGCTGACCACGCTGCCGGTCTCGCTGTACATGAAGCGCCGCGGCCGCCGCGCCGGCTTCACGATCGGCTGCGCGTTCGGCATGGCCGGCGCGCTGCTGGCGACCGCGGCGATGCTCTCGCACGCGTTCTGGCTGCTGTGCCTCGCCGCGCTGGTGTCCGGCGTCTACACCGGCTCCGGCGGCTTCTACCGCTTCGCCGCCGCCGACATGGCCGGCGCGAGCCAGCGCAGCAAGGCCATCTCGCTGGTGCTCGCGGGCGGCATCGTCGGCGGCATCCTCGGCCCCGAGAGCAGCAAGATCACGAAGGGTCTGCTGGAGACGCTGTTCGCCGGATCGTTCCTGTCCCTGGTCATCCTCGCCGCGATCGCCATGGTCATCGTGCGCCGGCTCGAGCTGCCCGCGCCCTCCACGGAGGAGCAGCACGGTGCCACGCGGCCCCTCGGAGAGATCGTGCGCCAGCCCGTGTTCATCGTCGCCGTGCTCGGTGCCGTCACGGCCTACGGCGTCATGAACCTGCTGATGGCGGCGACCCCGCTGTCCATGCAGATGTGCTCGCACCCCTACTCGGCGGCCATGCTGGTCATCGAGTGGCACATCATCGCGATGTTCGCGCCGGCCTTCGGCACGGGCTGGCTGATCGTGCGCGTGGGCACGCTGCCCGTGATGTTCTGCGGCGTGCTGCTGAAGCTCACGGCGATCGCCATCGCGGTATCCGGCACCACGCTCACCGCGTTCTGGTCGTCCATGGTCCTGGTCGGCGTGGGCTGGTGCTTCCTGTTCGTGGGCGGCACGACGCTGCTCACCGAAGCCTGCACGCCGGCCGAGAAGGCCAAGACCCAGGGCGTGAACGACATGGCGATCTACGCGACCATGGCCTCGACGTCGCTCACCTCGGGCGCGATCCTGTACGGCTACGGCTGGAACACGCTGAACTACGCCGCGCTGCCGCTGCTGGGCGCCACTGCAATCGCCATCCTCTGGCTGGCCACGATCCGCCGTTCCGGCCGCCCGCATTCCGCAGCGGGGTAGGACCGTGGGCCTGCGCCTGGGCATCCTCGACCAATCGCCGATCGTCAGCGGCCACACGTCCGCGCAGGCCCTGCGCGCCACGATCGAGCTCGCGCAGCGCGCGGAGGCACTGGGCTACCACCGCTACTGGCTCGCCGAGCACCACAACATGCGCGGGCTGGCCGATCCCTGCCCCGAGATCCTGCTCGGCCACGTCGCCTCGGCCACGCGCACCATCCGCGTGGGCACGGGCGGCGTCATGCTGCCCTACTACAGCCCGCTGAAGGTCGCGGAAGTCTTCCGCATGCACGAGGCGCTGCATCCGAACCGCATCGACCTCGGCATCGGGCGCGCACCCGGCGGCGACCGCATGACCGCGAACGCGCTGAATGCGCAGGCCTTCGACGACATGAACGGCTTTCCGCGCCAGGTCTTCGAGGTCGTCGGCTGGCTGGACCGCACGCTGCCGGAAGACCATCCCTATGCGACGGTGCAGGCCATGCCGGCGGGCACGGGCTCGCCGGAGGTCTGGCTGCTCGGCTCGTCCGACTACAGCGGCGCGCTCGCCGCTTATCTGGGGCTGCGCTTCGCCTTCGCGCATTTCATCAACGCGCATGGCGGCGACGAGGTCGCGCGCGCCTACCGCAGGGATTTCCGCGCATCCGCGCGCGAGTCCGCGCCGGTGTCCATGGTCTGCGCGTTCGCGCTGTGCGCCGAAACGGCGGAAGAGGCCGAGCGCCTCGCCGCCAGCATCGATCACCGGCGGCTGCTGATGGCCACGGGCCGCGAGTCGCAGGTCGCCACCGCGGCCGAGGCACGGGCCTATCCCTACACACCGCAGGACCGCGCAATCATCGAGCGCGAGCGCGCCCGCGCCGTCATCGGCACGCCGGACAAGGTCAAGGCGCGCCTGCTGGAGATCGCGCGGGCCTACGAGGCCGACGAACTGATGGTCGTCACCATCACGGGCGACTACGCGAGCCGGCTGCGCAGCTACGAGCTGCTCGCCGCCGAGTTCGGCCTCGGGCGCGGGCCGGCGGCATGACGGTCATGGATGCACGCACCGAGCGCCGGCTCGTGGCCGTGCTCGCAGCCGTGCAGTTCACGCACATCATGGACTTCATGATCATGATGCCGCTGGGGCCCCAGCTCATGCGCGTCATGCACATCACCACGCCGCAGTTCGGGCTGCTGGTGTCGGCCTACACGCTCACGGCCGCGGTGGCCTCGCTCGCGATCGCCTTCCACGCCGACCGCTTCGACCGGCGCCGCACGCTGCTGTGGCTGTACGCGGGCTTCCTGCTCTCCACGCTGCTGTGCGCCGTGGCGCCGGGCTACGGTGCGCTGCTCGCCGCCCGCGCCGTGGCGGGCGCCTTCGGCGGCGTGGCCGGCGCCACCGTGCACTCGATCATCGGCGACGCGATCCCCGAGCAGCGCCGCGGCCAGGCCACCGGCGTGATCATGTCGGCTTTCGCGCTGGCCTCCATCATCGGCGTGCCGATCGGCCTGGTGCTGGCGGCGCGTTTCTCCTGGCGCGCACCCTTCGCGCTGCTCGCGCTGGTGTCGCTCGCCGTGCTCGCCGCGTCGGCGAAAACCCTGCCGCCGATGCGCGGCCACCTCGTCGAGGGCGTGGCGCACCGGCCGCTGGGACAGATCAGGGCCGTCGTGGGGGCCGCCAACCACGTGCGCGCCTTCGTGTTCATGTTCGTGCTGATGTTCGCGGGGTTCTCGGTGATCCCGTTCATCAGTCCCTACATGGTCTCGAACGTCGGCCTGAAGGAGACCGACCTGCCCTACCTCTACCTGTTCGGCGGGATGGCCACGGCGTTCACCTCGCGGTTCATCGGCAGGCTCGCCGACCGCCACGGCAAGCAGCAGACGTTCACGGCCATCGGGCTCATCTCGATCGCGCCGCTGCTGATCACCACGAACCTGCCGCCGGTGCCGGTCTGGGTCGCGATCTGCGCCTCGGTGATCTTCATGGTATTCGTGTCCGGGCGCTTCGTGCCGGCCATGGCGCTGGTGATCTCCAGCGTGCCCCCGCGCCTGCGCGGCGGCTTCATGAGCGTCAACGCCGCGATCCAGCAGCTCGGCCTCGGCCTGGCCTCGATGCTGGCCGGCTTCATCATCGGCCATGCCGACGACGGCACCCTGACGCGCTACTGGCTCGCGGGGCTGGTCGCGGTGGCCGCGACGCTCACGGCGATCGCGCTGGCGTGGCGGGTGAAGGCGGTGGCGTGAGGGGAGCGCAGGGAAAGGCAGCCGAAAGGGAAAAGGGGAAAGTCGAAAATACGCGGAATCGATGCTGGAACCGGAACACGACAAAGGAGGAACACCATGCCGGAGAGTCACGATGAAACGCTGCGCAAGCTCAACCAGGACTATGTCGACTCGGTCGCCGGCTCCAACGTGCGGCGCTTCGAGGAGCTGCTGGCCGATGACTTCCTGAACACGAACCCCGACGGTACGCTGGTCGATCGCGCGCAATTCCTGGCGCAGATCGCCAGGCCGAGCGCAGCGTCGGGCCTCAGGTGCGACGACGTGCGCATCCGCGTGATGGGCGATTTCGCGATCATCCACGCGCGTACCCTGTACAACAAGCCCGACGGCCAGCCCGGCGCCGGCCGTTACACGGACATCTGGGCGCGCCGCAACGGCAGATGGATCTGTGTCGCTGCCCACGTCATGCGCGGCTGAATCGAATGAATACCACGCAAAGCGAGAAGGCCGCGCGATTCGAGGCGCTGCATCGTGGCCCGGGCGTCTTCGTGATGCCGAATCCATGGGACGCGGGTTCCGCCCGCGTGCTGGGCAGCCTCGGATTCAAGGCGCTCGCCACCTCCAGCGGCGCATCGGCCGGCATGCTGGGACGGCGCGATGGCAAGGTGAGCCGCGACGAGGCGATGGCCCACGCCCGCGTCATCGTCGAGGCGACCGACTTGCCGGTCTCGGCCGACCTCGAGAAAGGATTCGGCGACAGCCCCGGCGACGTTGCCGAGACCATCCGTCTTGCCGCGGAAGCCGGTTTGGTCGGTGGCTCGATCGAAGACGCGACCGGCAACCCCGACAAGCCACTTTACGATTTCGCGCTCGCGGTCGATCGCGTCGCCGCGGCCGTTTCCGCGGCCCGCTCCCTGCCTTTCAGGTTCACGCTGACAGCCCGGGCCGAAAACTTCCTGCGCGGCAATCCGAACCTGGACGATACGATCCGACGCCTGCAGGCGTTCGAGAAAGCCGGCGCCGACGTGCTGTTCGCGCCGGCACTGCCGGATATCGCTGCCGTGCGGGCGGTGTGCGCAGCCCTTACCCGGCCTCTCAATTTCATGGCGGGCATACCGGGCAAGTCTTTCTCGATTGGCGAGATCGAGGATGCGGGCGCCAGGCGAATCAGTGTCGGCACATCGTTCTACCGGACCGCGATGAAGGGCCTGGTCGCGGCGGCGACGGAGGTCAGGGATAACGGGACTTTCCGCTACCTGGAAGACTCCTTGACCACGGCGGAACTGAACGCTTTCATGCAGGATCGATAGCAGCCCGAAAGCTGGCGGTCATGTCACGCGCGATCGGGACGGTCTACCACATGCTGGACGCCGGTAACTGGCCGTCGGTCCGCAAGCACGGCCTGCTGAGCGCGGCGCGGCTCATGCAAGCCGCCGGCGAGCAAGCCGGCACCGCGCGGCGTCACCGCCCGGACGGCCGCCGACTCGCGTCCGGCGCGCTGATCCGCAACCAGAAGCCGATGCCGCCGCATGCCCTGGAGCGTTGCCTGCGGGACGGGCTCACCCCGGAAGACTGGTTCGAGCTGCTCAACGCGAAGGTGTTCTTCTGGCTGGATGCAGAGCGCCTGAACCGCCAGCGTCGCGCCTGCGGGCCGTCCCCGCAGATCGTCCTGGTCGTGAACGCCGCGCGCATGCTGGCCGCGCACCGTGCGCGGGCCGCGGTCACGCCGATCAACACCGGGAATGCGATGCGCGCCGCCGCGCCGAGGAATCTCTCGACCTTCGTTCCCTACGCGCGCTGGGTCGAAGACGGCTGGCGCCATGAATCGATAGCGGGTGCGGCGCCTCGTCCTTCCAGCCACAGGCCGGTCGAACTGACCATCGACGACGCCGTGCCGGACATCCTCGACTACGTGACCGGCCTAATCCCGCTGCGCGCCGGGGAGTCGTTCAATGCCGGTCTACACCCAACACAGAGGCACAGAGGGCACGGAGGACACAGAGAAAGAAACAATGGGTGATGCGGAGAAAGAGGCGACGGGTGACATCAGGAAATTGTGGGGGTGGGCCCGACGCAACATTCGAGGTTGGATACGAACCTTCCTGCCAACCGTGACGCGTAAAGTCATCATCATTCCCCATTCATATATTTCAGTTTTTCCTCTGTGCTCTCTGTGCCTCTGTGTTGGATATTGGGTGTTGGGTGTAGACTCCAGACTCGAGCGCTCGACCTAGTTTTTCGTATCCGGCTCGAAGAAGCACCAGCGCACGGCGGGGAATTTCGCGCGCAAGTCCGCCTCCACGCGGTTGATGTCGCCGATCATCGCGCCGGCGCTGCCGGTTTCCTTCATGCGCGCCTTGACGGCGAGCATGATGCTGTCGCCCATCTGCAGGGAAAGCAGGCTGTAGAGCTCGGCGACCTCGCTGCGCGCGGACAGGAAGGCGCGGATGGCCTCCACGGTTTCGGCCTCCGCGCTCTCGCCCGTAATGAGCGCCTTGATCTCCAGGGACAGCAGCACGGCGACGACGATCAGCAGCAGGCCGACGGCCATGCTGCCCAGGGCATCGAACATCGGGTTGCCCGTCGCCAGCGCAGCGAGGATGGCCACCAGCGCCAATGCCAGGCCGGCGAGCGCGGCAAGGTCCTCGCCGAGCACGATGATGAGCTCGCTGTTGCGCGAGGTGCGGAAGAAGCGCCACAGGTTGCGGCCGCCGGCGGCCTTGCGGATCTCGCGCACGCAGCCGGCCAGGGAAAACGACTCCAGCACGATGGACACGCCGAGCACGCCGATGGCCACCAGCGGATTCTCGATCGGCCCGGCCACATGCAGCTTGTGCCAGCCTTCGTAGACCGAGAACAGGCCGCCCAGCGTGAACAGCAGCACCGCCACGAGGAAAGCCCAGAAGTAGACGACGTTGCCGTAGCCGAGGGGATGGCTCGCATCCGGCGCCCGCTTCGCCTCCTTCATGCCCCGCAGCAGCAGGACCTGGTTGCCGCAGTCGGCGGCCGAGTGGATGGCCTCGGCCAGCATCGCGCTGGAACCCGTCATCGCCGCCGCGCCGCCCTTGGCGAACAGGATGCCGGCATTCGCGGCGAGCGCGTAAAGGACTGCCTTCAGGGACGATGAATCGGACATGGTTGCAGTCTAATTCTCACTAACTACCTAAATAGTCTTCCAAGTCTCACCACGAAGACACGCGCCAGCGAAATCCGCGTCACGCGGCAGGCTTGAGCCGCTCCGCGATGGCGAGCACGCGATACATCGAGCGCACGACGGGCAGCTCGATGAGCTCGCCGTCGACCACGACCAGCCCGCTGCTGTCCTGCTCGAAGGCGGCGCAGACCTTGCGCGCCTTCTCGATGGCCTTCGCGTCCGGCGTGAAGGCCTCGTGGATGGCCGCGAGTTGGTTCGGGTGGATGCAGGCCTTGCCGGTGAAACCCAGGCGGGCGCAGGACTGCGCCTCGCGGCGCAGCCCCTCGGGATCGTCGAGGTTCAGGAAAGGCACGTCGAGCAGGTCGATGCCCGCGGAGGCCGCCGCATGCACCAGCCGCGAGCGCGCATAGAGCAGCGGCTCCCAGGATTTCTCGCAGCGCAGGTCGGCCGACATGTCGACTGCGCCCAGGATCATGGAATCGATGCGCACGGAGGACTTCGCGATCTCCACGGCACGCTCCAGGCCCTGGTTGGTCTCGATGATGACGCAGAAGCGGATCTGGCGCGCCGGGCCGGCGGACAGCAGCGTCTCGATGATCTGCACCTCCTCGGCGGAGCGCACCTTCGGGATCATGATGGCCGGCGGCGGTGCCTCCAGCGCGAGGATGGCGCTCAGGTCCTTGAGCCCGTCCGGGGTCGACAGGGCGTTGATGCGCACCATGCGCTCGACCTGCACGGGGCCGGATTCGCGGAACAGCGGCAGCGTGAGGCTGCGCCCCTCGTCCTTGCGGCTGCGCGCGACCGCGTCCTCCATGTCGATGCAGACGATGTCCGCGCCGGCCTCGAGCGCCTTGTGGTAGCGGTCCGGCCTGAGTGCGGGGACGAACAGCAGGCTGCGGCGCGGACGCACCGCCGGGTTGGCTTGCAGCATGGCTCGCAGTCCGATGCGGAGGAAAGACGGCATGCTAGCGTCCCCGGCCGCGTTCGCCAAGGCGTCTCATGCGCGCGCGGCCGGCACGCGCGTCGCGACCACGACGTAGCGCAGCGTGCCGCCGGGCACCGGGCTGTCGAAGGGATAGCAGGTCACCAGCGTCAGGCGGTCGTCGCCGGCGTCGAGCAGCACGCGCACGTCCCTGCTGCGCACGACCTCGATGCCGGCCACCGCGTAGCGCACGATGCGGCCGTCCAGGGACTGCACGACCAGCTCGTCGCCGGAGCGCAGGTCGCGCAGGAAGGCGAAATGCGTGTCGCGATGCCCGCTCACCACGGCGTTGCCCGGCTCGCCCGGCAGCGGCGTGCCGTCGACGTGGCCGGGGCCGAAGGCGAGCGTGCGCCCGCTGGCCCCGGCCAGCACCACCAGCGTCCGGCCCTGCCGCGGCGCTTCCAGCCGCGCCACGGGCCAGGTGTCGGCCCAGGGCCAGGGCTTCGCACCCGCGCCACGGGCCAGCGAGCGCTGCCAGGCGCTGGCGATGAGCTTCTGCGCGAGCCACGCCTTCGCATGGATCATCATCGCCTCGCCCGCCTGCCAGATCGCCACGGCCGCCAGCCCGACGCAGGCCAGGCGTTGCGCGCGCGCGTTCATGCCTGCCTCCGCGCCATGGCATGCAAGAGCAGCGCGAGCAGGCCCAGCACGAACGCGGCGATCAGGTGCAGTGCCGCGGGCGTGGCCGTCCTGGGCAGGGAGCCGAACACGGCGTCATGGCTCCACCCCGCGGGCAGGTTGACCGGCATCGCCTGCGAGTCCAGCGGCTCGCCCGCCGGCCGCGCCGGCGTCACGTCGACCGCCACCAGGCTGGTGTAACGCGTGACCAGGTGGTGCCGCAGCGCGATGTCGACGACGTCCTCGCGCACCTTGTCCCTGTCCGCACCTTCCAGCAGCGAATCGGTAAGCGATTCGATCTTGCGGCGCGCCCAGATCACGCCCATGCCCTTGCCGCCGTGCGCGCGCGCGAGGTCGTATCTCGCGACCCACGGCCGGTCGCCCGCCTGGCCGCGCACCACCACCTTGCCCTCGAGCAGCCCTTCGGCGCGCGCGCTCAGGACCACCGGCTCGCCGAGGTAGAGGTCGGGCAGCTTCTTCGGATAGCCTTCCGCGGCCACGCTCGCCGGCCATTCGACGGTGATATCGGACAGCACGGGGTACTCGAGCTTCGCGAACAGCGCGCCCATCCTCTCGCCGACCTCGGCGACGTCGCCGATGTAGGTGAAGCTGCCGCGGCCGAGCTGCGCGGCCCTGGTCATGAAGTGGCTGTTGGGCGCCGAGCCGATGCCCACCGTGAACAGCCGGCTGCCGCCGAGCTCGCGCCGGATCAGGACGAACAGCTCGTCCTCGTTGCCGACGGCACCGTCGGTCATGAAGACGACCTGGCGCAGGAAGCCCTCCTTCGCCGGCGGATCCAGCGCCGCGGCCAGTGCCGGCGCCATCTCGGTGCCGCCGGTGGCGCGCAGCCGGCCGACGAATTGCCGCGCGGCTTCGAGGTTCTTCGACGTGGCCTCGCGCGGCGCGGCGAACAGCGCCTGCGTGACGGAATTGAATTCGATGACGTTGAAGCGGTCGGCCCCGCCGAGCTGGCGCAGCGCCATCAGCAGCGCACGCTTCGCCTGCTCCAGGGAGGCCCCGTGCATGGAGCCCGAAGTGTCGATCACGTAGATGGCCTCGCGCGGCATGCGCTTTTCGCCGGCGTGCACGCCGGCCGGCGGGAACAGCGTCAGCAGCAGGTGGGTTTCGCCGTCGCGGGTCTCGCGGAACAGGCTGCCGCTCGGCACGGTGACGGCGGCCGGACGCCAGGTCAGCTCGAAGTCGCGGTCGGCGGGAAACGGGCCGGCGGCGAGCGTCACGCCGAAGCGGCCGTCGTCGCGCTTCTCGACCTGGATCGGGTGGTAGCGGCTCGTGACCTCGCCGACGGGGAAGCCCGCGTCGAGCTCGACCTGGATGGTCACCGCATTGCGCGGCGCCTCGCCCGCGTCCGCCACCGGCGGCGTGATGCGCGAGGCGTCCGGCACCTTGTCCGTGTCGGCCGACCAGCCCGGACCGCCGCGCGCCTCGGACGCCGGCACGCCGGGGATGTAGCGCGGCGCGACCACCGTCGGAAAGCGCAGGCTCACGGAGGCATCCTCGTAGCGCAGCGCCTGCTGGTACTCCATCTCGACCACGAGCGTCTCGCCCGGACCGAGGTTGGCCACGCTGGTCGTGAATATGTTCGGCCGCTCCTGCTCCACGAGCGAGGCGCGCCGGCCGTTGTCGCGCGCCGCCCGGTACTCGGCGCGAGCCTGCTCGCGCTCCCGCACCTGGCCTTCGATGCGCCGCTCGCCGACCTGCATGCGCAGCCGGTCCACGGCGGCGTTCTCCGGCAGCGGGAAAACGTAGATGCCCTCGACCCAGTCCGGGGAGTCGTTCCTGAATTTCTGGGAAACGACCGCGCGCGCGACCGTGCCGCTGACCGCGATCTTCACGTCGGTGGCGAGCGCGGCGGAACGCACCAGCCTGCCGGAGGGCCGCACGCGCACCAGGAAGCTGCCGCTGGTCTGCTCGCCCGGTTTTTCCGAGGACGCGGCGGCCTGCGGCTCCTGCGATGGCGCGTCGGCCGCGTGCACCGGCGCGACGGCGGCCACCACGGCCAGGGGCAGCGCGCGGGCAAACCGCCGCAGCCGGCCCGCGAAGTATCCGATCCAGGCCATGCCGGCCGGCGCGGGCCGGGCATGGGCGGTCATGATTTCCTCTTCTTCGAGAGCGAATAGACGGCAAAGCCTGCGAGCGCTGCCGCGATCCCGGCGAGCAGGTACAGCACCAGGGGTCGCGAGGAGCCGTGCAGCGACTCGTAGACCTCTGCGTGCGCGGCGGCGGCGGCCGGCTGGGCGGGCTGAACCGCCGGGTCCTGCGGCCGGGCCGGCACCGCCGCGAGATGGATCGGGGCCGCCGGCTTTTCCGCGGCGGAAGCGGCCATCTCCGGGGCGTTCCCCGGTGCATCCGAGGTCGCGACCGGCGCGCCGGAAGCCTGTGCCGGCGGTGCGACGACGGTGAGCGAGAGGACGGCGAGCGCCAGCAGCAGCGCGAAGACGGTTCCCGCGAGCGCGGCGGTGACGACGGCGCGGGCGACGTCGAGCGAGATGGCAAGGGCCCTTTCACGCGCCGGCGCGGGGCGCGGATCGAGGGGTCGGGCGGCAAGCAGGTTCATGGCGGTCTCCAGTGGGCCGTGCGGAATGCACGGTCGCCATTGAAGCCGCGCGCAGGGGCGCCGGCGCGTCCGCGCAAGGCAAAGGCGCGGGCGAAAAGTGGCGGAAAAATAGCTTTTGGCGAGGCGACGCGCGCGGCGCCCGCCCCCGGGTATAGTGTGCTCGCGCCACCTGCCCGGGTATCGATTCGAACCGCGGCGGCACGGAGAACACAGGGAAAATCGGGGAAAATCCGCAAAGCTCGTGGGGTCGGCTTTTTACTTTCCTCTTTCCCCTTTCCCCTTTCCCCTTTCCTCTTTCCCCTTTCCCCTTATTTCCCCCATGCCCAGACGCATCGCCATCGTCGAGGACGATCCCGCCATCCGCGAGAACTACGCGGACGTGTTCCGCCGCCAGGGCTACGAGGTCGCCGCGTTCGCGGGCCGGGCCGGGGCGCTGAAGGCGCTGCGCACGCGGCTGCCCGACCTCGCGCTGATCGACATCGGCCTGCAGGACGAGAGCGAGGGCGGCTTCGCGCTGTGCCGCGAGCTGCGCGCGATGTCGGCCACCCTGCCCATCATCTTCCTGACCGCGCGCGACGGCGACCTCGACACCGTGTCCGGCCTGCGCATGGGCGCGGACGACTACCTGACCAAGGACATCTCGCTGCCGCACCTGCTCGCGCGCATCGCGGCGCTGTTCCGCCGCGTCGAGGCCCTCGGCGCGGGAACGGCAACGGAAGACGTCGTCGAGCGCGGCGCGCTCACGCTGGACCTGAAACGCATGCAGGCGCAATGGGCCGGCCGGCCGCTGGAGCTCACGCTGACCGAGTTCTGGATCGTGCACGCGCTCGCGAAATTCCCCGGCCACGTCAAGGATCGCGACGCGCTCATGCGCGAGGCGAGCCTGACGGTCGACGACAGCACCATCACCTCGCACATCAAGCGCATCCGCCGCAAGTTCGCGGCGCTCGACCCGGGCTTCGACCGCATCCAGAGCGTGTACGGCATGGGCTACCGCTGGCATGGCAAGGACTGAGGCACACGGCCCCGGCCTGGGGCTGAAGCTGCTGCTCTCGGCGGGCGTGCTGCTGCTGATCCCGCTGCTCGGCTTCCTCTACGTGCGCGAGCTCGAGCACCTGCTGCTGCGCGTGCAGGAGCAGGGCGTGGCCTCCGCCGCGCGTGCCGTGGGCACGGCGCTCAACGACCGGCCCAGCCTGTTCCTGAGCGGCGAGGTCTACCCATTCGCGCTGGCGCTGGACAGCGACCTGCGCATCGACAACCTGCCCGCGCCGATCGCGGTCGACGGCCTCACCGAAGACTGGACGCGCCAGGCGGTGACGCCGCACGCCGTGGGCGCCGGCGCGAGCGGCCCGGAGTCGCGCGCCTTCTCCGCGCGCTACCGCATCGGCCGGCACGGCAACTCGATCTACGCGCTGTTCGAGGTCGCCGACGCCAGGCTCGTGCTGCGCGACCCCGAGCGCGACCCTGCCGCCGCGGAGGACCATCTCGAGGTCGCCGTCGTCACGCCCGACGACGAGTTCCTGCGCTTCGTCATCGACGCGCGCGGCTCCGGCAAGGCGTCCGTGCGCCTGGTATCCGCCGAAGGCGAGCAGACGCCGGACAACCGCATCCAGGCCGTGTTCCGCGTGCTGCCCGGCGGCTACCTCGTGGAGCTGCGCCTGCCGCGCTCGCTCATCGGGCCGCGGCTGGGCTTCGCCGTGGTGAACGTGGACGACCCCGCATCCGGCACGCCGGCCGCGACGATCTCGACGTCCGACCTGTCGGGCAAGCAGTCGCTGGGCGCGGTCATCGTGCCTTCGCCGGAAGTCAGCGAGCTCGTGCGGCGGCTCGGCCGCGCGCGCTCGCGCATCTGGGTGCTCGACGTGAACCGGCGCGTCATCGCCCAGGCCGGCTCGCTGCGCGCGCCGGCGCCGGCCGGGGACGACACGCAGGACGGCTTCATGCGCTTCTGGGAGGCCGCCGCCGACGTGCTGGTGAAGCCCATCCTGAAGCTTGCGATGTCCGGGCCCAACGAGGATTTCCAGGACATCGCCCCGGGCACCTACCGCCTGGAAGGCCGCGAGATCGACGAGGCACTCGCCGGCCGCAGCGCCACGCGCAGGCGCCTCACGCAGGATTCGCGCGCCGTGGTGCTCTCCGCCGCGGAGCCGGTGCTCCTCGAGGACAAGGTCGTCGGCGCGGTGCTGGTCGAGGAAACCACCAACGACGTGCTGGCGCTGCGCAACCGCGCCTTCGAGAAGCTGTTTGCGGCGCTGATCATCGTGTACGCGCTCGGCACCGCCGGCCTGCTGGTGTTCGCCACGCGGCTGTCGCTGCGCATCCGGCGGCTGCGCGACGAGGCGGAGCGCTCCATCGACGCGAACGGCCGCGTGGTCGGCAGCGTCGGCGGCTCCGATGCCGGCGACGAGCTCGGCGACCTCTCGCGCAGCTTCGCCGGCATCCTCGAGCGGCTGCGCCAGTACACCGGCCACCTCGAGAACCTCGGCGGCAGGCTGTCGCACGAGCTGCGCACGCCGGTCGCGGTGGTGCGCTCGTCGCTGGACAACCTGAAGCAGGTCGAGCTCCGGGACGAGGCGCGCGTCTACCTGCAGCGCGCGGAGGAAGGGCTCGCGCGGCTGTCGACGATTTTCACGCGCATGAGCGAGGCCACGCGCCTGGAGCAGTCGCTGGCGGCGCACGAGCGCGAAACCTTCGACCTGGCGGACGTGGTGCGCGGCTGCGTGGAGGGCTATCGCCTCGCCCGCGCCGGCCGCCGCTTCGCGCTCGACGTCGCGCCGGGGCCTTATCCGCTGCGGGGCGCGCCGGACCTCGTCGCCCAGATGCTCGACAAGCTGGAGGCGAACGCCGTCGAGTTCAGCCCGCCCGGCGGCGAGGTCCGGTTCGGCCTGCGGCGCGAGGGCGGAACGGGTCGGCTCACCGTGTCGAACGACGGACCGCCGCTGCCGCCGCAGATGCGCGAGCGCCTGTTCCAGTCGATGGCCTCGGTGCGTGAAGCCTCGCCGGCCGAGCCCCACCTCGGCCTGGGACTCTACATCGTTCGTCTCATCGCCGAATTCCACGGCGCCCGCGCCAGCGCCCGCGACCGCGACGACGGCAGCGGCGTCGAGGTTCTGGTCGAATTTCCTCTCTCCGCTGGCTACTAGTGCCTAGATCTCAACACGAAGAGCACGAAGAAACACGAAGGACACGAAGAAAACCAAGGACCAGAAAGATGAAGATGGATTGCTGCAATTCACAATCCGCGCTCGGAATTTCGACCAGTGGTTCGCTTTCCTCTGTCGACATCCACTTTTTTCGTTCTTCTTCGTGATCTTCGTGATCTTCGTGTTCTTCGTGCTCTTCGTGATGCGCAGTAGGTTTTAACAAATCATTCGGCGACGACGAGCGCCTCGGCGCTGTCGCGCCGGCCGGGCAGCCTGGTCTTGCCGATGAACAGCAGCAGCGGCAGCGTGCCGAGCGCGACCATCGCGAAGATCCAGAAATCCCCCGTGAAGGCGATGATCGCCGACTGCAGGCTGACCTCCTTCTCGAGCCTGGCAAGCGCCTGCGTGGTGGCCATGCTCCAGCCGTCGGCGCCCTGCGCCTGCAGCGCGCGGTTGAACGGCGAAACGTGCCCGGCCAGCTCGGAATGCAGCACGCTGCTGGTGCGCACGAACATCGCCAGCGCGCCGGACACGCCTATGCTCGCACCGACGCTGCGCACCAGGTTGTAAACCGCCGTGGCCTCGGTGCGCTGCTGCGGCTGCAGCCCCGGAAAGGCCACGACCTGGATGGGCACGAGCACGATGCCCCCACCGATGCCCTGCATGAAGTTGGTCCAGATGAGCGGCCACTCGCCGACGTCCGCCGTCCAGTTCGACATCTCCCAGCTCGAGAACGCCAGGCACAGCAGGCCGAAGGCGATCGGCACGCGCGGGTCGATGCGCCCGGTGGTGCGCGCGCCGATCAGCATCGCCGCGAACAGCCCGAACCCGCGCGGCGCCTGCAGCAGGCCGATCATGTCGATCGGGTAGCCGCGCACCTGGTCGAGGAAGGACGGCATCAGCACCATCGGCGGCGTGGTGATGAAGCCGTAGATGAACGCGAACACCAGCCCGATGAAGAACTTGCGCTGCATGAACAGCCGCGGGTCGAGGAAGGGCTGCTTCGCCGTCAGGCAGTGCACGTTGAACAGATAGAAGCCCATCACGGCCAGGCAGCACTCGATGATGATCTCCCAGGACTCGAACCAGTCGAGCTGGCCGCCGCGGTCGAGCATCAGCTGCAGCGAGCCGATGCCCAGCGACAGGCTCAGGAAGCCGAACCAGTCGAGCTTGCGGCCGGGATCGCGCTCGGTCTCCGGCAGGAACAGCGCGCAGCCGGCCAGCGCGAGCAGGCCGAAGGGCACGTTGATGTAGAAGATGTAGCGCCAGGTCATGTACTCCGTGACGTAGCCGCCGACGGTCGGGCCGACGAACGAGCCCATGACGGAGGCCACACCCCACAGCGCCATGGCCTTGCCCTGCTCCTCCGGCGGATAGGTATCGAGGATGATGGCGTGCGACATCGGGATCAGGAAGGCGCCGCCCATGCCCTGTATCACGCGCGCGATGACTTCCATGGTCAGGGAACTGGCCGCCCCGCAGGCCACCGAGGCGAGCAGGAACACCGTGACGGCCCACATGAACACGCGCTTGCGGCCGAAGCGCAGGGAGAGCCAGCCGGAGGTCGGCATCGCGAGCGCCGAGGCGACGATGTACGAGGTGATGGCCCAGCTGATCTGGTCCTGGGTCGCCGAGAACGTGCCCTGCATGTGCGGCAGGGCCACCGCGGCGATGGTCCAGTCGACCGAGTACAGGAAGCTCGCGAGCCCGACCGAGGCGGTGATCAGCGCCGGGTGCCTGGCCGCGCCGGTCATGTCAGCGGCGCGTGCCGGCGATGGCGGTGCGTGGCTCCAGGAAACGCGGCAGCCAGCCGTCGTCGACCATCTTCTGCACGACGCGCGGCAGCCCGCGCGGATGGCCGCTATCGACCGAGACGGTGACCGTCATGCCGGCGCGCAGCTGCTGCGCGCGGCCCGGCGGCTGCTCGACCTTGATGCGAACGGGCACGCGCTGCACGACCTTGACCCAGTTGCCGGTCGCGTTCTGCGGCGGCAGCACCGCGAACTCCGCGCCCGTGGCGGAGGCGATGGTCTCGACGGTGGCCGGCCACACCGTGTCCGGGTAGGCATCGGCCACGACCGTGGCGGGCTGCCCGACCGCCATGTGCGTGAGCTGGGTTTCCTTGAAGTTTGCCTCGATCCAGGGCTGCCCGCTCTCGACGAGGCTGAACATCGGCGCGCCCTGCTCGACATACTCGCCGACCTGCAGCTTCATGTTGGTCACCGTGCCCTTGAACGGCGCCCTGATGTGCGAGCGCGTCATGTCGAGCTGCGCGGCATCGAAAGCGGCGCGCGCCTCGGCGTAGCGCGGGCTGCGCTCGGCCGGCAGGTTGGGGTCGCCCGACAGGTTGGCCAGCACGCGGTTGGCGCGCTCGCGGATGTTCCCGATCCGGCTCTTCGCCCCGATCACCGCCTGGCGGGCCTCGTCGTAGGTGTCGCCGCGCGTCATGCCCTTTTCCTTGAGGTACTCCTGGCGCACGAGCTGCTTTTCCAGGAAATCGATGCGGCTGCGCGCCTCGGCTTCCTCCTGCAGGGTGGCCCGGTATTCGGCGCGCAACGACTGGACCTCGGTGCGGATGACCTCCATGCGCGCCTTCGCGCCGTTCATGGCGATCTGGTAGGGCTCGGGGTCGAGGCGGAACAGCACAGTTCCGGCTTCGACCTCCTGGTTGTCGCCCACCAGCACCTCGATGACCCGCCCGGTGACGGCCGAACTGATCGGCACGATGTTGCTCTTGACGTAGGCGTTGTCGGTCTCGACCTCCTGGCCGCCGGTGACATAGACGTACAGGCCGCCGACCGCCGCGACGAGGGGCACGACGACGAGCAGCAGCACGCGCACGGCGCGGCCCACGGCGATGACGGCTTTCTGGGAAGCTGCTGACATGGGCATGCTCTTCAGCGCTTGCGGGTCCTCTTCGCGCCGTTGCCGTTGCCGTTGCCGCCGCCGTCCGGCTTCAGCAGGTTGGCCTTGATCGCGAGCAGCGTGTCGACGAACTGGTCCTGCTGGCCGGGCGGAAGCCCCGACAGCGACTCGCGCCGCAGCTCGGCGGCGGCCGCGCGCATGGCCTTGATGGCGGGCTCCACCTCCTCGGTCAGGAACACGCGCTTGGCGCGCCGGTCGCCGGCGTGGCCCTCGCGGCGCACCCAGCGCTTCTGCTCCATGCGGTCGAGCAGGCGGCCGAGCGTGGCCTTCCTGACCTCGAGGATGTCGGCGAGCTCGGACTGCGTGGCGCCGTCGTTGCGGAACAGGTGGTTCAGCACCCACCACTGCGAGCGCGTCAGCCCGAGCGATTTCACGCGCCGGTCGAAGCGCGTGCGCATAAGCCGCGCAACGTCGTTCAGGATGAAGCCGAAGTTGCGGGACAGGTCTTCGCGGAACATGGGCGCATTCTACCGCAATTTAGTTGTCTGGCTTACTATATGCCAGGCAACCGATTCCGCGGCGCAATACGGGCGGCCGCTGTAGAATCGGCCGCGGGAGGAGTACCGGACAATGAAAATAACGGCCGTAGAGACTATCAATCTGGCGGAATTCCCGAACGTGCTCTGGGTGCAGATCCACACCGACGAAGGCGTGGTCGGGCTCGGGGAGACGTTCTACGCGGTGGCCCCGGTCGCCGAGCACATCCACCAGACCTGCGCGCCTTATCTCCTGGGCAGGAACCCGCTGGAGATCGACAAGCACAGCCGGCAGTTCCTGAACACCTACCTCGGCTTCAACAGCGTCGGCGTGGAGATGCGCGCAGCCTCGGCCATCGACATCGCGCTGTGGGACCTGTTCGGGCAGGTGACGAAGCAGCCGATCTACCAGTTGCTCGGCGGCGCCTCGCGCGACAGGGTGCGCGTCTACAACACCTGCGCCGGCTACCAGTACGTGCGCGCCAGGCCGACGCAGGACACCGGCAACTTCGGCCTTCCGGCCAGGATCGACAAGAAGAACCGCCCTTACGAGGACCTCATGGCGTTCCGGACGGACGCCGGCGAGCTGGCGAGATCGCTGCTCGACATGGGCATCCACGGCATGAAGATCTGGCCGTTCGACGAGGCCGCCGAAGCCTCCAACGGCACCTACATCTCGAAAGCCGACCTGAAGAAGGCGCTGAAGCCCTTCGAGCAGATCCGCAAGGCGGTCGGCGACAGGATGGACATCCACGTCGAGTTCCACTCGATGTGGAACCTGCCGGCCGCGATCAGGATCGCCGAGGCGCTCGAGGAGTTCGACCCGTTCTGGTACGAAGACCCGATCAAGATGAACAACCTCGACGCCATCGCGGACTACGCGCACCGCACCAACGTGTGGGTGACGGCTTCCGAGACGCTGGGCACGCGCTGGGGCTTCCGCGAGCTGTTCGACAAGCAGGCCGTGTCCGTGTGCATGCTCGACGTGGGCTGGACCGGCGGGCTGTCGGAATCGAAGAAGATCGCCACCATGGCCGAGGCTTACCAGCTCCCGGTCGCGCCGCACGACTGCACCGGACCGATCCTGCTGACGGCTTCCGTGCACCTGTCGATGAACTGCCCGAACACGCTGGTGCAGGAGATGGTGCGCGCGTTCTACTACGACTGGTACGGCAAGCTGGTGACCGACCTGCCGCCGGTCAAGGACGGATTCATCACCGCGCCCAGGGGTCCCGGGCTGGGCACGAAGCTGCAGCCCTCGGTCTTCAAGCGCAAGGACGCCACGCGCCGCGTCACGAAGTTGGGTAAATAAAGCGTGAATCGCTCAATCTCACCACGGAGACACGGAGAACACGGAGAATCACGAAGAAGAGCGAAGGAGAAAAAAGGAGATGTGGTCGTCGTAGTCAATCTAGCTTCGACGGTGCCTGCTACGGACGCGAAACCAAACCAGCACCCCAATCATTTTCCAGTTTTTCTCCGTGCATCTCCGTGTTCTCCGTGTCTCCGTGGTGAGAAGCAAGCCTGAGTAAAGGAACAAAATGACTACAGATCCGAGAGTGCTGATCCTCGCCCCCGGCGACAACGTCGCCGTCGCCAAGACCGACATCGCCGCAGGCACGACGCTCGCCGTCATGGGCGCGGCGGTGACGCTGAAGGCCGACGAGGAGACCGGGCACAAGTTCGCCTTCAAGGCGGTGAAGAAGGGCGAGACCATCGTCAAGTACGGCGCGCCGATAGGCGTGGCCACGCAGGACATCGCGCCGGGCGATCCGATGCACATCCACAACGTCACCAGCGACTACATCCCGACGTACACCCTCGACGAGGGCCACACGTTCTTCAAGGAGCACTGACATGATCAACGCTTACCTGCGCGCCGACGGCCGCAAGGGCATCCGCAACACGCTGGTGGTCGCCTACCTCGTCGAGTGCGCCCATCACGTCTCGCGCGAGATCTACTATCCGTTCCGCGAGCACGGCGTGCACCTGATCGGCTTTCCGGGCTGCTTCCCGAACGTGTACTCGCACCAGATGATGGAGCGGCTCTGCACGCACCCCAACGTCGGCGGCGCGCTGCTCGTGTCGCTGGGCTGCGAGGGCTTCAACAAGGGCGCGCTGCAGGAGATCATCCGCAAGTCCGGCCGTCCCGTGAAGCTGCTGGAGATCCAGGGCACCGGCGGCACGCGCAAGACCATCGCCGAGGGCAAGGCCTGGATCGAGCAGACGCTGAAGCAGATCGAGTCGACGCCGCGCGCGAACATGGACATCGAGGAGCTGATCGTCGGCACGATCTGCGGCGGCTCGGACGCCACCAGCGGGCTCACCGCGAACCCGGCGATGGGCCGCGCCTTCGACTTCCTGGTCGAGAAGAACGCCACCTGTATTTTCGAGGAGACCGGCGAGCTCATCGGCATGGAGCACTGGATGGCGAAGCGCGCCGAGAACCCCGCGCTCGGCGAGGAGATCGTCAGGACGGTCGCCAAGGCCGCGAAGTACTACGCGACCTACGGCCATGCCAGCATCGGCCCGGGCAACGCCGACGGCGGGCTCACGACCATCGAGGAAAAATCCCTCGGCGCCTACGCGAAGTCCGGGCAGTCGGTCATCTCCGGCATCATCAAGCCCGGCGACGTGCCGATCCGCGGCGGGCTCTACCTGCTCGACGTGGTGCCCGACGGCGAGCCGCGGTTCGGCTTCCCCAACATCAGCGACAACGCCGAGATCGCCGAGCTCATGGCCTGCGGCAGCCATTTGAGCCTGTTCTCCACCGGCCGCGGCTCCGTGGTCGGCTCCGCGATCGCGCCGGTCATCAAGGTCTGCGCGAACCCGCACACCTACCGGCGCATGTCCGAAGACATGGACGTGGACGCCGGCCGCATCCTCGAAGGCCGCGCGACGCTCGATGAGGTCGGGCGCGAGATCTACGACCTGATCATCCGCGTCGCCAACGGCGAGCAGACCAAGTCCGAGGCGCTCGGCCACCAGGAGTTCATCCTGACCTACAAGAGCTTCGAGCCCATCGGCCCGGCCTGCTTCCCGTCGGCGGCCTAGGGCCGCGGGCGAACGCACGGCATACCGCCGCGACGCCGGTTCCCCATCCCACCCAACGGAATCCGAAATGAAACCAGCCTCCCTGCTGTGCTTCCTGCTGCTGTCGCTGTCCGCCGCAGCCGCCTTCGCCGACCCCGGCAGCGCGACGCTGGACCGCATCCGCGGGAGCGGCGCGATCCGCCTGGGCTACCTCGAATCGGCCGCGCCTTTCTCCCAGGCGCGGGGAAACGAGGCGCCGAGGGGCTACTCGATCGACCTGTGCGGCCGCGTGGCCGACGAGCTGCGCGAGCGGCTCAAGCTGCCCGACCTGCGCAAGGAGTGGGTCAAGGTCACGCTGCAGGATCGCCTGCAGGCCGTGAAGAGCGGCCGCATCGACCTCGAATGCGGCACCACGACCTGGACGCTGTCGCGCCAGCAGGAAGTCGATTTCAGCCTCATGACCTTCGTCGACGGCGGCAGCCTGCTGGTGAAGGCAGAGAGCAAGGCGCGGCGCATGGCCGACTTCGCGGGTCTGCGCATCGCCGTGGTGTCCGGCACGACGACCCAGGGCGCGCTCACGCGCGAGCTCGCGCGCCTGCGCATCGATGCGAAGGTCGCACCCGTCGCCGACGAGCGCACGGCGATGGCGATGCTCGCCTCCGGCGAGGCCGACGGCTACGCATCCGACCGCCTGGTGCTCATGGGCCTCGCGCTGAACGCGACCGGCAGCCGCGTCTACCGCCTCATCGACGAGGATTTCTCCATCGAGCCGTACGCCCTGGCGCTGCGCCGTGGCGACCCCGACTTCAGGCTCGCCGTGAACCGCGCGCTCGCCCGCGTCTACCGTTCCGGCGAGATCATGCAGATCTACGAGAAGTGGTTCGGCCTGCTCGGCCGGCCCGGCGTGCTGCTCTCCGCGGTGTACGTCCTGCAGGCCGTACCCGAATAGGCGGCGGGTGGCCATGAGACGACTGCCAGCCGGCCCGCTGCTCGCCTGCGCGTTCGCCGCCGGTACCGCGCTCGCCGGCGGTGCGACGGCAGCCCAGACCGACCCGAACTGCCGCGAGTGCGGCGTCATCACCAGCATCCGCGAAATCCAGCAGGAACGGGCCGCGGCGAGCACCGTCACCGAAGGCCTGCCGCCGGTGGGGCCCGTGTTCGGCTTCACGTTCGGCGGCGACAAGCCCGCGAAGGGCTTCGTCGGCGCCGTGGGCAGCGCCGAGATGCGCAACCGGCTCACCGAGATCAGCTACGAGGTCATCGTGCGCTACAACGACGGCCGCTATGGCCTGGTCGACACGCGCTACGGCGCCGACCTGCGCGTGGGCGACCGCGTCAAGGTCGTCAGGAACCAGATCGAGCTCGACCTCTGAACGCGCCGGGCCGACCCCGCGCGGCATGCGTATGGCATCCGTAACCGCCGGCCGGGTCTGATTGCCGGGACGCGGCGCCGCCGCCATCGGGAATGACCCGATTGATCGGCGGCGCGCCCGGGGATACATTCACCGTAAATCGAGCGATCCGCGGGTCCACCGCCGGGAAAGGAGCCGTCCATGGGCATGCTGCTGGTCAAGGGTACGAAGGGCAAGGAGGTCGCGGCGCTGCGCCGGAAGCTGGCCGCGGCGCTGGGCGACGAGGCGAAAGACTTCCCCGGCCTGGCGGGCGGCGACACCTTCGATGCGCCGGTGGATTCCGCCGCGCGGCGCTGGCAGTCCGGCATCGGCATCATCGCCGACGGCGTGATCGGGCCGTATTGCCGGAGCCTGCTGGACCTCGCATCGCCGCCGGACACCGGCATCGCCGTGAACGCGGGCGACGTGCAGAAGCTGTTTCCCGCGACCAAGCCGTCCAACATCGTGCGCTACCTGCCCTACGTGCTCGCGGCGCTGCGCGCGGCAGGGCTGACCGACCGCACCATGGCCTGCGCCGCGCTGGCGACGATACGCGCGGAGAGCGAAGGCTTCGTGCCCATCGCGGAATTCCCGTCTCATTACAACACGCGGCCGGGCGAGCCCGCCTTCAGCGCCTACGACGGGCGCAAGGATCTCGGCAACACGCAGCCCGGCGACGGCGCGCGCTACCGCGGCCGCGGCTTCGTGCAGCTCACCGGGCGCGCCAACTACCACAAGTACTCGCCCCTGCTCGGCGCGGACATCGAAGCCGAGCCCGATCTCGCCAACGCACCCGAGGTCGCCGCGGCACTGCTCGCGCTGTTCCTCGCCGACCGCGCGGTCGGGATGCGCAAGGCGCTGGCCGCGAAAAACTACGCTGGTGCGCGCAAGCTCGTCAACGGCGGCACCTACGGCCTCGCGCTGTTCAAGAGCGTGTTCGACCTCGCCGCCGGCGTCTGGCCGGGCGCCGCCGGCCCCGCCGGCGCGGCCGCGAAACGCCGGCGCGCCGCCCCGGCGGCGAAGAAACGCGGCACGCGCACGCTGAACGTCAGCAAGGACCCGGCCGACCTGCGCGACCGCGAATACCTGCCGCCCCCGGCGAGCCTGCCCGGGCACTACCCGACGGAGCAGGAAATCCGCAAGTTCCTGCCCGCCTACACGAAGGCGCGCCTGATCCTCGACCAGGGGCAGGAAGGTGCCTGCACCGGCTTCGGGCTCGCCTGCGTCGTCAATTACCTGCGCTGGTTCAAGGAAGATTGCCCCGCGAAGCTCGAATCGGTCAGCCCGCGCATGCTCTACAACTTCGCGCGGCGCTACGACGAATACGCGGGCGAGGATTACGAAGGATCGAGCTGCCGCGGCGCGCTGAAGGGCTGGTTCCACCACGGCGTATGCCTGGAATCCGACTGGCCCTACCACGAGGAGGACGCGCAGCCGCCGAAATTCGGCTACGCGACGCGTGCGGTCGCCAACACGCTCGGCGTGTACTACCGGGTGAATCTCCAGACCATCACCGACCTGCAGGCCGCCGTCTACGAGGTCGGCGCGATCTACGTCTCGGCCTACACGCATGCCGGCTGGGACAAGGTGCCCACCGTGCGCAGGAAACCCGTCGGCCACGACACGCTGCCGGTGATCGACTTCGACGGCAAGCCGTCCAAGGACGGCGGGCATGCATTCGCTCTGGTCGGCTTCAACGAGAAAGGCTTCATCATCCAGAACTCCTGGGGCGAGAGCTTCGGCGCGGGCGGCTTCGCCATCCTGACCTACGCCGACTGGCTCGCCAACGCGATGGACGCCTGGGTGGCCGCGCTCGGCGTGCCCGGCGTCGTACTGGGTCAGATCGCGGCGGGCGGCGGCGCGGCCGCGGCGCGCGCCGGCGCGGCGCACGGCCAGTGGTGGGACCAGACCACGGCCTACCAGCACAGCGTGGTGCTGGGCAACGACGGGCGCGTGAGCCGCTATCTCACGCAGGACGAGCTCTCCCGCGGGCTGCTCTACCAGGCCTGCACGCTGCCGGACCAGTGGTTCCGCACGCAGGCCGGCGCCACGAAGAAGCTGATCGTCTACGCGCACGGCGGCCTCAACAGCGAATCGGACGCCATCGAGCGCGCCCGCGCGATGGGGCCCTGCTTTGCCGGCAACGGCTGCTACCCGCTGTTCATGGTCTGGAAGACCGGGCTGCTCGAGTCCATCGGCGACATCTTCGCGGACAAGTTCCGCAAGGAGCCGGCCAGGGCCGGCGGCATCCGCGAGGCGCTGACCGAGGCCTCCGACGTGCTCGTCGAGAAGACCATCGGCCGGCCGCTGGCGCGGCCCGTGTGGAGCGAGATGAAGGAGAACGCGGAGTTCGCCTCCCAGTCCACGCGCGGCGGCGACCTGCTGGTCAGCGCGCTGCAGAAGCTCGCCGCAGCCTGGGGCGACAGGCTGGAAATCCACCTCGTCGGCCATTCGGCCGGCTCGATCTTCCTCGGCTACCTCGTGGACCTGCTCACCGCGCGCGGGCTGGGCGAACGCACGACGTCGATCCACCTGTACGCGCCGGCCTGCACCGTGCAGTTCGCCAACCGCCATTACGCGCCGCACGCCGGGCTCATGCAGCGCCTGCACCTCGACATCCTGTCCGACCGCGTCGAGCGCGACGACAACGTCGCGGCCATCTACCGGAAGTCGCTGCTGTACATGGTGTCCAACGCGCTGGAAGGCGACCTGCGCACGCCCATCCTCGGGCTCGCCAACGTGCTCGATCCCTCGTACAAGGGCTGGGACGGCTCCTCCAGCACCGGCGAGGCGCTCGGCAACTGGCGCCAGGCCGTGGCGACCTACGGCGTGAACAAGCGCACCGGCATCGTCGATACCGACAAGGTGCTGACCTGCCGGCCCGACGTGCGCATCAACGCCGCGCACGGCAGCTTCGACAACGACATCGACGTGATCACGCGCACGCTGGAGCGCATCACCGGCGGCAAGCTCGCCAGGCCGGTCGACGACCTGCGCGGCTTCTGATGCGTTGCCTGCCGGCAGCCGGCGAGGGGATAATCGGGGAAGGCCGCGCGCCTTCGCGTGCGCGCGACCGGCCCATCGAGAGCCCAGGAGGATGCCCGTGCGCCTGCCCGCCCCGCTGCTGCTGCTTGCCCTGCTGCCCGCCACGGCCCTCGCCGCCGACGCCTGCGCCTACCTGTCGCAATCCGACGCGGCTGCGTTGACCGGCCAGCCCGTCACGAACGTCGACGCGGCGCCGGCCCGGCGTGACGAGGATTCCGGCGGCCAGCTCAACTACTGCACCTATCGTTCGGCCGGCTCGGCAGCCGTGGTGTCCGTCGTCGAATTCCCTTCCGAGGTCGCCGCGCGCAAGCAGCTCAGTGCCGCCATGGTCCGCGGCAGGATGGACAACGACGGCGCCAGGGTCACGGAGGAAAGCGGCATCGGCGAGAAAGCCTACTACGGCATCTCGACGCAAGGATCCATGATCGTGTTCGTGAAGAACAACAAGGTCGTCGCCATCGGCGCCGGGGGCACGAAGCCCGCGCCGAAGGAGGCGCTGCGCAAGGTCGCGCTGGCGGTGGCCGGCAAGCTGTGATGCGCCTGTCTCGCCTGCGCGGATTGCTGCTCGCCGGCACGCTGCTCGCGGCCCTGCCGCTGCCGGCCGCGGCCGGCCCCGTGCCGACCTCGCATGCGCTGCTCGTCGATCTGCAAGCCTTCATGCACGAGCGCGACGTGCAGGTCGAGAGCCTCACGGCCGACGGCATGGTCAGGCTCATGGTCGACTGGTACCGCTTCGCGCGCGCGGGCGCTGCGCCGTCGTCCGGCGATGCTTTGGTGTTCCGCTACGGCGGCTGGTCGGAAGGCTGCGCCACCGCGTTCAACCTGAGCCTGCTGCGGCGCGTGCAGGCGGACGGCGGCGAAGCCGACGGCGTGGCAGGCGTCACGATGATGTTCGAGCCGAGCGGCCAGCTGGAGCTCAAGCCGTATTCCAGCACGTCTGCCGACTGGAAATCGCTCGACGAATTCCTGCGGGCGGTCGAAGGCTCGCCCGCGTTCCGGCTGCTGGGCGACGCGAAGCCGATGTCCGTGCAGGTCGAGGCCGGCGGGCTGCGCTGAACGCCGTTGCGGTCAGCGCCCGTCCGGCGCGCCGAGCAGCGCGCCGTCGACTTCCCTGCCGTAAAAATCGAACGCATGGCCCGCATGGAACTTCTCGCGGGTTTTCTCCGTGCTGTCGGTGAAGCGCGGGTCCTGCGGCCGCGGCCGGCTGTTCACGAACGCCGCGACGTCCCAGGCGTCCTGCTCGTCCAGCGTGCCGCCGGCGCCGTAGGGCATGTTGCTGCGGATGAACGCGGCAGCCATGTCGACCTGGTGCATGCCCGCACCCCAGTTGAACGACCGCGGGCCCCACAGCGGCGGGAACACCGGCCGGCCGGCCGGCGAGAAGCGCCCCTGGCCGTCCGCGCCGTGGCAGAGCGCGCAGCTCGCCGCATAAACTTTCGCGCCGCGCTGCGGGCTCGGCGGCTGCTGCGGCGCGGCGAGCTTCGGGTAGCCGACGCGCTTCGGCTTGATGCCCACGGGCAGGCCGGTGGCGAGCCAGTGGAAATAGGTCACCAGCGCCGTGACTTCGCGGCTGTCGGCGGGCGGCACGACGCCGTTCTGGCTGTAGCGGAAGCAGCCCTGGATGCGCATCTGCATCGTGTTCACGAGGCCGTCCTTCTTGCGGTATTCCGGATAGTGCACGTAGGCGGCCCACATCGGCCCCGAGGTCGGCGCGCGGCCGCGGTCGAGATGGCAGTTGCGGCAGCTCAGCGCGTTGCGCGCGTACTCGCCCGCGTATTTCGGCGTGTCCTCGAAGATGCTTTGCCCGTAGCGCACGAGGTCGCCGTAGGGCCCCTCGGGAATCGCGGCGTCCGGCGGCGGCACAAACGCGTCCGGCGATTGCGGTGCAGGCGTCCAGGCTTCGGGCTTCGCGGGGCGCGGCATCGCGGGCACCTCGCCCTCCGCCAGGCCGGCGACATAGGCCGACACGGCCTGGATCTCGGCCGCGCTCATGCCGTGCGCGACCTTCGCCATCAATCCGAGCGGCGTGGCCGGCCGCCTGCCCTGCCGGTAGGCCGCCAGTTGCGCGGCGAGGTATTGCGGCCACTGGCCCGCGAGACCCGGAATGGCCGGCGCGACGCCGGCGAGCGCGGGACCATGGCAGCCGGCACAGGGCGGCACGCCGCGCTCCCACGCGCCGACGGTCACCAGCGCCTGGCCGATCGCCGTCTGCTCCGGTGTCGCCGCGCGCGCCGCCGCGCGCGGCGGCTGCAGGCCGCCCAGGTATTCCGCGACCGCGCGCGCCTCCGCGTCCGTGAGGCCCGCCGCCATCGGGGACATGAGCGGGTTCGCCCGCCGCCCGTCGCGGAAATCCTTCAGCTGGCCTTCGGCGTAGGCGGCGGGCAGGCCGGCGATGCGCGGATACAGGCCTTCGCCGCCGCCTTCGCCGTGCGCGCCATGGCAGGTCGCGCAGGCCGGCGTGCCCGCCTTGCCCTGCAGGAAGATGCCTTCGCCCGCACCCGCAGCCCAGCATGTCGCCGCACCAACGCCGGCCACGGCCAATGCGGCAATCGTCAGGAAAAGGGGTAGCCCGCGCGTGCGCACCTAGGGATTCTCCTTCGGCGGCAGGAAGCCGTAGCGCCGATAGACCGCCTGGCCTTCGGCGCCCGCGAGGAACTGCAGGAACGCCTCGCCGGCCTGCGCGTGCGGCGCATCCTTCATCAGCCCCGCCGTGTACGTTGCATAGCGGTTGCGGGCATCCGGCAGCGTCACCGTCGCGACCGGGTGCTGCTTGATCGTCGCATGGAAATAGGCTTCGGAATACCACACCACGCCCGCCTCGCACCTGCCCTGCATGACGCGAAGCGGCGTCTGCCGGTGGTGGATCTGCGTTAGGAAAGCCGTGCCGTCGCCGACCTTGTCCTCGTAGATGGCCTTCACGAGCGCCTCGCCGCCTGCGTCGCGCAACGCCGGGATGATCTGGTTGCGCGCGATGCCCTCCCACCGCGGGTTGGGCATGCAAAGCGAGACACCCGGCTGCGCGAGGTCGTCCCAGTCCGCGATGCCGCGCGGATTGCCGGCCGCCGTCATGATCGCGAGCCGGTTGCGCGCGTAGTCGACCATGCGCGCGAACCACTGCCTGTCCTTCTGCAGCTCCTGCATGCGCCCGCGGCCGGTCGCGTAGACGTCCGGCTTGAGCGCGATGCGCAGGTTGCCGATGACGACGCTGCCTCGCTCGATCTGCTCGGCGAGGATGCCCGGCGGCAGCGTCTCGACGAACACGCGCTGGATGTCCGGATGCGCCGCGCGGAAGGCCTGCACCAGGTCGCGTACGACCATGTACTGGTTGCCCGCGAAGAACACGGTGAGCTGCGGGTCGTTCACGTCGCCCTGCAGGTCCGGCACGTTGTCGATGCCGGGCACCGTGAAATTCAGGCCGTCGCCCGCGGGCGGGTTCCAGGGGGGGTCGTAGCGGTACTGCGGGTCGACGCCCCCGTCGGCGAAGGCGCCGGCCGCGACGGCCAGCGCCGTCGCGGCGAGCGCGGGCCGCCATCCATGCAGCATCGTCATGTGCTCACATCGGAAAGATCACGTAGCCCTTCTGCTCCAGGATGATCACGTCGGAGATCGCCGACAGCGTGACCTCGACGTCGGGATTGACCCAGTCGTGCGCGAGCTTGAGGTGCGCGAGCGCCTGGCCGCAGACCACCACCTGCACGCCGGCCGCCTTCAGCTCCGAGATGAGCTTGACGTTCGGGTTGTCGGTGCCGAGCTTCTCCTTGTAGTGGTCGTTGTCGAGGACGGAGAGCGTGGCCGGGCCGTGCACGACGGCAATGAAATGCAGGTGCGACAGCGGCACGCCGGCCGAGGTGAAGATGTTCGCCGCTCGCGCCACGCGCTCCAGCCCCGGATTGATCTTGTCGTTGGGGCCGCCCATGGTCACGTTGAAGACGACCTTGTACTCGGCGCCCTTGTCCGGCTGCATGCCGGCGCCGGGCAGCACCGCCGCGGCGCCGAAGTCCGCGACCGCCGGATTGACCCACTGCGTTTCCGCCGCTCCGGAAGTGGCGGCGAGGCCGGCGAGCGCGAAAGCACAGGCGGCAAGGATTCTGGCGTTCATGTGGCGATTCTCCTCGTGACGTTATCGGTTGGAGCGGCCAGTGTATCGAATTGCGGCGGCCGCCGCGCCGCGCGCAACCTGCGGTGATAGACTCACGCGCGATCGGCGCATATGGCAAACGCCCGCCGACGACGGCAGTTGACACCCGGGACCGGCCCGCACGCCGGCTTGTGACAGGAGGAGCCATGCATCCCGCTCGTTGCGCCGCAGCACTCGTTGCCCTCGCCCTGCTTGCCTGTGCCCCGGCCGGCGCCACGGAGGTGCCGGAGTTCCGCGTCGATCCGTTCTGGCCGAAGCCCCTGCCCAACGACTGGATACTGGGCCAGATCGGCGGCATCGCCACCGACCGCCACGACCACATCTGGGTCTACCAGCGCCCGCGCACGCTCACCGACGACGAGAAGGCCGCGGCCATGGACCCGCCGACGTCGAAGTGCTGCAAGCCGGCGCCGCCGGTGCTGGAGTTCGATGCGCAGGGCAATCTGCTGCAGGCCTGGGGCGGCGAAGGCGAAGGCTACGAGTGGCCGCGCTCCGAGCACGGCATCTTCGTCGACGCGAACGACCACGTGTGGCTCGCCGGCAACGACAAGGAAAACGACGCGCAGGTGCTGGAGTTCACGCGCGAGGGCAAATTCGTGCGGCAGATCGGGCAGGCGCGCCATACCGAGGGCAGCAACAGCACGCGCTACCTCGGACGACCGGCGCTGGCGATCGTGGACGATGGCGCGCGCGAGGTCTACGTCGCGGACGGCTACGGCAACAAGCGCGTGGTCGTGTTCAGCGCCGACACCGGCGAATACCGCCGCCACTGGGGGGCCTACGGCGCGGCGCCCGACGACGCCGACCCCGGCAAGTACGATCCGGCCGCGCCGATCGCGCGCCAGTTCCGCAACCCGGTGCACTGCGTGCGCATCTCGCGCGACGGGCTGGTGTACGTCTGCGACCGCGTCAACAACCGCTACCAGGTGTTCCACAAGGACGGCAGCTTCGTCGCCGAGTACCGGCTCGATCCGCAGACGCGCTTCGTCGGCTCGGTCTGGGACATCGCCTTCTCCACGGACGCCGGCCAGAAATACCTGTTCGTGGCCGACGGCAGCAACAACGAGATCCACATCCTGTTGCGCGAGACCGGCGAGCAGGTCGGCAGCTTCGGACGCCAGGGCCGCTCGGCCGGACAGTTCCACTGGGTGCACACCATGGCGGTCGACTCGCACGGCAGCATCTACACGGGCGACGTCGACACCGGTAAGCGCGTGCAGCGCTTCGTGCGCGTGAAGTAGCGATGCAAGCGAAGGGCGGGCCGCCGTTCCGCGCGGACCACGTCGGCAGCTTCCTGCGCCCGGCGGCGCTGCTGGACGCCCGCGAGCGGCGCCGCCGGGGCAGCCTGACGGACGCCGGCCTGCGCGCGGCCGAGGACGCCGCGATCCGCGAGGTCGTGCGCCTGCAGGAAGACCTCGGCCTCACCGGCATCACGGACGGCGAGTTCCGGCGCACCTATTTCCACGTCGATTTCCTCGAGCGCCTGCAGGGCGTGCAGACCAGGGGCGGCATCACCGTGAGCTTCCGCACCGCCGGCGGCAACGTGGATTTCTCGCCGCCGGTCATGCACGTGACGGAGCC
>DASUFB010000008.1:0-34874 GCA_036274775.1 Burkholderiales bacterium | reverse complement strand
TCCTGCCTGCACTGATCGGCGCCGCGATCGCGGCGCAGGCCGCCGCGGCCGAGCGCTTCCGCGTCGATCCCGACCACACCTTCGCGCACTTCGCCGTCGTGCACACCGGCGTGTCGTCGGTGCGCGGGCGCATGGGCATCGCCGGGGGAAGCGCGACGCTGGACGCCGGGCGCCAGTCCGCGGAAGTCACGGTGGATCTCGACCCCGGCTCCGTCGACACCGGCGTGAAGAAGCTCGACGCCGCGCTGGCCGGCGAGATGTTCCTCGATACGGCGCGCTACAGGACCGCACGCTTCAAGGGCCGCGCGTCGAAATTCCGCGACGGCGTGCCCGTCGAGTTCGACGGCGAGCTCACCCTGCACGGCGCGACCAGGCCGGTGCGCCTGCAAGCCACGCATTTCGTCTGCAAGCAGGTGAAGATCCTCGTGCTGGACCGCTACGTCTGCGGCGGCGACCTCGAGGCCGCGCTCAAGCGCTCGGACTTCGGGATGGACCGCTACGCATCGATGGTGAGCGACGAGGTCCGGCTGACGATATCGGTGGAAGCGATACGCGAGGACAAGTGAACAACAAAAAATACACTTCTCAAAACACATCCAACACAGATACCCTACGTGCGTGGCACGTCGGAGTACACTTTAGCGGGCACAGAGGACACGGAGGAAAGGCAAGAAAGACAGCGACAGATCTGACCGTTTCCCGTATGTCCCGACATGGGGCGGCCTTTTGGCAGAAGATTTCCTCCGTTTTTCCTCCGCGTCCTCTGCGGTGAGAGCTGGGATTCTGCAGTTGGTGTTGGGCCGGAATCTGAAAGTGCCTGTCAGATCGAGTCTCGATCACCGCACATTATCGAGAGGAGCACGATGCACGCTTCATCCCGCCTGCTTTTCGGCTCTTCTCTGTGTCCTCTGTGCCTCTGTGTTGGATGTGTTGGATGCAGGCCTCAGGCTTGAGCATTCGCCCCGCCTCACCTCACCTTCGCGATTTCCCTGAGCTGCTGGTCGTAGTGATCCGATATGGCCTTCAGCGCCTGCGCCAGCGAGGTCTTGGCCTTGTCGTACTTCCTCACCTCGCCCGCCAGCGCACGCTCGCGCACGTCCGAGGACGAGCTGCCGCGGTCGTAGCCGGGCGGCATCGGAAAGCGGCTCAGGTCCAGGCTGGGCGCCTTGCCGAGCTTGCGCTCGATCTCGCTCAGGCGGCTGCGCGCCTGGTTGAACTCGCGGGTCAACCCCGCGTAGCGCCGGTCCGAGCCGCGGATGCGCGCCTTGCGGTAATCCCTGAGCTTGTCGGTGTTGGACTGCATGCGCGCGATCATCATGTCGACCTGGGTGCTGATCTGCGCGAGCTCCGGATAGGCCTTTGCGGGCGCCGCGAGCTGCCTGGCCTGAGCCAGCAGGTCCGTGGCGCCCGCCGCGGGGACGGCCACGCATCCAAGAGCGAGCGCAGCGACCGCGGCCGCGCGCGAAATTCCCGGTGCGAAAATTTTCATCCTGGGCTGCCGTCTCGTATCGGCCTGGAAATCGGCAGCGCAATATTAAACTTTAGCGGGAAAAGCCGCAGCCGAAGGTCTTCGGCACGCGCGCGCTGAGTGTAGAATCCGGCCATCTCGTCACCCGGCGCGCCGACTTGAACGAGCCCGGTTCCCTGCCCACGCTGGCAAGCGTGGTCTTCATCCGCATCACCGAGTTTGCCCGCCGGCCCGTGCCCGAGCAGGCGCGCCTGCGTGCCCAGCTCGAGTCGGCACTCGCCGTGGCCCTGATACGCATCGACGAGCGCTCGCGCATCATCCTCGATGCGCCGGACGGCATGGCCATCGCCGTCCTCGGCGATCCGGCCGGCGCGCTCGACATCGCACAGCGGTGCATGAGCGCCTCTGCCGCCGGCGTCTCCATGGCGGTGGCCATCAACCACGGCGCCATCCGGCTCGCCGCCGACGACGGTGGCCAGCAGGGCATGATCGGAGATGCCGTGGGCACCGCCGCCGCCATCGCGCATTTCGCCGGCCCGGCGCGGCTGTTCGTGTCGCGGTCCTTCCGCGAGGCGCTGGCCACGGCCGCCCCCGCACGCGCCGCATCCATCCGCCCCGCCGGCATATTCACGGACGCCAACGTGCGCACCCACGAGCTGTTCGCCCCGGACGCTGCGTCGGCGCGGCACCGGCGCAAGGTCCTCGCCGCGGTGGGCGTTACCGTGGTGTTCGCGATGTTCACGGCCCTGGTCTACTACCACGGCACCATCCGCGGGACGTTGCGCGAGGGCCAGCCGGCCACACTCGTGCTCAACGTGCATCCCGACGGCGACGTCGTCGTGGACGGCACCCTGCGCGGCAGGAGCCCGCCGGTGGCCGAACTGAAGCTCGCGCCCGGTACGCACACCATCGAGCTGCGGCGCAAGGGCGAGATCCCGTTCCGTACCAGCGTCGACCTGCGCGCCGGACGCACGGCAGCCGTGGAATACGAGTTCTCGCCCGCCCCGGAGCGCAGCCTGCTCAGGCGCCTGCGCGACTGGGTGCTGCCATGAGCGAGGCCACGCAGCTCGGGCGCTACCGCATCCTCGGCGAGCTCGGCCGCGGTGCCATGGGCGTGGTCTATCGCGCCGAAGACCCCGCGCTCGATCGCCAGCTCGCCATCAAGACGGTGTTCGTGCCGGCCGAGGACGCCGACCGCAAGGAGTACGAGGCGCGCTTCCAGCAGGAGGCCCGCGCCGCCGGCCGGCTCGGCCATCCCGGCATCGTCACGATCTACGACGTCGGCCGCGAGGGCGACGTCGTCTACATGGCCATGGAGCTGCTCGAAGGCGTGGACCTCGGCACGGAGGCCGCTTCGCGCCGTTTCCCCGTGGCGGAGGCCGTGGCCGTGGTCGAGCGCGTCGCCGACGCGCTCGCCTTCGCGCACGACCGCGGTGTGGTCCACCGTGACATCAAGCCGCCGAACATCATGCTGGTGGGCAACGGCCGCGTGAAGATCATGGATTTCGGCATCGCACGCATGCGCTCCTCGGACCTGAAGACGCAGACCGGCCTGATGATGGGCACGCCGCGCTACATGTCGCCCGAGCAGGTGGCGGGACGTCCCGTCGACCAGCGCTCGGACATCTTCTCGCTGGGCACGGTGCTCTACGAGCTGCTCACCGGCACGAAGCTCTTTTCCGGCAACGACGCGACCGAGATCATGTACAACGTCTCGCAACTGCGCCCCGTGCCGCCGTCGCGCATCAACCGGCAGGTGCCCGCAATGCTCGACCTCGTGGCGGCGCGAGCGCTGGAGAAGGACGCCAACGAGCGCTATCAGGATGCGCACCAGTTCGCCGCCGACCTGCGCGCCTGCCTGAACGAGCTGGGCGTGCAGCGTGCGGGCGCGGAAACCACGCAGCGCATCGACCGGCCGGCAGCGGGCGAAACGACGCAGAGGTTCGACGCCAACGAGGCCACCTTGCCGGCCGTGCAGGCCGACACACACGCGCGCGCGCCCAGACCGCAGAACATCATCGTCGATGCGAACACGCGCCTTGCCGTCTCCGCGATCTTCGATTCCACGTCCGCGCTGAAACGCCTGACCGAGCCGGACCGCAAGGACCACGCGCGCCTGGCGGCCTCGCCGCGGACGTCGAATTTTCTGGTGCGCATGTGGCGCGACCTCGACATGCGCATCCTCGCCGGCGCCATCCTCGCCGCGGCCGTCATCGGCTGCTACGTCGCGGCTTACTGAGCGCCGCCGCCGAGGAACCGATCGCGCACCGCCGGCTCTAACCGGCGTCGCCGCAACCCGTCGCCTTCCATCCCGCATGCCGATGCAACCCAAACGACGCGAACTGATGCAGGCGGGGCTCGCCGCCGGCACGCTGTGGCTCGCCGGCCTGCCGGCGGCCGCGCGTGCCGGCGCCACGCTGCAATTCGGACCTGCCCGGCCGTTTTCCGCCGATGCGTTGAAGGCGCGCGCCCGCGCGATGGCGGCCGCGCCCCACGCGCCCCCTCCGCGGCCGGCGCCCGAAGTCACCGCAAAGATCGACTATGCCGAGCACGGCCGCATCCGCTACCGGCCGGAATACGCGCTCGGCGCGCAGGGGCCGGGCCCCTTCCCCGTGACCTTCTTCCACCTCGGCATGTTCTTCCAGAAATCGGTGAAGATGCACGCGGTGAGCGGCGGCGAAGCGCGCGAGATCCTCTACCGCGAGGAATACTTCGACATGCCCGCCGATTCGGTCGCGCGCCGCCTGCCGCCGGGCGCAGGCTTCGCGGGCTTGCGCGTGCAGGAAAACCGCTCGGGCGGGCTCGACTGGAAGAAAAACGACTGGGTCGCCTTCCTCGGCGCCTCCTATTTCCGCGCCATCGGCGAGCTGCACCAGTATGGGCTGTCGGCGCGCGGCCTCGCGGTGAACACGGCCAACCCGCAGCCGCCGCATGTGGAGGAATTTCCGGATTTCACCGAATTCTGGATCGAGGAACCGGCCGGCCTGACGGACCCGATGATCGTGTATGCGCTGCTCGACGGCCCCTCGGTCGCCGGCGCGTACCGCTTCGTCATGAAGCGCGGCCGCGACGTGCGCATGGACGTCGAGGCGTCGATCTTCCTGCGCCGCGACGTCGCGCGGCTCGGCATGGCGCCGCTCACGTCGATGTACTGGTTCTCCGAGACGATCAAGCCGACGGCCGTCGACTGGCGCCCGGAACTGCACGATTCGGACGGGCTCGCGCTGTGGACCGGCGGCGGCGAGCGCCTGTGGCGGCCGCTGAACAACCCGCCCGTGCTGAGCGTGAGCGCGTTTGCCGACGACGCGCCGAAGGGATTCGGCCTGTCGCAGCGCGACCGGGTGTTCGACCACTACCTCGACGGCGTGCGCTACGACCTGCGGCCCACGCTCTGGGTGGAGCCGTTGTCGGGCTTCGGGCGCGGTGCCGTGCAGCTCGTGGAAATGCCGACCGACGACGAGATCCATGACAATATCGTCGCCATGTGGGTGCCGGCGGAGCCGGCCGTCGCCGGGCAGGCCCTGGAGTTGCGCTATCGCCTGTACTGGTCGGCGGACGAGCCCTTCCCAGGCGAGCTCGCGCGCTGCGTGGCCACGCGCCTGGGCAACGGCGGCGTGCCCGGGCTGCCGCGCCCGCGCGGGGTGCGCAAGTTCATGGTCGAATTCCTCGGCGGGCCGCTTGCGGAGCTGCCGTTCGGCACCAAGCCCGAGGCCGTGCTGTGGGCCTCGCGCGGGGAATTCTCCTACGTGTATACCGAAGCCGTGCCCGACGACGTCCCCGGCCACTGGCGCGCGCAGTTCGACCTGACCGTCAGGGGGGCGGAACCGGTGGAGATGAGGCTGTTCCTGAAGAACGGCGGAGACACGCTCTCCGAGACCTGGACCTACCAGTACCACCCTGCTGCCGCCTGATCCCGGAACGCACCTATTGCGCGGCAGGAACCGGCAGCTTGTCGGTGCCGGCGGAAGGCCCGCTGCCGCCGGCATGGATCGCCACGCGCACGGACGGGATGTCGATGCCATGCCTGTCGAAGGCGTACTTCAGGCGGCGCCGGTACTCGCGCTTGACGTTCCATTGCTCCAAAGGCAGCACGCGGAAGCGGCCCCGGATCACCACCGCGGCGTTGTCCAGGCTCTCGACGCCGGCCAGCTCGAAGGGATCGAGGATGCGGGTGCCGAACTCCTTGTCGCTGCGCAGGGACTCGGCCACCTCGAGCATGATGCGGATCACGCGGTCGATGTCCTCCTTGTAGGCCACTCCCACGTCCACGACGGCCTGGGCATAGCCGCGGCTCATGTTCACCACGGTCGTGATCGTGCCGTTGGGCACGAAATGCACGTTGCCGTCGTAGTCGCGCAGCTGCACGAACCTCAGCGTCACCTCCTCCACCAGGCCGGCGTGGTCCGCGACCTGCACCACGTCGCCCTGCCGGATCTGGTTCTCCAGCAGCAGGAAGAAGCCCGTGAAGTAGTCCTTGACCAGGCTTTGCGCGCCGAAGCCGATGGCCAGGCCCGCCACGCCCGCCGCCCCGAGTATCGGCGCGACCGATATGCCGATCTCCGACAGCATCACCAGCACCGCGATGAGCCAGATCACCACCGTCGCGATGTAGCGGAAGACCCGGCCCAGGGTTTCCGCGCGCTTGGCGGTCTCGCGGTCGTCGAGGCGGCTCGAGAGCCGCAGGCGGAATGCGCGGACCGCGCGCTTGACCACGGCGCTGGCCACCCAGGCGATGATCAGGACGAGCAGGATGTGCAGGCCCGAGTTTGCGATCGGGCCAAACTCGTGCCACCACTGCACGGCGACTTGCATGTAACCTGGCATTGCGATTCCTCCTCCACGAGAGCTATGGATGCCGCGGGCAGCAAGGCCGGCTCGCGCGGTCCCGGCTGCGGCATTTTCTGGACACCGGCGGCAACCACCGAGTTCCGCCATGCCGGGCGGAAATGGCGGCGGCATGGGTCGGACACGGCCGGACCGGTGCTGGAGGACGGACGGAAAAATAAAAAGCCCGGTTTCCCGGGCTTTTGAGGACCCCGGGAACGGATCCCGGGATCGTTTGTCGCTGGCTTGCGCTCAGGCAGGGCGGATGTTCGACGCCTGGTCGCCCTTGGGGCCGGTGGTCTTGTCGTAGGTCACTCGCTGGTTTTCCTTGAGCGACTTGAAGCCGTTGCCCTGGATGGCGGAGAAATGCGCGAACAGATCCTTGCCGCCGTCGTCCGGGGTGATGAAGCCGTAACCTTTAGCGTCGTTGAACCACTTGACGGTACCTGATGCCATCTTTATTCATCCTTCAAAAAATTATCAACAGAAAGGCTTTCGCCCTGAGGCGGCAGACCAAGAGGAGAACAATGGAGATCTGAGGAGTACCGTTTAATACGGGGCTACGACGGACCAGCACTTCAGCCTTGGATTTTCCTGCGGCTCCCTATATACGCTTTTGTCCCGGTGCAGTCAAAAACAAATTCGTCGCCTGCCGGCGACTCGGGTTATAAGCTTATAACCCGTCCGGCACGGCTCTTCCGTCACGCCTTTCACGGCTCCAGCGACGCTGCGTAGGCGGCGAGCGCGACCATGTCCTCCTGCGACATCGGCGCCACCACGGGCTTCATGAGCTCGGTCCACTGCCCGTGCCGCGTGCCGTGCCGGATGTCATAGAGCTGGCGCACGAGGTAGCTCGGCGAGCGTCCGGCCAGCGCGGGCACCGGTCCCATCCCCTTCAGGCCTTCGCCATGGCACGCCGCGCACGGCGTCCACTTGCCGCCCGCGCCGGCCGCCAGCTCCCCGCCCCGGCGCACGCTTCCCGGCGGCACATACGCCACGAAGCTCGCCCTCGCGTCCCGCAGCTCGGTGCGCTCGAGGTCTTCCGGCATCTCGATGATGCGCCGGCCGATGGCCTCGGTCTGCCCGCTGCCGTCCTCGATCAGCATCCAGCCGCCGACCTTCGTCCTGGGCACGGTGTCGGCTTCCACCACGCGGATCCACGGCCCGCGCTGCAGCGACGAGAAATATTCGGCCGCGATCCTGGCATCCTCCTCGCTCACCACCTGCGCGATCGCGACCATGAAATTGACGGGGAGGCTCGCCGGTTCCGAGCTGCGGCGCGCGCCGCTCTTGAAATCCATGACCTGCTGGAAGATGTAGGATGCCGGCAGCCCCGCCAGGCTGGAATTCTCCGGTCGGCCGAGCCCATTGGGCAGGTGGCAATACGCGCAGGCGAACTGCCCGGGCTTCTTCCCGTGGCCCACCACCTCCGGCATCGCGGGATGGCTGCCGGGATGCCAGTCCGGCGGACTGAACAGGTCGCGGATCTGCGTGAGGGTGTAGCCCGCCTCGCTGCCGGGCACGCGCTTCACCGAGCCGTCGTCGGGCGCGGGCTTGAGCCCCGGCGGATTCACCGGGTAGGCCCACGACGGGAACTCCTGCGCGCCTGCCGGCGCGATCAACGCCGCACAGACCAGTGCCGCTGCGATGTTGCGCATGCTTCCTCCCTCTTGTTCCTGGTCGCGGTCAAGCGCCGCGCTGGCATGTTGAGCGCCGCGGCTGTCGTGCGCAATACCCCCGGATCGTCGCACCCCGGCATTTGGTAACCTAGTCGGCTCACCCCAATCCGAGGAGATTCCCATGCGCTACCGCCTGCTCGGCCGCTCCGGCCTGCTCGTATCCGAAATCTGCCTGGGCACGATGACCTACGGCGGCAAGGGCCGCTGGGCGCCCATCGGGCAACTGGGCCTTGCCGACGTGGAAGGACAGATCGGGACGGCGATCGCGGCAGGCGTGAATTTCATCGACACCGCCGACGTCTACTCGGAGGGCGTCTCCGAGGAGCTCGTCGGCCAGGCGCTGAAGAACCTGAAGGTGCCGCGCGAGGACATCGTCGTGGCAACCAAGGTGCGCATCCGCATGGGCGGCGGAGCGAACAACGTCGGCCTGTCGCGCGGCCACATCATGGACGGCGTGAACGCGAGCCTGCGCCGCCTGCAGATGGATCACATCGACCTCTACCAGATCCACGGCCAGGACGTCGCCACGCCCATGGAGGAGACGCTGCGCGCGCTGGAGGACCTCGTGCGCTCGGGCAAGGTGCGCTACATCGGGCTTTCAAACCATGCCGCATGGCAGATCATGAAAGCCGTCTCGATCTCCGGCCATCGCGGCTGGAACCGTTTCGAAAGCGTGCAGGCGTATTACTCGCTTGCCAGTCGTGACCTCGAGCGCGAGATCGTGCCGGTGTGCCTGGACCAGGGGCTGGGCGTGCTGGTGTGGAGCCCGCTCGCCGGCGGGCTGCTGTCGGGCAAGTTCTCCGAGAACGACAAGGGGCCCGACGGCGCGCGCCGCACGACCTTCGACTTTCCTCCGGTCGACCGGCCGCGTGCGTTCAGGTGCGTGGATGCCATGCGCCCGATCGCAAGCGCGCACGGCGTCTCAGTCGCGCGCATCGCGCTCGCGTGGCTGCTGCACCAGCCCGTCGTGGCGAGCGTGATCGTCGGCGCGAAGACCAACGAGCAGCTTTCCGACAACATCGCGGCGACCGACGTCCGGCTTTCCGAGGCGGAACTGAAGTCGCTGGACGAAGCGAGCAGGCTGCCGCCGGAATACCCCGGCTGGATGTTCGCGCGCCAGAACCAGGACCGCTTCCCCGGAGGAGCGATCAAGTGAGGCCGTGACGGAGGCTCCGTGACGGGAAACGCGTGACCATCGTGACTGTCGCAACCGCCTCCGGGTACCAGGTCGACGGTCGCGACAGTCACGGCTTGCCCCGTTTCACTACGTTACATGCGAGGGTAAACGTCGCGCGCGTGCGCCGCGTTGAGAGGCCAGCAGCAGCCGAAAGTCGTGCCGCGGTCCGGCGCGCCGGTTGCAGCACCCACTCACGACAGGAGATCACCATGAACAAGACGTTCACCTTGCGCGCCAGTGTGCTCGCGATGGGCCTGCTTGCCGCTTCCGGCTTCGCGGCGGCGGCGGACGAAGCGCCGGCCGCGCCCCCCGCCGGGCAGCACGCGCAGCACCGGCATTTCGACCCGGTCGCGCGCACCCAGCACAACCTCGACGCGCTGGAGAAAAAGCTCGGCCTCAAGGACGACCAGAAGGCAGCGTGGCAGTCCTACTCGGAAAGCGTGCTGGCGCGCGTGAAGGACGGCAAGGCGAAGATGGAAGACATGCATGCGCGCAGGGGCCAGGCGCGCGAGGAAGCCGACACGGCCACGAAGCTCGAGCGCATGTCGCAGGCGATGCGCGAACACGCGGACACGCTGCAGAAGGCCGCGCAGGACACGCGCACCTTCGAGAGCGCGCTCTCGCCGGAGCAGAAGACCATCTTCGACCTGTACTGGAAGTCGCAATTCCGGCACCGCATGGGCCACCATCCGGCGGCCTGATGCCGGCATCACCGGCCGCAGGGAAGGCCCGGGCATCCGGGCCTTTCCCGCGCCGCGGGCCGCCTACTTCGCGGTCAGCGCCTTCCGGAAGTTCTGGTTGCGCACGACCTCATGCACGGCACCGATCAGGGCGTCGCTGAGCACTTCGTAGTAGTTGTCCCGCTTGTAGCCGATGCCGTAGCGGCTGGACGTACCCTCGGTCTCCACGACCCAGAGCACCTTGCCGTCCGGCGTCGTCAGGCTGATGCGCAGCTCGACGGAGGCGTTGTAGCGGCTTGCCTCCTCGGCGAAGTACTTCTTGACCTCGCCCTTCACGAGGTAGTCGCCGCCGCTCTCCACGATGTTCAGGCCCATGGCCGAAAGCAGCGACTTGGTGTGGTAGGTCACGAAGCGCGGCACGTCCTCATTCGTGGTGACCTTGCGGATCGGCGCCTTGTTGACGTTGCGCCCGATCAGCTCGCGGTCCTCGCGCTTGTCGGTGAAAGGCTCGACCTGGATCCTGATGCCCTCGAGGCCTTTCACGTCGACCGGCGCGCGCTCGGAAAGCGGCGATGTCGGCTTCCATTCCAGGGGGATGTTCTCCAGCTTGTCCGCGTGCGCGGCGGGGCCGGCCAGGACGGCGCAGGCGGCGCCGAGCGCGGCCATCGCGCGGAACGTCTTCCTCATGTGGTTTTCTCCTTCGTGGTCGATCCCCCTTGGCGCGTGCCGCGGCTGCGGGACTACTCGATCCGCCCCTTGTTGAGCCGTCCCGTCACGGCGTCGATCTCGACGACGGCCTTGTGGTTGCTGGGCAGGAACATCTGGTACTCGTAGGTCGGCCGGCCCGTGAGGCCGACCGACAGCGCCATCGACGTGAGCCTGACCGGACCGGTGAACGGCAGCGGCGCGATGGCGCGCGCCTGCGGCTCGGGGAAGGTCGCGCGCCTGTACATGGAGGCGCGGAACAGGCCGGTCTTGTTGTTGAACTTGAAGCTGTCGGGCCTGGCCGGGTCGCAGAACGCCTCGGCGTCGGTGCCGTCCTCGGCGAGCACGCTGACGACGTAGGGTGGCACATCGCCGCCGCCGCTCTGCTGCCAGCCGGTCAGGATTCCCGGTCTCTGCTTGAGCACGGCCTGGATGCAGGCGTCGAGGGATCCGCCCTCTTCCCACGGGTTGCCCGCGAGCGCCGGCAAGGCTGCAAGGAGCATCGCGGCGATGGCGCCGCATGAGACCGGATGGTTGTTTTTCCGCACTGGGGTACGCAAGCCTTGGCGCATGAGACCGCCTCCCCGGCACATTGTTCCCGATGCGACGAATTCGTCGCGCGGGCGGCGCCGCGGCAGCCCTACTGCAGCGTTCGATCGGCGATCGTGATCCGGTGCAGCAGGCGCCGATGGCCCTCGTAGCCGCCGGTGGCCGCGTGGATCACGCAGCGGTTGTCCCACATCAGCAGCATGCCCTCGCTCCATTTGTGGCGGTACTGAAACTCGGGCTTCGCCTGGTGCACATAGAGCTCCTTGAGGATGGGCGCCGCCTCGTCGTCCGGGATGCCGTCGATGCCGATCGTGTAGCCGGGGCTTACGAACAGCGCGAGCCGGCCGGTTTCCGTGTGCGGCCGGGCCAGCGGATGCAACTGCGTCTTCAGCGCGGAATCGCCGTAGCGTATCGCCATCGAACGCCCCTTGTCCTTCTCGCCGTACATGCCGTCCCTGGCGTAGCCCTTGCGTGCCGAATGGACCGCCCTCCTGGGCTTCAGCATGGTTTTCATGGACGCCGGCAGGGCATCCCATGCGGCGTACTGGTCGGCGAACAGCGTGTCGCCGCCGCTGGGCGGGATGATGTTGCCGTACAGCACGGTGGCGGCCGGCGGCGTGCGCAGGAAACTCCAGTCCGAATGCCAGGTCTCCGCGAAGATCGGCGCCTTCTCGTCGGGCTCGCGCCTGACCTGCACCACGCGCGGATGTCCGGGAATGGCCGTGATGTAGGGATCCTCGCCTTCGGGCCCGATGTAGGTCGCGAAGCGCTCGATGTCGGCGATTTCCAGAGGCTGGTCCGGAAAAGCGACCACCTGGTGCCGCAGCCATGCCGCGCGGATTTGCGCGACCTCGGAGGCGGCCAGCTCCCGTGTGAGGTCCACGCCGCGGACCATCGCGCCGCAGGCGGCCTGCTGCGGGATGACTTCGATGCCCATTGCCGGTGCTTCCATTGCGCTATATTGACGAACGCAGATTCTAGACTGCATGCCGCGTTCATGCAGGCCGGGTACACTGTCGCCGATCGCCGACTGTCGCGGTCACGCGGGCCCGGCCGGCGGAACCCGGCGGGAAACGAAGCTGTCCCAACGGCTTCACCGCGCATCCCCGGCGGTGACAACCACACCATACTGGAGGACGACATGAAAACCACCTTACGCAAATCGGTCCTCGCGATCGCCGGCGCGGGCCTCATCGCCGGCGCCGCGGGTATCGCGCACGCCGGCGCCTCGCACGTCATGCTGAGCGGCTCGGAAGAAGTGCCGCCCGTGCAGACGGCGGCCAAGGGCTCCGGCACGATCACCGTCAACGACGACAAGTCGGTCAGCGGCAGTGTCACGACCACCGGCGTGAAGGGCACGATGGCGCACATCCACGAAGGCGCGGCCGGCAAGAACGGCGGCGTGGCCGTCCCGCTGGAGAAGAAAGGCGACAACGAGTGGGCGGTCCCGGCCGGAGCGAAGCTCACGGATGCCCAGTACAAGGCTTACAAGGCCGGCGGGCTCTACGTGAACGTGCACAGCGACGCGCACAAGGCCGGCGAGATCCGGGGACAATTGAAGCCCTGAGGGATAGGGGCCGGGGGCCCCTCGTAACATAGTGTCACCCCGCGGCCGCACGCATTGCGGCCCGCCGCGCATTGCGCGATCATGGATCGCGACGGCCCACACCCTGTCCGACGGGGGAATGCCATGATCCGCACGCGACTCGCCTGCTCCGTGCTGCTCGCCGCTTCGGCGCTGCTGTCGCCGGCCGCGGCCGACGCCGGCGTCCTGCGCTGCACCGACGGCGCCGGCAAGACCCTCTATACCGATTCCGCCTGTCCGGCCGGCATGCATGCCGTGGGCACGAGCATCGCGGCCGCGGCCTGTGCGACGCCCGAATGCGAACGCCGCCGCGAGCTCGACCTCGAGCAAGCGAACGCGCGCCTGCGCGCGGACAAGGAGGAGCTCGCCGCCATGACAGCGGCACGACAGCAGCGCGAGATGGAGGAGCGGCGCCTCGACGAGCAGCGCTACGAGGCGCAACTGCGCAGCGCGGCCATGCTGCCCGAGCCCGCGAACGACGCCGTCTACTACCCGGCGTACCCGGGTGTGGTCTATCCCGCGCTGTGCCGCGGCCCGTTGTGCTTCAACGATCGCCATCACCATCGCCCCGTCGCCGGCGTCAAGGCCGGCGATCCGGGCAACCGTCACAACGGGCGCTTCGCCATGCGCATCCCCGGCAATGAGCCGAAATCGGCGATTCGCGGCACGGCGGCACGCCCGGGCATGACGATCGACGGAGCTTCTGCCCGCATCCGCTGACCGCAGCGCCGCGGGCCATGGTGGGGATGCCGGCGCCGCACCGCAGGCGCCACCACCGGGTGGCCGCCCGCTAGCGTTTGCAGACCAGGCGGCGGCCTTCCGAGCCGGTGTTCAGGATCATTTTCCTCGCGCCGAGCTCTTCGGCCGTGAGCGTGCTGACCCGGTCCGCCGTCGTAAGCGTGAGCGTCCTGCCGGCCAGCTCGAAGCGGTATTCGGCCTGCCCGTCGGTCGAGGCGACGGCCAGCACGCCATCCTCGCGAAAGCTGTACCTGCCGGTGCGCCCGGAAATCGCATCCGTGCAATTCCAGTCTCCCAGCAGCGGCGCGGCGGACGCATCGACGGCGGGTGCCGCAGGAGCAGCGGGCGTCTCGGCCGACGCTGGCGCTGCGGGGGGCGCAGCCGCCGGAGCCTGCGTCGCAGCGGGCGGCGGCACCACCGTACCCGGCTGCGGGACCGCCGGTGCGGGTGCCGGCGGCCGGGGCTCGCGGCCGGGAGCCCACCAGGCGATGACGGCGACCACGGCGACCGCGAGGGCAACCCACTTGCCCCATTGCTGCAGCAGGCCCGGCTCGGAATCCGCCGGCGCGAGCTTCGGCGCGGCCGCGGCCGGCTTCGGCCGCGTTTCCGGCCGTGCCAGCGAGGCGTCATAAGCCGCGCGCCGGTTGGCATCCGCCAGGATCTCGCGCGAGGACTGCAGCATGCGCAGCTTGTTCGGGTCCTGCAGCGTGGCGGACTTCAGCTCGTCCACCCGCGCGGCATAGGCCGCCTCGATCTCCTCCTTCGAGGCCTTGGCGTCGACACCGAGAATCTCGTAAAGGGTCTTCTTCATGTCATGACCGCCGGGGCTGGTGCGCCGGCCCATGATCCGCCGGCGAGGCAATGGCCGCCAGCGGACCGGCGCTCAGGGGCGCTGCATGCGGCACTTCATCTCCGGCACCGCGTCCTTCGCGTCGACCTTCGCCTCGAGCTTCCAGCCGAACCCGGTGTCCTCCTGGTCGAACTTCACGCCGGGCTGGCCCGCCTTCACGAAGCTCGCGAGGTAGAGCGGCGCGATGATCTGGTGGTCCTCGGCGCGCATCCACGATTCTCCGCCCGCGCCGTCGTAGCGCATGCCCTCCAGGGCAGCCGCGACCTTCGCCGGGTCGGTGGACCGGGCCCTGCCGATGGCCGCCGCCAGCATCTCGACCACGCGGTAGGCGATGACATAGTCGAAATTTCCCGTCGACCTGTATTTCGCGCGGAACTCGGCGTTGTATTTCTCGTACGGGTTCGGCGTCGAGTTCGCGATCCACGGGAAGACGCCCCAAACCCGGTTCTCGCCCGCGGCACCGAAACCTTGCGCCGCGCCCGCGGCATAGGCCACGAAGGTGTAGAAGCGCGCCTTGAGCCCGGCCTCGTGTGCGGCCCTGACGAACAGCGCGAGATCGGTTCCCCAGTTGCCGGTGATCACGCTGTCGGCCCGCGCCGCGCGGATCTTCGCGACATAGGGCGTGAAATCCTTGACCTTCCCCAGGGGCACGAACTCGTCGCCGACGATCTCGATGTCGGGCCGCTTGGCCGCGAGCATCTCCTTTGCCGTGCGGCTCACGGCCTGGCCGTATGCGTAGTCCTGGTTGAGCAGGTAGACCCTGTGGGGACCGGGCTGCCGCGCCAGGTAGTCCGTCATGAAATTCACGTCCGAGGTCGTGTGGTAGCCGAAGCGAAACTGCCAGAAGCTGCACTTCTCCTCGGTCAGCACGGGATCGCGCGCGTCGAAGGTGAGCAGCAGCACGCGCCGGTCCGGATTGCGCTCGTTGTGCTTCGAGACCGCGTCGGACAGCGCGAGCGCCACGCTGGAAATGTGGGTCGCGACGAAGGATATGTGCTGGTCCGTCGCCTGCTTCAGCGCGAGCAGGCTGTCCTGCACGGACGCCTTGCCGTCGAGGGGCACGATCTCGACGGGACGTCCGCCCGGCGCGCCGCCGCGCGCGTTCACGAGGTCCGCGATCCCGCGGAACTGCCGGACGACCTCCTCGCCGGACAGCGCGAACGATCCGCTCAGCGGCGTGATGACGGCGATGCGCACCGGCTCGGCGGCCACGGCGAGCGGCGCAAGGAACAGCAGGGCAAGAGCGGCGGCGACGCGCCGGGCCAGTACGATCTGCATGCTTGTCCTCCGGGTGATTTTTCGGCCGTCGGCATTCCGCCGGCGGGCGCCGTGGAGTTTACCGGTTCGACACGCCCCGGCAAGGAAAACCGCCCCGCCGGCGATTCCGGCCGGATCTGCCGCTGCTGCGGCGCGACAGGACGATTTTGTGCACGGGTGGAACCGTTCTTGCGTTATGTTATCGACGTCGGACGGCGCGTCCGCCCTTCGACGCAGGAGGCCCCAGCATGAAGAAGCTTCTGCCGGTCCTGGCTTTTTGCCTTTTCGCCCTCGCCGCGACGAGTGCCGAGGCGGGCGGCCGCGGCCATTCCGGCTGGCACGGATACCACGGCGGCTATCACGGCTGGCATGGCGGCTATCACGGTTGGCGCGGCGGCTACCACGGCAGCTATTTCTGGTGGTCCGCGCCGCTGATCGTGGGCGCGGCCATCGCATGGCCCTACTACTATTCGCGCGCGTGGGATGCGCCTTACTACTCCCCGTCGCAGACCACCGTCTACGTGCAGAACCCGCCTACCTATGTGACGACCACCACCCAGCCGTCGTACCAGGCGGTGGCGCAGGCACCGAACAGCGGTGTCATCGAGCTCGGGCCGGTCAACGGCGCGCAGCCTCAGATCGCGAATCCGCAGTCCGTCGTGCCGGCACCGGCGACGGAACCGGAGCGCCTGCCGCCGCCGGTGGCGGGACGCTGGTTCGTCTATCCGGCCAAGGGGCAAAGCGATGCGCAGCTCGCCTCCGACCAGACCGAGTGCAGCGACTGGGCGACCAGGCGCTCGGGCTACGATCCCGACATGCGCTACAACAACCATCCGCCGTCGGCCTACAACGACTATGGACGCGCGCTGAGCGCCTGCCTCGAAGGCCGCGGCTACACCGTCAGGTAAGATCCCTCTCCAGTGCGATCGCGCCGGGCGGGCCGGGTCCCGAGCTGCCGGATGGGCATGCTGCGTCCCGGCGGCAGGCCCAATCAGGGCTGCTCGGCGGCGGCGAGCATGTCCACGACCCTGTGCAAGTCCGCGACGTTCAGATCGGAGACGACCCAGAACTGCATGCCGTTGCCGTGCCAGCGCGCGACGTTGTAGCCCTTGCGCGCCGAGAACGCCGGCAGCACGGCGGGCTTGTCCGGGTCGGGCCAGACGAAGACGTTGACCGCATGCTGGTTCACGCGGTAGACGAGAGCGGCGACCGTGCGCTGGCCCAGGTAATCGAGGCGGCCGCCCACGAGCGGCGCACCGGCGGCGGCGAGGTCGCGCACCGGCGGCGCATAGTCGAGCTTGCCGGCGAACCACGGCTTCACCGCGTGCCTGTCGGCGGACTGCACGTCGACGAGGTGCGCGCCCATCAGCGAGCGCACGTGGCTGTCCACCACCGCCTCCTCGATGCGCAGGTCGTCGGAGCTGCCCCGCATGACCAGCATGACCGCCACGCTGGCAGCCACGCCGAAGGCGAACGCGGCCGACAGGTTCATCCAGCGGCGCCACGGGCTGTCGTTCAATCGTGTCCTTCGCCGAATCGGCAAGCGCGCAATTGTAAGCCGGCCGGAGTGCGGCCATTCGGTCGGACCCTGCCTCCCGCGTTTCGGGTAGGCTTCCCGGCCTGACCGATCCTACTGGGAGGAAAAACCATGACAACCCGGCACGTCGTCGACATCCCCGGCTACCCCGCCCCGCACTCACCGTATTCCCACGCAGTCGTGGCGAACGGCTTCGTGTTCGTCTCGGGCCAGATTCCCGTGAAACCCGGCGGCAAGCCGACCGAGGTCGCGGGCAGGACCATGCACGAGCAGACGCGGCAATGCCTGCGCAACGTGAAGCAGATCCTGGAAGCGGCCGGCAGCTCGATGGACAACGTGGTCAAGGTTACGGTGCTGCTGGTGCGCACCGACCTGTACCAGGAGATGAACGAGGCCTATGCGGAATTCTTTCCGGGGCCGAAGCCGGCTCGCGCCATGGCGAAGTTCGGCGCGGACATTCCCGGCGTCATGGTCGCGATCGAGGCGATCGCGACGTTGTAGCCGGCCCGCGCGCGAGCATCGACGGGGATTTTCGCCGGGGCCGCCGCCGGAGCCGGCCAGCCACCGGTCACGGCCTCTGCATCTGGCACTTGACCGGCGGCACGGTGTCCTTCGCTTCGATCAGCGCCTCGGTCTTCCAGCCGTAGCCGGTCTTCTCCTCCTCCACCTTCACGCCGGGCGTGCCGACTCTCGCGAAGCCGAGCAGGTAGATCGGCGCGATGATCTGGTGGTCCTCCGCGCGCATCCACGATTCCCCGCTCGGGCCGTCGTACCTCATGCCCTCGAGCGCCAGCGCGACTTTCAGCGGATCGTCCGCTTTCGCCTTCTCCATCGCCATGGCGAACATGTCCACGGCGCGTTGCGCGGGCAGGTAGGTCATGTTCGTGAGCGCGCTGTACTTGTCCCGGTAGCCGAGCAGCAGCTTCTGGCGCGCGGCGCCGGCGGCGTTGATGTTGTACGCGTACAGCGTCTTCACGCGGTCGGCCCCTGCCGCGCCGATCGCGCCCGGCGTCCCGAAGAAGGCGCCGAGCAGCGTGTAGTAGGTCGCCTTGAGCCCCGTCTCGTTGCCGGCCTTGATCAGCAGCGACAGGTCGTTGCCCCAGTTGCCCGTCAGCACGCTGTCCGCGCCCGAGGCACGGATCTTCGCGACGTAGGGCGCGAAGTCCTTGACCTTGCCGAGCGGCACGAGCTCGTCGCCGACGATCTCGATGTCGGCGCGCCTGGCCGCCAGCATCTCGCGCGCCGCCTTCGCGGTGGCCTGGCCGAAGGCATAGTCCTGGTTGATCAGATAGACCTTGCGCACGCCGGGCTGCCTCGCCATGTAGTCGGCCAGCACGGCGACCTGCATGTCCGCGTGCGCCTCGAAGCGGAAATGCCAGAAGCCGCACTTCCCTTCCGTCAGCGCCGGGTCCAGCGCGCCATAGTCGAGGAACAGCACCGGCTGGTCCGGATTGCGCGCGTTGTGCTTGGCGACCGCGTCCGTGATGGCGTGCGCGATGTTCGACACGCCGGAAATCACGTAGCGGATGTCCTGGTCGATCGCCTGCTTCAGCACGACCAGCGTCTCCTGAGGGTTGCCCTTGTTGTCGAAGGGCACGATCTCGATCTGCCGGCCCAGCACGCCGCCCCTGCCGTTGACCATGTCCACGGCGGCCTGGACGTTCTTCAGCGTCTCCTCACCCTGCAGCGCGAAGGCGCCGCTCAGCGTGTTGATGAAGGCGACCCTGAGGGGCTCGGCGGCGGGGGCCGCCTGCAGGTGCATTGCGAGCAGCAGCATGCCCGCCACGCGCGCGATGCGGATCATCGGCTTCTCCTCGCGGGAAACGGTCGTGGGCACCGGGCGCAGCGATACGGGAGGACCGCCGGCACCGGCATCGCGACCTGGACTAGAACGCCACCACCCGCGTGGCGTCCTGCGAGGCGGCCGCGTGGAACTCGTTCATGCCGGCCATGGCCACGCGCTTGTCGAGCGCGCCTGCGCCGATCTGCCGCACTTCCGCGCAGGGCCTGCAGACGAGGACCTTCGCGTTCCTGTGGCCGACGACCTCCTCGTAGCGCTGCGGCGGCCCGAAGGGCACGACCTTCGAGGCGCTGCCTTCCGTGGCCATGTGCACGGCGTCGTGGAACAGCATGAGCGTCACGCTGTCCCCGGCCTGCAGCGCCGAAGCGGCGAAGATGAACGGCAGTTGCGCGCGCGTGGGATCGGTCGGTCCCCAGGTGGCGGAAATGGCGAAATGCATGGTGTGCTCCTCTCGTTTGCGATGCGGTTCGTAACGGCCCCGGAACGCCGCCGCGCGCGTCAGCGCGGCGCCTCGTCCGGCGGCGCCGGCGGCGTGTGGCGCATGAGCCGCGCCAGCGCGTCGGCCTCGGCCTTCAGGGTCGCGTCGAGCTGGCCGAGGCTGCGCCGCTGCGCGATGATGTCCGTGGTGTCGACGGCATCACCGCCGAGGACGCCCGCGAGCCCGCCCTGGATCTTCGCCGCGAGCGTCCTGCGCTGGCGGCCGATTTCCTGCAGCCGCGCGCAGCGCGCGGATTCCTCGGCGACCAGGACTGCGTCCTCGCCGGAAAGCCCGGACTGGACGCCGAATGCGGTCCCGCACGCGGCGCACTTGAGCTCGGCGAGCTTCAGGACGGCGGCCCCGCGGCGCCCCTAGGCGCCCTCGACCAGCAGCAGGTTGCCCGTGGAGGCCTTCATGCGCATCTGCTTGGGCGCACGGTACTCCTCCGAGTCGTACCACTGCTTCGCGCGCGCCATGCTCTCGAACTCCAGCACCACCACGCGCTTCGGGTTCCAGCTTCCTTCCAGGACCTCGGTCTTGCCGCCGCGCACGACGAACCTGCCGCCGTACTTCTGCAGCGTCGCACCGACCAGCTTGCGATATTCCTCGTAGGGGGCGGGATCATGCACTTCGATGTCGACGATGATGTAGGCGGCCATGCGTGTTCTCCTCGGTTGGTGGGCAAAGCATAGGGGAAATGCCGGAGCGGGTGAAGCAGGCGGGAGTCGCGGGTGCAGGATCCGGGCGCCGGCACGCGGCGAAGCCTGTGCCGGCGCCTCTTGAATTCACCCTCCCCCGCCCGACATCTAGGGCAGAATCGAATCCGATCGCGGCGACCCTGGCCATCGAGACATGAAATACAAGGACTACTACGAGATCCTCGGCGTCGCGCGCGACGCCAGCGAGGCCGACATCAAGAAGGCCTACCGCAAGCTCGCCCACAAATACCACCCTGACGTCTCGAAGGACGCCGGGACCGAGGAGAAATTCAAGGAGGTCGCCGAGGCGTACCAGACGCTGAAGGATCCCGAGAAAAGGGCCGCCTACGACGACCTCGGCAGCCACCGGCCCGGCGAGGAGTTCCAGCCGCCGCCGGACTGGGGCCGGCAATCCGGCGCGGGCAATTTCTCGTTCGACGACGTCGACCTTTCCGACCTGTTCGCCCATCTGGGCGGCGGCTTCCGCGCGGGCGGCCGCCGCGGCGCAAACTTCGCCATCCCGGGCCAGGATTACGAGGTCGCCGCGCCGATCACGATCGAGGACGCCTATCGCGGCACGGAGCTGGACCTGAACCTGAGCGTGCCCGAAATCGACGAGCACGGCCGCATGCGCCGCGTGCCGCTCGCGTTCAAGGCGCGCATCCCCAGGGGCGTGACCGACGGCGAGCGGCTGCGGCTGCCCGGCAAGGGCGGCAAGGGCATCAACGGCGGCCCGGATGGCAACCTCTATCTCAACATCACGCTCAAGCCCCATGCGCTGTACCGTGCGAGCGGGCACGACCTGTACATCGATCTGCCGCTCGCGCCCTGGGAAGCCGTGCTCGGCGCCAGCGTCGAGGTGCCCACGCTGGCCGGGCCGGTGCGCCTGAAGATTCCCGCGGGAACCGGCACCGGGCAGAAGTTGAGGCTGGCTGGCCGCGGCCTGCCGCACCGCAAGGAAGGCCAGGGCGACCTGTTCGCGATCGTGCAGGTCGTGGTGCCGCCGGTGCCGGGCGAGCGTGAAAAAGCGCTGTTCCAGGAACTTGCCGGCGCCTCGCATTTCAATCCCCGCGAGGCCTTTGCCACAGGAGGCGGAAAATGAAAATCGACATCGCCGATGCGCAATGGCTGCACGAGCAGGCCGACGTCTCGTTCGAGGAACTGGTGCGGCTTTCCGGCCTGGCGCCGGACCTGCTGCTCGAGCTCGTAGAGTTCGGCGCGCTGACGCCCAGCAATCCCGCGGCTGCCGCACAGTCGGCGCAGTGGCGGTTTACCGCCGAATGCGCCGTGGCCGTGCGCAGAGTGGGCCGGCTGCGCGAGGACTTCGAGCTGGACACTGCCGCGCTGTCGCTCGCGCTGAATCTCGTCGAGCGCATCCAGATTCTTGAATCCGAAGTGCAAAGTCTGCGCTCGCAGATGCCGCAGCCGCGCGCCAGGCGGTAGCGGCGCCGGACAGGCAAGTCCGGAAACCGGGTGCCCCCAGGCGTCGCCTGACGGCGACGAAAGCATTCGCCGCCCATCGGGAAAAACCTGATTGCCTTCCTGCAACGACATGTCATGCTGGGAACACATTGGATGCCCAGAATGATGCTTCCGGCAGGCGTGCGGCACCGCACGATGCCGGGTCCGCAGCGTAGGTCAGGCAACAGGAGGACCGTGCACATGAACCCGGGTCACGATTTGCGAAACGGGGCATTCCTGCGCTTCAGCGAAGGCCGCGTCGTGCTGTGCATGAATGACATGCAGTTCGGAGCCAACGACGTCCTGCCTGCCTCCCTGCAGGGACCGGCCGCGCGCGAGCCCGCCAACGCACGCCATTTCGTCAATGCCTGCATGATCATCGAATACGGCCGCAACGAGACCGTCTGGCCGGAGCTCGCCCGCCGCTTCGTCAGCGGCGGTTAGGCGCCTCTGCCCGCGGTGCGCCGGACGGCTGCAAATGCCGGGGGCATGGCTGCAAATTCCCGATAAAACATCGCGTTGCCTGTCACTCGTGGCATACCGCCGCGCGGCGCGCCGGTGCGTGGCGGGTGCGCCAGCCGGATTACGATTGACTTACCTCTTCGCCAAAACTAGCCTTCGGTTTGTCGGACCCCATGGTCCGACGCCCGGGATGGCCAATCCTTGAGCGCCGGCACAGAATCGGCGCGGTTCCACCATACGGCCACGCGGGATCGACGGGGCCCACGCACCCCGGCAGGCGGCAGGCGAACCAAGGGAGCGCACGATGAATCACGACCGTTATTCCGATGGCCGCGGGAACTCTTCCCGTGACGGCCGGGGCGACGACACACTCAACGGCGGCAACCGCAACGACCGGCTCCACGGCGGCCGCGGCGACGATCAGCTCTTCGGCAACGGCGGCAACGACCGGCTGTTCGGCGACTCCGGCGACGACGTCCTGCAGGGCGGCAAGGGCAACGACGTCCTGCGCGGCGGCCCGGGCAAGGACGTGCTGCTGGGCGGCGACGGCAACGACATCCTCTACGGCGACGACGGCTCCCACGGCTTCGGCAAGCTGCTCTGGTTCGCCTGGCTCGCCAAGCCGGCCGGCTACGCGGACTACCTCGACGGCGGCGCCGGCAACGACAAGGCCTATGGCGGCAGCGGCAACGATTTCGCCAACTACACCTACGCGGAAAACATCGGCGCGCGCGACTTCTACGACGGCGGCCGCGGAACCGACACGCTGCAGATCACGCTGACCTGGGGCGAGGCCGCGCTCGCCCCGGTGCAGAAGGACATCCACGACTACCAGGCTTTCCTGGACTCGCACGCGAACGCGCAGAAGGACAACGGCGCGACGTTCCACTTCAAGAGCTTCGGCCTGGATGCCGCGGATTTCGAGTCGCTGAACATCAGGCTGGTCAACACCGCGCCGACGGCGCGCGCCGACGGCGGCGCCACGACCGAGGACGAGGTGCTGCATGTCGGCGCGCCGGCGAGCCTGCTGTCGAACGACAGCGACCCGGACCATCTCGACGTGCTCGCCGTGAATCCGGTCTCCGGCGCATCGAGCACGCTGGGCGCGAAGGTGGACATCGCCGCCGACGGCAGCTTCACGTACGACCCCACCGCGGCGGCTGCGCTGCAGGCGCTGAAAGCCGGCCAGACCGCAGCCGACACCTTCACCTACACGGTGCACGACCTTGCCGGGGCAACTTCCACCGCGACGGTCACCATCAAGGTCGCGGGCGTCAGCGATGCGCCCGCCGCGGCGGACGACGCCTACGCGCTCGACGAGGACGCCACGCTGACGGTCGGCGGCCCCGGCCTGCTCGGCAACGACACCGACCCCGAGCACGACGCGCTTTCCGCCGTGCTGGTCGACGGCGCCGCGCACGGCACGGTCACGGTGCTCGCCAATGGCGGCTTCACCTATGCGCCCGCGGCCGATTTCAACGGCACCGACAGCTTCACCTACAAGGCCAGCGACGGCAGCCTGGCCTCCGGCCTTGCCACGGTCCACCTGACGATCAATGCCGTGAACGACGCGCCGGTCGCGCGCGACGACGCGGCCGCCACCGACGAGGACACGGTCGTCACCGGCAACGTGCTGGCCAACGACTCGGACGTCGAAGCCGACGCCCTCGTCGTCACGTCCGTCGGCACGTTCGCGAGCGCGCTCGGCGCGAGCGTCACGCTGGCCGCCGACGGCAGCTACTCGTACGATCCGACCGCGGCGGCGTCCCTGCAGGCGCTGGGCGCGGGCGAAACCGCGGCCGACAGCTTCACCTACGTCATCAGCGACGGCAACGGCGGCACGGCGTCCGCCACGGTGGCGGTGAGCGTGGCGGGCCTCGCGGAACCCGCCAGCGCCAGCAACCACGTGCAGCCCAGCGTTGCGCCGGGCACGGAGCTGGAGTACGTGGTGCGCTTCGACAACGGGCAGTGGCTGAGCCTGGACGGCTTCAGCATGGGGATCACCAGCCCGAGCAGCCTGGGCAGCAGCAGCGGCGGCGCGGGCGGGGGCAAGGCCAAGGCCGACGAGGCAAAGCTCTCCCTGGGCTCCAGCGGCGCGCTGGTCGACCTCACCGGCCAGCTGCTCGGCGGCGACACGATCAAGGCCGTGGAGATCGAGGCCTACCGCAGCACCGGCGAGGGCCGCCAGCTCGTCGACGAGTTCAAGTTCACCAACGCGCAGCTCACCAGCCTGGACAGCGGCAACGGCACCGACAACACCCTGGGCCTGCAAGTCGGGCAGTTCACCCACGGCCACGTCGACTACGACGACAAGGGCGCCGCGCACGACAGCAGCGTCACCGGCTGGGACTTCACGGCCAACAAGGCGTTCTCGGGCGCGCTGCCCGTGGCCGACGCGGCCAAGATCGTCCCGGCCGACGAGGTCGGCCCCGGCGCCAACCTCGTCAGCTACGTGCGCTTCGAGGGCAGCGACGGCTGGCTCAGGCTCGATTCCTTCAGCCTGGGCCTGCAGAACACGGGCTCCCAGGACTCGGGCGGAGGCGGCGTGGGCAAGTCCAGCGCCGACCCGGCCACGCTCGTGCTGGGCTCCAGCACGGAGATCCTCGCGCTCACCGATGCGATCGACAAGGGCACGGAGCTGAAGAACGTGGAGATCGAGTCCTACGTGGGCGGCAGCGAGGGCCTGCGCCTGGTCGACGAGTTCAAGTTCGACAACGTGCACCTGACGGGCCTGCAGACTTCCGATGCCGCCACCAACGTGGTGCAGTTCGACTTCGCGCAGTTCACCCACGGCCACGTCGACTACGACAGAACGGGAGCTGCGCACGACACCACCTCCACCGGCTGGGACTTCGCGGCCCACCACGAGATATCGGCACCCGCGCCGCACCCGGATGTCCTGCTTTCGTAGCCGCCGGCACCGGGCCGTATCGCCGCGTACCGCGGCGTAGGCGCGGCTCCGGCACCGTCGTTCGCCGCCATGCAGGAGCATGCCTGGGCCGAGGGCTACGTCGTCGAGATCGGCTATACGTCCGGCTTTTACCGGGAGCTCACCCCGGCGCTGCTGCAATTCGTCACCGTGCTGGGCGAAGTGCCGGCCGCCGACGTCGACAAGCCGTTCACGTACCACGAGCTGGGCTGCGGCAACGGCTACACCACCGCGCTGCTCGCGGCGGCCAATCCGCAGGGCCGCTTCATCGGCGTGGATTTCAACCCCACGCACATCCATAACGCGCGCGGCCTCGCCGCGGAGGCGGGGATCGCGAACGTCGAATTCCTCGAGAAAAGCTTCGCCGAGATGGCACGGCCCGGGACGGCCGAGGCCGACGTCATCGCGCTGCACGGCGTGTACTCCTGGGTCAGCGCCGAGAATCGCGGCCACATCGTCGAGTTCATCCGCCGCACGCTCAAGCCGGGCGGCATCGTCTACGCGAGCTACAACTGCCTGCCCGGACAATGCCAGATCGCGCCGCTGCAGCGGCTGCTCTACGACCACGCCAGCCGCGGCACGGGACCGCTGGCGGACCGGCTGGCCCGGTCGCTGGAATTCGCACGGCAGCTCGACGCGGCCGACGCGGATTTCTTTCGCGCCAGCCCGTTCGCGCGCATGCGCCTGCGCGGCACCGGCAGGCAAAACCCGGAATACCTCGCCCACGAGTACTACAACGAGAACTGGACGCCGTTCTACCACGCCGACGTGGCGCGCGACCTGGGCGAGGCAAAGCTTTCCTATGCAGGTTCCGCGAATCTCATCGAAAATTTCGACCAGTTCATGCTGACCCCGGAGCTGGCGGCGCTGGTCGCGCAGGCCGGCGACGGCGCGATGAGGGAGACGATCAAGGATTTCGCGCGCAACAAGGTGTTCCGCAAGGACGTCTTCACGCGCGGCGCGCCCCGCGCCAATCCGGGCGCCCTCGACGTGCGGCTCGGGCGCCTGCGCTTCGCGCTCGCGCGGCCGCGGGCGAGCTGCCTCCTGCATCGCAAGATGCCGGCGGGCGAGCTCAATCTGCAGCCCGAAGCCTATGCGCCGGTGCTCGACGCGCTGGCGCGCGGGCCGATGACGTTCGACGAGCTTGCGGCCGCACCGGAAACCGCGGGCATGGGCCGCGGCCGCGTGCGCCAGGCCCTGTTCGGCATGGCGGCGCTGGAAAACGTGCTGCCGGCGCTGTCTGCAGCGGATGAAGGCGAGCGCCGTGCCGCCTGCGCGAAATTCAACAGCGCCGTGCTGGCGCGGCCGCTGCCGCGCGGGGACACCATGCTCGCCTCCCCCGTGCTGGGCACCGGCATCGCGCTCAACGTCGTCGACCGCCTGCTGCTCGATGCCCCGCGCCGGCAGGCGCAGGCCGTCGAGCACGCGCTCAAGGGCCTGCTCGCGAGCGGCACGAAGCTGCGCAAGGGCGATCAGACCCTGGAATCCCTGGCGGAACTGCGCGCCCCGGTGGAGGAACGCACCGCGTTCTTCCTCGGCGATCTGCTGCCTTACCTGCAGCAGATCGGGATCGCCGACTGAACGTCCGGCACGGAACGAAGCCAGGCTACCGGCGATTCACCCCACGCGCGGCGGCAGGCCCTTCACGCAATTGCCGCGAACAGCGCGCCGCCGGCCGCGGCCGCCGCAACGACCATCCATGGACCGACACGCCATACTGCAAGTAGCAGAAAAGCCGCGACGGCCATGACGAGGTCCGGCGCGGAGCCGATGGCGGACGTCCAGACCGGCCGGTAGAGCGCTGCCAGCAGCAGGCCGACGACGGACGCATTGACACCGGCCAGCGCGTTGCGCGCCGCCTGCACCTTGCGCAGGGCCTGCCAGTGCGGCAGCGCCGCCACGACGAGCAGGAAGGACGGCAGGAATATCGCCACGAGGCAGAGCAGCCCGCCGATCCAGCCGTTCGGCGGCACGCCGGCCGCCGCGCCGAGGTAGGCGGCGAACGTGAACAGCGGTCCGGGAACGGCCTGCGCGACGCCGTAGCCGGCCAGGAAGGCTTCCTCGTCCACCCAGTGGCGCGGCACGACCTCCGCCTGCAGCAACGGCAGGACCACGTGGCCGCCGCCGAACACCAGGCTGCCGGCGCGATAGAAGCTGTCGAACATCTGCACCGCGGTCGAAGCGCTCCACGCCGCCAGCAAGGGCAACGCCGCGAGCAGCGCAAGAAACAGGGCCGCGGCCGCAAACGAGGCCGTGCGCGAAACACCGATCCCGGTCGCGACGGCGGCCGTTTCGGGCTGCGCGCGCAGCAGCTTCCAGCCCGCCACCGCTGCAAGCCCGATGGCTGCCAGTTGCACCGGCGTGCCCGGCCGGCACAGGACCGCCGCCGCCGTCGCCGCCGCAATCATCAACCGGCCGCGCGTGGCGCACAGCGATCTTCCCATCGACCAGACCGCCTGCGCGACCACGGCGACGGTGACGACCTTCAATCCATGCAGCGCACCGTCGAGCAGCACGCCCGTCCCGACGCGAATTCCATAGGCGAACGCGACCAGCAGCACGGCGGAGGGCAGCGTGAAGCCCGCCCAGGCCACGGCCGCGCCGGGCAGGCCCGCGCGCAGGATGCCGAGCGCCATCCCCACCTGGCTGCTGGCGGGCCCGGGCAGGAACTGGCACAGCGCGACGAGATCGGCGTAGGCCTGTTCGTCCAGCCAATGCCGCCTCGAGACGAATTCCTCGCGGAAGTAGCCGAGGTGTGCGACCGGGCCGCCGAATGACGTAAGCCCGAGACGCAGGAAGGCAAGGAAGACCTCACCCATTGCATCCGATCCGATGCTGAAGTGCGCCGACTATATCGAATCCCGATGGTCCCGGCCAACTCCCGTGCGCCTGCCGGACGCTGCGCTGGCCACCGTAAGCTTTCGCGGAAAAACTCGCCGCCGATTGCTGCTAACCTAGCAGCAACGGGAACGCGCCAGATCCAGATTCTGCGTCGCACGCGGTCCTTCCCCGCAACATGGTTTTGCATGGAGGATGCATGTCCGATACTCCCGTCTGGTTCATCACGGGCTGCTCCACCGGCCTGGGCCGGGCGCTCGCCGTCGCGGCACTCGAGAAAGGGCATCGCGCGGCGGTCACGGCCCGCAACCCCGCGCAAGTCGCGGACATCGTCGCCGCGCGGCCGCAGGACGCGATCGCCCTGGCGCTCGACGTGGCCGATGCCGCGCAGGTCGAGCGGGCCGTTGCCGCGACGGAGAAAGCCTTCGGCCGCATCGACGTGCTCGTCAACAACGCCGGTTACGGCTACCTCGCGGCCGTCGAGGAAGGCGAGGACGCCGAGATCCGCGCCATGTTCGAGACCAATTTCTTCGGCCTCGCCGCGCTGACGCGCCGCGTGCTGCCCGGCATGCGCGCGCGCCGGCGCGGGCACGTCATCAACGTCTCGTCCGTGGGCGGCCTGATCGGCAACCCGAGCGCCGGCTACTACAACGCCACGAAGTTCGCCGTCGAGGGGCTGTCCCAGGCCCTCGCGCTGGAAGCCGAGCCGCTGGGCATCCGCGTGACGGTCATCGAGCCCGGCCCGTTCCGCACCGACTGGGGCGGTCGCTCGCTGAAAGTTCCGCGCAGGGAGATCGAGGCCTATGCAGCGACCGCGGGCGCGCGGCGCAGGCAGATCGCCGGCTACAGCGGCAGGCAGCCTGGCGACCCGCAGCGCGCGGCGCAGGCCATCATCCGAGTGGCAGAGTCCCCCGCTCCACCCCTGAACCTGATCCTCGGCAAGGACGGGCTGAAGCGCGTGCGCGAGAGGATGGACCGGTTCGCGGCCGGCCTGCGCGAGTGGGAAGCCGTGAGCGTGGGCGCGGACTTCCCGGAAAGCTGAGCATGCACAACGACCGGATGCGAGTGGCAGTGCTCGACGACTGGCAGGCGGTCGCGCGCCAGAGCGCGGACTGGAGCGCGCTGCAGGACCGCGCGGACCTGTTCTTCTTCGAGGAGCCCTTCGCCGATCAGGACAGGCTCGCGAAGGCGCTGTCGGAATTCGACGTCATCATCGCCATGCGCGAGCGCACGAAGTTCTCGAAGGCGCTGATCGACCGCCTGCCGCGGCTGCGCATGATCGCGCTGACCGGCGGGCGCACCTGGACCACGGACTTCGAGGCGCTCAACGCGCGCGGCATTCCGATGTGCCACACCGGCGGGGAGAAATCCGGCGCCGCGACGGCCGAGATCGCGCTCGGGCTGCTGCTCGGCGCGGCGCGCTTCATGAACCGCGGCGACGCGGCCATCCGCGCCGGCAAGTTCCAGGACGGCGTGCCGGCGGGCCCGGTGCTCGACGGCAAGACGCTGGGCATCCTCGGGCTGGGCAAGATCGGCTCGCGCATGGCGCGCTACGGCGCCGCGCTTGGCATGCAGGTCATCGCCTGGAGCGAAAACCTGACCGCGGAAAAGGCGCGCGCAGGCGGCGCACGCCTCGTGAGCAAGCACGACCTGCTGGTCGAGTCCGACGCGCTGTCGCTGCACGTGGTGCTGTCGGAGCGCACCCGCGGCATCCTCGGCGCCGAGGAGCTCGCGAAAATGAAGCCCGGCGCGATCCTGGTGAACACCTCGCGCGGTCCGCTGGTGGACGAAGCCGCGCTCGTCGAGCGCCTGAAGTCCGGCAGGCTGGTCGCCGGGCTCGACGTCTTCGACGAGGAGCCGCTGCCGGAGGATCACCCGCTGCGCAGCCTGCCCAACGCCATGCTGACGCCGCACCTGGGCTACGGCTCGCGCGAGGTCTACGCGCAGTTCTACCGCGAATCCATCGACAACGTGCTCGCCTTCCTCGACGGCAGGCCGCAGCGCGTGCTGAATCCGGAGGCGCTGGCAGCCGGGAACGCGACGAACAAGACACAGGGAGGATAAGCCATGACATGCAAGCTTCTCGCGGCGCTGTGCGCGCTGTGCATCCCCGCGCTGGCCCAGGCCGCGCAACCCGTGGGCTTCCCCGCGCCGCCGCCGCTCGAGAGCCCCGCGAAGGGCGCGATCGACTTCCACGTGCATTCCGAGCCCGACGTCTTCGGCCGCAGCATGGACGACATCGACGTCGCCACGCTCGCGAAACGCAAGGGCATGCGTGCCATCGTGCTGAAGAACCACGTGACCATGACGGCGGACCGCGCGGCCCTGGTCATGAAGGTCGTGCCCGGCATCGAGGTTTTCGGCGGCATCGTGCTCAACAACTCGGTCGGCGGCATCAACCCGGCCGCGGTGGAATGGATGCACCGCATGTCGGGAGGCCGCGGCAAGGTGGTCTGGCTGCCGACCTTCGACGCGGACATGCACGTCAAGACGCTGGTGGACCCGAAGAGCTCCGGCATCGTGGTGGCGCCCGGCGGCGTCGTGACGCCCCAGGTCGAGGAGGTGCTGAAGATCATCGCGCGCGAGAACCTCGTGCTCGCCACCGGCCACATCCACGCGGAGGAAGTCGTCGCGGTGGTCAGGCGCGCGCGCGAGCTCGGCGTGAAGAACATCCTGGTCACGCACGGGCTCACGAACATCCCGGGCCTGTCGATGGACCAGGCGAAGGAGGTCGCGAAAATGGGTGCGATCATCGAGTACTGCTACCTGCAGTCGATGGCCGGCCCCGATGCCCAGCACGCCTGGATGCGGCACTGGAAAAAGGTCAGCCTGAAGGACGTCGCCAAGGTCGTCGCCGAGCTCGGCCCGGAGCACGTGCTGCTGTCCACCGACCTCGGGCAGCACGCCAACATGACGCACCCGGACGGCATGGAGGACATGATCACCGGTCTGCTGAAGGAAGGCGTGTCGCAGGCGGACATCGACGTGATGGTCAAGAAGAACCCGGCGCGGCTCCTGGGGATGGAAAACTAACGATCCCCGCAGAGCCGAAGGTTTTGTTTGTGAGCCGCTCAAAGCGGCCGTTCGAGGTCGGCGCCGAAGCTTTAGCAGCAGATGGAACGGATCAATCAGCTACCGAAGGCACAGCTGAAGTTCGTGATCAAGATGATCGAAACGGTATTGAGCCAAACGGGTCGTTAAAGCGAAGATTCCGACACGGAGCCGATTTCTTCAGTTGTGTTACATAGATTCCTCATCAAGCGGATAAACCGATAGCTCCAAGCTGGCATTAAATTTTCGCAGAACCTCAAGAGAACTAGAACTGAGCGTCGTTGTCGTCGTAGCTAGAGAATTAAGAAGAGCGATCCGCATAATGCAATCACAGCCCCTGATCGCCTCCGCCAACGGCAAAAGAGGTTTTAAAAAATTCTCAAGCTTGGCACCAATCTCTTCGTTGCTCTCCGAAGACACTAACAACCAAGCCGTAGCCATTGGCAGAACGATCTTCAATGGCGTAGGCGCGAGGAATTTTGCCATTCAAAGTTTAGTACTGATCCTTCCCGGGACCAGTAATCGCTAACTCGATGTCGCTCTGCGTCGCTTTCACTTACAGTTACCAAGTTTCTGCGGTTCCACGGCGCCGCAAGGCGGCCCACCGGGCATTTCGCAAGGATGCGCTCCAATTTCCGAAGGTATGAGTGGCCAGGGGATCGGCCATTCCAGCAACTCCGGATCAGTAAATCCCCTTGTTTGCCTTTGTTGTCCGGCTTCGGTTTGCCGAGATCCTCCCATTCTTTATGCAGATCCCGAGCCTCTTCCTTACTCCAGTGTCATGCCATTTTCTGCGTCTGGCATCACAGCTCACGTTCCCCGCAACTTCCTTTTCCCACCGTTATTTTTGAATTAATAACTTTAAGATAACGAGTATTACAGTCCAAAATACTAGCTGTGCGATAAAAAACAATATCAATGCTCGCTTGTTCTCAATTTTGAACTTGGGAAATATAAATGCATAAATTAGATGATAGATTGCGACTAGGCACAAAAAGATCGCAAATCCTAGAAAATACTGAGACCCGACAAATTCAGCTATTAAAAGAACTGCGCCTACGTATGTAGGTGTTCCAACTATTTCTTTCAATAGCTTTGAGATGCCAGTCAGGTCATGGATCCCCTCTAAACCGTTTGATGATGTTTTCTTCAATGTCGTCCTTTACTCTAATTTGCCGGACAGACTGCAAGCTTCGGTAGATAAATTGTATCGGAGCACATTCCATTTTCGTCACATCCACCTAGGTTGTCTGCTCGCGTCATTCCCCAAATAAAAATTCCACAAGGGCTTCTTGAGACGAGCACCGGAAGACCAATCAATCTTTGAAAAATTTGATCTGCGATTTCATTCGTTGACCAATCCCCAAGCTTGTTAGTTGCGCCGGCGGTCTTGGCGTAGCGCTGGCCCAGCGCGTTGATGTCATAGCGGGTCCATCAACTGCGTGCTCCCTTGGTCGAAATGGAGCAGGTGTATATCAACAGTAGTCGAGTCAGACGATGGCCGCTGGACTCTACAGAGTCTCAGGGATACCCGGGAACGATTCAGTATCGCGTGCAACGTACTTTCAGCGTGCACTGTGCGCCAACCTGAATATTTCGATATCTACCGTAGACATACGCCGGGATTACTAACAAACCTTGGGTTGCGCCTTCGCTGGATAAGCAATACATCTCCAAGTTACGGTTGTTCCATCGTCTGCATTAGGTTCGACGATGATCAGTACCCCGAATGACTGCTTATACGCAACAATCGTTCCGGTCGTTGAGATCCAACCAAAATCGACTTCCACTGGTTTGATATCTCCATATCGCTTGAGCGTCAATGGTCCCGCAATTGACACTCTCTGTTTCGCTAATAGCTGTGCCTCGATACTTGTCCTTTGTGGCTTTGTGTCCGTCATAAAGCGAGCCACAAAACTTCGCGGCGTCTCGCTGTCGACGATAGACGTATCGCATGACGACAGGATGATAATTGCTAATGAGATAGCGCCAACTGCATTGACGCCCCGGGAGCGCGTTAAATATTTAGTCACGTACATATCTACTATCGTCCGTGGAAACGGGGTAGAGCCCCTGCGTACACCCTGCGCCAAGCGGATCGCACTCTTGCCCTTAATGTATCTCGCGTGCCTAGCGGCTCACGTTTGGAAGTTTTGTGAATAGACTCCCTCAAATGTCAAAAACAGCTGCTGCGTCCGGTATAGGCCCGGGAAGGTCTCTTTCTGGCTAAGCGGCCGTCCCGACGACTGCCAGCAAAGCCGCTAACGCGGCGTCGCCTCGATCACGCTCCAGGGCGTGCCGGTCGGCACGATGCGCTGCACGTCGAAGCCCGCTCCGGCCAGCAGCGTCCGGTATTCGGCCTCCGTGCGTTCCCGGCCGCCATGGTTGGTCATCAGCATGTGCAGGTCGATCAGCTTGGCCGAGGAAGACTCGTTGCCTTCCGGCACGATGCGCTCGCAAACCAGCAACCGCGAGGCGTCCGCCATCGCCGTGCGGCATACGGCCAGGATGCGGGCGCAATCCGTGTCGCCCCAATCATGCAGGATGTGCTTCATGAAGTAAGCATCCGCCCCCCCAGGAACCGTCTCGAAGAAGCTGCCGGCGACGAACTCGCAGCGCCGCCCCAATCCCCTGCCTTCGATGAACTCGCGCGCGCGCTGCGCCACGTGCGGCAGGTCGAAGACGATGCCGCGCAGCGCCGGCGCCGCGTCCAGCATGCTGCACAGCGCCGATCCCGTGCCGCCGGCCACGTCGACCACCAGGCCGAGCCCGCGGAAGTCGTAGGCGTCGACGACCGCCGCGTTGGTCGTCGTCGAGGCGCTCGCCATGGCGCGATCGAACATCGCGGCCGCCTTCGGGTGCCCCTGCAGATAGTCGAAGAACTTCCCGCCGTAGATGTGCTCGAACGGCGCCTCGCCGGTACGCGCCGCGTGCAGGATGCCCTCCCAGGAGCGCCACGACGTCTCGTGGCCGAACAGCAGCACGAAGTCGCGCAGCGACCCCGGCGCGTCGCCGCGCAGCAGCTCCGACGGCGGCGTATTCGCGAAGCGCCCCCCATCCAGCTCGACGAACACGCCCGCAGCGGCCAGCACGCGCAGGATGCGGTAGAGCGAGGGCGCGTGCGCGCCGCAGGCCACGGCGATCTCCTCCATGCTCGTGGGTCCGCGCGCCAGCGAGCCGGCAACGTCCAGGACGGCGACCGCGTACAGGGCACGCGAAACGAAGTATTGCGTGACGAGGCCGCGCAGCCTGAGAACATCTTCGGCGAGAGCTTCCGCCATGCGCCTTCAGCCGCAGCAGCGGTAGGCGGCCGCCTCGAAGTCGAGGAACAGCGGCAACGCCTTCACGTCCGCGAACGGCAGGATCTGCGTGAGACACAGGCCGCCGAGGCCACGCGACGGATCGATCCAGAAATAGCAGTTCGACAGGCCGGCCCAGGCGAGCGAGCCGGCGCTGCGGCCGGTCGGCGCCGTATCCTCGTTGATCATGAAGCCGAGCCCCCAGCTCTTCGGCAGGCCGGGGAAGAACTCGGCGTCGTTCGAGCGCGACGGGTCGGCCGTGACGAGCCGGGTGACGCGCAGTCCGCCCATGTGATTGCGCGACATGAGCTCGACGGTTTGCGGATCGAGCACGCGGTTGCCGTTGCCCGCGCCGCGATTCAGGATCATGCGCACGAAGGCGAGGTAATCCGGCGCCGTCGAGTACAGGCCGCCGCCGCCCAGCTCGAACTCCGGCTCTTGCGGCATCTCGAAGTCGCTGGCGTGCAGCGCACCCGCCGCGTCGCGCTCGTGCATGCTCGACAGGCGGGCACGCATCGCCGGCGTGATCCGGAATCCGGTGCTGTCCATGCCGAGCGGGCCGAGCAGGTTGGCGCGCAGGTAGTCGCCCAGCGTTTGGCCGGTCGCGCCCTCGATGGCCTTGCCGACCCATTCGATGTTGATGCCGTAGTTCCAGCGGCTGCCGGGATCGAACAGCAGCGGCAGGGTCAGCGCGATGTTGCGGCAGCTCGCCGCACCCGGCAGATCGTGCAGCGTCATGTAACGCGCCAGCGGCTCGCTCCACATGCCGTAACCATAGCCGGACGTGTGGGTCAGCAGGTGGCGCAGC
>DASUFB010000007.1:0-49056 GCA_036274775.1 Burkholderiales bacterium | reverse complement strand
CGTGTCGTTCGGGGACGACATGCGGCCCGCCGCGCCGAAGCGTCAGTTCCGGGCGAGCAGCTTCAGCGCCTGGCGGATGGCTTCCTGCACCGGTGCGTCGGGCGCGATCCTGCCCAGCGCCTGCGTGGCCTCCTTGTCGCTGTAGCCCAGCGCGAGCAGCGCATTCAGGGCATCGCTGCGGGGGACCGCCGGCATGCCGGCCGCCGCCGGGCCGCCCCCCCCGCCAAGCTTGTCGCGCAGCTCGAGCAGCAGCCGTTCGGCGGTCTTCTTGCCGATGCCCGGAATCTTCGTGAGCCGGGCGCCGTCGTGGGCGACCACTGCCTGCTGCAGTTCCGACACCGACAGCCCCGACAGCACGGCCAGGGCGGTGCGGGCGCCGACGCCGCCGATCTTCAGCAGCTGGCGGAAGACCTGACGCTCCTGCTCGGTGGCGAACCCGAACAGCAGGTGCGCGTCCTCGCGCACCACGAGATGGGTCTGCAGGACGACGGCCTCGCCGGTGGCGGGCAGCTGGAAGAAGGTGCTCATGGGCACATCGACCTCGTAGCCCACGCCCTGGACTTCGACCACGACCGTCGGCGGGCGCTTCTCGATGAGCCGCCCGGTCAGCCTGCCGATCATCCCAGCCTCCCGCGGCGCACGCGCAGGCCGCGCGTGGACAGTGCGCCCATGCCCATGCCCCCGTGCGCATGGCAGATGGCGCAGGCCAGCGCATCAGCCGCGTCGGCGCTCGGCTCGCCGGGCAGCTTCAGCAGCCGCCTGACCATCTCCTGGACCTGCTCCTTGCGTGCGTGGCCGTTGCCGACGACGGCCTGCTTGACCTGCAGCGCGGTGTATTCCGACACCGGCAGGGCGCGGCTGACGGCCGCGCAGATCGCCGCGCCGCGCGCCTGGCCGAGCAGCAGCGTGGACTGCGGATTGACGTTGACGAACACTTTCTCGACGGCGACCTGCTGGGGATCGGTCTGCGCGATGACCTGTGCCAGGCCTTCGAGGATGGTGCGGATGCGCTCCGGCAGCTCGCCCGCTTCATCGGTTCGGATGCAGCCGCTGGTGACGTAGGCAAGCTTCTGGCCGGATTTCTCCAGGACTCCAAAACCTGTCACCCTCAAACCGGGGTCAATTCCCAAGATTCTCAATGCGGCCGACGTCGTCACGGGAAGCAAAGGTGGCGGGTTTCAGTGGAGGCTAATGCCTGCGAAGCCGGCGTTATGCCGGAGCTAAAACCGGTGATCCGCAGTCCCGGATCAATGCCAAGGATCCTCACGGCCGCTTCCAAGGGCAGCCTCTCGTCCGATCACCGGTTTCAGTGCAGGCTAACGTTTGCGCAGCCAACGTTATGCCGGAGCCAAAACCCGTCACCCTCAAACCGGGGTCTATGCCCAGAAGGCGAATGGCTGCCGAGAAAGATGAAGTCGAGGCCTCCGGAACAGAGCGGCGCGACATCACTCCCTCGCCCCTCGTCCCCCGCCCACCATCCCTCATCCTTCCATCACCGCGCTCGTATACACCTCCTGCACGTCGTCCAGGGCTTCGAGCGCATCGATGAGCTTCTGCATCTTCGCGGCGTCCTCGCCCGCCAGCACGGTTTCCGTGGTCGGCTTCATGGTGACCTCCGCGAGCTCCGCCTTCAGCCCGGCCTTCTCGAGCCCTTCCTTGACCTGCAGGAACGACGCCGGCGTGGTGATGACCTCGATGCTGCCGTCGTCGTTGGCGATCACGTCCTCCGCGCCGGCTTCCAACCCGGCCTCGATGACCTTCTCCTCGCTCGTGCCCGGGGCGAACAGCAGTTGCCCGCAGTGCCGGAACATGAATGCCACCGAGCCCTCCGCGCCCATGTTGCCGCCGTGCTTGGCGAAGGCGTGGCGCACGTCGGCGACCGTGCGCACACGGTTGTCCGTCATGCAGTCGACGATGATCGCAGCCCCCCCGATGCCGTAACCCTCGTAACGGATTTCCTCGTAGCTCGCGCCATCGAGCTCGCCGCTGCCGCGCCGGGTGGCACGCTCGACGGTGTCCTTGGGCATGTTGTTCGCGTAGGCCTTGTCCATCGCCAGCCGCAGCCGCGGGTTCGAGCCGGGGTCGGAGCCGCCGAGCCGCGCCGAGACGGTGATTTCCTTGATGAGCCGCGTGAAGATCTTGCCGCGCTTGGCGTCCTGGCGACCCTTGCGGTGCTGGATGTTCGCCCACTTGCTATGACCGGCCATGCCTGCCTCTGCGTATGCGCCGCGCGCCGATGGCGTGATCGCGGCTAGTCGACTGATATAATTTCAAAAAATCTTACCATACGCTCCGCCCCGGACCGCGCGCCAAAGCCATGGCCCAACCCCTGCCGATCGCGAAATCCTCGCACGAGCTCGACCTGCTGCCCGCGCTGGCGAACCGCCATGGCCTGATCACGGGCGCCACCGGCACCGGCAAGACGGTGACGCTGCAAACCATGGCCGAGGGCTTCAGCTCGATCGGTGTGCCGGTGTTCATGGCCGACGTGAAGGGCGACCTCGCCGGGCTGTCGCAGCCCGGCACGACGAATCCGAGGCTCAAGGAGCGCATCGACAGGCTCGCACTCGGCGAATTCGCCTTCGGCGCCTGCCCGACGGTGTTCTGGGACGTGTACGGCGCACTCGGCCACCCGGTGCGCGCCACGGTGTCGGAAATGGGGCCGTTGCTGCTCGCGCGCCTGCTGAACCTCAATGACACGCAGGCCGGCGTGCTGACGCTGGTGTTCAAGATCGCCGACGACAAGGGCCTGCTGCTGCTCGACCTGAAGGACCTGCGCGCGATGGTGCAGCACGTCGGCGACAACGCCAGGCAGTTCACCACCGAGTACGGCAACATCTCGGCAGCCAGCATCGGCGCGATCCAGCGCGGGCTGATCGCCATCGACGAGCAGGGCGGCGACCATTTCTTCGGCGAGCCGGCACTGAACATCGACGACCTGCTGCAGACCGACGACAAGGGGCGCGGCATCATCAACATCCTCGCCGCCGACAAGCTCATGAACGCGCCGAAGGCCTACGCCACGCTGCTGCTGTGGCTGCTCTCGGAGCTGTTCGAGCACATGCCCGAGGTCGGCGATCCGGAGAAACCCAAGCTGGTGTTCTTCTTCGACGAAGCCCACCTGCTGTTCAACGACGCGCCGCCGGCGCTGCTGGAGAAGATCGAGCAGGTCGTGCGCCTGATCCGCTCCAAGGGCGTGGGCGTGTATTTCGTGACCCAGAATCCGCTCGACGTGCCGGACACGGTGCTGGCCCAGCTCGGCAACCGCGTGCAGCACGCGCTGCGCGCCTTCACGCCGCGCGACCAGAAGGCCGTGAAGACGGCGGCGACGACGCTGCGCGCCAACCCCCAGCTCGACGTCGGGAAGGCGATCACCGAGCTCGGCGTGGGCGAGGCGCTGGTGTCCTTCCTCGACGAGAAAGGCCGTCCGGCCGTGGTCGAGCGCGCCTTCGTGCTGCCGCCGCACAGCCGCATCGGCCCGGTCACCGCGGACGAGCGTGCGGCCGTCCTCAGGCGCTCGCCGGTCGCCGGCATCTACGACAAGGTCGTCGACCGCGAGTCCGCCTACGAAGTGCTGAAGGCGCGCCGCGACGCCCCGGCGGGCGCATCCCCCGGCCAGGCGGCGCCGGCGCCCGCTTCGCCGCCTCCGGCTTCAAGCACCGGGGGCTCGGTGCTGGGCGACGTGCTCGGCAGCGTGTTCGGCGGGGGCAGCTCGCGCCGGCAGTCCGCGGGCGAGGCGATGGTCAAGAGCGCGGCACGCGCGATCGGCTCGGAGATGGGCCGCCAGATCATGCGCGGCGTGCTGGGCTCCATCCTCGGCGGCACCAGCAGCCGCCGGCGCTGATCCGCAGCCGATGTCGGCCGTGGCTCCCGGCACGCACGCCCGTGCCGGCTTCGCCGGCACCGCCTGCGTGCTGCTCGCGGCGGTCGGCTTCTCGGCCAAGGCCATCCTCATCAAGCTCGCGTACGCCTACCCGGTCGACGCCGCCACGCTGCTGACCCTGCGCCTGCTGTTCTCCGCGCCGTTCTTCGTGATGATGGCGCTGTGGTCCAAGCGCGCGGCTGAGCCGCTGACGCCGCGGCAGTGGGTCGCGGTCGTGGGACTGGGCTTCAGCGGCTACTACCTGGCGAGCTACCTGGATTTCCTGGGCCTGACCTACATCACCGCCGGGCTCGAGCGCCTGATCCTGTTCCTGCACCCGACCATCGTCGTGCTGCTGTCGGCGTGGCTGCTGAAGAAGAAAATCCGCAGGCGCCATGTCGTGGCGCTGGCGCTATCCTACGGTGGCATCGCGCTGGTGTTCACCGAGAACATGGGCTTCGGCGCCCACGCGCACGAAGTCGCGCTCGGCGGGACGCTGGTGTTCGCGAGCGGTGTGGTCTACGCGTTCTACCTCATCGGCGCGGGCGAGACCGTCGGCAGGATAGGCGCGATGCGCTTCACGGCCTACGCGATGCTGGTCGCCTGCGCGTTCTGCGTCGCCCAGTTCCTGCTTACGCATCCGGCCCGCATGCTGGAGGTGCCGGCGCCGGTCTACGGGCTCACGCTGGCGATGGCGATCGTCTCGACGGTGATCCCGGCCTGGCTGATGGCCGAGGGCATCCGTCTCACCGGCGCCAACCACGCGGCCATGGTCGGCTCGGTGGGACCGGTGGCGACGATCTTCTTCGGCTACTGGTTCCTCGGCGAGCCGATCACCGCTGTCCAGATCATCGGCGCGGCGCTGGTGCTGGGCGGCGTGACGCTGGTCAGCATGCGCAACCGGTAACGGGAATCCTCAAGGAGGACCGCCAGGAGCCGGGGTCGGCACCCTGGTCGGCCAGCGAGGGCGAGGGGAACCCCTTGTCGTTGCTCCAGGCCCGTCCTCTTGGCCAAGCCGGGCAATCCGTCGTACCAGGAACCGCGGGTGGCATACGGCACCGCCGGCGCGCGCATGGAATCCCGCGCCCGCAAGACTTATTTTGGCCCCCCGCGCACGAAACGCTTTGACCAACGGTGATTTACCCCGTATAAAGGCGGCGCGTGGATGTTCCAGGCGCTTATATCAGTTGGTCAGTCGCAGTCCGTTCCCACGGTCCTCCTCTCGATCTCCTCATACATATCTCTTGGTATTCCCGTCTCTTCGAGCGCGAGTGCGCTCATATTTCTCAAAGGAAGATCGATATGGCAACAGGTACCGTGAAATGGTTCAACGACGCGAAGGGCTTCGGCTTCATCACCCCGGATGACGGCGGCAAGGATCTCTTTGCCCACTTCTCCGCGATCCAGGGCAACGGCTTCAAGACGCTTTCGGAAAACCAGAAGGTCAGCTACGACAAGACCACGGGGCCGAAGGGCGACCAGGCATCCAACATCCGGCCCGCGTAAGCGGTTTCGGATGCGGGGGCCGGGGAGCCGGCGCCGGGCGAGGAAACCCCGGGTAACCGGGGTTTCTTTCATTTTCCACGCGACCGTCGGACGGTGCGCGCCGCGCGTGGCAGGATGCATTCCACGCGCGGTCGGCCGAGGCGGCGGACTTCTCCCATCAATGCAACCCGGATGAACATGGCGAAACCCAACTATGCATTTGCCAAACGCCAGAAAGAGATGGCAAAGAAACAAAAGCGGGAAGAGAAGCGTCTGAAAAAAGCGGAAGCTGCCGAAGGCCGGCCGCAGGAGGCCGCCGCGCCGCTCCCGAGCGAAGACAAGCCCGCAGCAGGCTGAAACGCCGCGCCTGCCGGGCGAGCGGTCAGCGCTTCACTCCCGCGCGCGCCTCAGAAGCGATAAAGCGCCGAAATCACTGCTGCGTTGACGCGGAAGTTGCCGTCGCCGAGCGGATCGGGCATCCGGTAGTTTTCCCATTCGGCACGGATGCCGACGACGGGCGTGAAGTTGTAACCGATGCCGGCTCCGAATTTCTCGCGGATCTTCGTTTCCGAGGGGCCGCCGTCGACGGCGACCCGTGCATAGGTAACCCCGGCGCGCGCGAACAGGGACCAGGCGTCGTTCAGCGGCACGCTGCCTATGACGTCAAGGTAGGGTGCCGTCATCTTGTATTTGAGCTCGGCCGAGACCAGCCCTCCGCCGGTAACCACGGACGGCTGCGCGTCGGCGTGGCCCAGCGTCGCGTAGCCAAGCTCGATGGCAATGTACGGGTCGAAGGTATAGCCGAGGAAGAGCTTGCCTTCGGTCGATGCCTTTCTGCCGTCGTCCGAGTCGACCAGGACGCCGCCCGTCGCCGTGGCGACACCCTGCGCGAATTGATTCACGGTGTCGGACGGGATCTTGGAATAGGACCGACCGAGGCCGACGCCGATGTACCAGGGCGCGGCTGCATCCTTGGCCGGATCCTGCGCGGCCGCCTCTCCCGCCAATCCCGCAAACGCCAGCAAAGCCATGCTTGCAGCCGCTTGTCTTTTCACCTGTGCCTCCATGTGATCGGAATGGAAAACGCGGCATTTTTACTCCAATGCCCGGGACATGTAAACGCCGGGCCTTCGGCGCGACGGATCACACGTTAAAGCGGAAGTGCATGACGTCGCCGTCCCTGACGACATATTCCTTGCCCTCCAGCCGCATCTTCCCCGCCTCCTTCGACCCGACCTCGCCCTTGTACGCGACGTAGTCGGTGAACGAGATCACCTCGGCGCGGATGAAGCCCTTTTCGAAATCCGTGTGGATGACGCCGGCGGCCTGCGGCGCGGTGTCACCCTTGTGGATGGTCCACGCGCGCACCTCTTTCTCGCCGGCCGTGAAATAGGTCTGCAGGCCCAGCAGGTCGTAGCCGGCGCGGATCAGGCGGTCGAGCCCCGGCTCCTCGAGGCCGACGTCGGCGAGGAACACCTTCTTGTCCTCGTCGGACAGGTCTGCGATCTCCGCCTCCAGGCGCGCGCAGAACGCGACGACCGGCGCGCCCTCCTTCGCCGCGTGGACCTTCACTTTCTGCAGCCACGGGTTGTCGTCGCCGAAGCCGTTCTCGGCAACGTTGGCGGCATACAGCGTGGGCTTGGCGGTGATCAGCGTGAACGGCTTGAGAATGGCCTTTTCTTCCTTCGACAGGTCCAGCGCCCGCACCGGCTTGGCCTGGTTCAGTTGCGCGAGTGCCTTGTCCAGCACCGCGACGATGATCTTCGCCTCCTTGTCGCCGGCCTGCGCCGGCTTGCGGTAGCGCGCCGCCGCCTTCTCGACGGTCGCGAGGTCGGCGAGCGCGAGCTCGGTGTCGATGACCTCGATGTCGGAAAGCGGGTCGATCTTGCCCGCCACGTGGACGATGTTGTCATCGCTGAAGCAGCGCACGACGTGCACGATGGCGTCGGTCTCGCGGATGTTGGCGAGGAACTGGTTGCCCAGGCCTTCACCCTTGGACGCGCCCGCCACCAGCCCGGCGATGTCGACGAACTCGACGATCGCGGGAATGACCTTCTGCGGCCTGGCGATGGCGGCCAGCTCGGCCAGCCGCGGGTCGGGCACCTCGACGATGCCGACGTTGGGCTCGATGGTGCAGAAGGGATAGTTCTCCGCCGCGATGCCGGCCTTGGTCAGCGCGTTGAACAGGGTGGACTTGCCGACGTTGGGCAGCCCGACGATGCCGCATTTCAATGACATGGTGACAAGTGACCGGTGACGAGTGACTGGTGGCTGGAGACTGGCTTTCGCCAATCACCAATCACCGGTTCCCAATCACGGCTTCGTGTGCAGCTTCAGCATCGCCGCCTCCATCCTGTCCTCCAGCAGCAGCGGCCAGGCGTCGAGGCTGCGGGACACGGTTTCCTCGATCAGCGGCCTTTCCTCCTTGCGCGGCGCGTTGAGCACGTAGTTCGACACCTCGCCGCGCTCTCCCGGGTGACCGATGCCGATGCGCAGACGCCAGAAGTCCTGGCCGATGTTCGCGGCGACGTCCTTCAGGCCGTTGTGGCCCGCCGCGCCGCCGCCCTTCTTGAGCTTGACCGTGCCGGGCGGCAGGTCGAGCTCGTCGTGCACGACGAGTATCTCGCCGGGGCCGATCTTGTAGAACTGCGCGAGCGCCTGCACCGCCCGGCCGCTCAGGTTCATGAAGGTGGTCGGCTTGAGCAGCCAGCATTCCCGCCCGGCGTCGGTGAGCTTGCCGGCCTCGCCGTGGAAGCGCGACTCCTTCCTGAGCGTGGCGCGCGCGCGCGCGGCGAGCCCGTCCACCCACCAGAAGCCGACGTTGTGGCGCGTGGCTTCGTACTCCCGTCCCGGATTGCCGAGTCCGACCACCAGTCTCATAGTTGTCCAGCACTGGAAATGAAACGGCCCGCCGGCGCACGGACAAACAGGCGGGGCGGGCCGTGATGCCTGCAACAGGCAAACGCTACTTCTTGCCGCCTTCCTTCTTTTCCGGCTCTTTCTTGGCCTCCGCGGCGGGCGCAGCACCGGGGGCGGCAGGTGCAGCGCCGGCCGCCGTCGCGCCTTCCGCAACCGCGCCTTCCGCCGCAACGGCGGCGACGGGTTCCGGCTCGACGATCGCGCGCGGGATCTGGACGGTCGCGACCACGGCATTCTCGCCGCGGACCAGCTGCACCGACTCCACCCCCTTCGGCAGATTGAGATCGGCGATGTGCACCGAATGGCCGAGCTCGAGGCTCTGCAGGTCGACTTCCACGAATTCCGGCAGGTCATCCGGCAGGCAGGTGATATCGATCTCGTTCATCACGTGGCTGATGATGCCGCCGCCGGTCTTAACCCCGGGGGCGATCTCGGCGTTCACGAAGTGCAGGGGCACGCTCATGTGGATCTTCTTGTTGGCCGATACGCGCTGGAAGTCCACGTGCAGGATCAGGGGGCGCCACGGGTGCATCTGCACGTCGCGCAGCAGCACGCGGTCCTTTTTGCCGTCGACGTTCATGCTCAGGATGGAGGCGTGAAACGCTTCCTGCTTGAGCTGGTGGTAAAGCGTATTGTGGTCCAGCTCGATGTTCTGTGCCGGCTTGTCCCCGCCGTAGACGATGCCGGGGACCCTGCCCGTCCCGCGCAGGCGGCGGCTCGCACCCGTTCCCTGCAGCGAGCGGGCCATCGCATTGACTTCTATGGATGCCATGTTGCTCTCCTAGAGTTCCGGGACGGCCACCGCGACCAGTCGCCGCCCCCGTTGAAAAGGGACGGCATCGCTGCCATCCCGCCGAAAAAAGAACCTACTCCATGAACAGCGAGGACACCGAGTCCTCGTTGCTGATGCGCAGCATCGTCTCCGCGAGCAGCGCCGCGATGCTGAGCTGGCGGATGCGCCTGCAGCGCTTCGCGTCCTCGCGCAGCGGAATCGTGTCCGTCACCACCAGCTCGTCGAGCACCGAATTCTCAATGCGCTCGACGGCCTTGCCCGAGAGCACCGGGTGCGTGCAGTAGGCCAGCACCTTCTCCGCGCCCTTCTCCTTCAGCGCCAGCGCCGCCTCGCACAGCGTGTTGGCCGTGTCCACCATGTCGTCCATGATCACGCAGGTGCGCCCGGCGACGTCGCCGATGATGTTCATGACCGTGGCCACGTTCGGCCGCGGGCGGCGCTTGTCGATGATCGCGAGATCCGACTCCAGGCGCTTCGCGAGTGCCCGCGCCCGCACCACGCCGCCGACGTCGGGCGACACCACCACGAGGTTCTGGTGGCCGAGCTTCCAGATGTCGCCCAGCAGGATCGGCGCCGAGTACACGTTGTCGACCGGGATGTCGAAGAAGCCCTGGATCTGGTCCGCGTGCAGGTCCATGGTCAGCACGCGGTCGACACCCGCCACCACCATCATGTTGGCCACCACCTTGGCGCTGATCGCCACGCGCGCCGAACGCGGCCGCCGGTCCTGCCTGGCGTAGCCCATGTAGGGCAGCGCCGCCGTGATGCGCCCCGCGGACGAGCGCTTCAGCGCATCGGCCATCAGCAGCACTTCCATGAGGTTGTCGTTGGTCGGCATGCAGGTCGACTGCAGCACGAACACGTCCTTGCCGCGCACGTTCTCCAGCAGCTCGACCATGACCTCGCCGTCGCTGAAGCGGCCGACCGTCGCACGTCCGAGGGGAATGTTGAGGTGTCTGACCACGTCCTCGGCAAGCCTCGGGTGGGCGTTGCCGGTGAACACCATCAAGCTGTCATAAGCCATGGCTAGTAGCTGGATACTGGATACTGGAAACTAGAATCAACCCGGTAATTCCACGACGTCGCATTCGCGGCGCATTGCCGCTCTGTTGCTAGTTTCCAGTTTCTGGCCAACCAGTCTCTAGCCTGGCTGGGGAGGTAGGGATCGAACCTACGAATGCCGGAATCAAAATCCGGTGCCTTACCACTTGGCGACTCCCCAAAATCCTTAATCGTCCTCCGACCACAGAGGATGCCGGTCCAGGCCGCGGGCAACGAAACCGTGCATGCCGGCCGGCAGCTCCGCAAGCGCCTTGCGGGCAGCTTCCTCGCTGTCGAACGCGCAAAACACGCACGCCCCGGATCCGGTCATGCGGGCATCGCCATATCGGCGCAACCACTCGAGATGATGGGCTACCTGCGGATACCGCCTGCATACCACCGGCTCAAGATCGTTGCGACCGGGATTGCTGCGGGCCAGGCCGACTGAAAAGGCCGCTATTGTGATGGCATTCGTATTGCGTGTCAATTCGGGCGCGGAGAAGATTTCCGCAGTGGAAACAGCCAGTTCGGGCACCAAAACGAGGTACCAGGCGGGAGGCAAATCGAGGGGTTGCAGGCGCTCGCCGACACCTTCGGCGAAGGCGTTGCGGCCGAACACGAACACCGGCACGTCGGCCCCCAGCTGCAACGCCAGCTCCTGCAGCCGCCGCCTCGATACGCCGGTGCGCCAGAGCCGGTTCAGCGCCACCAGCGTGGTTGCCGCGTCGGAACTGCCGCCGCCCAACCCGCCGCCCACCGGCAGGCGCTTCACCAGCCCGATGTCCGCGCCGGTTTCGCAGCCGGTTTCCCTCTGCAGCAGGCGCGCGGCGTGCACGACGAGGTCCTGGTTCTCAGGCACGCCTGCCAGCGGCGTCACGCGGCGGATCGCGCCGTCGTCGCGCAGGGCGAAGCTGAGCTCGTCGCCGCGGTCGATGAAGCGGAAGGCCGTCTGCAGCAGGTGGTACCCGTCGGCCCGTCGGCCGACGACGTGCAGGAACAGGTTCAGCTTGGCCGGCGCCGGGAAGCGCGCCGCGCGCGGCGTCATGGCGGCAGGTCCCAGCGCTCGACGATCAGGCGCAGCTGCAGCCGGCCGTAGTCGAGGTTCATGCGCGCCGGCAGCGCGCTGTCGCCGAAATAGCCGAGATAGGTGACGCGCCAGCCGTCCTGCTCGAGGCTCACGAGCCGCTGCCTGTCGTCGCGGGCTTCGGCCTGCACCGGGACCGCCGGGTCCGGGCGGCCCACCACCCAGTAACGCAGCCCGGACAACGGCAGGTCCCAGCCCAGCGCCTCGCGCGTCAGCGACTGCACGTCCGGCGCGCGATGCACCTTCTTGTCCGACGTGGTCAGCACGGCGCCGCTCGCGTCGGCCTCGATCTCGCCGACCACGCTGCCCAGGGGGGAAAGCAGGCGCAGCGAGTCGCGCTCCTCCCGGTGGCGCCAGGACAGTCCGGCCTTGTCGCCGCGGTCGTCGATCCGGAAGGCCACGCGGCCGGCGAGAGAGAACGCATCGATGCCGGCGCTGGTGGCGGGAAGGTGCCGGGCCGGGGGCGCGGACGCGCAGCCTGCCAGCACCGCAGCCGCACCGCAGAGGACCCAGACCGCGAACCGCCGTCGCATGGGCCGGGTCAGCGCAGGTACTTCTGGATGACCTTCTGCAGCTCGTCGCTTTCCGGGTTGTCGCGCAGGGCGTCGCGCCAGACTTTCTCGGCACCGGGCTTGTCACCCTTGGCCCAGAGGACCTCGCCGAGGTGCGCGGCTATCTCCGGATCGGGGCGCTGCTGGAAGGCGCGCTCGAGGTATTCCTGCCCCGTCGCGAGGTGGCCGAGGCGGTACTCGACCCATCCCATGCTGTCGAGGATGAAGGGATCCTCGGGAGCGAGCTTCAACGCCTTCTCGATGTATTCGCGTGCTTCCGCGAGGCGGTCGGTGCGGTCGGCGAGCGTGTACCCGAGCGCGTTGTAGGCCTGCGCATGGTCGGGCTTCAGCGCGATCAGCCGGCGCAGGCTGCTTTCGACCACGTCGAGGCGGTCGATCTTCTCCGCGGCCATGGCCACGTCGTAAAGCAGGTCGGGCTGGTCGGGCTGCGACTCCAGGGCTTTCTTCAGGATTTCGTAGGACTCGCGGTACTCCTTGGCCTCGCGCATGAGCTGCGCCTCGGACTGCAGGATCTGCACGCGCTGCGCATCGCTCTGCGGCTCCAGCTCGGCGAGGTGGCTGCGTGCCTCGGCAAGCCGGCCCTGCCTGGCGAGGATGGAGGCGTAGCGCGCGTGCGCTAGCACGTACTGGTCGCCGCCCTCGACGGAGAGGTACCACTTCGCGGCCTCGTCGTAGCGCTTGCGCTCCTCGTTGACCTGGCCGAGGTGGAAGCGCACGGCGTCGGGGTCCTTGTAGCCCATGTCCAGCACGCGCTTGAGCTGGACTTCCGCGACGTCGAAATCGTTCATCTGCACCGACAGCAGCGCCACAGTCACGGCGATGTCGGCATTCTGCGGGTTGTCGTCGAGCAGGCGCTGGAACTGCGCGCGCGCCTCGGGAAACTTCTTGTCGTTGACGAGCTGGCGCGCGTAGGCGAGCCGCACTTCCTGCGCGGCCGGATGGGCATCGACGAAGCCCCTCAGATATTCGACGGCCTTGTCGCGCGACTCGCGGCTGAGCACCTGCGCCTGGAACAGCGCCGCGGCTTCCCAGTCCGGGCGCAGCCGCATCGCCTCGCGCGCTTCGGACAGTGCCGCGTCGTACTTGTTCGCGCCAAGAGAGGCCTCCGCAACCGCGAGATGCGCCTCGGGACGGTCGCGATAGGGCTTGGTCAGGTCCTTCACGAGCGCGAGCACCGCCGGCTTGTCGGGGTGCTTGGACAGCAGCGGATACAGTTGCAGCAGCGACTGGCCGACGTTGCCGCCGTCCGCGGCGAGCATCTGCTGCAGCAGCGGCTTCGCCGCGGGGAGGTTGTTGCCGTTGACAAACAGCGCCGCGAGCGTCTGCCGGGCGGCGGTGGAATCCTTCTCCGTGGCGAGCCAGATCTTGGCAGCCTCCACGGCGGCATCGATGTTGCGTCCGTACAGGGCGACTTCCGTGGCGCGCCGCGCGATGCGAGGATCGCGCGTGGCGCGTGCCAGCTCCAGGTAAGCCTGCGTGGCGACCTGGTAGCTGCCGCGCTGGCTGGCGATCTCCGCGAGCAGGAACTTGTACAGGACGTCGGAGTCTAGCTTGCGGTCCGGCAGGTCGGCCCGCGGAAGCGCCTTCACCCCCAGCACTTCGCGGGCGCGCTCCTCGTAGTTCTCGGGATCGGATTGCGCGCTCAGCCCCTCGCCCACCGAGGCTACGCGGCTTGGCGCGCCGCCCGCGGGGCGCGGGCCGGCCTGGGCACAGGCGGCGAGCGCGAGGCAGGCCAGGACGGACAGGACAAAGGATGCGGAAGGGCGGTACGGCATGATGGTGGACGGATGTGGGAACGCAGGAAGCCGCGATGCCCCGTTAGAGGTTGCGCCGACGCGCGAAGTTCTTCAACCCGGCGGACAGTTTAGGTATATTTGGCGCCCATCACAAGGGACTCCCGCGCCCTGCTTCGACACCAGCGGGCCTCGTTCGCGCAACGGAAAGACAGGCAATTGCCGGACCGAGGTATTGACGGCAGGCCTGCAATCAATCTTCATCGACAAGGCAGCGGCATGACCCCCACGGAAAGTTCATCGCCGACAGTTTCCGCGCGCGCGCTTTCGCGTTCCTACGGCGCCAATCGCGCCGTGCGCGAAGTCTCGCTCGAGCTGAGGCGCGGCGAGGTGCTGGGCCTGCTCGGCCCCAACGGCGCCGGCAAGACCACGACAATGCAGATGCTTACGGGCAACCTCGCGCCGAGCAGCGGCGAGATCGACATCTGCGGCATCGATATCGTCGAAAAGCCCACGCAGGCGAAGGCGCGCATCGGCTACCTGCCGGAAGTGCCGCCGCTTTACCGCGAGCTCACGGTCGACGAATACCTGCGCATGGCCGGCAGGCTGCACCGCGTCGCCAAGAAGGCGCTGGCACAGGCCATGCGCAGCGCCAAGGACCGGTGCGGGCTTTCCGACATGGGCGGCCGGCTGATCGGATCGCTGTCGAAGGGCTACCAGCAGCGCGTGGGCATCGCGCAGGCAATCCTCCACGAGCCCGACGTGATCATCCTCGACGAGCCCACGGTGGGCCTCGACCCCAACCAGATCCGCGAGATCCGCGCGCTCATCAAGGACCTCGGACGCGACCACAGCCTGATCCTGTCCACGCACATCCTTCCGGAAGTCGAGGCCGTGTGCGACCGCGTGCAGATCCTGCACCGCGGCGAAGTCGTGTTCAACGACAGCATCGTCGCGCTCAAGCAGTTCCGCGGCGGCCAGGCCCTGCAGGTCGGGCTGCGCCGGCCTCCCGCCCCCGGAGAGATCGGCAGCGTCGCCGGCGGCGCAGCCGTCGAAGCCGTCGGGGCCAACCTGTTCCGCGTGCACCCGCAGGGCGGGGCGGACCCGACCGACGCGCTGGTGCGCGCCAGCGTCGAGCACGACTGGGGCCTGTTCCAGCTGCAGCCGGCGCAGGCGAGCCTCGAGGAAGTCTTCGTGCAGCTCACGCAACGCGAGGACGGCGACGCGCGCAGGGAAGAAAAGGAGGCCGCATGATCCGCACCATCGTCGGCAAGGAGCTGCGCACGCTGTTCGCCTCGCCCCTGGCGTGGGTGGTGCTCGCGTTCCTGCAGGCCGTTCTCGGCTGGATTTTCCTGACGCGCGTGGACTACTTCCTGACGATCCAGTCGCAGCTCGCGCGCGTGCCCAACGCGCCGGGCCTGACCGAGATCGCGGTGGTGCCGATGTTCGGCATCGCCTCGATCGTGCTGCTGATGTCGGTGCCGCTGCTGACCATGCGGCTCATCGCGGAGGAGCGGCGCAACAAGACCATGGCGATGCTGATGTCGGCGCCGGTGTCGATGACGCAGATCGTGCTCGGCAAATTCCTGGCGACCTTCGCGTTCCTGGCACTGGTCGCCGGCCTCATCGCGCTGATGGCGCTTTCCCTGCTGATGGGCGGCCGGCTCGACTACGGCCTGCTGGCGTCTAACCTGCTGGGCCTGCTGCTGCTCACCGGCAGCTTCGCCTCCGTCGGCCTGTTCGTGTCCTGCCTGACCACGCATCCCGTGGTGGCCGCGGTCGGCTCGCTGGCAGTGCTGCTCGGGCTGTGGCTCATGAACATCGCCGCGACCGACCCGGGCAGCCCGGTGCACCTGTATTCGCTGCTGAAGCACTTCGAGGGTTTCATGAACGGCGCCGTGGCGGTGACCGACCTGATCTATTTCGCGGTGCTTACGGCCGTTTTCCTGATCCTTTCCATCCGGCGCCTCGACGCCGACCGGTTGCGCGCATGAAGCTCAATTCCAGGCTAAGACTGCAACTGCTCGCCCAGAACGGCCTGTTCGTCGTGCTGCTGGTGGGCCTCGCGCTCGCCATCGTCTGGGCCACGCGCGACGTCAAGACGCAGTGGGACCTCACACAGGGCAGCCGCAACACGCTGACGCAGGCCTCGCTCGACGTGCTCAAGCAGCTCAAGGGGCCCGTGAACGTGACCGCCTACGCCACCGCACAGGACGCCGAAGGCGACATGCGCAAGACGGTGGAGACCTTCCTCGGCCCCTATCTGCGCGCGAAGCCCGACTTCAGGCTGACTTTCGTGGATCCGCGCGAGCAGCCGCAGAAGACCCAGGCCGCCGGCATCCGCGCCAACGGCGAGCTGGTGGTGGAGTACAACGCGCGCAGCGAGCACCTGACCAGCCTCACGGAGCAGGATCTCACCAACCTGCTGCAGCGGCTGCTGCGCTCGACCGAGCGCCAGATCGCCTACCTCGACGGGCATGGCGAGCGCAAGCTCGACGGCCGCGCCAACCACGACCTCGGCGAGTTCGGCGCGCAACTGGGCATGAAGGGCTTCAAGACGGCGCCGCTCAACCTCGCTATCGCACCCGAGGTCCCCGCCAATGCGTCGGTGCTGGTCATCGCGAGCCCGCGCGTGGACCTGCTGCCCGGCGAAGTCGCCAAGCTGCGGCGCTGGGTGGAGAAAGGCGGCGACCTGCTGTGGCTCGTCGACACCGATGGGCTGCACGGCCTGCAGCCGCTCGCCGACGAGCTCGGCCTGCGCCTCGGCCCCGGCACGGTGGTCGATCCGCGGGCGGCCGGCCTCAAGCTGCCGGCGACGTTCTCTCTCGCCACCTCCTACGGGCAGCACAGCATCACCGAGCGCTCCACCATCACCAGCGTCTTTCCCTATGCGCGCCGCATCGCCGCCGCGCCGGACAGCAAGTGGAAGTTCACGCCGCTGGTCGAGGTCGCGCAGGACGGCTGGCTCGAGACCGGCAGCGTCGACAAGAGCGTCGCCTTCGATCCCAAGTCCGACGTGAAGGGCCCCATCGTCGTGGCGGCCGCCCTGGAGCGCGACGTCGGCGACCGCAAGCAGCGTGTCGTGGTGGCCGGCAGCGGGCATTTCCTCGCCAACCAGTTCGTGGGCACGCTCGGCAACCTCGATCTGGGCGTGAACATGCTGAACTGGCTCGCGGGCGACGAGGCGCTGATCACGGTGCAGCCGCGCACGCGCGCCGACCTCACGCTGGAGCTCACGCGCGGCGGCACGGCTCTCATGGCGTTCGGCTTCCTGATCTTCCTGCCGCTGGGCCTGCTGGTCGCCGGCGGCGTGATCTGGTGGCGCCGGCGCAAGGCATGAAGGCCAAGGTCTGGCTCAACCTCGCCCTGATCGCCGCGCTCGTGGCGCTGTCCCTGTTCGTCTATTTCCGTGGCAACCGCGACGCCGCCCCCGCGATGAAAATCACGACGCTCAAGCGCGACGACGTGACGCGCATCGCGGTCGAGCCGCGCGGCGCTCCTGCGATCCGGCTGGAAAAAAAAGGCGGCTCGTGGCGTCTCACCGCGCCGTTCCAAGCCCAGGCGGACGCCACCCAGGTGGACCGGCTGGTGGACATCGTCAATGCCAACGCCAAGCAGAAGCTCGAGCATGCCGATCTAGGGCAGCTCGAGCTGGATTCTCCGCGCCTGCGCGTAGCGCTGAACGGCCAGGCGTTCGCGTTCGGCCGCGTCAACGACATCACCTACGAGCAGTACGTGGCCACCGGCGGGACCGTCTACCTCGTGCCCCCTTTCTACGGGGCGGGCGTGCCCACGGACGCCACCAAGCTGCTGAGCCGGCGCCTGCTCGATGCCGGCGAAACGCCGGTCGCCTTCGACTTCGGGCGCTATCGCATCACGCGCGACGACAAGGGCAACTGGTCGGCGAGCGGCGACTTCGACGTGCCCAAGGAGACGCCGCTGTCGCAGGACGACTTCAACCGCTGGGCGGACGAGTGGCGCTACACGTCGGCGCTGAGCGTGGAGCCGGACAAAGGCGGCCGTCCGGGCACGCAGATCACGGTCCGCTTCAAGGACGGCAAGTCCGTGGCCATGCGCATCCTGCAGAAGGAGCCGGAGTTCCAGCTCGTGCGCGGCGACAATGCGATGCGCTACCACTTCGGCGTTGACGTGGGCCGGCGCCTGCTCGACCCGCGCGTCGTCGCCAAGAAATAGAGCCCCGCATGCCGGAGCTGCCCGAGGTCGAAACCACGCGCCGTGGCCTCGCGCCGCACCTCGAAGGACAGCGCGTGGAAGCGGTCGTGGTGCGCAACCGCTCGCTGCGCTGGCCGGTGCCGCGCGATCTCGGCAAGCGCGTGTCCGGCCGCACGGTGCATGCGGTGCGGCGGCGCGGCAAGTATCTGCTCCTGGACGTCGGCAACGGCTCGATGATCCTGCACCTGGGCATGTCCGGCAGCCTGCAGGTGGTTCCCGCGTCGTCGCCTCCGGGCAAGCACGATCATTTCGACTTGGTCATGGCATCGGGCATGGCGGCGCGGCTTACGGACCCGCGCCGCTTCGGCGCCGTGCTGTGGAAATCCGGCGACCCGCTGGCGCATCCCCTGCTCGCCGGCCTCGCACCCGAGCCCATGAGCGAGACTTTCGACGCCGCGTGGCTGTACGGCCGCACCCGCGGCCGCAGCGCCCCGATCAAGGCCCTCGTGATGGACAGCCATGCGGTGGTCGGCGTGGGCAACATCTACGCGTCGGAATCCCTGTTCCGTGCCGGCATCCACCCCGGCCTCGCCGCGGGCAGGCTGTCGCTGCAGCGCTGCGGGCGGCTTGTCGAGGCCATCCGGCAAACGCTGGCGGCGGCCATCGAAGCGGGCGGCAGCAGCCTGCGGGACTACGTGGACGCCGGGGGACGCCCCGGCTATTTCCAGCAGTCTTACTTCGTCTACGGTCGCGGCGGGCAGGACTGCCGCGTATGCAAGACTCCCGTCAAGGCATTGCGCCAGGGACAGCGCTCGACCTTCTACTGCCCGGCCTGCCAGCGTCGCTGAAGCGGGCGGCCCACCGGTCGCAATGGGCCGTTCCCCACCCCGAACGACCTGGCCTTTTTTCCTTGACTCCCCGGGAAAACATCCCGAAAATCGCCGCATACCGAAATGTGGAACCGCGCCAGCCTCGCATGTCGAGAAGGCGCCCAGCGCGGTCCGGCATTAGGGAAAAGGCATGGCGACCCCGTCGTCGGGTTGTCATATCTGACGAAAAACGATCCCGCGGCGACCAAGGCTTCACCCCTGGGACAATTCTGGAGAGGAAATCCAACATGACCAGCAACAAGCGTTTCCTGCGCATTGCGCTGGCGACGGCGCTCTCGGCTGCAACGGCAGCCGGGTCCGCCTACGCGGCCGATGTCGACGGCAACCGGGTGCTCAATGCGGACAAGGAGCTCGCAAAGGGCAACTGGATCACGTACCACGGTTCCTACAAGTCGTGGCATTACAGCCCGCTCGACCAAATCAACACCAAGAACGTGGGCAAGCTGACCGAAGCGTGGTCGCACACCGCCTCGCGCGCGAACCGCGGCCTGCAGGGCTTCCCGCTCGCCATCGACGGCGTGCTGTACTACTCGAGCCCGTACAACCAGGTCTATGCGCTCGACGGCGCCACCGGCAAGATGCTGTGGACCTACAAGCAGAAGCTCAACGAAGACCTCGTGGCGCGCCAGACGCACTCGCCGTACAACCGCGGCATCGCTGCCGGCTACGGCCAGATCTTCATCGGCACGCTGGACGGCAAGCTCGCAGCCATCAACGCCAAGACGGGCCAGCTGAGCTGGGAGACCAAGCTGCTGGATTCGGAGAAGCTGACGGTCGGCTTCACCGGCGCGCCGCTGCTGGTCAAGGACAAGGTCATCATCGGCTCGCAGGGCGGCGAGTGGCCTTACCGCGGCCCGATCTTCGCGGTGAACGCGAAGACCGGCGAGAAGGTCTGGCAGTTCTTCACCGTCGGCGGCAACGAAGGCACCGCGAGCGACAAGCGCGACACCTGGGGCAACGATTCCTGGAAGACGGGCGGCGGCGGCGGCTGGATGGCCGGCTCCTACGATCCGGACACCAACGCGGTATGGTGGGGCACCGGCAACCCGGCCCCGCTGTACGACTGGGCCGGCGACAAGTGGAAGACCGAAGGCCCGCGTCCCGGTGACAACCTGTACGTGACCTCCGTCATCCTGCTCGACGCCGACACCGGTGAGCTGAAAAGCTACCACCAGGAGCTGCCGCACGATGCGTGGGACTTCGACTCCGCGATGGGCGAATTCATGTTCCTCGAGCGCGACGGCAAGAAGTACGTCCTGCACCCGAACAAGGGCGGCTTCAACTTCGTGTATGACCGCAACGCCAAGCCCGTGAACGTCTACAAGGGCGTCGATGCGATCAACTTCGTGAAGGACATCAAGCCCGACGGCACGCTGGTCGGCCGCCGCGACCTCTCCGAAGGCAAGCACAAGAACCTGTGCCCGGCCATCATGGGCGGCTACAGCTGGAATGCGGGCACGTACAACCCGAAGACCGGCCTGTACTACCGCCTGGGCTACGAGTGGTGTATCGATCTTGAAGTCGTCAAGACCGAGCCCATCACCGAGCCCGTCGTCCAGCTGAACATCGGCGCGAACTTCACGGCGGTGGGCCCGGACGGCGGCAAGATGCACGGCCACATCCGCGCGCGCGATCCGCTCACCGGCAAGGTCAAGTTCGAAATCGCCTATCCGGGCGCGATCCCGCACGCGAGCCTGCTGTCCACCGGCGGCAACCTGCTGTTCGTTCCGGAAGCCGACGGCAACCTGGTCGCCTACGACGCCGGCAACGGCAAGAAGCTGTGGTCGCACAACAACGGCCAGGGCATGGAAGGCGGCATCATCACCTACACGGCCAACGGCAAGCAGTACGTCGCGGTCATGACCGGCTGGGGCAGCCTGGTCGGCGACGGCTACGGCGACTGGTGGGGCGAGCCCTGGAAGTCCATGCCCAAGGACTCCGGCGTGCTGAAGGTGTTTGCCCTGCAATAATCGCAGCAGAGGTTGCATCACCCGAAAGGCGGGAACTGTGTTCCCGCCTTTTTTGTCTACCCAGGTACACCCGGCCGCAGGCAGGAACGTTATGACTTTCAGCGTCGTATAGAATTGCACGGCGCGCGTTTCCGCTTGCAGTCGATGCCGAACAATGGAAGGACAACTGGATTGAAAATCATCGGAACCCCCCTGCATGCAGCACACCTGCTAGCCGGTGCGGCGCTGGCGCTCGGGCTGGTCTGTTGCAATGCGCTGGCGGGCGAGGGGAAGAAGCCCCTGGACGTGAAAGCCACGTTCCGCACGATCTGCAGCTATTGCCACCAGGACATGGGGCGCAAGCCCGGCAAGGCGCCGCAGCTGATGGATTCGCCGCGCAGCGACGAGTTCATCTTCAACCGCATCAAGAACGGCAAGCCCGGGCAGATGGCCGCGTTCGGCGCCACTTTCAGCGACGACGACATCCGCCGCATCATCAAGTTCATCCGCAGCCTGAAGCCGGACGAGGAGCCGCAGAACCCGTCATGAGCACGAACGAATCGAACCGCAAAGCCCGCCTCGCGTTTGCCGCGGCATGCCTGCTGGCCGGAGCCGTCGCGGCGACCGGTGCCTCGGCCCGCACGCTGGCCGAGGCCAGGGCGATCGGCACCCTCACCCTGTGCGCCAACGCCGAGGCGCTGCCCTACTCCAGCAAGAACCCCGACGAGCCGGGTTTCCAGCTCGAGATCAGCAAGGCACTTGCCGACGGCCTGGGCCTCGCGCTGAACGTGGAATGGATCCTCGGCCGGCGCCGCGCGAACGTCGTCAATTGCGACATGATGATGGACGTCGTGAACGACCCCGAAGTCCACGAAGGCAAGTTCAAGCTGAGCCATCCGTACCAGACTTCGGGCGTTGCGCTCGGACTGGGCAAGGGTGCGCAGCCGATCAGCGACTTCAGGGAGCTGGAGAAGGGCCAGAAGATCGGTGTCATGGTCGGCTCGTTCGCCAGCATGGTGCTGGGCAAGGCCGGCAAGAGCACTTCCCCTTACGCGTTCCAGAGCGAAATGCTGGCCGACCTGGAGAAGGGCGAGCTGTACGGCGCCGCAGCGTCCGTGGCGAGCATCAGCTACTACATCAAGCAGCATCCGGATGCCGGCATGACGGTCGTGCACGGCTTCGACCAGGAGCCGGATCTGACCTGGCAGGTCGCGGTCGGGCTGCGCAAGAGCGACCAGGCAATGGTCGACGCGGTGAACAGGGTGCTCGACGGGCTGCTGGCCGACGGCACCATCAAGTCGATCTACGCCAAGTACGGCATCGAGCAGCGCCTGCGCTGACCGCGCCGGCAGCCCTCAGGCAGGAGTATCCGCGCGCTCCTGCATCAGGCGCAGGTACTTCTGCTGGAGTTCCTCCCTGCTTTCCGCGTGCCGCGGGTCGAGCGGTATGCAGTCCACCGGGCAGACTTCCTGGCATTGCGGCCGGTCGTAGTGACCGACGCATTCGGTGCATTTGCCGGGATCGATCTCGTAGATGTCCGTGCCCTGGGAGATGGCGTCGTTGGGGCACTCGGGCTCGCAAACGTCGCAGTTGATGCACTCGTCGGTGATCATCAGGGCCACGGCATCACCCGCGCTTGAGCCTGGACTGCATGTGGGGAATCACCAGCGGGTTCACGAACGGCGAGACGTCGCCGCCGAGCTGGGCGATCTCGCGCACCATGGTCGCGGAAATGAACATGTACTGCTCGGCGGGCGTGAGGAACAGCGTTTCCACGTCCGGGTACAGGTTGCGGTTCATGCCGGCCATCTGGAACTCATACTCGAAGTCGGACACCGCGCGCAGGCCGCGCAGGATGATCTTGGCGTCGTGCCTGCGCAGGAAATCCATCAGCAGGCCGGAGAAACCCTCGACGCGCACGTTCGCGAACGGCGCCAGCACCTGCCTCGCCATTTCCACGCGCTCCTGCACGTCGAAGAACGGCCGCTTGCCGCGGCTGTCGGCCACCGCCACGATCATCTCGTCGAACAGGCCCGAGGCGCGGCGCACGAGGTCTTCGTGGCCGCGCGTGATCGGGTCGAACGTCCCCGGGTACACTGCACGACTGACGCGATTTTTCATGGTGCCGCGTATTTTATCAGCAGGCCGTGCACCTGCCCCGCCCGCGCCCGCTTCAGCACGGCATAGCCGTCCGGCAACGCGTCCGGCGGCTGCGGCGATTCGAGGTAGATGCGCGCCTCCGTGGCGAGCCGCGGGGCCAGCATGGGTAGCAGCCTCGGCAGCCAGTTCTCGCGGAACGGCGGATCCAGGAACACGACGTCATAGTGCTGCCCGTCGGAAGCCAGGAAACCGAAGGCATCCGCGCGCAGCAACTCCACCTGCCGGGCGCCGAGCGCGCTGCGCGCTTCGTCCAGTGCACGGTGCACGGCCGCGTCCCGCTCGATCATGACCACGCGGCGCGCGCCGCGCGAGGCAGCCTCGAAGCCGAGCGCGCCGCTGCCCGCGAACAGATCGAGGCAGACGCGGCCCGTCAGGTCCTGGCCGAGCCAGTTGAACAGCGTTTCGCGCATGCGGTCCGGCGTGGGCCGCAGGTCCTTCGCATCCGGAAAGCGCACGATCCTGCTGCGCCACTCACCGCCGATGATGCGTATCTTGTTCGACTTCATGCGCCGTCGGGGATTAGGGTGCCGCGGGCTGGGACGGCCGGCGGCGAAGTTCAGCGCGCATCGGTCGCGGGCGCACCACCCGCCACCACGACGGTGGCCATGCGATCGGGGTGGATGCGCCTGCGCCACGCCTGCCGAACCTCGTCGAGAGTGACTTGCTCGATGCGTGCCGGGAAATCGTCCAGGTAGGTCAGCGGCAGCCCGTAGAAGCCGATGGTCGCCAGGTAGTCGAGGATCTTCCTGTTGCTGTCCGTGCGCAGGGCGAAGCCGCCGACGATGTTCTGCTTCGCGGCCTCCAGCTCCTGCTGCGTCGGCCCGTCCGCGACGAATCTTTCCAGTGTGTCCTGCGCCACCTTGAGCGCCTCCTCGGACTGCTCGCGTTTGGTCTGCACCGCGATCTGGAAGACGCCCGCGACGGCGAGCGGCATGAAAAAGCTGTAGGCGCTGTAAGCGTAGCCGCGCTTCTGCCTGATTTCCTCGTTGAGCCGGGACGCGAACCCGCCGCCGCCAAGGACGTAGTTGCCGAGAAACAGGGGGAAATAATCGGGATCGAGCCGGCTCATGCCGGGCTGGCCGATGAGGATGTGGGCCTGCGTCGCCGGGTGAGCGATGCGGCTCAACCGTGCCGACTGCAATGGCACGGGCGCGGGCAGGCCCTGCAGGGGCTGCGTACGGCGGGCGAGCCGGGAGGTCAACTGCTCCGCGATGTCCGCGGCCTCGTCGCGGGAGAGGTCGCCGATGATCGAGACCACGGCGTCGTCCGCAAAGTAGTGCCCGTGGTAGTACGCCACGATGTCGTCGCGGCCGAGCTTCTCCACCGTCTCCACCTCGCCCGCCCCGCGCATCGAGTAGGGATGCGAGCCGTAGACGAGCCGGCGGAATTCGCGGTCGGCGAGCACTTCGGGGCGCGTCTCGGCTTCGCGCAGGCTCGCGAGCGTGCGCTGCTGCTCGCGCGCGAAGACTTCCTGTGGAAAATCGGGTTGCTGCAGCACCGTCGCCAGCACGGAAAGCGCCTGCACGCGCTCGCGCCCGCTCGACAGCGTGCGCAAGCCGTATCCGGCGCGATCCATGTCGAAGCGCGAGGAAAGCTCCGCGCCCACGTCGCCCAGCTTTTCCGAGATCTCGTCCTCGCCGAGCCCGCCGGCGCCTCCGCGCATCAGCGACAACGTGAGCGATGCGGCCCCGGACTTGTCCGGGACATCGCGACTCGCCCCGGCCGGAAAGTCCACCGCGACATCCAGCATCGGCAGGTCGTGCGTCTGCACGAACAGCACGCGCGCGCCGGCGGCGGTGCGCCAGTGCTCGATGGGCAGTGTCGCGCAGGCCAGCGCGGGAATGAGGCACGCCGCCGCGGCGATGGCTGCCAGCAGCCGGCGGCTAGCGCTGGTCACGGCTGGTGTCCTCCGGGCCGGTCCGCGGGCGTTTGCCGCCTGGCAGGGGCTGCGGGTCCAGAACCCCCACGGTGAGCCCGTCGTCGACCAGGTATTTGCGTGCGACTTCCTGCACCTGCTCGGCCGTGACCTCCTGCATTTTCCTCAACTGGACGTCCACGGAATCCGGCGGCAACCCCACGGTCTGCAGCATGCCGATGCGCATGGCCTGATAGTAGACGGAATCGCGCGCGTACACCTGCGCGGCGGTGGCCTGGGCCTTGACGCGCTGCAGCTCGTCCGCGCTGACGCCGTTTTCGACGAGGATGCGGATCTGCTCGCGCAGCGCGGCTTCGGCGTCGGCCACCGTCCTGCCCTGCGCGGGAATGGCATCGAGGAAGAACAGCGAGGGACCGCGGTTGATGAGATCGTAGCTCGCGTTCGCGGAGACGGCCACGCGCGATTTGCGCACGAGCTCACGGTTGAGCCGGGCCGCCTCGCCGCCGTCGAGGATGTTGCTCAGCACGAACAGCGCGTAGGGCTCCCAGTCCTTCTCGACGTCGCGCAGCGCCGGCGCGTGATAGGCCATGATCAGGTAGGGCAGCTCCGCCGGCGCCTTGACGGTGATGCGCTTGATGCCCTTCTGCTCGGGCTCGACCTGCGGCCGGCGCTGCGGCAGCGGCCGCGACGGCACCGGGCCGAAGAATTTCTCGGCAGCCGCAAATACCTCGTCGGGCTGCACGTCGCCCGCCACGACCAGCGTGGCATTGTTGGGGGCATACCACTGCCCGTACCAGGCGCGCGCGTCCTCGACGCGCATGTTCCTCAGGTCGTTCATCCAGCCCACGACGGGCGTGCGGTACGGGTGCACGGTGTAGATGGTGGCCATCATCTGCTCGTGCAGCTGCGAATGCGGCTCGTCGTCGGTGCGCATGCGCCTTTCCTCCATGACCACCTTCAGCTCCTTGGAGAATTCCTCGGCCGAAAGCGAGAGGTTGGCCATGCGGTCGGCTTCGAGCTCGAACGCCACGGGCAGCTTCGATTTGTGCAATTGCTGGTAGTAGGCCGTGTAGTCGCGCGACGTGAAAGCGTTCTCGCGCCCGCCTGCGCGCGCCACGATGCGGGAAAACTCTCCCGCCGGCACCTTCGCGGTGCCCTTGAACATCATATGCTCGAGCATGTGCGCCACGCCTGTCGTGCCGCTCACCTCGTCCATGCTGCCGGCGCGGTACCACACCATCGACACGACCACGGGAGAGCGATGGTCCTCCTTGACGAGGACCTTCATGCCGTTGCCGAGGTCGCGCTGCGCGAGCGGCGCGGCTGCCGCGACGGCCGCGCACGCAGCCGAAAGGACGGCGAATGCGGAACGGATCACGACGCGAGCGGTCGACATGCCGGTGTGGGGGGGAGCAGACAAACGGATAGAATTGGCGCCGGAACGGGATCGACCGCGAATCAGGGTGTGACAGCGTGAAAGTATGTTGAGTTTCCTGAAGCGTGACAAGGGCGAGGCCGCGGGCAACGAAGGCAGCGGCTGGGCTGCCAGGCTGCGTCAGGGGCTGGCCGCCACGCGCGCGCGCCTGACTTCGGGCTTCGCAGGCGTGTTCGGCGCCGGCCGGCACATCGACGAGTCGCTGTTCGAGGAACTTGAGACCCTGCTGCTGTCGTGCGATGTCGGCGTCGATGCCACCGCCCGGCTCATCGAGGCAACGCGTGCCGCGGCGCGGACGCAGCGCCTCACGCAGGCGGACCAGATCCGCGACGTGCTCAAGCAGGCCATGCTCGAACTGCTCGAGCCCCTGGAGCGCCCGCTCGACGTAGAGACGGCGAAGCCCTTCGTGATCCTGATGGCCGGCGTCAACGGCGCGGGCAAGACCACCTCCATCGGCAAGCTCGCGAAATACCTGCAGGCGCAGGACAAGTCCGTGCTGCTCGCCGCCGGCGACACGTTCCGCGCGGCGGCGCGCGAGCAGCTCAAGGTGTGGGGGGACCGCAACGGCGTCGCCGTGGTCGCGCAGGAAGGCGGCGACACGGCGGCGGTCATATTCGATGCGATCCAGTCGGCGCGCGCCAGGGGCATAGACGTCGTCATCGCCGATACCGCCGGGCGCCTGCCGACGCAGCTGCATCTCATGGAGGAAATCCGCAAGGTCAAGCGCGTGATCGCCAAGGCCATGCCGGGCGCCCCGCACGAGGTGCTGCTGGTGCTCGACGCCAACACCGGCCAGAATGCGGTCAGCCAGATGAAGGCGTTCGACGCAGCGCTCGGCGTGACGGGACTCGTCCTGACCAAGCTCGATGGCACCGCGAAAGGCGGCTCGATCGCCGCGATCGCACGCGCGAAGCCGGTGCCGCTGCGCTTCGTGGGCGTGGGCGAGGGGCTGGACGACCTGCGTCCGTTCTCCGCCGCCCAGTTCGTGGAGGCCATGTTCGAGTGAGCGCCGGGGCGGCGCGCGCGCCGATGATCCAGGTCAGTCATGTCTCCAAGCGCTATGCGGGGGGCTACGAAGCGCTGAGCGACGTGAGCGTGGCCATCGATGCCGGCGAGATGGTTTTCATCACCGGGCACTCGGGTGCCGGCAAGAGCACGCTGCTCAAGCTCATCGCTGCGATCGAACGCCCCAGCGCCGGCGGCATCGTCATCAACGGCCAGAACGTTTCGGCGATGAAGCCGGGCATGATCCCGTTCTATCGCCGCAACTTCGGGCTGATCTTCCAGGACCACAAGCTGCTGTTCGACCGCAGCGTGTTCGAGAACGTGGCGCTACCGCTCGCGATCACCGGCTTTCCGCGCGCGGAAATCGCCAAGCGCTCGCGGGCCGCCCTCGACAAAGTCGGGCTGCTGGGCCGCGAAAAGGCACGGCCGATCACGCTTTCCGGCGGCGAGCAGCAGCGCCTGTGCATCGCGCGGGCCATCGTCAACCGCCCGGCGATCCTGCTGGCCGACGAGCCGACCGGCAACCTCGACGCGGCCTACGCCACCGAGATCATCGGCATGTTCAAATCCTTCAACCAGGTCGGTGTGACCGTCGTCATTGCCACGCACGACGAGGACATGATCGCGCGGCTGGGTCCGCGCATCGTCCACCTCGACCACGGCAGGGTGGGCGTATGAACTGGCTGGCGATGCACGTCCATACCCTGCGCGACGCCCTGGCGCGCCTCGGGCACCAGCCGCTCGCGACCCTGCTCAACGTCGTCGTGATCGGCATCGCCCTGTCCCTGCCGGCAGGCTTCTATCTCGCGCTCGCCAACCTGCAGGCGTTCTCGCGCCAGCTGTCGACCGACCCGCAGGTCAGCATATTCATGGCGCTCGACGCGGGCCCGGCCGACATCGACGCCACCGCCCAGCGGCTGAAGTCCCTGGCCGACGTGGGGCGCATGGAGTTCGTCTCGCGCGAGCAGGCGCTGGCGCGGCTCAGGCGCAGCGCCGGTCTGTCGGAGGCGCTGGCCAACCTGGGCACCAACCCGTTGCCGGACGCTTTCGTCGTGACCGCGCGCGGCAACGACCCTGCCTTCCTCGAAGGCTTGCGCGACCAGGCCCGCAAGTGGCCCAAGGTCGAGCACGTGCAGCTGGACGCCGAATGGGCGCGCCGTCTCGACGCGGCCCTGAGCGTCGGCCGCGTGGCGGTGATGCTGCTGACGGCGTTGCTGGCGGTCGCGCTGGTCGCCGTGACTTTCAATACCATCCGGCTCCAGATCCTGACGCGACGGGATGAGATCGAGGTTTCGAAGCTGATCGGCGCAACCAACGCATTCATCCGGCGCCCGTTCCTTTACTTCGGCGCCTTGCAGGGCCTGGCCGGCGGGTGCGCGGCCTGGGCCATCGTGGCCGTGGCGGTCCTGACGCTGAACATCCAGCTGGTCGAAGTCGGCGGCCTGTACGGCACCATGGTCGCCCTCGGCTGGCCGGCGTTGTCCGAGATCCTGTTTTTGCTGGGCTTTTCGGCGCTGCTCGGCTGGCTCGGAGCCTTTCTCTCAGTGAGTCGTCACTTATGGCAAATAGGGCCACAGTAGCGGACTTTCGGGGATAGGTGGAGAACTTCTCGGCAGATTGGCACTCTGATGCTTTGAGTGCTAATATTTGGGCAAAGGAGATTTCCATGACCCACGCTATGGCTCTGCCGGTACCCTTCCCGTCGAGCACGGGCAGCCTGGATACCTACATCCAGGCGGTCAACCGTTTTCCGCTCCTGAGCCAGGAAGAAGAGACGGCTCTGGCGCGCCGCCTGCGCGAGCACGACGACGTCGAAGCCGCGCGCAAGCTGGTCGTGTCACACCTGCGGGTGGTGGTGTCGATCGCCCGCGGCTACCTCGGCTATGGCCTGCCGCACGCCGACCTGATCCAGGAAGGCAACGTCGGCCTGATGAAAGCCGTGAAGCGCTTCGACCCGGACCGCGGCGTGCGCCTGGTCTCGTTCGCGATGCACTGGATCCGCGCCGAGATCCACGAATTCATCCTGAGGAACTGGCGCATGGTCAAGGTGGCGACCACCAAGGCGCAACGCAAGCTGTTCTTCAACCTGCGCAGCCTGAAGCGCAGCCACGCCACCATGGCGCCGGACGAGGTCGCGTCGATCGCGAAGCAGCTCAACGTCAAGCCCGAGGACGTCGTCGAGATGGAGACGCGCATGAGCGGCCACGACATCGCCCTCGAGCCCCAGAACGACGACGACGAGGACACGTTCGCGCCGATCGCCTACCTGACCAATGCCGAGGACGAGCCCGGCCTGGTGCTCGAGCACGAGCAGACGGAGCGGGCCCGCAGCCGCGGGCTGGCCAACGCTCTGACGGCGCTCGACCCGCGCAGCCGCCGCATCATCGAGGCGCGCTGGCTCACGGAAAAGGAAGGCGTCACGCTACACGAGCTGGCCGACGAGTTCGGCGTTTCCGCCGAGCGCATCCGCCAGATCGAGGGACAGGCCATGAAGAAAATGCGCGGCCTGATGGCGTCAGCGGCCTGATCGTCGAACGCGGCTGAAAGTACGACAAGCCCCGCTCCCGCGGGGCTTCTTTTTTGCGGCTCAGGATTGCTTCAGCAGCAGCCCGATGTCGTGCGCGAACACTTCAGCGCCGCGCCCGTAGCTCACGTACAGGCGTAGCCGCCCCTGGCGGTCGAAAACGTACGTGCCCGCGGAATGGTCCATGGTGTAGTTTTCCGGCGTGGGACCGGCCACCTTCTGGTAGATCACCTTGAATTCCTTCGCCACACGCGCCGTCTCCTCGTCGCTGCCGCGCAGTCCGAGGAAGGACGGGTTGAACGCGGTGACATAGCCGCGCAGCACCTGCGGAGTGTCGCGCTGCGGGTCCACCGTGACCAGCAGCACCTGCACCTGATCGCCCGCCGGCCCGAGGGCGCGCACCGCGCCGGCCAGCTCGGCCAGCGTCGTCGGGCAGACGTCCGGACAATGCGTGAAGCCGAAGAACATCACGACGACCTTGCCGCGGAAATCCTGCAGGCTGCGCAGCTTGCCGTCGTGGTCCGTCAGCTTGAAATCGCGCCCGAATTCCGCGCCCGTGATGTCGGTGGACTCGAACTGCAGCCGATCGCCGTGGCAGCCCGCCAGCAGCGACGCGAGCAGGAGCGGGATCAGGAAGCGCAGGAAACGGGGCACGCTGGCAGGACGGGGCAACCGCTCAGAACTGCAGGTAATGATCGACCAGCAGCGCGGCGAACAGCAGCGACAGGTAGAGGATCGAATAGCGGAACGTCCTTTTCGCCAGCTCGTCGCTGTATGAGCGACAGATTCTCACCGCGTAGACCAGGAAAACGCCACCCAGCACCGCCGCGGCGGCCAGGTAGAGCGGCCCGCTCATGCGCGTGGAAAACGGCAGCATGGTGACCGCAACCATGATCACCGTGTAGAGCAGCACCTGCAGCCTGGTATAGCGGTCGCCGTGCGTCACCGGCAGCATCGGCACCCCCGCGCGCGCGTATTCCTTCTTGCGGTAAAGGGCCAGCGCCCAGAAGTGCGGCGGTGTCCACGCGAAAATGATCAGGAAGAGCAGCAGCGCGTCGTGAGAGACGCCCCCGGTCACCGCGGCCCATCCCAGCACGGGCGGCATGGCGCCCGAGGCACCGCCGATCACGATGTTCTGCGGCGTGAGCGGCTTCAGCAGCACGGTATAGATGACGGCATAGCCGACGAACGTCGCCAGCGTCAGCCACATGGTCAGCGGATTGACGAGCGCATAGAGGATCGCCAGGCCGGTGCCGCCGACGGCACCCGCGAACAGCAGCGTCTCGGCGGAGGTGATCGTGCCCATGGGCAAGGGCCGCGCGCGCGTGCGGGCCATCACCGCGTCGATCTTCTGCTCGACGAGGCAGTTCACCGCCGCGGCAGAACCGGCCACCAGACCGATGCCCAGGGTCGCGGCCAGGGCCTCGGACCAGAAATGCAGGGATGTGACCGCCGCAGCCGGCACCGCCAGGAACATGCCGATGACCGCCGTGAAGACGATCAGCGATACGACGCGCGGCTTGGTGAGCTGCAGGAACTGGTGCAGCCGCGAGCCGGGGCTTCTGACTGACAGCGAGTCGGACATTTAGCGGCCGATGGAACTGGGCGATCAAGCAGCGAAGTTTAGCATCACCACGGCTGCCAGCAACAGCGCGGCGACCCCGTTGTGCGCCACCGCCACGGCAAGCGGCAGGCTCGTCAGCACGTTGGCGATACCCAGCGCGACCTGCGCGAACAGCAGCGCGAGCAGAACCGCACCCGTGCGCCGGAGCGCCCGCAGCTTCAGCACGCGCCACGCCACGGCAGACAGCAGCAGGAAGGTCGCAAGCGCCCCCAGGCGGTGCGCCCAGTGGATGGCGTTGAGCGCCTCGTTCGACAGCGGCTCCCCGGTCTCCGTCATGCCGAGGTTGCGCAGGAAATGGAAGCCGTGGCCGAAATCGGTCGGCGGTTTCCACATGCCGTGGCAGGTCGGAAAATCCACGCAGGCGAGCGCGGCGTAGTTGGTGCTGACCCAGCCGCCGAGCGCGATCTGCAGGCACAGCATCGCCAGGCCGGCAGTCGCCAGGGGCTTCAGCGCGCGCAGCTTCGATGGCGGCCCGCCGGTCGGTCGGAAATGCCGCGCGCAGAGCCAGGCGAGCAAGGCCACGAGGGTCATGCCGCCCAGCAAATGCAGGGTCACGATCACCGGCTTGAGCAGGAAGGTGACCGTCCATTTGCCGAGCAAGCCCTGCAGCACCACGATCGCGACGAGCGCGAGCGGCAGTCCCGCATGCAGCGACGGATCGTCGCGTGCGCCCGCGTGGCGCCGGCTGGCGATCAGCGCCTGCAGCGCGATCGCCAGGATCATCGTGCCGACGAGCGAAGCGAAATACCGGTGCACCATCTCGCGCCAGGCTTTGGGCAGCGACACGTTGCCCGAGGGCCGTTCGGCCTGCGCGGCAGCGATCTCGCCGGCCGCCTGCGTCGGCGAAAGCTTGCCGTAGCAGCCCGGCCAGTCGGGGCAACCGAGGCCGGCGTCGGTCAGGCGCACGTAGGCTCCGAGCATGACCAGCGTCAGCGTCGCGACCAGCGTCGCTGCGGCCAGCACCCTGGCCGGCACGTACCGCGTGAAAGTGTACAGCGCACCCAGCAACACGAGACCCCACGCCGCGGCGTGCGCGGCATTCAGGGAGAATTGCCAGACGGCGGAACCACCCATGCGCTGACTCCTATTTTCCGGGCTGGATCCAGCCGCCCGAGATCTTGATGAGCCGCGCGACGTCCTTCTTCATGCGCTGCGGGTCGGCGTTACGAGGAAACCGCATCATGAGGTTGCCGAACGGGTCCACGAGATAGATATGGTCGCGCGGCGACGCCGGCGCGGGCAGGCGCGAGACGAATTGCGTGTCGGCCGCCATGACGATGCGGGTGCCGCGGTATTCCGCCTCGATCTGTGCGGATGGCTGCACGCCATCGGTGACGATCCAGACGCGCTCGATGCGCCGCCTCTCGTCACCCTGCGTCAGCCGTATCTGCCGCATGAGGTAGAGCTTGGACCGGCAGTATTCGTCGCATTCACCCGCGTCGGCCATCAGGAAGATCCAGTCGCCGTGCAGCTCATCGATGCGAAACGCGCTGCCGCCGGATTGCGCCACGCTCGTGCCGGCCAGCGGCGTCGCGGGAAGCAGCTGACCGTAGTTCGTGAAGCTCTGCGGTTTCCAGAAATAGAACAGCAGCAGCGACCCTAGCACCGGCGCGAGGCTAATCGCCGCCAGGAGCAGGATCATGCGCCTGGCTTTTTTTCGATCGGGTGGATTTGACATGGAAATACGCGTACAGAACCGCTATCAAGCCGCAAAAGATGAACCATTGTCCGGCGTACCCGTAATGCTTGCCGATGCCGAAATCGGGGCGTTCCCGGGCCCGCAGCAGCCCGTCGTCGAGCTCGTTGTCCTGCCGCACGACCACGGGCTGCACGGCAAGACCGGTGTACTCTCGATACCTTTCTATGGTGAGGTTCTGCCAGACCCTGCCGGCGGCCGTTGCCGACGACAATTCCAGGAAGCGGCCCGGCACTGTCGCCACGCCCGTAATCTTCACCGGCCCCGCAGGCGTCGCGACCTCCGGCAGCACGCTGCGGTCGGGCCCGGCGGCGATCCAGCCGCGATCCACCAGAACGTGCATCGCGGAACCCTTGAGCTTCACGGGCATCACGACCTCGTAGCCTGCCCGCCCGTCGCGCACCCTGTTGTCGAGCAGCACCATGGCCGGTGCGACGAATTCCCCGTCCGCCTCGACACGGCGAAACCGCAGGTCCCGCGCGCTGACCGGCGCCGTGGACAGCAGGATCGGCGGGCCGGCCGCACCGCGTTCGTACTCGGCCTGCAGCCGCTCCTTCTCGTGCGCGCGGTTGAGCTGCCAGTTGCCGGCCGCGGCAGTCAGCGCGATGCCGGCGGCCGCGGCAACGGCCGGGATCCACGCCGGCCTGCGGTTGCGGCATCGCGTCTGCCCGGGCTCGCGCTTCATGTGGAACGATCCGACCTTATCCTTTACACTGCTTCGGAACTGCGATTGCAACCATGCGCTTCGTCGTCGTCGCCTTTCTCGTCCTCATCGTGGCCAGCCTCGGCTCGGCGATGTTCTATCTCGTGCGCGACAAGGGCGCGTCCGACCGCACCGTCAAGGCGCTCACGATCCGGGTGGTGCTGTCCGTGGTGCTGTTCCTGATGCTCATGCTCGGCTATCACTTCGGCCTGATATCGAAATCCGGCCTCTAAAAAAAACAGCCGCACTTCACGTGCGGCCCCAGCTTCCCGCCGGCCCTGGCCGCGCGGGTCCCTCCCTGTAATTGTTCTATCCTGCGGCCGCTTCCTGGTGCCCTAGAGCCAGTACACCAGCACGAACAGCATCAGCCACACCACGTCCACGAAGTGCCAGTACCAGGACACGCCCTCGAACGCGAAATGATGCTCGGCGGTGAAGTGGCCGGCCAGGGAGCGCGCGAGGATCACGATCAGCATGATCGTGCCGATGGTCACGTGGAAGCCGTGGAAGCCCGTGAGCATGAAGAAGGTCGCGCCATAGGCGCCCATCGACAGCGTCAGGTTCAGCTTGTGGTAGGCATGGACGTATTCGTAGGCCTGCAGGGTCAGGAACAGGATGCCGAGCGCCACGGTGGCGATCAGGCCCCAGATGAGCTGCGCGCGGTTGTTCTTCTTCAGGCCCCAGTGGGCGATCGTCACGGTCACGCCCGAGGTCAGCAGGATCAGCGTGTTGATCGCCGGGATGCCCCAGGCTTCCATGGGGGTGAAGCTCTCGGCCTCGTAGGGGCCCGCGGTCGGCCAGCCGGCGCTGTATCCCGGCCACAGCAGTTCCATGGTTTCCCCGCTGCCGAGCCAGGGCACCGACAGGATGCGCATGTAGAACAGCGCACCGAAGAACGCCGCGAAGAACATGACCTCGGAGAAGATGAACCAGCTCATGCTCCAGCGGAACGACAGGTCGACCTGCTTGTTGTACTTGCCACCCTCGCTTTCGCGGATCACGGTGCCGAACCAGCCGAACAGCATGTAGAGCATGACCGCCACGCCGGCCGCCAGGACCCACGGCCCGGCGTGCACCTCGTTCATCCACAGCGTGCCGCCGAAGGTCATGAGGAACAGCGCGCACGATCCGATGACGGGCCAGTGCGAGGGCTCCGGAAGGTAGTAACGGCTAGATTGGCTGAGCATTTGTTTTTCTCCCTCAAATATTACCGTTGTCGCATGGTCCGCGGCCGTTCGTTCAGGCCGTGATGATCTTCACCGGCGTGACCAGGGTGGCCACGAAGATGGCCGCGCCGAGCACGCCCGCGATGATGATCTGCAGCGGCGTGACCCCGGAGAAATCCTCCTTCTGGTCCGCGCGCCTGCGCACGCCGAAAAACGACCAGAACACGGTCTTCATGACCCGCAGGGGGGAAGGCTTTGCCATCGCCGCTCCTTCCATTCAGCCCGTGCCCTTGGCCGGCGCCGCGCCTTCCACGTTGAAGAACGTGTAGGACAGCGTCACCGTCGTCACGTCCTTCGGCAGCCCCGGCTCGATCACGAATACCACCGGCAGCTGGCGCACTTCGCCGGGGCCGAAATTCTGCTTCGCGAAGCAGAAGCAGTCGATCTTGCGGAAATACTGACCGGCGACCTGCGGCCCGTAGCTCGGGATGGCCTGCCCCGTGATCGGACGGTCCGACGCATTGCGCACCTCGTAGAGCACCTGCACCAGCTCGCCCGGGTGCACCTTCACGCTTGCCTGCAGCGGGCGGAAGCGCCACGGCAGGTCGCTGCGCACGTTCGCGTCGAGCTCCAGCAGCACCACGCGGGACGCATCCACCTGCGTGTTCGCCAGCGGCGCGTTCGCCTTCTCGACTTCGTATACGCCGGTGACCTCGCATATCTTCTTGTACAGCGGCACCAGCGCATAGCCGAAGCCGAACATCGCCACCGTCACCACCAGCAGCTTGGCCAGGAGCCTGCGGTTCTCCGCGACGACGCTCATAGCCTGCGCAGGGCCCAGACGACTGCGAAACCCAGCGCGATCGCCGCCAGGATCAGCCCCGTCCTGATGTTCTTGGCCCGCAATTGCCTGGCGCGCTGCTCATCCATGGACGTCTGCTATTTCACCGTCGGCGGCGTCTCGAAGCTGTGATAGGGCACCGGCGTGGGCAGATGCGTCCACTCCAGCGAATCCGCGCCTTCCCACGGCTTCTGCGGAGCCGGCTTGCCGCTGCGGATGGTCGAGACCACGATGTACAGGAACAGCAACTGGCTCAGGCCGAACCCGAAGGCGCCGATCGACGAGATCATGTTGAAGTCGGTGAACTGCGGCGCGTAGTCGGGAATGCGTCGCGGCATGCCGGCGAGCCCGAGGAAGTGCTGCACGAAGAAGATCATGTTGAAGAAAATGAACGACAGCCAGAAATGCAGCTTGCCGAGCTTCTCGTTGTACATGTGGCCGGTCCATTTCGGCAGCCAGAAGTAGATGCCCGCGAACGCGGAGAACAGCGCGCCGGCGACCATGACGTAGTGGAAATGCGCCACCACGTAGTAGGTATCCTGCAGCTGGATGTCGACCGGCACGATGGACAGCACGAGGCCGCTGAAGCCGCCGATCGTGAACAGGAACAGGAAGCCCAGCGAGAACAGCATCGGCGTCTCGAACGTCAGCGACCCCTTCCACATCGTGGCCGTCCAGTTGAACACCTTCACGCCGGTGGGCACCGCGATGAGCATCGTGGCGTACATGTAGTAAAGCTGCGCGGTCACCGGCAGGCCGGTGGTGTACATGTGATGCGCCCACACCAGGAAGGACAGGATCGCGATGGAGGCCACCGCATAGACCATCGAGGTGTAGCCGAACAGCGGCTTGCGCGAGAACGCGGGAATCACCTGCGACACGACGCCGAAGGCCGGGATCGCGATGATGTAGACCTCGGGATGGCCGAAGAACCAGAAGATGTGCTGGTAGAGCACGGGGTCGCCGCCGCCGGCCGCGTTGAAGAAATGCGTGCCGAAATGGCGGTCGGTGAGCGTCATGGTCACGGCGCCGGCGAACACCGGCATGACGGCGATCAGCAGGTAGGCCGTGATCAGCCATGTCCACACGAACAGCGGCATCTTCATGAGCGTCATGCCTGGCGCGCGCAGGTTCAGGACCGTGGTGACGATGTTGATCGAGCCCATGATCGAGGACATGCCGAGGATGTGGATGGCGAAGATCGTCAGGTCCATGCCCATGCCCTGCTGGACGGTCAGCGGGGCATACAGCGTCCAGCCCACGCCGGGAGCCCCGCCGGGCACGAACATCGACAGGATCAGCAGCCCCGCCGCGGGCGGCAGCAGCCAGAAACTCCAGTTGTTCATGCGCGGGAACGCCATGTCGGGCGCGCCGATCTGCATCGGGATCAGCCAGTTCGCGAAGCCCACGAACGCCGGCATGATGGCGCCGAACACCATGATGAGCCCGTGCAGCGTGGTCATCTGGTTGAACACCTCCGGGTGCACGATCTGTATGCCGGGATGAAACAGCTCGGCGCGGATCACCAGCGCCATCGTGCCACCGGTCAGGAACATGATGAAGCTGAACCACAGGTACATCGTGCCGATGTCCTTGTGGTTGGTGGTCTTCACCCAGCGCATGAGGCCGCTGGGGTGGTGGTCATGGTGATCGTCGTGTGCGTGGTCGTGGCCGTGCCCGATGACTGCGCTCATGGTTGCCTCTCCTCGGTATTCCTCGATTGTCCTGTGCGTGGGGGTCGGCCTACTTGGCAGCCTTCACCATGTAGTCCACCGCGGCGATTACGTCGGCATCCGGCAGCGTGGTCATGCCGCCCTTCGGAGGCATGGCGTTCTTGCCATGCAGCGCGCTGTTGTGCAGCGCGTCGGCGCCGGTCTTGATGCGCGGCGCCCAGGCCGCCTTGTCGCCGAACTTCGGCGCGCCCGCGATGCCCGCCGCGTGACAGACCGAGCACACCTTCTCGTAGGTGCCCTTGCCGTCCGCAGCCGCGCCGGCGGCGGCGACCGCGCCGGCCGTCGCAGCGGCAGGAGCTGCTGCGACCTTGTGCTTGCCGGCCCATTCGGCGAACTTCGCCGGCTCGACCGCCTCGACCACGATCGGCATGAAGCCGTGCTCCTTGCCGCAGAGCTCGGCGCACTGGCCGCGGTAGGTCCCGGGCTTGTCCACCTTGAACCAGGAATCGCGGATGAACCCTGGCACCGCGTCCTGCTTCACGCCGAAGGCAGGCACCCACCAGGCGTGGATGACGTCGTTCGCAGTCAGCAGCACGCGCACCTTCTTGCCCACCGGCACCACCAGCGGCGCATCGACTTCCAGCAGATAGTTCTCGCCCTTGGGCGCGTTGTCGTAGATCTGCTCGTGCGGCGTGGCGAGCACGCTGTAGAACTGCACGCCGTCAGCGACCCCCGCGAGGTCGCCCTCGCCTTTCAGGTATTCGTAGCTCCACTTCCACTGGTAACCGGTGATCTTGATGGTCATGTCCGGCGCGGAGGTGTCGCGCATCGCCAGCACGCTCTTGGTGGCGGGCAGGGCCATGCCGACGAGGATGAAGAACGGGATGACGGTCCACAGGATCTCGACCGTGGTGTTCTCGTGGAAATGCGCCGCCTTGTGGCCAACGGACTTGCGGTGGTAGATGATGGCGTAGAGCATCGCGCCGAACACGCCGATACAGATGATCAGGCAGATCACCAGCACGATCATGTGGAGGTCGTACATCTCGCGCGCGATCGGCGTCTGCGGCTCCTGCAGATTCCACTTGGCCTTGTCCTGCGCCCATGCCAGGGCGGGAATCAGCATCGCCAGCGCGCCGGCGCCCATTCTCCAAAACAGCGACTTGATCATGCGTCCCCCAAGAGAGTGCCTTTGTATTGATGAAGTTCCAGGTGCTCCTTCAGGTGCAGCGCCACCGCCGCGCGCTGCGCGCCGCTCAGGCGCGCGCCGAAGTCCACCTCCCTGCCATGGGAACGCAGCACGAGCCGGCTGCGATCCCGGCCACGGGACGGGGCGTACCGCACCTGCACCCAGTGGCGGTTGAATTCCGTCCTGTCCAGCTCGCTCCCGCGTCGGGTTTCCAGCACGAGCGAGTCGCCGCACAGCTCGACGCTGTCGTAATCCCCGGCGTGGCGTTCCATGTACCGGAATGCCAGCCCTACCACAAGGATTTCCAGGCCCGCGAAAGGAAACACCGGCCACGCACCGAAGAACGCGAACCCGCAGGAGATTGCGAGAATCACTGCCACGAGCGAGCCGGCGACGAGAAAGCTGCCGCCCGCAGGCAGCGAGTTATTGCGTCGTGCAACGAATGTAAAACCCGCCGCAATGTCCACTGCTTCGCCACTCATCTACAGATCTTGCCGCATGTCCAAGTCTGCACGCCCCTTGCGACGAGGCCGCAGAACGCGATCACTCGCCGCGTTTTTAGAGCCGCCGGATTGTCGCACAAGCCCCGTGGTCGTGGCAACCGAACGACCGGCGAAACGGGCGGCCACGACGGCGCACGCGCGACTCCCCTCCGTGCGAATCCGCAGCGAACGGGCGCCGTCGCGCCCCGGCTTCAGCGCGGCTTGATGTCGATCACGGGCCGCCCCCCGGGCCCGATGCGCGGCAGCGGCTTCCACGCGTGTCCGTAGATGATCTCGAAGGTCGCCGGCAGGCGGCCCTGCTGTCGGAACGCCTCATAGCCGGACTCGATGGCCTGCAGGGCTTTGCGGCCGGTCAGCCCGCGGCTGCGCCCGGACGCCGCGTTGCGCGCACCGCAGGCCTTGAGCTCGTGCATCAGCGATCTTGCGTCCGGATAGGTCAGGGTGAGGTACTCCATGTCCATCACCGGATCGGCGAACCCGGCGTGCACCATCAGGTCGCCGACGTCGTGCATGTCGGTGAAGCGGTGCACGTGCACCCGGCCGTCCCCGGCGCACGCCGCGCGCAGCTCCTTCAGCGTGTCCGGCCCCAGCGTCGTGAACGTGAGCAGGCCGCCCGGGCGCAGCACGCGCAGGCTCTCGGAAAATACCGCGCCGAGATCGTCCGACCACTGGAAGGCAAGATTCGACCACAGCATGTCGACCGTGCCCGTCGCAAGCGGCAGCCGGCCGTTGTCGGCGCACACGAAGCCCTGCCGGATCGATCGCGTCCACCTGCGCCATGCCGGGATGCGTGTGCGCGCCACGCGCAGCATGCCCGCCGCGATGTCGATGCCGACGACCAGCGCCCGCGGATAGCGCGCGCGCAGCGCCGGCGTCGCGAAGCCGGTGCCGCAGCCGGCATCCACGACGACGGCGGGGGACAGCCTGACGAGCTCCAGCCTCGAGAGCGCCCGCGCGCCGACTTCCCTCTGCAGCGCGGCGGCGGCGTCGCAGGTCGAGGCGGCCCGCTCGAACGAGCGCCGCACCCGCCCCTTGTCGATCGAGAAGGCGTCGTCCACGCAAGCTTTCCCGGGGCCGGCGCCCGCCGCCGCGCGTCAGGCCACGCAGCCGGCGCCGGCGTCCGCGAGCATGGGCGCGATGCCGAGCCTGTCGAGGAGCGCGCGGTCGCGGCCGGCCAGCGGGTTCGCCGTGGTCAGCAGTTTCTCGCCGTAGAAAATCGAGTTGGCGCCCGCCAGGAAGCACAGCGCCTGCATCTCGTCGGACATGGCCTCGCGCCCGGCCGACAGGCGCACCACGGCGCGCGGCATGGTGATGCGTGCAGCCGCGACGGTGCGCACGAACTCGAAGACGTCGAGCTTTGCCGTGCCGTGCAGCGGCGTACCCGGAACCTGCACCAGGTTATTGATGGGCACGCTTTCCGGATGCGGGTCGAGGCTGGCGAGCTCGGCGATGAGCGCGGCGCGGTTGCGCCGCGTCTCGCCCATGCCGACGATCCCGCCGCAGCACACGCGCAGGCCCGCGGCGCGCACCTTGCGCAGCGTATCCCGGCGATCGTCCTGCGTGCGCGTGGTGACGATCTCGCCGTAGAAGGCCGGATCGGAATCGAGGTTGTGGTTGTAGTAGTCCAGGCCGGCGTCCCTGAGCTGCTCGGCCTGCCCGTCCCGGAGCATGCCCAGCGTCGCACAGGTCTCCAGCCCGAGCGCCTTGACCTCGCGCACCATCGCCGCGACTTTTTCCAGTTCGCGCGGCTTCGGTCCGCGCCATGCCGCGCCCATGCAGAAGCGCGAGGCGCCGGCCTGTCGCGCGGTGCGCGCCGCCGAGACCACCTCGTCGAGCGGCATGAGCGCCTCGTTGCGCACGCCGGTATGGTAGCGGGCGGCCTGCGGGCAGTAGCCGCAGTCCTCGGGACAGCCGCCGGTCTTGACGGACAGCAGCGTGGACAATTGCACCTCGTTGGGCGCGAAATGGCGCCGGTGCACCTGCTGCGCGCGGTACACGAGGTCGCCGAACGGCAGGGCGAGCAGTCCCTCGACCGCGTCGACCGTCCAGGTCTCGGGCTCCGGGATCGTGCTCTGGGCAGTGATGGCGCGGGCGGGCTCGGGCATGATGCGGTTCCTGAAGCGCAATTCGCGTGTCGGATGGTCGGAGAAGCCGAGTCGCATGTCAAATTCGATAACCCGCGCGTTTGACGACTGCCTGTCCGCCGTGCGCTGGCTGGCGGGGGCCGAATGCCTGCTCTGCCGGGCGGCCGGCGCGCGGGAGGGCCTGTGCGCGCCCTGCGGGCAGGACATGCCGCGCCTGTCGCACGCGCGCTGCCGGAGGTGCGCCCTGCCGCTCGCGGCCGGTGACACCTGCGGCCGCTGCCTGGCCGCGCCGCCGCGATACGATCGCGTGGTGGCCGGGTTGCGCTACGAATTTCCCGCCACCGCGCTGGTGCAGGGACTGAAGTACGGCGGCAAGCTCGCCTGCGCGCGCCCGCTGGCGCTGCAGCTCGCGCAGGCGCTGGAAGACGAACCCTATCCCGACCTGGTGATGCCGATGCCGCTCACGAAGGCGAGGCTCGCGGAGCGCGGCTTCAACCAGTCCATGGAAATCGCCCGCATCGTTGCGCGCGAGTTCGGCCTGCGCGTCTCGCCGGACCTCTGCCGGCGCGTGCGCCAGACGGCTCCGCAAGCCGCGCTGCCCTGGAAGGAGCGCGCGCGCAACGTGCGCCGCGCGTTCGCGTGCGACACCGATCTTTCGGGCCTGCGCATCGCGGTGGTCGACGACGTGCTGACCACGGGGGCCACGCTCGACGAGCTGTCGGCGACGCTCAAGCGCCGGGGCGCGGTGCAGGTGACGGGCTGGATCGCGACGCGCACGCCCGCGCCCGGCGGCGGCTGAAACACCACGGCAGCCCGCGCGAGCAACCTGGCTTCGCGTTTGCCGCCAGATCAAAATGGAACCGCAATAGGGTTGAATTGCGGCCGCCGCGCCTATCTCTTGGCTGCGGCCGCCAGCTCGCGCAATTGGCGCTGCACGAATTCCTGGAGCTCCGGCGACAGCTGCCTGGAGTCGAGCGCCTGCTGGAAGGCTTGCCGCGCTTCGGCGGCCTGGTTCGAGCCGCGCAGCGACATGCCCAGCCCCATGAGCCAGACGCCGTTGCCGGGAACTGCGCGCAAGGCGGTGCGGTAATAGTCCGCAGCCTCGCGATTACGCCCCTCGCGCTGCAGCAGTGCCGCGAGAAAAGCATGGAATTCCGGATCGGACCGCACGTAGGGCAGCGCGCCAACCATGGTGTTGATCGCGTCCGTGACATCCCCGCGCTCGACTTCCAGGCGCGCAAGCACCATGGCGTGACGCGGCTGGCGCGGATTGATCTCCAGCGCCTTGCGCAGGAGCTGCTCGGCGTCGGCGTTGCGGCCCGCGTCGAGCAGCAGGCCCAGCAGCGCCTGGCGGGCGGCCGCGTGCGTTGGGTCGAAATTCAGCGCTTCGCGGAAGCTCTGCTCGGCGGCGCTCGCGTGGCCTTCGCGGATTTGCCCGGCGCCTTTGCGGAAGGCGACTTCGGCTTTTTCCGCCGGCGTGAGCTCCCGCATCTGCTTGGTGATGCCGGCCGGCGCTTCCTCCGCCGCCGTCGCGGCGGCGGGCGGAACGGGTTCCGGTGCGGCAGCAGGAGCGGGGGCCGTCGTGCGCGGCGCCTCGGTGGCAGGTGTTACGGCAGGCACCACAGCCGCTTTCGCCAAATCGGCCTCTTTCCCGGGCGCCGGCGCGGCCGCCGTTTGCGCCGGGGCGGGCACGGGAACCGGCACGGCCACCTTGTCTTCGCGCGCGACCGCGGGCTTGGGCTTGCGCGCCGTCGACGGCGCAACGAGCGACAACTCGTCCGACAGTCTGGACACCGCGCTGAAGGAAGGCGCGGGCGGCCGGGACGCCGTCTCCGCAGGAGCCGGCGGTTCGGGTGCCGGCGCGGATGCCGCAATGGAAGCCTGGTCGGCGGGCGCTGGCACGGCCGTCGCCGGCGGTGGCACCGGCATGCGGGTGGCGACCGCGTCGGCTGCGCGGCGCTCGCCCTGCAGGAACACCGCGGCCCCGATGGCAACGAGCGCGACTGCACCGGCCAGGACTGCCACCGCCAACGGCACGCGCGTGCGCGGCTCGGCGACCGTTCGCACGTTCGGCGGCAGTGCGCTCATTTCCACGTCGGAGGCGTGGCGCTTCTCGAGATCCTGCAGGACCTGGTTGATCAGGCTCATTGCGTGAAATACCAGCCGGCGGCGGCGATGACGGCAAGCGCAGCCACGCCTATCCAGGCCAGCGGCGAAGACAGCCTGCGCGCAGAGGGCGTGTCGGCCGCGGCCTTGCGCACGTGGGCGGCGGAAACGTAATGGCGCCCTTCGCCGTAGGCGGCGAGCATCGCCTTGTGCGCGAGCACGTTGATGAGCCTGGGCACGCCGCGGCTCGCCCGGTACAGCGCGTCCAGCGCGGACGCGTTGAACAGCCGGTCGCCGACGTAACCGGCCACGCGCAGCCGGTGCCCGACATAGTACTCGAGCTCGCGGCGCGATAGCGCCGACAGATGGTACTGGAAGGTGATGCGCTGCTGCAGCTGGCGCACCGACCCGTGCGCGAGGTTGCGGTCCAGCTCGGGCTGACCGAACATCACCACCTGGAACAGCTTGCGTTTTTCGGTCTCCAGGTTGGACAGCAGGCGCAGTGATTCCAGCGTCTCCAGCGGCATGGCCTGGGCCTCGTCCAGGCACACCAGCACGCGCCGGCCGGCGCGCGCGTGCTCGAGCAGGACGGCGTTCAGCGCCTTCAGCAGCTCGTGCTCGTCGTCGTCGTGCCGGCTGCCGATGCGCAACTCCTCGGCGAGCGCGAGCAGCAGGCCGTGAGCATCGAGCAGCGGATTGGGAAGATAGGCGGTGACGGTGTCCTCGCCGACCTGCGCCAGGAAGCGCCGGCACAGCAGCGTCTTGCCGGTGCCGACCTCTCCCGTGACCTTCATGAAGCCTTCGCCGCCCGCCGCTGCGATGAGCAGCATGTTCAGCGCTTCCTGGTGCGGCGCGCAGGCGAAGGCGAAAGCCGTATCCGGCGTCAGCCCGAACGGCAGCTCGCGCAGCGCGAAATGGGTGCGGTACATCGCTCTAGCGCCGGCGGCCCCGGCGCGGCGGTCGCGGATTGCGCGGCCTCACTGCGCGGGTGCCCTGGAGCCGCCGGACGCCGGCCCGGATCCGGGCCGGCCCGGTTGCTCGTAGGCATCGATGCGCTCCCTCGTATCCAGTATGTCCTGGCGCCAGCTCGCGTCGTTCTCGATGACCGTCGGCTTGATCAGGATGACGAGCTCGCTCTTGACCACGGAGCGGCTCTTGCTGCTGAACAGATTGCCCACCAGGGGCAGCGTGCCGAGCACCGGCACGCCGTTGCTGTCGCGCTGCGCCGATTCCTTCATGAGGCCGCCGATGGCGACGATGTTCGAGTTCGACACGCGGACCACGGTATCGCTCTCGCTGACCGTGCTGGACGCGAGCGGCAGCCGGAAGTTGCCGGCCGTGCCGAGGTCGATGTTCTTGGTCTTCTCGATGACGCTGGACACCGAGGGATGGACGTGCAGGATGATCTGGTTGTTCTCGTCGATCTGCGGGGTGACGTCGAGCGCTACCCCTGAGAAGAACGGTGCCACCGTGATGGTCGGCGACTGCGTGCTGGTTATGCCGGTGGTCGTCGTGTTCGTGGTGATGTTGGTGACGAAGAACTCGTCGGTGCCGACCTTCAGCACGGCCTTCTGGTTGTTCAGCGTGGCGATCCGCGGGCTGGACAGCACCTGCAGGTTGCCCTGGGTCTCCAGGAAAGAGATGAGCGCGGCGAAGTTGCTGGTCTGGAAGGCGAGCCCGAACAGCGTGCCGGGCGTGCCGGTGCCGGCGGCGATGGCGCCCGGTGCGGCAGGGTTCGACGAAAGCAGCGAATTCGTGTTGACGGTGCCGTCGGCATTGCGCGACGTGAAGGCGCCGATCGTGCCGCTGGGGGTCAGCGTGGCACCCGGGCCGAGCAGGCCGCCCGCCACGCGGCTGTTCGGCCCCTGGCCGAAGGCCGCCCAGTTCACGCCGGTCTGATGACTGTCGGAGAGCTGCACGTCGATGATCTTCGCTTCGAGCATGACCTGGCGCTCGACCACGACCTGCATGGTCTTCAGGAACTCCGACACGTTGCGCAGTTCCCCGGGCATGGCGCGCACGACGATCACGCCGGCCTGCGGGCTGATCACGACGTTGCGGCCGCCCTCCTTGCCGACGATAGCGCGCAGCGATGCCTCGATCTCCGCCCAGAAGTCGTTGTTCGACGTCGTGCTGATGCGGCTGCTTTCCAGCGATGTGGTCGACACACCCGTGCCCGTGCCGACGTTGCCGATCGGGGAAGGTGCACCGATGCCGCCGCCGTTGGACGAGGCGGTGTCGGAGATCGCGCCCGAGGTCACGCGCACCTCGGTCTTGCCCTTGCGCTGGCTCATCAGGTAGTTCACCTGGTAGACGCGCGTCTGCAGGTTCAGCGGCTCGATCAGGATGCGGTTGCCCTGGACCTTGTATTCGTAGCCGTACACCTCGCGGATGGTATCCAGCGCCTCGAACACCGTGACGTCGCGCAGGTTCACCGAGATCGTGTCCTTGATGCCCGGATGCACGACCATGCTGTAGCGCGTGCCGGAGACGATCGCCATGAACACCTGGCCGGCGGGCGCGTTGTTGACCGCGAGGTCGAAGCGCGGCTCGATCGGGCGGCCGTCCACCTTGGGCATCTCCACCGCGAGCGGCGGCAGCAGCGCGTTGTCCACGTTCTCGCTCTGGGTGCCGCCCTGCGGCGTGCGTGCGGCCTTCGCCATCTCCTGCCTGGCGGTATCGTAGGTCGAGTCCCCGGGCAGGACCGCCGGATTGTTGGCGCATGCGCCGAGCATGCCGGCCAGCGCTATCGGGAACAGTCGTCTCATGGCGTCTCTTGTCATCTCAATTTTTGCCCTCGTCGGATGTCCCGCCCGTGGGCTGCGCCGCGCTGGACGCCCTCGAGACATCCGGGAACAGGTGCACCACCTTCAGCCCCTGCGCCGTGCGCAGGGTCACGCCGTCGGGAGCCACGGCAACGAGCTCGGCGCCGCCGACGGATCCGCCGAGCGCCACCACTTCGCCGTTGATGATGGCGTAACGGCGCTCGGGCGAGATCAGCACGGACTGCAGCGCCCAGGCCGGACGCTCGGCGCGCACGGACCCGCGGGCCGCGCCGGGCGGCCGCGTCGGATCGCGCAGCGCCTGCGCCGATGCCTGGGCCGCCAGCAGGCCGCAGGCAATGACGGCGGCGGCGCGCGTCAGACGACCAGCCATGCTTCCTCCAGGCTCAGCGTATACAGCGTCACCGTCATGTACACCTTCGGATAGTTCGAGGCATCGATCCGCGTGCGCGCGAAGAACATGCGCCACTGCAGGTTTTCCAGCCGCGACTGGTAGTCGACGAGATCGGGATAGCTGCCCTCGATGGTCAGCTCGATGCCGTGCTTGTAGACCAGGGACCGCGCGGGCTGCGCGGCCGCGCCCTTCGCCGGCGCGTCATCCGGCTTCGCGGGCTCCACCAGCGCGGCGACCGGCAACGTGCGCAGCCTGACCAGGCGCACGCGCGCTTCCGACTTCAACATCTCCTCCAGGACCCTGGCCATGCGGTTCGGCGGCACCATCCCCTGCTGCACGCTGCGCAGCTCGGTGTCATAGCCGCTCAGCTCGTGGCGCAGGTCCTCGAGGTGCTTGCGCGCCTGGGCGTCCGGGTCCTGCTTCAGCAGCTGCGTCGACTGCGCGTTCTGCACCTGCAGGCGCGCAATGTCGGCACGCTGCGCCTGCAGCGCGGCGGCGACCGTCTTCTGCCTCGTCATGGAACCGTCGATGGAAAGCGCGAAGGCCAGCCCGGCAATGACGGCCACGCCGGCGGCGAACACCATGATGCGCTCCCGCGGCTGCAGGCCGTCGAACCGGCGCGCGATCTTCTCCCAGGCCTGCTTCACTGTCCCCCCGCCTTCGGCGTCGCGGGCCCGGCCTTGGTGGCGAGCCGGAATTCCACGTAATCCCTGCGCGCGTCGCCTTTGGAAGCCGGATCCGCCGCGGGCTCCTGGATCAGCAGCTCGGAGAACGGATGACCCTGCATCGCGCTCTCGCCGTTGAGCTTCTTGAGATAGCCGGGAACGAATGCCGCCTGCGTGGCGCGGCCTTCGAGCGCCACGTCGCGCCCCGCCGTGGCGATGCTGAGCCCGGTCAGCCAGATGCCGTCGAAGGACTGGCGCGCGAACGCCTTCAGGTGGTCGGAAAAGCCGCGCGTGTCGCCGAGGCCGCCGGCGCGCAGCACGTCCATGGCCTCATGCCGGCCGCGGACCTCCTCCTCGAGCCTCGCCACTTCCTCGGTGACGTGCGGATCGTGCTTGCGCGCAGCCAGTTCGCCGGCGAGCCGCTGCGCGTCCGCCTGGGCGGCGGCGAGCTGCTGCGAGGCCGCGCGCGACTGCTGCTCGGTGGCGTTCAGGCGCACGCCCGCGTATGCGGCGCACAGCGCCGCCAGCGCCGCCGTCACTGCCCAGCCTGCGGCGGCATTGCGGAAAGTGAGCAGCTCGCGCCTGGGCTCGAACGCCGCGTTGTACAGGTTGATTTGCTGGGGCACCGTGCTCTCCGCCTACGCCTGCTCGACGCGCAGCGCGGCGCCCAGCGCGTGCCATTTCGCGTTCTGCTCGGCCGGCTCGCGCAGTTCCGGGAATTCGTGGAAATCCAGCACGTCGCCGAGGTTGACCGCCTCCACGGGCGCCGACAGGTTGCCGGCAAGATAGGCTGCAAGCCCGATGTCCTCGGGAAGCGGAGCGAGCAGCAGCCGCGCCAGCGGCACGCTGCTGAACTGGCGGTCGAAATGGTCGAGCGAGCGTTGCAGTTCCAGCGCGATGCGCTCGAAGAGCTGGTCGCGCGCCTCGCCCTGCGCGTTCGCGAGCTGGCCGAGGCCGATCTCCATGCGGCGCGACAGGTACAACTCGCCCTGAGCGGTAAAGGTGAGCAGCCCGCCCTGCTCGCCGAAGCTCAGCATGGCAAGTGCGCGCTGGTCGGCCTCGAACAGGATCGCGAGGTTGCGTTGTGCCATCTCCGCGATGTCGATCACCTGCAGCGGGATCCTCGCCTGCGCGAAGAGCTTCATGCAGGCCTCGATGTCCTGGTTGCGCGCGGACACCGCGTACAGCGTGCGGCCGCGGTTGGCGGCGGCCGGGGCCGGCGGAATCGGCACCATGTCCACCGTGGCGGACTCGACCGGGTATTCGAGGAACTCCTTGAGCTTCCAGCGCACCGCCGATTTCATCTCCTCCTTCGGCACGCTCGGCGCATCGACCAGCTGCAACTGGTACTGCTGCTGGGAAAGCACCGTCGAGCAGCGGAAGTGATCGAGGTGCCACTCCTTGCGCGCGCGCTGCAGGGTCTCGACAGGATTGCCTGCGTCCGCGATCTGCGCGCAAAGCGCGACGACGGGCCGCTCCGCGCCGTTGCGGCGGATGCGCACAGCCTCTACGCGGCCGTCATGCGGGTTCACGACGGCAAGTTCGGAGGCACGTGGTTTCGAGAATAGGGCTCGCATCGGGGGCATGTTAATTTGTGACGCGAAGATATATCAATAACCCATTGTCGTCAATGAATAATTTTTCTTGTCTACCCGAGGTGTTTTCGCCACCGCAGGCAGTGAACGTGGGACGTGCTCCCGACCTTCGCCACCGGTCCGAAAACCGGGTCCGCAGGGTCTGGAATTCCACCGGAATTGGCGAGCTGCGGTCTTCGCTGGATTCCTGAAATCGTCATCGGCGGAATTCCCATGTGCTATTGCGCAAGTGCTATGCCATCGTCCGCCGGCGTCGCACTTTCGGCTTGCGGAATTTCCAGGGGGAAAATCGGCGGTTGCGCCACGTCCGGCCCGGAAAGCCGTACTGCGGTTGCTGAACCGCCGACAGCTTGACGAAACCCCAACGAACGGCGCAAACCGCCGTCGGGCATCCGCTCAATGGATTTCGCGGAAGTAGATGAACTCGTCGGCGCTCTTGTACAGCCCGAAGGTTGCCCGCCCCGTCGGGTCCGCGTTGTACGTCGGGCTTGCCCAGTTGCCCTGCAGCCACGGCCTGGCCGCACTGGTCGCCG
>DASUFB010000006.1:0-53280 GCA_036274775.1 Burkholderiales bacterium | reverse complement strand
ATTGCAGCAGCCGTTTCGCACCTCCCGCCTTGCCCTTCACTTTTCGCTCCCCACCTTGTTCCCCATCCTCCACCGCCTCGGCAGCTCGCGGCCTGCGGGATCCTGGCGATAGAACAGCGCGAGCTGCGCGTACACGTCCGGATAGACGGCGCGCACGATGTCCGGCAGCTCGAAGAACGCCTCGCTCAATACCGCGAAGAACTCCGCCGGGGATTCCGTCGCATACGGGTCGATCTCGGTGTATTCCCCGGTGTCCACGCGCCGGCACAGGTCATCGTAGGCCGCGCTGAACGCCTGCGTCCAGGCGCCGCGGCTCATGCCCTTGTGCAGCGGCGGAAAGCCGTTGGCCTCGCCGTTGAGCATGTCCAGCTTGTGCGCGAACTCGTGGATGACGACGTTCATGCCGTCCGCCTCGCCCGCGCGCTCCACGTCCGCCCAGGACAGGATAACGGGTCCGCGCAGCCAGGCTTGACCCGCGTAGGACATGTCGTCGGTCTCGATCAGCCCGTCCTGGTTGCGGAACTCCCGCGCCGGCATGAATTCCGACGGATAGACGATGATCTCCACCCAGCCGCGGTAGTGCTCGATGCCCAGCTCCAGCACGAGGATGCAGGCCTGTGCGGCGATGCCGAGCTTCATCTCCAGCGTGAGCGCCAGTCCGCCGGCGGCAGACACCTGCTTTTCGTGCAGGAACAGGATGCACAGCTCCCTGAGCCGCGCGCGCGCATCCTCGTCCAGGCGCGCGACGAAGGGCATGCCGGCGGTCGCGCGCTCCCAGGCGGCGTCATCGACGCCGGATGCCGCCAGGATGCGCCGGCGGTGCCAGGCCGAAAACCCGAACATCGGCGGGCGACCGGCGCGGGCTTTAGGCCCGCTGCTCCCCGCCCGGCTCCTCGTCCGGCGCGGCGTCGATCAGTTCCTGCCCCAGGGCCCGCACCTGGTCGGGCCGGTCGAGCTCCACGCGCTCGATCTGCGAAAAGCGCCGCGTGATCTTGTCGCTGGAGATGCGCACGTCCTCGGCGTCCTGGTGGGCCTGGCGGATGTGGTCCGCGAGCTTCTTCATGCGCTGGTCGAAGCGCGCGAAATCCTTGCCGAGCTTGCCGAGCTCGTCCTTGATGATGTGCACCTGCTCGCGCGTGGCGACGTCCTTCATGACCGCGCGCGCGGTGTTGAGCACCGCCATGAGCGTGGTCGGCGACACGATCCAGACGCGCCGCTGCATGGCGTGATCGACCACCTCGCCGTGGTAGGCATGGATCTCCGCGAACACCGCCTCCGCGGGAACGAACATGACCGCCCCGTCGGAAGTCTCGCCCGCAATGATGTATTTCGCGGCGATGTCGTCGACGTGCTTCTTCACGTCCGCGCGGAACTGGCGCTGCGCCGCCGTGCGGTCGGCCTCGCCCAGGCCGGCCTCGAACATGCGCCGGTAGTTCTCGAGCGGGAACTTCGCGTCGACCGCGACCATGCCGGTGGGCTCGGGCAGCTTGAGCACGCAGTCGGCGCGCACGCCGTTGCCCCGGAACGTGTACTGGAACTCGTAGGCGATCTCGGGGAGGATGTTGCGCACGAGGCTCTCGAGCTGGACCTCGCCGAAGGCTCCGCGCGAGCGCTTGTCGCCGAGCAGCTCCTGCAGGCTGACGACGTTGCTGGTCAGGCCGTCGATCTTCTTCTGGGCCTCGTCGATGGTCGCCAGCCGCGCCATCACGCTCACGAAGGTTTCGTTGGTCTTCCTGAAGCCCTCCTCCAGGCGCTCGCCGACCTTGCCGCTGATCTGCTCGAGCCGCGTGTCGACGGCCTTGGACATGAGCTCCATCGACGAGGCGAGCTGCGCCGAGGCGTTGCGCATCGTGGTCTGGATGAGCTCCTGCTCGGCACGGTTCTGCGCAGCGAGCCTCTCGAGGATCTGCGTGAGAATCTCCGTGCGCAGCTGCTCCTGGCGGGCCTGCAGGTCGGCGCTCATCTCGGCAAGCTTCAGCGCGGTGGCTTCTCGCGTGGCGGACAGCTCCTCGACCTGCTTGACCTGCAGCGCGCCCACGGTGCTGCGCGTCTGCGACAGCTCCTGCATGATGGTGGCGCGCAGCTTTTCGAACAGGTCGGCCTGCAGCGCGTTCAGGCGGTCGCCGAGGCTGTTCAGCCCCGCGTTCATGTCGCGCATCATCTCGAGGTGCTTCTCCTCGAGGACCGCTGCGACCGTGTCGGGATGGCCGGACTGGCGTCGCCCCGTGGCGACAACCACGACGATGAGCACGATCACCGCCAGCAGCGTGATGCCGGCGACGACTACCGCGAGGGACATCTCGAACATGGGGGCAGTATACCCCTGACTATCTACAGACTACGTCTCACCACGAAGACACGAAGAACACGAAGGGACACGAAGAAAAACTTGACGGATCAGATGGCAGCCATATGGTTGACTATTGGAAATTCTACCAGCGTCGCTTCTCTGGTTTCCCTGTCTTCCTGCCTTGTTACTTTTATTGCCCTTCTTCGTGCATCTTCGTGTTCTCAAGGGAGCGCCAGCGAACACTTGTGCCCGCAGGGCGCGTGTCTTCGTGGTGAGATTTAGGCTTCAGATTCCAGCGAAGCTCAAGCGGCTTCGCTGGCGCCTTCACGGTTGGCGCGCTTGCGCTCGTGCTCCTTGAGGTGGCGCTTGCGGATGCGGATGGACTTCGGCGTGATCTCGACCAGCTCGTCGTCGGCGATGAACTCGACCGCCTTTTCCAGCGTGAGCTCGATGGGCGGCGTGAGATTGATGGCCTCGTCCTTGCCGGCCGCGCGGATGTTCGTGAGCTGCTTGGTCTTGACCGGGTTGACCACGAGGTCGTTGTCGCGCGAGTGGATGCCGATGACCATGCCCTCGTACAGCGGGTCGCCCGGCACCACGAACATGCGGCCGCGCTCCTGCAGCTTCCACAGCGCGTAGGCGACCGCCTCGCCGTCGTCCTGCGAGATCAGCACGCCGTTGCGCCGCTCGGCGATCTCGCCCTTCATGGCGTCGAAGTCGTCGAAGATGTGGCTCGCCAGCCCGGTGCCGCGCGTGAGGTTCATGAATTCGCCCTGGAAGCCGATCAGGCCGCGCGCCGGGATGCGGTACTCCAGCCGCGTGCGCCCCTTGCCGTCGGGCTGCATGTCCTGCAGCTCGCCGCGCCGGCGCCCCAGCTCCTCCATGACCGCGCCCTGGTGGGCATCTTCCACGTCCACCGTCAGCAGCTCGTAGGGCTCCTGCTTCACGCCGTCGACCGTGCGCGTGACCACGCGCGGCCGGCCCACCGCCATCTCGTAGCCCTCGCGGCGCATGTTCTCGAGCAGGATGGTCAGGTGCAGCTCGCCGCGCCCCGACACGACGAAGGTGTCGGAATCCGCGGAAAACTCCACCCGCAGCGCGACGTTCGACTGCAGCTCGCGCTCCAGCCGCTCGCGCAGCTGGCGGCTGGTGACGTACTTGCCGTCGCGGCCCGCCAGCGGCGAGGTGTTGACCAGGAAGTTCATGGTCAGCGTCGGCTCGTCCACTTTGAGCAGCGGCAGCGCGGTCGGATGCGCCGGGTCGCAAAGCGTCACGCCGATGCCGACGTCCTCGACGCCGTTGACGAGCACGATGTCGCCCGCTTCCGCCTCGTCGACGACCGTGCGCTCCAGGCCCTTGAACACCAGCACCTGGTTGACTTTCGCGAGCCTGGGCTCGCTGCCCGGGCCGTTCATGACGGCGACCTGCTGGCCGGAGCGGATGCGCCCGTGCGCGATGCGGCCGATGCCGATGCGGCCGACGAAGCTCGAGTAGTCGAGCGAGCAGATCTGCAGCTGCAGCGGCGCGTCGGGGTCGGCCTCGCGCACCGGGACGTACTTCAGGATGGCATCGAACAGCGGCCGCATGTCCGCGCCCGGCTTGCCCAGGTCCGGCGTGGCATAGCCGTTGAGGGCGGAAGCGTAGACGACGGGGAAATCGAGCTGCTCCTCGGTGGCGCCGAGCTTGTCGAACAGGTCGAAGGTCTGGTTCACGACCCAGTCGGGCCGCGCGCCCGGGCGGTCGATCTTGTTGACCACGACGATGGGCTTCAGGCCCAGCGCGAGCGCCTTGCGCGTGACGAAGCGCGTCTGCGGCATCGGCCCTTCCACGGCGTCCACCAGCAGCAGCACGCTGTCGACCATGGACAGCACGCGCTCGACCTCGCCTCCGAAGTCGGCGTGGCCGGGCGTGTCGACGATGTTGATGTGCGTGCCTTCGTAGTCGACGGCGCAGTTCTTCGCCAGGATCGTGATGCCGCGCTCGCGCTCGAGGTCGTTGGAATCCATGACCCGCTCGGCGACGTGCTGGTGGGCGGCGAAGGTGCCGGCCTGGCGCAGGAGCTTGTCGACCAGCGTGGTCTTGCCGTGGTCGACGTGGGCGATGATGGCGATGTTGCGTACGTTGCGTGTCATGTTCCGTTGCGGCTCCGGGCCTGCCCTGGAGCGGCCGGCGCGTTGCGGCGAAAAAGGTCGCGCAGTGTAGCACACGGCAGATTGCAATTCATTGAATTTCCGTATAATGCGGGGAACCCCCCGGCACGCGCACGCAATGCACAAGGGATCGTCCGCCACGGGGCGCTTTTCGCCACGCAATAACAAGAGGTTCCAGACCCATGACGACGTCGAACCAACCGGATCCCTCGGCTTCCGCCATCGACCTCCGGGCCATCCGCCCCCTGCTGCAGCCTGACGGTGAACGCTTCTGCGGCCAGTTCAACGGCCTCACCCTGCGCAGCCATTTCCAGCCGGTCTTCAGCGTCGCGCACGGCCGCGCAGTGGGCTGCGAAGCCCTGATGCGCCCGACCGACGTTGAAGGCAATCCCGTGGCGCCGCTGGACACCTTCCGGCTCGCGCGCGACTTCGCCCATGTCCTGACCGTGGACCGTCTGGCAGCGGCGGTGCACGCCCATAACTTCGCGCGCATGCAGATCGAGGGCTGGCTGTTCCTGAACATGAACACCGAGGTGTTCCTGAACAGCGTGCACGACACCTTCTTCCTCGGGGAGCTGCTCGCCGCCACGGGTTTGCCGCCGCAGCGCGTGATCGTCGAGATCCTCGAGCGCGGCGTGCTGGACGAGCTGCGCCTGGCGGAAGCCGTCCAGTTCTTCCGCAGGCAGGGCTTCCTGATCGCGCTGGACGACTTCGGCGCAGGGCATTCGAATTTCGACCGCGTCTGGAACCTGCAGCCCGACATCGTCAAGCTCGACCGCTCCATGACCACTCAGGCCGGCGCCAACCTGCGCATCCGGCGCATGATGCCGGTCATGGTGTCGCTGCTGCACGAGGCCGGCTCGCTGGTGCTCATGGAGGGCATCGAGACCGAGGGCGAGGCGCTCATGGCCATGGACGCGGACTCGGACTTCGTGCAGGGCTACTATTTCGCGGCGCCGGCGGCGGAGCTGCCGGACATGGAGCGCAGCCGCGTGCTGTTCGAGCACCTGTGGACGGACTTCCGGGAGGTCACGCTGCCCGAGGTCTCCTTCCACAGGCGCGAGGTCGCGCCCTACATCAACGCCATCGGCTACGCCGCCAGCCTGCTGGAATCCGGCCTGCCGCTCGCGCATGCCGCGAACGGCTTCCTGGAATTGCCCGGGGCGGAGCGCTGCTTCCTGCTCGACGCCGAAGGCCGCCAGATCGGCGAGAACCAGACCCATGCGCGCCACGTCGCAGTGTCCGATCCGCGCTATGCGCCGGTGGCCAACGCGCAGGGGGCGAACTGGTCGCGGCGCTTCTACTTCCGGCGCGCGCTCGAGCACCCGGGCAAGGTGCAGGTCACGCGTCCCTACCTGTCCATCGCGGGCGCCAACCAGTGCATCACCGTGTCCATCGGCACGCTCGTCAACGGCGAGATGCGCGTGCTCTGCGGGGACGTGAGCTGGCGCGACCGCGGGCCGGTGAAGCGCTGATGCGAAGTAGCTAGTGGTCAGTGGCTAGTTGGTTGGATCGTAGAGCCAATCACCAACCACCAAGCCACTGCTTTTTCGCTACGACGTCGCGCGAAAAACCTCGGCCGGCGGCGTGCGCAGGGCCTTGCCGGCGCCCAGCATGCCGGCGGCGGTCACGCCGGCGCAGCCGACGACGAGGCCGGCGAGCCAGACCCGCGGGTCGAGCGAGTAGGGCAGGTTCAGCACCCGGCTCGCCAGGAAATAGCCCACTGCCGTCGCGCCCAGTGCGGCGAACAGCCCCGCCAGCGCGCCGATCAGCGCGAACTCCACGGCCTGCACGGCGCGCAGCTGCCGCGCGGACGCCCCCAGGGAGCGCATGACGGCGGCGTCGAATCGCCTTTCGTCCTGCGTGCCGGCAATGGCCGCGTACAGGACCAGCACGCCCGCGGCCACGCTGAACAGGAACACGAACTCGATCGCCCGCACGACCTGGTCCATCATGCGCTGGATCTGGCCGAGGATCGCCGCCACGTCGATGACGACCAGGTTCGGAAAGCGCAGCACCAGGCGGTCGAGCAGCGCCGAGCGCGCGGCCGGCAGGTGCAGGCTGGTCACGTAGCTCGCCGGGAACTTCTCCAGGACGCCGGGCGGCGCGACGACGAAGAAGTTCACGCGGAACGTATCCCATTCGACCTTGCGCAGCGAGGTGACGGTCGCCGCGACCCGGCTGCCGGCGATGTCGTAACCCAGCTCGTCGCCCAGCTTCACGCCCAGCGTCGCGGCGATGCCCTCTTCCATCGACAGCACCGGCTTGCCGGCGTCGGCATCGCCGAACCAGCGGCCCGCGACGACGACGTTGTCGGGCTGCATGGTCCGCGCCCAGGACAGGTTGAACTCGCGGCTGACCAGGCGGCGCGCGCGATCGTCGGCGTAGTCGCGCGGGGAAACCGGCCTGCCGTTGATCGAGACCAGCCGGCCGCGCACCATCGGAAACATGGCCGGCGCGGCAACGCCTTCCGACTCGAAGAACCGCGCGATCGCCTCGCGCTGGTCGGGCTGGATGGCCACGAGGAAGCGGTTCGGCGCGTCGGGCGGCAGGCTCCTGCGCCAGTTCTCCAGCAGCTCGCCACGCACCAGCGTCAGCAGGATCAGCGCCATCAGCCCCAGCGCCAGCGCCAGCACCTGCAGGATGCTACCCGCGCGATGGCGGCGCAGGTTCGCCACGCCGAAGCGCCAGTTGAACCCGGCGCCGCGGCCGGTGCCGGCCAGCATCTTCAGCAGCAGCAACGTCAGGGCGGTGCACAGCGCCGCCGTTCCCGCGATGCCGCCGAGCACGTAGAGGCCGAGCTTCATGTCCCGCGCCTGCCAGAGGACGAGGCCGGCCACCGCCGCGGTGCCGAGCGCGTAGGCGGAAAGCCCGGCCGAATCCGGCGCACCGAGGTCGCGGCGCAGCACCCTCAGCGCGGGAACTTTCCGCAGGGCGATCACCGGCGGCAGCGCGAAGCCCAGCAGCATCACGAAGCCGGTGGCCATGCCGTACGCCGGCGGACCCCATCCCGGCGCGGGCAGGCTCACCGCCACGATCGGGGCGAGCACGGCCGCGAGCGCGAACTGGCAGGCAAAGCCGGCCACGCAGCCCGCGGCGCTCGCCGCGAGCCCGATGGCCGCGAACTGCAGCGCGTGCAGGGCCAGAATGGTACGTTGCCCGGCGCCGAGGCAGCGCATGATGGCGCAGGCGTCCAGGTGGCGCTGCAGGTAGCGCCGCGCCCCGAGCGCCACCGCCACGCCGGCGAGGATCACGGTCATGAGCGCCGCCAGCCCCAGGAAGCGCTCCGCGCGCTCGAGTGCGGAGCGGATCTCCGGACGCGCGTCGCGGATGTCCTCCACGCGCTGGCCGGCGCCGACGGCCTTGCCGGCGAAATTGCGGAAGGAAGCCACGGCCGGCGCGGCTCCCGCCACGAACAGCCGGTAGGACACCCGGCTACCGGTCTGGATCAGGCCGGTCGAGGGCAGGTCGGCGGCGTTCATCATCAGGCGCGGGCCGAGGTTGAAGAAGCCGGCGCTCGACTCCGGCTCCTCGCTCACGATCGCCGCGACGGTGAACTCCCGGTCGCCCAGGCCGATGCGCTCGCCGACGCGCATGCCCAGGCGGCGCAGCAGCCGCTCGTCGATCCAGGCTTCGCCCGGCTCCGGCACGGCGTGCGGCTCGAAGTCGCGACCCGATCCGGTGGTGCGGATGCGCAGCTTGCCGCGCAGCGGGTAGCCCGCCTGCACGGCCTTGACTTCCGCGAGCACCGCGCCGTCGCCGAACTGCGCCATGCTGGGAAAGCGCACGGCGGCCGTGACGGCGAGCCCGAGGCCGCGCGCCGTCGCCTCGAATTTCGCATCCAGGGGCTGGTCCGAGACGACGACGAGGTCCGCGCCCAGCAGCTGCCCGGCCTCGCTCGTGAGCGACCGCCCGACGCGGTCGGCGAAGAACGCCACCGTCGTGACGCCCGCCACCGCGACGGCGATGGACAGCGCGAGCAGGCGCTGCTCACCCGCGCGCCAGTCGCGCGCCAGCAGGCGCATCGCCAGAGCAATCATGGCGAGCGCGCCGGCTCCGGCCCTAGCCGCGCTCATCGCTCACCAGCCTGCCCGCCGCGAGCCCGATGCGCCGCCCGCAGCGCCGCGCCAGGCGTTCGTCGTGCGTCACCAGCAGCAGCGTCGTGCCGGCCACGGCGTTCAGCCCGAACATGAGGGTGGCGATCTCCTCGCCGGTCGCGGAATCGAGGTTGCCGGTGGGCTCGTCGGCGAACAGCAATTGCGGATCGGTGCAGAACGCGCGCGCGATGGCCACGCGCTGCTGCTCGCCGCCCGAGAGCTGGCGCGGATAGTGCGCCAGCCGCGCCTGCAGGCCCACCTTCTCCAGCCAGCCGGCGGCACGCTCCCGTGCATCCGCGCGGCCGGCCAGCTCGAGCGGCAGCATCACGTTCTCGAGCGCGGTCAGCGCCGGCAGCAGCTGGAAGGACTGGAACACGAAGCCCACGCGGCTGCGGCGCAGGCGCGCGCGCCCGTCCTCGTCGAGCGCGAACAGGTCCGTGCCGTCGATGTGCACGGCTCCGGCGCTGGGCACGTCGAGCCCGGCGAGCAGCGCGAGCAGCGTGGTCTTGCCCGAGCCGGAAGCACCGACGATGGCCACCGCTTCGCCGCGCCGGATTTCCAGCGACACGTCCTGCAGGATGACGAGCGGGGCATCGCCCGTGGAAACTTGCCTGCCCAAACCGGCCGCCCTCACAATGGGTGGCATGAGATCGTCTGTCATGCGCCTGCTTCTTCTGCTCCTGTGCCTGCTGGTTGCGGGGCCGGCCCAGGCCGCGCGCACGGTGCTCGTGCTGGGCGACAGCCTTTCGGCCGGCTACGGGCTCGCGCAGGGCGAAGGCTGGGTCACGCTGCTCGCGCAGCGCCTCGAACGCGAGCGCCTCGACTACCGCGTCGTCAATGCCAGCATCAGCGGGGAAACCACGCTGGGCGGCCTCAACCGCCTGCCCGAGCTGCTCGCGCAACACCGCCCGGCGGTCGTCATCGTCGAGCTCGGCGCCAACGACGGGCTGCGCGGCACTGCGCTCGATGACATCCGCCGCAACCTCATCGCGATCGTCAGCGCCTGCCGCAAGGCCGGCGCGCGCGTGGTCGTCACCGGCATGCGCATTCCGCCCAACTACGGCCGCGTGTACGCGCGCCGCTTCGAGGGATTGTTCGCGGAAGTCGCCAGGCAGCAGAACGTCGAGCTCGTCACTTTCCTGCTGCAGGGGTTCGCCGACAATCGCGCCATGTTCCAGGCGGACGGGCTGCACCCGACCGCCGCCGCCCAGCCGCGCATCCTCGACAACATCTATCACCGGCTGCGGCCGCTGCTCGCGCCCGCACCCAGGCGCTGAAACGCGCGCGACGTGTGCAACGTTAGCACAGCGCGGCGGCGTCCACGAGCGCGACGGTCTGTGGCACATTAGCGCCCCATGCCCACCGGTGTCCCATGAAAATCGCGCTGAAAGTCGAGGCGGCCACGTTCCGCGGCACGCGCCTCGGCGTGCCCCGCCTCGTGGAAACGCTCCGCCGCCGCGGTGCGGGGGCGACGTTCCTGTTCTCGCTCGGGCCCGACTGCGCCGGTCGCGCGCTCCTGCGCATGTTCAAGCCGGGCTTCCTCGGCAGGCCGCGCCGCAGGTCCATGTTCGGGCACTACGGGTTCAAGACGATGTTCTACGGCACGCTGCTGCCCGCGCCGGACATCGGCGCCGAATGCGCGGCCGTCATGCGGGAAGTGCGCGACGCCGGCTTCGAGACCGGCATCCACGCCTGGAACCCGGTGCTGTGGCAGGCGCGCGCGGCCCGCGCCGACGCCGCGTGGACGCGCGCGCAGATGGAGCTCGCGCGCGAGCGCTACCAGGAGATTTTCGGCGAGCCGGCGCGCGTCCACGGCGCCGCGGGCTGGCAGATGAACCGCGACGCCTACCGGCTCACGCAGCGGCTGGGCTTCAGCTTCTGCTCCGACACGCGCGGCGACGGCCCCTTCGTGCCGGTCTGCAACGCCGAGATCGTCGCCTGCCCGCAGTTGCCCACGACGCTGCCCACGCTCGACGAGGCCATGGATTCCGGCGCGTCCGGCGCCGTCGAGCGCGTTCTCGGCATCACGCAGGCGCCGGCGCCTTCCGGCCACGTGTTCACGCTGCGCGCGGAGCTCGAAGGCATGAAGCTCGCTCCGGCCTTCGAGAGCCTGCTGGAGGGCTGGCAGGCCCAGGGCCACGAGATCGTCTCGCTCGGCGGCTACCTGGAGGCGATGGCGTTCGCCGACCTGCCGCGCCACAGCGTCGAGACCGGCGCGGTGCCGGGCCGCGGTGGCGAGCTTTCCCGCCAGGGCCGCGAATTCCTGGCGGGCGCCTGAAGCCCGCGCCCGCGCGGCGCTTGCAATCGCGCGGCGTTTCGGTAACCATGCTGCGCAGGAATGGAAAACCCGCTGGTTGGCCTCAAGGTGCCGGATTTCGAGGTAGCCTCGACCGGCAACCGCATGTTCAGGCTCTCGGCTGCGCTGGGCGGCCCCCTGATCCTCTACTTCTACCCCAAGGACAACACGCCGGGCTGCACCACGGAAGGCGTGCAGTTCCGCGACCTGTATCCGCAGTTCCGCCGCCTCGGCTGTGCCGTTTACGGCGCATCGCGCGACGGCATCAAGTCCCATGAATCCTTCAAGGCGAAGATGGGTTTCCCCTTCGACCTGCTTTCCGACCCGGACGAGAAGCTGTGCAGCCTGTTCGGCGTCATGAAGATGAAAAACATGTATGGCAGGCAGGTGCGCGGCATCGAGCGCAGCACCTTCGCCATCGGCCCGGGCGGCGTGGTCCGCCGCGAGTGGCGCGGCGTGAAAGTGCCGGGCCACGCGCAGGAGGTGCTCGAATTCGCACGATCCCTCTAACCGCAACCCACAGGAGCCCGGATGATCCCTCGACCCGGTGAGGCTTCCCCACTTCAACGCCGCCGTGCCTGCCCCCGTCCCGCCGGAGCGCGCCCATGACCCCGCGCAAGGCTTCCGCCCCCACCCTCGTCGCCTCGCTGCACCCCCGCACCAAGCTGTTCGTCCTCGACACCAACGTCCTCATGCACGATCCCACGAGCCTGTTCCGGTTCGAGGAGCACGACGTCTACCTGCCGATGGTGACGCTGGAGGAGCTCGACGCGAACAAGAAGGGCATGTCCGAGGTGTCGCGCAACGCGCGCCAGGCGAGCCGCTTCCTGGACGAGATCATCTCCGCCGCGGTCGAGGACATCACGGCGGGCATTCCGCTCGCGAACGCCGGCGCGAGGGAGGCGGCCGGCCGGCTGTTCCTGCAGACCGAGGCCATCCAGGGGGAGCTGCCCGCGCGGCTCGCGGCAGGCAAGGCCGACAACCAGATCATCGGCGTGGTCAAGCACCTGCAGGAAACCCACGACAAGCGCGACGTCATCCTCGTCAGCAAGGACATCAACATGCGCATCAAGGCGCGTGCGCTGGGGTTCGCCGCCGAGGACTACTTCAACGACAAGGTGCTCGAGGACACCGACCTGCTGTACACGGGCGTGCGCGAGCTGCCGGCGGATTTCTGGGACGAGCACGGCAAGGAAATGGAATCCTGGCAGCAGGAGGGCCGCACCTTCTATCGCGTGCACGGGCCGCTTTGCGGCAGCTTCCTGGTCAACGAGTTCGTGTTCCTCGAGGGCGAGAAGCCGTTCCATGCGCAGGTGAGGGAACAGAGCGGCAAGACGGCCATCCTGCAGACCATCCGCGACTACACCCACCAGAAAAACAGCATCTGGGGCATCACGGCGCGCAACCGCGAGCAGAATTTCGCGCTGAACCTGCTCATGAACCCGGACGTGGACTTCGTCACGCTGCTCGGCCAGGCCGGCACCGGCAAGACGCTGCTCACGCTGGCGGCCGGGCTCATGCAGACGCTGGAGGACAAGGTCTATTCCGAGATCATCATGACGCGGGTCACGGTGCCCGTGGGCGAGGACATCGGCTTCCTGCCCGGCACCGAGGAGGAGAAGATGACGCCGTGGATGGGCGCGCTGGAGGACAACCTCGACGTGCTCAACAAGACCGACGACGACGCCGGCGAATGGGGCCGCGCCGCGACCCGCGACCTGATCCGCTCGCGCATCAAGGTCAAGTCGCTGAACTTCATGCGCGGGCGCACCTTCATCAACAAGTTCCTGATCATCGACGAGGCGCAGAACCTCACGCCCAAGCAGATGAAGACGCTGATCACGCGTGCGGGCCCGGGCACCAAGGTCGTCTGCCTGGGCAACATCTCGCAGATCGACACGCCCTACCTGACCGAGGGCAGCTCGGGGCTCACCTACGTGGTCGACCGCTTCAAGGGCTGGCTGCACAGCGGCCACGTCACGCTCATGCGCGGGGAGCGCTCGCGGCTCGCCGACCAGGCGGCGGAAGTGCTGTAGCGCGGACAGCGCGGCGTGGAGATTGCGTACCGGAAACGTTCCGGCTAGACTGGGGGGCCACTATATATGGTGCACATGCAGTAACCCTCTACAATATCTAGCGAAACGCGAGTGCCCAGACCGAAGCTCCCGCCGGCGGCACGGCAGGCGATGGCGGCCCTGCCGGGGGTTTTCGTCTTCGCCACTGCGCTGGCCGCCCCCGTCGATCTCTGGCGCATCACGGTCAAGTCCCACCAGGGTGAACCCCTGCTCGCCGTGGCCACGCTCGCCTCGCTGCCCGAAGAGCGCATTTCCGACCGCTGCCTGTCCATGGGACCCGTGACCGACGCTCCCGACCCGGACGTGCCTTTCCTGGACAAGGCCAGCCTGCGCCTCAACGCGTCCGGCACGGCCGTCGAGATCAAAACCGGCACGCCGGTCACCGTACCCGCGCTCGCCCTGGTCCTGCGCGTGCAATGCCCGGGGGCGCCGCTGTATGCGCGGTATTTCTCCGTGCTCATCCCCCCCGTCCCGGCTGCGGCTGCCGCGCGGGCTCCGGGCGCACATGCCCGCACGCGGCCCGGGTTCCACCTGAGCGTGCTGCGCGGGGACACCGTCGAAAGTATCGCCGCGGTGATATTCCCCGGGCATCCGGGGCTGCAGCGCGGGCTCGTGCGCGAAGTGGTCGCCGGCAATCCGGCGGCCTTCCCTCAGGGGCAGCCGCGCGAAGTGCCGGCCGGCACGGTGCTGTGGTTCCCGGACCTGCGCGAGTTGCGCGCGTCCGCGCCGGCGAAGGCGGTTGCCGCCGCGCCTGCGGAGCGCAGGCGCAAGCCACGCGATGGCGCACACGCCGCCGCTGCCGGCGAGGAAGAAGCCGCGGCCACTCCACGCGAGCCGGTCAGCCTGCGCCGCGCATTGCAGCTCGGCGTCAGGCCCGGCCCCCAGGAATGCCGGCAGCTCATGACACTGTGCGGCGCACGCGACGAGGCCGCGGCGCCGGCACCCGCCGCGGATGCCAGGACCGCGGCGCTGGAATCCGGCGTGAAACAGTTGCACCTCAGGCAGGAAAGCATCGACCAGCAGCTGCAGCGCCTGGAGCAATCGCTGGCCGGCCTGCAGAAGGCCGTCAACGAAACGCCTGCCCGCGTCGCGCCTTCGCCGCCGCCCGCCCCGAAGGTCGAGGTCCGAACGGTCGTCCGGACCGAGCCGGTCGCGTGGTACGTCTGGCTCGCGCTGGCCGCGCTGGTCGTTGCCGCCGCGGCGGGAGGCTTCGTCTTCGGACGCCGCCGGACGTTCGCGAGGGACCTGCAGGAAACCGACCAGCAGCTCGACCGCATGCTGGCCTCGGCGGCGAGCGAGATGCGCGAGTTCGAGAGCCCGCCACGCATCGCCCCAGCCGCCCCGCCCCCCCCGCCGGAAATCCCGCGGCTCCCGGAACCCCCGGCGGCACCCGCGGCCCCGCCCCCACCCCCGGCCGTCGCCGCACCTGCGCCTGCAGTGGACGTTCCGCCGCCTGCCGTGCCTGCGGCGACGGCACCGGAACCGCAGGCCGGGCAGCCGCCTGCTCAGGTTGCCGGACTGAGCAGCGACGTGCTGTTCGAGATGGATCAGGCGATGGACAACACGCGCTCGATGTTCACCGACGTCGACCGCTTCATCGCGCTGGGCCGCACGCAGAACGCGCTCAGCCTGCTGCAGTTCCAGGTGCACAAGGACCCGAAGGACCGGGACTCGTGGATCAAGCTCATGGCCATCTACCGGCAGGAGAAGATGGACGCGGAGCTGGCCAAGGCAGCGCGCGAATTCCGCAACAACTTCCCCAACGAGAATCCGCCGGCGGTTTGAGGCGGCCCGGCCGTCGCTGCACGATATCGGCACGCTTGCGAAGGCTCGACAAGTCAGCCGTTGCCAGGATGGATAAGGCGAGCAAGCAGACGGGTCGGGACTCCAATGGCCCGGGCGTACTCGCAGGCGAATGCGATGGACTCACACCCGACCCCGTTTACGCCCGGCCCGCGTTCGCCTCACTGCGTCTCCACGATCTTCCAGTACGAGTCCTTGCGAACCACCTTCCCGTCACGAAATTCATAGTGATCACAACCGCGAACCCTGACCCTTTCTCCGTCCGGTTTAGTGCCCGTGAGCAGCCATTCCGATGCGACCATGTTGCGGTCTCCCCAGTGGCGAGCCTCGCCATAGTGAACATCCGGAAGCCCCTTGAAGCGCCCCGCCAGACCCTCCCTCACGGCCGCCTTCCCGACAAATCGCGTCCCCCACGGATCTGCTCCACGAGGCATGTCCAGGCTGCAGTCTTCCGCGAAAAAGCTCATGACCCTGTCGAGATCGTGAGCATTGAACGCCTCAAGGATGGCCTTCGCAGCTTCCAACGGACTGAATCGCTCTTCAGGCATCGCGGCCTCTCGTCGACGAATGGTTCAAGGAACAGCCATCTTCGATCCGTCCATTCCCGCCCGATGCAAATGCGGCATTGTCCAGGGCGGGAAACGGGGTCGGAGGCGAAAATTTAATCACTTGCGAAATACAATTGACTCCGGCTCCATCTATTCACCGGAAGGGGTCGGTCGGGTTCGACGCAAAAGCACCCACGCCCCGACGGCGAGGGTCACATCGAGGATCGCAAAAGCCAGCAGCACATGAGGGAACACGCCGGCGATCGCCAGGGGCACCAGCACTCCTGGCACGAAAATCCATCGGTCAATCACCGATGCAGCGGAAAATTGGCGCCCGCCCGTGCGACCCCCGAACACGTAGAGCCAGCCAATGACCACCACCGTCAATCCCAGGACACGGAAAAGCGCCTGCTCGTCTCCGACAAAAGGACGATCCATGAAGAGCGTTTGCGTCGCGCCCGGCCAGGCGATGAACATGAGCCCGAGCGCGAGGTAGATGACACCGTTGGCGACCGAGTACCTGGACCCTGCGGACAAGGTACCGGGCCTTGCAAGCAAATCATCGATAAATGCCATGGCGATCTCCCGAAGAGTGTTAAATGGAATCGGGGTCGAATCTTGTCGTTCACCTGAGGGGGCAAGCGAGCAATCGTCTTGACTCCATTTATTCGCGGCATCAGACAGGTCGCGTCACACCGCCGGCGATTTCGTGGATGCGACCTCGTAGATCGTCCACTCCGGCACCTGGGTCAGCGCGCCCGCCCTGACGAGCCTGGTGACGGCAGCCGCCTCCGGTTGTTCGTTCTGGCGCACCAGCGCCGCCCGGTCCTCGAAGACTTCCGTGGCGATCAACGCACCGGCGTCGGTAACGTCCCGTCCAACGTCGAAGTGGATCAGGCCCGGCCCGGGGCGACCACCGCTCGCATGGCCTCCAGCATCTGCTCCGTCTTGCCGGGCGCGCAGCGAACCCTGAACCGGGCGACGATCATCGAATTCTCCTTGAGGCAAATGCGGCACTATGCGGGACAGAAAACGGCCGGGATCGAAGTTTCATTCACTTGCAAAGTACAAAAGAACAATCGTCGCTGACTCCATCTTCGAGCTCGGTAAGTCTCAGGACCGCGCTCAAGTCACTCAACGCGATGTTGAACGGCGCCCATCAGCGGCAACGCCGCTGACGACGCGTCCGCTCGAACTGAAGTTGGACAGCTTACTCAGGACAGGTGACATTACCTGTCTCCGATACGAACAGAGCCGAGATATGTGTTCTTTCCTTCGCCAGCGCTGGCAACCGCCCCCAGAGACGCCGAAACTGAGGTAAGTCAGGAAGTGCGATGCTGTACTTGGCTTGTGGCTCGCTCATGCGCTGTAGCGTTTCACCGAGGATCGCGAGAAAGTAATTCACGCGCATCGGCGGACGCGACCCTCGGCCTTTCACTTCGATCAGCCACAGTTCTTTATTTCGTCGGGCTGCGATATCCACCCCATGCGCTCCTCCCCACGCTACTGCAACATCCCAGCCATCCGATTCGAGCCACGCCTTCAATGCTCTTTTCAGTTCATCTTCAGTGAGTTTGTCTGTGGGTGCATCGACACCAGCCGGATCAGGTGTTGGATCAGGAACTGCGCCCGTCGGGTAATTACCAATTCTTCCGTCGTGGCGCTTGCGCCTTGCGATGAATCCCTTCTTCTCAAGGGATCGACAAGCGATGTTTAATGGTTGCTGCGGCGAGGACTGGCCTCGTAGTGCGTCTGTCAGTTCGCGGTCCGACAACCCAGGGTTATCGGCAACGTATAGTCGAATTTCGTGTTCGAGAGTCATCGAAGACGTGATCAAGCTGTCCAACTAGATATAGATACGATTTTTTGCGACCTATCACAGCCGACGCCTGCATGCATGCCAGTGTATTACTTTTGTTTCGCGCGGTTAAGTCGCGCTGCCGGACGGAACACGCTTGCCAGCGGCAAGCCGGTCGATAAGAAGGGGTGGGCGTACCGCGTCGTACCCGGTCGGAGCCGGGCACCGGGACTCAGTACCGCCCGGGATCGGCGAAGTTCGCGAAGCGCGTGTACTCGCCCTGGAACACCATCGTCACGGTGCCGATCGGCCCGTTGCGCTGCTTGCCGATGATGACCTCGGCCTTGCCCTTGTCCGGCGAGTCCGGGTTGTAGACCTCGTCACGGTAGATGAACAGGATCAGGTCTGCATCCTGTTCAATTGCACCCGATTCCCTCAGGTCCGACATCACCGGCCGCTTGTTCGGGCGCTGCTCCAGGCTGCGGTTGAGCTGGGAGAGCGCGATCACCGGCACGTTCAGCTCCTTGGCGAGCGCCTTCAGCGAGCGCGAGATCTCCGAAATTTCCGTGGCGCGGTTCTCGCCCTGCGTGCTCGCCGACATGAGCTGCAGGTAGTCCACCACGATCAGGCCGAGCTTGCCGTACTGCCGGTGCAGCCGCCGCGCGCGGGCGCGCAGCTCCAGCGCGTTGAGCGCCGCCGTCTCGTCGATGTGGATCGGCGCGTCGTTGAGCCGGCCCACCGCGTCGGTGAGCTTGCGCCAGTCGTCGTCGGCGAGGCGCCCCGTCCTCACCTTGTGCTGGTCCAGGCGGCCCACGCTGCCCAGCATGCGCATGACGAGCTGCGAGGCGCCCATTTCCATGGAGAACACGCCCACCGGCAGGCCCGACTCCAGCGCCACGTATTCGGCCATGTTCAGCGCGAGCGAGGTCTTGCCCATCGACGGCCGGCCGGCCACGATGACGAGGTCGCCGGGCTGCAGGCCGGAGGTCATGCGGTCGAGGTCCGTGAAGCCGGTGGGCACGCCCGTCACGTCCGACGGATTGTCGCGGTTGTAGAGCATGTCGATGCGCTCGACGACCTGCGTGAGCAGCGGCTGCATGTCCAGGAATCCCTGCTTGCCGCGCGCGCCCTCTTCCGAGATCGCGAACACCTTCGACTCCGCCTCGTCGAGGAGCTGCCCGGCTTCCTTGCCCATGGGGTTGTAGGCGGAGTCCGCGATGTCGGTGCCGACCTCCGCGAGCTTGCGCATGACCGCGCGCTCGCGCACGATTTCCGCGTAGCGCCGGATGTTCGCCGCCGACGGCGTGTTCTGCGCGAGCGCCCCCAGGTAGGCGAGGCCGCCGACGCCGTCGAGCTCCTTCGTGCTTTCCAGGCTTTCCGAGACGGTGATGACGTCGGCGGGCCGGGCGTTGCCGACGAGCTTCGAGATGTGGTCGTAGATGATGCGGTGGTCGGCGCGGTAGAAGTCCGAGGGGCTGACCAGGTCGGCGATCTTGTCCCAGGCGGTGTTGTCGAGCAGCAGCCCCCCCAGCACGGACTGCTCGGCCTCCACCGAGTGCGGCGGCAACTTGACCAGCTCGACCTGGGCGTCGACCGTACCGACGCGCTGCGCGGAGAATTGTGCCAATTGCGGATCCCGGTGCGACCGTGCTGTTTATTCGAGGAATTTTCTTCTGGAGCGAACGCCGGGCACCCGCCGCCAGGCTCGCGCGCGCCCGCCGCCAAATTTATAAGACCGGCGCCGCGCACGCAAAGGAAATTCACTGCATCCGAACATCCGCACCTAGGCGCTTGAAGGCGCGGTGGAAAAAGAAAAGGCCGCGGTTGCCCGCGGCCTCTGCCTGCACGTGGCTGCCGGCTCAGGCGGCGGCTTCGCCCAGCACCGAGACGGTGATCGTCGTGGCCACGTCCGCGTTCAGATCCAGCGTGATCGGGAAGTCGCCGATCTGCTTGAGCGGGCCGGCGGGCATGCGCACCATGGCCTTCGTGACCTCGTGGCCCTGGGCCTTGAGCGCCTCCGCGATGTCGTAGTTGGTCACCGATCCGAACAGCCTGCCGTCCACGCCGGCCTTCTGCGTGATCTGGATCATGAGCCCCTCGAGCCTGGCGGCGCGCTCCTGCGCGACCGCCAGCGCCTTGTTGTGGGCGGCCTCGAGCTCGGCGCGGCGCGCCTTGAATTCCTCGAGCGCCCTCTCCGTGGCGCGCCTGGCCTTGCCCTGCGGGATCAGGAAGTTGCGGGCATAGCCGTCCTTGACCTTCACGACGTCGCCGAGCTGGCCGAGGTTGTGGACTTTTTCCATCAGGATGATCTGCATGTCTCGCTCGCCTTCGTGTTCAGTGCAGGTCGGTGTAGGGCAGCAGCGCCAGGTAGCGCGCGCGCTTGATCGCCACCGACAGCTGGCGCTGGTAGTGCGTCTTGGTGCCGGTGATGCGGGCCGGGATGATGCGGCCGTTGTCGTTGATGAAATCCTTCAGGATCTCGATGTCCTTGTAGTCGATTTCCTTGATGCCTTCGGCTGTGAAGCGGCAGAACTTGCGGCGGCGGAACAGCGGGCGGTTGCCGCGATCCTTGCCCTTGTCCTTGCCCTTGCCCTTGCCGGCGAAACGTGCCATGTGTGCGTCCTCGATTGCGTTCGTTTAGGTGCTGCTGTCCGGTTCAAACCTGTCCACGTGCAGTACTGCCAGCCTCGATCCGCGGCTGCGCTGCGCCAGGAAGCCCTCGAAGCTGCCCGCCGCATCCTCCGGCGCGCGGCTCAGCTGCTGCGCCACCTCTCCCAGCGCGACGGCCTCGATCTCCAGGCTCACGCTCCTCGGCAGGCCGGCCTCCATCTGCTCGGAGAGGTGCCCCACCCTGAAATTCAGCGCCGGGATCCCGGCGGGCGTGTGCCTGAGCGCCTCGCGTCCGAGCAGCCTGCCGTCGAGCACTATCCTGTTGCGGCCCACCCGGGCGGCCGGGCCTCAAGCCGCCGCGGGCGCCGGCTTCTCGCCGGCCTCGGCCCTGGCACCATCGGCCTTGGCGCCATCGGACCTGGCGGCCGCGTCCTTGCCCGCGTCCTGCTTCGCGCCGTCGCCGACGACCGTGCGCGACTTCTCCTCCTTCATCATGGGCGAAGGCTCGGTCACCGCGCGGGTCATGTTCACGATCAGGTGCCGCAGCACCGCGTCGTTGAATTTGTAGGCGTGCTCGAGATCGTCGAGCGTGGCCTGGTCGCACTCTATGTTCATCAGGACATAGTGCGCCTTGTGGACCTTCTGGATGGGAAAGGTGAGCTGCCGGCGGCCCCAGTCTTCGACCCGGTGCACGCGGCCGCTGCGTGAGGTCACCATCTGGCGGTAACGCTCGATCATCCCGGGCACCTGCTCGCTCTGGTCGGGATGCACGATGAAAACGATCTCGTAGTGCCGCATGTGATGTTGTCTCCTTGTGGGTAGGCCCGCGGAGGGCTCCGGGGCGGGAAGCCTTCCGGGATGCGGGCCCGGTAAGGCAAGGAAGCCGGGCATTATACCGGTCCGGCCCGGAAGATCAACGCCTTCCGTGCGCCGCGGCTTCAGCCGGGCCGGCAGCCGTGGAACAGGTCCAGTTCCGCCCGGTAGGCCGCGGTGCGCACGTCCAGCATGCCCAGCACCGAATGGAACAGGTTGTCGTGCGACCAGGGCTGGCGCGTGCGCCCGTGCAGGCAGGCGCGATCCAGGCCGAACCGCGCCCGGAAGCCGTCGGACATCCACAACAGCATCGGCACACGCTTCTGCGCCTTCGGCGCAAGGCTCCAGGGCAGCCCGTGCAGGTAGACGCCGCCTTCGCCGAGCGACTCGCCGTGGTCCGATACGTACAGCAGCGCCGTATCGAGGCCGTCCTGCGCCTTCAGCAGGTCGATGGCCTGCGCAAGAAAGCGGTCGGTGTACAGGATGCTGTCGTCGTAGGCGTTGACGATCTCGTCCGGCGTGCAGGTTTCGAGCTGGTTCGTGCGGCAGACCGGCTTGAAGACTTCGTATTGCCGCGGATAGCGCAGGTAGTACGACGGGCCATGGCTGCCTTTCTGATGCAGCACCAGCACGAGATCCCCGTCCGCCCCGCGCAGCAGCTGCGGCAGTCCCTCCAGCAGCACGGCGTCATAGCATTCGTGCGGGCAAAGCTCGGCGTCCTTGCGGACCGAGACGTCTTCCATGCCGGTACGCGCGCACACGCCCTTGCAGCCGCTGTTGTTGTCGCGCCATTTCACGGCGAACCCGGACCGCGCCAGCACGTCGAGCAGGTTCTCCCGGTGGGCCTCCCGGCCGTCGTCGCGCCCGGCACGGCCGAGGTCGGAAAACATGCAAGGCAGGGAAGCGGCGGTCGACGTCCCGCAGGCGGTGACGTCCGTGAAATACAGCACGTCGCGCCGCGCGAGCTGCGGGTTGGTGTCGCGCCCGTAGCCGCCGAGCGAGAAGTTCGCCGCGCGCGCAGTCTCGCCGATCACGATGACGGTCGCCGTCCTGCGCTGCATGCCCGCCCAGGCGGGGCCGCGCCTGGCGTCCTCGCCGATGCGCACGAGAGGGGGTGCCGGTGCGTACTTGTGCGCCACGTACCAGCGCAGCGAGCCGAGGTAGCCCGTCGGGTTCAGCACGTGCTTGAGCTCCATGTGGTTGCGCAGCAGCGAGGCGTAGTCCCTGTAGCCCGCGTAAAGGATCGCGCTCATGCAGACGGCGGACACGCCCAGCATCGCCGCCCTGGCGAGCACCTCGCGCCACCAGGGCCGGAAGCGGATGTCCGCCCAGGCCACCCAGGCTGACGGCAGGACGCCGAGGATGGCCACGTACGCGGCGAGCTTCCAGCTCAGCAGCTCGGCGGCCTCGCGCGTGTCGGTCTCGAAGACGTTGCGGATCATCTCGTGGTCGAGCACGGCGCCGTAGCTGTCCATGAAATGGGCGGCGACCGCGGAAACCAGCAGCAGCAGGATGAGCAGCGGCTTGCCGGCGCGCGGCAGGACCACGAGGCACACGAAGGCGTTGACGAACAGCACCGCCACGACGAAGCCCGATGCCATGAAGACCACGCCCTGCGCACCGTCCGCGGATACGGCCTTCCAGACGATGCGCCAGAAGGCGACGTTGCAGAAAGCCACGAGCCACAGGGAGACGGCGAACCCGGCCTGCAGCGAATTTACGCGGCGCAGGCGCCGCAGCGGCTCTAGCGGCACCGGCAACTCGCCCCGGGACCCGGCGGCGCGAAGGCCACGGCCTCAGTTTCTCCTTGCGACGTTGTACATGCGCTCGCTGTACAGCTCGAAGGCTTCCTGGAAGATCACGATGGCGTCCTTGCGGCGCTCCGGGTCGACCGCCACCGGCGCCTGCCTGTGCGTGGCCGGATCGTAGGCGTATTGCGCGGAGGTCTTGCGGAAGCCGATCTCGAAGAGGTTGCGCCCGTCGAACAGCGCGATGTCGCGGTTGTGGTTCAGCGGGATGAGTCGTCCGGGATGGTGGTCGCGCAGCACGTCGATGCCGAAGAAGGTCGAGTCGTAGTCGAAGTCGAGCATGCCGATGACCGTCGGCGCGACGTCGATCTGGCTGGTGAGCGTGTCCACCCTGCCCGGCGCGACGTGCCCGGGCGAGTACAGCAGCAGCGGGATCTCGTAGCTCCTGACGGGGATGTCCTCGCTGCCGAACACGCGCGCACCGTGGTCGGCGACGATGACGAACAGCGTGTCGTCGAACCACGGTTTCGCCTTCACCGTGTCGAAGAAGCGGCCGATGGCGTAGTCGGCGTAGCGGATACCAGCCTCGCGGCCGCCGCCCTTCTCCGGCACGCCGGGCACGCCGGGCGGGAAGGTGAACGGCTTGTGGTTGGACGTGGTCATGATGACCGAGAAGATCCTCTCGCCGTGCGCATGCTGGTCGTCGAGCACGCGCACGGCGTTGCGGAACAGGTCCTCGTCGGAAACGCCCCAGATGTTGGCGAAATGCGGATCGTCCATGTCCGTGCGGTCGATCACGCGGTAGCCGTTCGAGCCGAAGAAATAGTTCATGTTGTCGAAGGTGCCGAAGCCGCCGTAGATGAAAGTCGGGCTGTAGCCGTTGTGCGCCATGACCGTCGACCAGTTGAACATGCCCTCGTTGTGCGGGCGCTTGACGATCGATTCACCCGGCACGGGCGGGAACGATGCCGTCACCGCCTCCATGCCGCGCACGGTGCGGGTGCCCGTTGCGTACGCGTGCGTGAACAGCATGCCCTGCCCGGCCAGGCGGTCGAAGTTCGGCGTGAGCCCGCGCGTATCGCCGTAGGCGCCGACGAACTCCGCGCCGAGGGATTCCTCCAGCAGCACCACCACGTTCCAGTGCTTCGGCGTGCCGTCGGCCGTGACGTGGCGCGCGATGTGGTCGGTTTCCGGAAAGTAGGTCGAATGCCGCGTGGCCATCAGGCTGCGCAGCCGCGCGTCCGCCTCGTCGTCGGGCAGCGTCAGGTAGTAGGCGTCGTAGTCGAGGTCGTTGCTCAGCGCCGCGCTGAAAAACGCGTAGACGCCGTTGAGCGCCAGCTCGTTCACCACCCTGTTGTCCGAATAGCGGCTCGCGCTGATGTTCACGCCCAGCCAGGCCGCGCCGAGCGCGGCCGCCAGCACCGCGGCTGCGGCCGCGCGCGCGCGCCACGAGCCGGCCCCGGACGGCGCGACGAGCGGCCTTCGCAGCAGCCAGGCCAGCGACGCGGTGATCGCCGCCGTTGCAACCAGCACCCTGAGCACGGGATAGGACTGCCAGATGTTGACGAACACCTCGTGCGGATAGATCAGGTACTCGACCGCGACGAAGTTGAAGCGCGAGTTGAATTCGTCGAAGAAGAAATATTCGACCGCTCCGAGGTAAAGCAGCCCGAACATCGCTGCCGTGAACAGCACGGCCAGCAGCCAGCGATGCCAGCGCGCATCGAGCAGCCGCCGCGGTGCGACCAGCAGGTAGACGGCGAACGGCGTGAACAGGTAAAGCGACGCGACCAGGTCGAAGCACAGGCCCACCGCCATCATCGCGGGCAGGCTCGCCCATGAAGCCTGCCCGTTCGACAGGGCCACCGCGGCGAGCACGATGCGCGTGGCCGTCGAGATGCCGAGGTAGATCGCGGCCAGCAGCCACGCCAGCCGCAGGCGCCCGCCGGCGAGCAAACCCGCGAGCGCGGGCGCGATGCGGCCGGATGTTTGCTGACTTGGCATGTGCGACACCCCGGTGTCTTGCGATTTGCGCGGGTCACCCCGCACGTGCGGCGCAGTTTACTAGGAATCGCCGCGCGCAAACCCTCGAAACGAAATATTTCCACGCCCCGGGAACTTCGGGTTGCGGGCGCGGGCGCAATGCGCCTGATTCTTACTTTCAGCTTGCAGTTGTGCGGGGGCAGAAACGGCGAAGCCCGCAGCAGCGGGCTTCGTCCGGGATGCAGCCGCGGCCGCGGGCTAGCGCGACGCCTGCGCAGCCGCCGCCGCCTCGGTTTTCGGCAGCACGAGGATGATGATCGCGCCGAGCAGGGCCACGCCGGCGAGCGTGTAGAACGCCGCTTCGGTGGCCCCGCCGGTCGCCGTGCGGATGCGTCCGATCAAATCGGGGCCGAAGTGACCGCCGAGATTGCCCACCGAGTTGATCCAGGCGATGCCCGCGGCCGCCGCGGTCCCGGACAGGAAGGCGGTTGGCAGCGCCCAGAACGTCGCGACCCAGCACAGCAGGCCCACGGTCACCATGCTCAGGGCGATGATCGAGGAAACCGCGTTGTGTCCCACGACCGCGAGCCCGACCAGGCCGGCGATGCCCAGCAGCAGCCCGCCGGCCGAGTGCCAGCGCCGCTCGCCGCTGCGGTCGGAATGCGCCCCCCAGTAGACCATCGCGATGGCCGCCAGGCCCCACGGAATCATGCTGAGCAGGCCGACCTTCAGGAAATCGTGCTTGTCGATGCCCAGCTCCTGGATGATGGTCGGCATCCAGAAGTTGACGGCGTAGAAGCAGACCACGCCGCAGAAGTACACCACCGCCAGCGCCCAGACGCGCAGGTCGCGGAAAGCGTCCACGAAGCTGTGCCGCTGGCCGAGATCCTTCTTGGTGGCGTTGTCCTCTTCCAGGCGCCGGATCACCACGTCCTGCTCCTCGGCTGTCAGCCAGGGCGCGCTCCTCGGGCCGTTGGGCAGCAGCCACAGCACGATGACGCCCACGAGCACGGACGGCAGGCCTTCCAGCAGAAACAGCCACTGCCAGCCGCGCCAGCCCCCGGCATTGTCCATGAACTGCATGATGCCGCCGGAGATGGGCGAGCCGACGACGTTGGAGATCGCGATCGCCGTCATGAACAGCGCCACCATCTTCGTGCGCCGCGGCCCGGGGAACCAGTAGGTCAGGTACAGGATGATGCCCGGGAAGAACCCGGCTTCCGCGACGCCGAGCAGGAAGCGCAGGAAGTAGAAGGAAAATTCGGCGTCGGTGCAGTTGAACGTGGTGGCGATCGCCCCCCACGAGATCGACGGCAGGAACACGAAAGCCGACGAGATCAGGCCCCACGTGATCATGATGCGCGCGATCCAGACGCGCGCGCCCAGGCGCTCGAGCAGCACGTTGCTCGGCACCTCGAAGATGAAGTAGCCGAGGAAGAAGATGCCGGCACCGAAACCGTAGACCGCGTCGGAAAAATTCAGGTCGGGCGCCATCTGCAGCTTGGCGAAGCCGACGTTGACGCGATCAAGGAAGGCGACGATGTAGCACAGGAACAGGAACGGGATCAGACGCCAGGCGACCTTGCCGTACGTCGCCTTCTCGAACTCCGGGGAAATAGTTGCTGCCACGGTTTCTCCTCCTCGAAAGATATTGTTATGGCTGTGATTTCGGCCTCGATTTCCTGGGCCCTGCCGCCCTGCCCGCCCGGATTGTTATCGATTTCGGCCGCCCAGTCCATCCGCGGCCACGATGCAGTGCAAACGTGCGCCGCGGTGCGGCGCAGCCGCGGGCCGGAAGCGCAACGCCACGAGGGATTTCTTGGCGCCGGGAGAGGGGGATTTTTCAGGTGAGGCAGGCCACGCCGCGGCGCAACTGGTCCCCGAGCCAGGCGACATGGAGGAGCCCGGCTACGCCGAAGGCGGCCACGGTACACCCGGCCGCGACGCGTATCGCGGGGTGGCGCATCCACGGCTGCACGCGCTGCAGCAGCAGGCCGGCCAGCAGCAGGTTCGGTGCCGTGCCGAGCCCGAACGCCGCCATGAGGGTGGCGCCCTGCCTTGGCCCGCCGCTGACCAGGGCGATGGCCAGCACGCTGTAGGTCAGCCCGCACGGCAGCCAGCCCCAGAGCGCGCCGAGGCCGAGCGCGCGCGGGACCGTGTCCGCCGGCAGCAGGCGCCTCGTCAGCGGGCTGATGCGATGCCACAGGTGCCGCCCGAGCCCTTCGAGCCGTGTCACGAGCGACGTCCATCCCGCCACGTAGGCGCCCATGAGCACGAGCAGCACGTTGGCGGCTGCATACAGTACGAGCTGCAGCGGCAGCATGCCGCGCACCACGGCCAGTCCGCCGAGGGCGCCGGCGAGCACGCCGGCGACGGCATAGCTGCCGATGCGCCCGGCGTTGTAGGCGAGCTGCAGGCCCGGGCGCCCGCCCCGGCCGCCCGCCAGGGCACCGACGATGCCGCCGCACATGGCCGCGCAATGCCCGCCGCCGAGCAGGCCGGCGAAAAACACCGCGAGCAGCGTCGTGTCGGGCATGGGTGGCTAGAGCACCCGGGAATAGCCGGCGCGGCTGCGCGCCTCGCGCAGGTAGCGGTCGAACACCATGCAGACCGCGCGCACCAGCAGGCGGCCGACCGGCGTCACCACGATCCAGTCGCGATCCACCTGCACGAGGCCCTCGTCCTCGAGCCGTCGCAGCAGTGCCAGCTCGGGGCCGAAATACTCATGGAAATCCACGAGGTGGGCGGCCTCGACGGCTTCGATCGACAGCCGGAACTGGCACATGAGCGCCTGGATCACGGCGCGACGCAGCAGGTCGTCCCTGCCCATCAGGAAGCCCGTTGCGGCAGGCAGGCGGTTCGCCTGCACCGCGGCGCCATAGCCCTCGAGCACCTTCTCGTTCTGCACGTAGGCGGTGCCGACGCGACCGATGGCGGACACGCCGAAGCCGAGCATGTCACCCTCCGGCAGCGTCGAATAGCCCTGGAAGTTGCGATGCAGGCGGCCCTGCGCCTGCGCGGCAGCGAGGTCGTCGCCCGGCTTGGCGAAATGGTCCATGCCGATGTAATGGTAGCCGGCGCGCGTAAGCCGGCCGATCGCCAGCGTCATGATCTGCAGCCTCGCCTCCGCAGTGGGCAGATCCGCGGCGGCGATGCGGCGCTGCGGCTTGAATCTCCCGGGCAGGTGCGCATAGGCATACAGCGCGATGCGGTCCGGGTCGAGCTCCAGCACCTTGTCGAGCGTGACGCTGAAGCTGTCCAGCGTCTGCTTCGGCAGGCCGTAGATCAAATCGAGGTTGATCGAGCGGAAGCCGGTTGCGCGCGCCTGCGCCACGACGTCGCGCGTGAGCGCCTCGGGCTGGATGCGATTCACCGCCGCCTGCACGGCCGGATCGAAATCCTGCACGCCGAAGGACACGCGGTTGAAGCCGAGGTCGGCGAGGAAGGCCATGGTGCCGGGCCCGGCCTCGCGCGGGTCCACCTCGATCGAGCACTCGCTGCCCGGCACGCGCTCGAAATGCGCGTCGATCGCCGCGCACAGCGCCTGCATGCCTTCTTCGCCGAGAAAGGTGGGCGTGCCACCGCCCCAGTGCACCTGGCGCACCTGGCGCCGGCCGCCGAGCAGGCCCGCCGTCATCGCGATCTCCGTGGCGATCTGGTCCACATAGCGCCGGGCCCGCGCCGCATCCCGCGTCACGACCTTGTTGCACGCGCAATAGAAGCAGACGTTGCGGCAGAACGGCACGTGCGCGTACAGCGACAGGGGCTGCTGCGCCCCCGCGGGGTTGCGCGCGCGCAGCGCCTGCCGGTACGCGGCCTCGTCGAAAGCGCCGGTGAAACGATCCGCGGTAGGATACGAGGTGTATCTCGGCCCGCTCACGTCGTACTTGCGGATCAGCACCGGATCGATGACCAGATCGGAAGATGGGTAGCTCATGTCGAACGTGTCCGACGCGCGGTACGCAACCGCATGCCGCCAACGACCCGACTATGCCTGATCGCCCCGCACGGGCCTTGACCTGCGTCAAGCGCGCCAAAGGCATGGGGGCGTCGTCCCGCGCTTCATGAAGAGCTGGTGGAAGCCGTCGCTCGTCGCGCTGGCCGCCGCGGTCGCCGCGAACATCGCGCTGAACCTGGTGGCCGCGCGGCTCGGCCACAGCGCCCCCTGGGTCATGGGCCTGAACCTCACGCTGGCGCTGCTCACGCTGGGCGTGGCCATCCTGGCGGTGGCGAGGCTCGCCACCAGCAGCCGCTCCGAAGCGTCGCGCATGCGCGACGCCCTGGACGCCTCGAAGGCGCGCCTGTCGGCCATCGTCGATTCCGCCATGGATGCCATCATCACCATCGACGAGCAGCAGAACATCGTGCTGTTCAACCGCGCCGCCGAGCAGGTCTTCCGCTGTCCCCGCGAGGGGGCGCTCGGCAGCCCGCTGGAGCGCTTCCTGCCGGCGCGGTTCCGCTCGGCGCACCGCCGTCACATCGAGCAGTTCGGGCGCACCGGCACCACGAGCCGGCGCATGGGGGATGCCACCACGCTCTGGGCGCTGCGCGCCGGCAGCGCCGAGGAGTTTCCCGTGGAAGCCTCGATCTCCCAGGCCGCCGAGGGCGGCCGGCGCTATTTCACCGTGATCCTGCGCGACATCACGACGCGCAAGCGCTCCGAGGACGAGCTGCGCCAGAGCCAGGCGGAATTGCGCGCGCTGTCCGCGCAGGTGCTCGAGGCGCGCGAGGAGGAAAAGACGCGCATCGCGCGCGAATTGCACGACGAGCTCGGGCAGCTGCTCACCGCGATGAAGATGGACCTCGCGTGGCTGCGCGAGCGCCTGCCGCAGGCGCCGGGCGAGCTCGCCGACAGGGCCGGCAGGATGGGCGAGACGCTGGACCGCACGGTCACCTCGGTGCGGCGCATCGCCGCCGACCTGCGCCCCCTCATGCTCGACGACCTCGGCCTCGCCGACGCGGCGGCTTGGCTCGTCGAGGATTTCGGGCAGCGCGCCGGCATCCGCTGCGAATTCCGTGTCGAAGGCGACCTCGACGGCGCCGGGCTCGACCGCAGCGCGGCCGGCACCGTCTACCGCGCGCTGCAGGAATCGCTGACCAACATCGCGCGGCACGCCGCCGCGAGCGAGGCCCGCGTGCTGCTGCGGGCCGGGGCGGACGGCGTGCACCTGCAGGTCGAGGACGACGGTCGCGGCATCTCCGAGCAGGACAAGGCCAGGTCCGGCTCGTTCGGGCTCAGGGGCATGCGCGAGCGCGTGCAGCACGCCGGAGGCTCGCTGGAGATCGGCACGGCTGCGCGCGGCGGCACGCGCGTGAGCGTGAAGGTGCCGGCGCCCGCCGCGCGGTCCGGGGCACGGCCATGATCCGCGTGCTGCTCGCCGACGACCACCAGCTCGTGCGCGACGGACTGCGCCAGCTGCTGAACGCCGCGCAAGGCATCGAGGTGGCCGCCGAGGCCGCGAGCGGCGACGAGGTGCTGGCCGCGCTCCGGCACGCGCCGTTCGATCTCGCGCTGCTCGACATGTCCATGCCCGGGCTCTCGGGCATCAACCTCATCAAGCGCGTGAAGCTCGAGCGCCCGGCGCTGCCCGTCCTCGTGCTGTCCATGCACGGTGAACGCCAGTACGCCGCGCGCGCGCTCAAGGCCGGCGCCTCGGGCTACCTCACGAAGGACAGCGCGACCGACCAGCTGGTCAGCGCCATCCGCAAGATCGCCGGCGGCGGCGTCTATCTCACCGATGCCGCCGCGGCCAGCCTGGTGCAGAGCGCCGGCGCATCCGACCAGCTTGCGCACGAGCGCCTGTCCGACCGCGAGTTCGAGATCTTCCGCCTGCTCGCCGCCGGCCAGGGGCTCACGGAGATCGCCGGCAAGCTGCGCCTGTCGGTCAAGACCGTGAGCACGCACAAGAGCCACATCCTGCAGAAGATGGAGCTCGACAACGCCGCCGGGCTGGTGCGTTACGCCCTGCAGTACGGCCTGCTGGACAAGAATCCGTGACCGGATCGTGACCGCTCCGGGGATAGGAATTTTCCTACCCCGCGCCCTCCCATTTTCCGCTGCCGCGAATCAGTGCCCGCCGATGGCAGCGGCGACCCGCCGGCAGCAGACTGCGGGACATGGAAGACGCCGTCCGCGCAACCGCCCCCCGATCCGCCTCCGAACCGGTGCTCGACGTATTCATCGTCGAGGGTTCCGCTGCCGTGCGCGAACGCCTGGAGGAGCTCGTCGCCTCCGTGCGGGGCGCACGCTGCGCCGGCACCGCGGCCACGGCCGAAGCGGCGATCCGCGGCATCCGCGCGCGGCGGCCCGCTGCCGTCGTGCTGGACATCAAGCTCGAGCAGGGCAGCGGCTTCGACGTGCTGCGCGCCCTGCGCAAATCCCGGTCCGAAACCCCCGTCTACGTGCTCAGCAATTTCACCGACGAGCCCTATCGGCGCGCCGCCCTGCAGCTCGGTGCGGCCGCCGTCCTCGACAAGAGCGCGCAGATCGAGCGCTTGCGCGAGCTGCTCGACGCGCAGGCGGCCCGGCTGGGCCGATCACCGCATTGAACAGGAGGCCGACCATGCAAACCGCCAGCGTCATCCCGTTCCAGCCACATGCCGACAGGCAGCCTGCCAGCGCGCGGATCGCGTGTTCCACCTGCAACCTGCGCGAGCTGTGCCTGCCCGCCGGCCTGAGCGACGCGGATCTCGAGCGCACGCAGACCGTCGTGCGCTCGCGCCGGCGCGTGCGCCGCGGCGAGGCGCTGTTTCGCGCCGGCGATGCCTTCTCCTGCGTGTACGCCATACGCAGCGGCTTCTTCAAGTCCAGCGTGGCCGGCGAGGAAGGCCGCGAGCAGGTCACCGACTTCCACATGGGTGGGGAGCTGCTCGGCATGGACGGAGTCGGCACGGGCCGCTACGAAGCCACCGCGACGGCGCTCGAGGACAGCGAGGTCTGCGTGATGCCCTACGGCCTCATCGAGGAAATGTCCCACGAGATCCGCCCGCTGCAGCGCCGGCTGCACGCGGTCATGGCGCGCGAGATCGTGCGCAACCGCGGCGTCATGATGCTGCTCGGCTCCATGCGCGCGGAGGAAAGGCTCGCGGTGTTCCTGCTGAACCTGTCGCAGCGCTTCGCCGCGCGCGGCTTTTCACGCACGGAGTTCATGCTGCGCATGACGCGGGAGGAAATCGGCAGCTACCTGGGGCTGAAGCTGGAGACGGTGAGCCGAACCTTCTCGCGCTTCCATGAATCGGGGCTGATCGCGGTCCAGCAGAAGCACATCCGGATCGTGGACATCGACGGATTGAAAAAAATGATCGGGCAGGCGGCCTAGTCCGTGTCGGTACGCAATCTGCCGCGGTTGCTGGCGCCGGCTTCCGTCGCGGTGATCGGGGCCAGCGACCGCCCGCGCAGCGTCGGTGCCACCGTCATGCGCAACCTCCTGGCCGGCGGTTTCCGCGGACCCGTCGTCCCCGTCAATCCCCGCCACGCGACGGTCGCGGGGCTGCGCGCCTGCGCGCGGGTCGACGCCCTCGATTTCGTGCCCGACCTCGCGGTGGTCTGCACCCCTGCCGGAACCGTGCCCGGCATCATCGGCGAGCTCGGCCGCAAGGGAACCCGCGCGGCGATCGTGCTCAGTGCCGGGCTGCAGCACATCCGTGACGACCGGGGCCGGACGCTCTCCCAGGCGATGCTCGAGGAGGCCCGCCCGCATCTGCTGCGCATCCTCGGTCCGAACTGCGTCGGATTGCTGGTGCCGGGCATCGGCCTGAATGCGAGCTTCGCGCATACCGGCGCCCTGCCCGGCTCGCTGGCTTTCATCTCGCAGTCCGGCGCCCTCGCCACGGCCCTGCTCGACTGGTCGCGATCGCGGGGCATCGGCTTTTCCCATTTCGTGTCGGTCGGCGACTGCGCCGATGTGGACTTTGGCGACATGCTCGACTACCTGGCCGGCGACCCCGGCACCAGCGCAATCCTGCTTTACATCGAGGCGGTGCGCTCGGCACGCAAGTTCATGTCAGCCGCCCGGGCGGCGTCGCGCAACAAGCCTGTGATCGTGGTCAAGTCCGGCAGGGTTCCGGAAGGCGCACGGGCAGCCGCGTCTCATACCGGTGCCATGGCCGGCGTCGATGACGTCTGGGACGCGGCGATCCGGCGCGCCGGCATGTTGCGCGTGGATACCGTGCAGGAGCTTTTTTCCGCCGCCGAAACCCTGGCACGCTCGCGCGCGCTGGGCGGCGATGGCCTGGCGGTGCTCACCAACGGCGGCGGCGCCGGGGTCATGGCCGCCGATGCCCTGGTGCATGCGGGGGGTCGGCTTGCGCGCCTGCGCGAAAACACGCTGGCCGATCTGCACCGGCTGCTGCCCGCCACCTGGTCGGGCACCAACCCGGTCGACATCGTCGGCGACGCGCCCGAGGAACGATATGCGGCGGCTCTGGACAGCCTGCTGCGGGATGGGGACGTGGCCGCCGTCCTGCTGATCCATGCGCCCACCGCCATCGTCGACAGCGGGCGCATCGCCCAGGTCTGCATCCCCGTCGCCCGCGCGAGCGGCAAGCCCGTGCTGTCCTGCTGGCTGGGCGGCTCCGCCGTGCAGCCGGCGCGCGACGCCTTCGCCGCCGCGGGCCTGCCGGCCTACGATATGCCGGAGCAGGCTGTGCAGGCCTTCCTCGATCGCCTGGCCTACCAGCGCAACCAGGCACTGCTCGCGGAGATTCCCGAAAGCCCGCCCGCCGAAACGGCCGCCGATCTTCCGTGCGCGCGCACGATCGTGGCACGGGCGCTTGCGGCCGGCGCGGGCTGGCTCGACGATGCGGACGCGCGCCAGGTGCTGGCTGCCCTCGGCGTGCCGGTCGCCCCCACGCGCATCGCCGGCTCCGTCGAGACGGCCGTCGAAGCCGCCATCGGGCTCGGCTTTCCCGTGGTGCTCAAGCTGCGCTCGCCGCAGGTGACTCACAAGTCGGACGTCGGCGGCGTGGCACTGGACCTCACCTCGGCGCAGGCGGTGCGGGAGGCTGCGCTCGCCATGCAGGAACGGCTGCGCGTCATGCGGCCCGACGCCATGCTCACCGGATTTTCCGTGCAACCCATGGTGCGCCGCCCGCATGCCCGCGAGCTGATCGCGGGACTGGCGAGCGACCCCGTGTTCGGCCCGATCGTCGTCTTCGGCGAAGGAGGCACCGCCGTAGAGGTCATCGCCGACAGGGCCATCGCCCTGCCGCCGCTGAACGCGGCGCTCGCCGACGACCTCGTCAGCCGCACCCGCGTATCGCGGCTCCTGCGCGCCTATCGCGACCGGCCGGCGGCCGACCTGCCCGCAGTGCGCGACGTTCTGGTGCGACTTGCCGCCCTCGCCGTGGAAGCCGACGCGGTGGCGGAACTCGACATCAATCCCCTGCTCGCCGACGAGCACGGCGTGCTTGCGCTCGACGTGCGCATCCGCGTCGCTGCGCCGACCTCGCGCCCCGGGGCGCGGCTAGCCATTGCGCCCTATCCCGCGCAACTGGAACGCAGCATCGATCTGGCCGGCACGCGCCTGCAACTGCGCCCCGTGCGCCCCGAAGACGCGGCCGCATTGCGGGACTTCATCATGAGCTGCCATCGGGACGACCTCTACCCGCGCTTCTTCGGCGTGCTCAAGTACCTGCCGGAGAGCCAGCTCGCCCGCCTCACCCAGATCGACTATGACCGTGAGATGGCCTTCCTCGCGCTGGATCCGGCCGGGCACGCGGTCGCCGAGGTCCGTGCGGTATCGGACCCCGACAACGAGAACGCCGAATTCGCCATCCTGGTGCGCTCGGGATGGCAGGGCCGCGGGCTCGGCCGGACCCTGCTTGCGCACATCGTGGAGTATTGCCGCAAGCGCGGCATCGAAACGCTGTTCGGCGACGTGCTGGCTTCCAACGTGCGCATGCTCGGCCTCGCCGCATCGCTGGGTTTCCGGCGCGGGTCTTTCGGGCCCGGAGGCGTGGTGCGCGTGCACCTGCCGCTGCATGCAGGATAGACGTACCGCCCCCCCAACTTACTGAACGGCGATCGTTTTCTGCGCCGCACCCGCCTTCTTGGGCAGCTTGAGCTCGAGCACCCCGTCGGCATACCCGGCGCTCGCGGCCTTCTCGTCGACGTCCTGCTCGAGGGTGAAGCTGCGCGCGACCCGGCCGTAACTGCGCTCGCTGTGGATCACGCGCTCGCCTTCCTTTTTCTCCTTTTCGACCCTGGTCTCGGCGCTGATCGAGACCAGGTTGCCATCCACGTCGACCTTGATGTCCTCCTTTTTCACGCCCGGGATGTCGGCTCGCACCACGTAGGCACCATCGGCCTCGGTCACGTCGATCCTGATCCGGGGAAGCTGCGAATCGAAACGCACCGGGCGCAGCATGAAGCCCTTGAAGAAATCGTCGATGTCGCCGAACGGGTCGTACTCGGTCACGTTTGCCATGTCTACTCTCCTTTTGTCTCGATGCCGGTGGCGCCGTCACCGGGATTGGGTCCACCTTCAACGTCGCTCTCGGCTGCGCCGAAGCGCGTGCGCAACTCCGCTTCCGCCTCGAACCAGTCTTCGTCGGCCGAACCGTTCTCGAAGCCGCGCGCCCGCGCGCGGTAGTAAGCCGCAGTCGACACCATGTCGTGCCATTCCTCCTCGCTGAAGCCGTGGCGCGGATCCTCCACCGCGCCATGGCCGCGCCTGCGCCCACGCGGGGGTCGCGGCATCCGTGCGGCCGCCCCGCGTGCCGACTTTCCTGCATGCACTGTGCTCATGTTCGTCACCTCGTGCGAGCTCCGGCAATGCGCATAGTGTCAATCCGCACCCCGGTGCCTGCCTTGACCGGGATCAATGATCGGGACGGCGGCCGCGCGACCCCGGTGCCGCAACCGCCGCCCGTCGCGGCGGATCACGCGGAATTCATTCATGGTCTCGTGAGGGCGGCATCGAGGTTCGTCCGCAGCCGCCGGTGCAGGTCCGTCGCGAGGCGCACCGGATCCACGTGCCGCCCAAGCAGGTGGCCGCAAGCGGTCGTCCTGCGGCCCAGCAGGCGGCCGTGGCCGGGACTTTCGCACATGACTTCCGACAGCCTGCCCCAGGGCGGCATCTGGATCAGGATGCCGGACGACAGCACGGTCGCGGTGGCCTTGCGCGCCTGGCAGAGGCCGACGAGCTTGCGGGTTCCGGCCACGACTTCCCAGGGTGAAAGCTGGCCGAAGCAGGCCCAGCGCCAGGACGGATCCGCCGCCGGAATGCGTGCCGGAGGCAGGCTGCGGCAGCGGATACCCTGCGCGGCCAGCGCCCGCGCATGAGCCTCGCCGAACCAGCGGTATGCGGCGACGATGCCCTGGACCGCAAGCGGGTGGTGCGGCGGCAGGATCACGCTGACGCCCAGCATCCAGGGACCGGCGAGCACTGCTCCGCCTCCGCCGATCCGCCGGCACACCTGCATGCCACGCACGGCAGCCCGCCGCCGCAGGCCTTCGTCGAGGCGCTGGGACGCGCCAAGCACCACGGCGGGACGCGAATAAACCCAGAAGCCGATCCGCGGATGGCGCACGGTTTCGCTCACCAGCCCGGCGATCCAGGCCTGCTCGGCCACGGCGCTGGCGAAGTGGACCCGCGCCCCGGGGATCACGTCTCGCGCAGCGTCGCGAGGCTGGCGCCGCGCCTGAACGTCTGCTCTGCGGCAACATGGATCTTCTCGATGATGCCGGCCGCGGGCGCGGTGACCTCCAGTGTCGTCTTCACCAGCACCACTTTCGCCACCGCCTGTCCCGCGGCAACGGCATCGCCCGGCCCGACGAGCCACTGGTCGACCAGCGCTTCCGTTCCCGGCTCGACGTCTTTCCAGAAGGCGTCGTCCAGGACGACTTCCGTCAAGCCGCCCTCGCCAGCTTGTTGGCCATCATCCGGCGACATGCGTCCGCGATGGTTTGCACCTGCGGAATCACGAACTGCTCCAGCGGACGGGCGTACGGCACCGGCACGCCTGGCACGCCCAGGCGCCGCACCGGTGCCTTCAGCGAGACGGTATCCAGGCGCTCGGCGATCAGCGCGGCGATCTCTCCCGTGAGGCCGAAATTGAGGTAGTCCTCGTCGGCCACCAGCAGGCGGCCGGTCTTGGCCACCGAGCGCACGATGGATTCCACGTCCAGGGGTACGAGCGTGCGCAGGTCGATCACCTCGGCGCTGATGCCCTCCTCCGCCAGCTGCGCCGCAGCCAGCAGTGATTTCTGCACCATCTGGCTCAGCGTCACGATGGTCACGTCCTTGCCTTCGCGCGCGATCCGCGCCTGGCCGAACGGAATCGTGTACGCCGCTTCGGGCACTTCGTTGCTGCTGCCCTCGTAGTAGGCCATCCACGGCAGGCCCATGATCCCCTTGTGGAAGAAATACATGACCGGGCTGTCGTCGCGGATCGCCTGGACCATGAGGCCCTTGGCGTCGAACGCATTCGACGGCACGACCACCTTGAGCCCCGGCACATGCGCGAACAGCCCGTAGAGGCATTGCGAATGCTGTGCCGCGTCGCTGTAGCCGCCGCCGATGGCCGTCATCAGCACGACCGGCAGCTTGACGCGCCCGCCGGACATGTAGATGTTCTTGGCCATGTGGTTGTAGATCTGGTCCATGCAGACGCCGAAGAAATCGACGAACATGAGCTCCGCGATGGGCCTCATGCCCTCCGCCGCCGCACCCGTCGCTGCGCCGATGAACGCGGTTTCCGAGATCGGCGTGTCCATGATCCGGTCCGGCCCGAAGCGTTGCAGCAAACCGCCGGTGGCGCCGAATATCCCTCCGTAGCCGCCGATGTCCTCGCCCATGACGAACACGTCCGGGTCGCGCTGCATCTCCTGCCCGATCGCTTCCGCGATCGCCTGTGCCATGGTGAGCTTGCGTGCATTGACTGTCATGATGGCCTCCACTATGTGGGAATGATTGCGCTCGTCAGGCGAATACGTGCTCGAGGGCTTCGCGCGGCTGCGGATACGGCGCCTTCCTGGCGAAATCGAACGCTGCCGCCACGCGGCCGCGCACCCTTTCGCGCATGGCCGCGCCGGCCGCGTCGTCGAGCAGCGCCGCCTGGCGCAGCGTCGCCTCCAGCGCCGGGATGGGATCGGACTTGCGCAGCTCGCCGACCTCGCCTTTCGGCCGATAGACTTCCGCATCGCCCTGGAAATGGCCCATGTAGCGGTCGGTCCCGACCTCGATCAGGGTCGGTCCCTGCCCCGCACGTGCGCGGCTGACCGCATTTCCGGCGGCTTCGAAGACGTCGAGCGCGTCGTTGCGCGCAACCGCGACGCCGGGGATCCCGTAGGCAGCCGCGCGCGCGGCATTCGAGGCAACCGCCGTGGCATGCGACTTCTCGACCGAGATCGCGTACTTATTGTCTTCGCAGACGAAGATGACCGGCAGGTTCCACACCGCGGCCAGGTTCAGGGACTCGTGGAACGCGCCCTGGTTCGCCGCGCCCTCGCCGAAGAAGGCCACCGCAACCCAGTCCTTGCCCCGCTTCTTTGCGGCGAGCGCCGCACCGCAGGCCGGCGGCATGCTCGCGCCGACGATGCCGCTGCAGCTGAACTTGTGCTCGGGGTCGAACAGGTGCATGTGTCCGCCCTTGCCGCGCCCGAGGCCTTCGGCCTTGCCGAACATCTCGGCGGTCATGCGCTCGAGCGGCACGCCCTTCGCGATCGCGAAATGATGGGGCCGGTGCGTGCCGACCACGGTGTCCTCCTTGCGCAGGTGCGCGCACACGCCGACGGCAACCGGCTCCTGTCCGGCCGCAAGGTGCATCTCGCCCGGGACCGGTCCGGAGCCGATGTCGAAGGCCAGGCCCTTCTGGATCGCGGGAGGCAGCTTGCCTTCTAGGTACACCTTGGCCATGGTCTCTTCGTACTCGCGGATCGCGAGCATGGTTTCGTACATCCACATCAACTGCTGGTTGCTGGGCTTCATGGACGTTGCTCCTTCCCGGAACGCGGCGGCCCGTGACCGACCGACGATTGCAGTATCGTCGGCACGGATGTGGCCGCCTTGACTCAGGTCAACGATGCGGCACGTTTGACGCAGATCAAGCCGATCGGATTGCGCCGGCGGCGGTTCCGGCGCCGCTCCAAAAAGCTGGTAACGTATTGCGGCCCGCAGGCTCCGCATGACGCATGCGCCATGCGCGCGATCGCGGCCCCGTTCGCATTTCGCTTGTCCCACAGGATCAGGACCCGGTCCACGTGACTGCCAACGCCTCTGCAGGAACCGGCGAAGCCGGCGACGGGAAACGCCGCCGGTTGCTCGTGCCGGTGGACGGCTCGGCTCCGGCCGAAGCCGCCGCACGCTATGCCGCGCGCTACGCGGCCCAGCTCGGCGCCGCCGACGTGCTGATCGCCCACGTGCGCCCGGCGGGCACGCCGGCGGATGTCGATCCCGCGCTGCGCGCCGCCGAAGCAGTGCACGCCGCGGGCGTGGCCTGCACGCAAACGATCGAGCAGGGCGATGCGATCCAAGCCATCCTGCGGCTCGCCGCACGCGCCGACGAGATCGTGATCGGGCGCACCGGCACCGGCCAGGCGAAAGAAATGGTCGCCGGCTCGGTGACCCAGAAGATCCTGCTGCTCGCGTCCTGCCCGGTCACCGTTGTGGGTGCGGACGCCGCCATATCCGCGGCCGGATCGCGGCATCGCCTGCTGCTCGCCGTGGATGGCTCCGCGCGAGCCGCCGCCGCCGTGGCCTACGCGTGCCGCCTCGCGGCCGCGCACCCGGCGGTCGCCATCGAACTCGTCAACGTCGTCGGCCCGATCCCGCCCGGCTTCCTGTGGGAGTCCATGACGCCGCAACGGCTGGAACGCTACTACCAGGAAGAAGGCGAGCGCACGCTGGCCGGCGCGCGCGCGGCGCTGGCCGCGGCCGGCGTGGCGTTCGGGCAGCGCATCTGCAGCGGCTACGTGATCGACCGGCTGCGCGATGCCGCGCGCACCGGCGGCTGCTCGCGCCTCGTCATGGGCAGCTCGGGGCACGGCACGGCGTCGGGGGCGATGCTCGGGTCGGTGGCCTACCGCGCCATCCACGCCTTCCCCGTGCCGGTCACCATCGTCAAGCCGGGCTGAACCGGGTGCGCGCATGATGATCGAGACCCTCGACGCGGCGCGTGACCTCGGCCGCCTGTCGCATCTCGCGGCGATCATGATCCGCCACGGGCTCGGTGACATGGCGCAACGCATCGGCCTGACGCGGCTGCTCGAGCGCGCCGGGCAGGCGCCGCCGGCGCATCCTCCCGGCGCAACGACGACGGGCGCGCCCGAGCGTGTGCGGCGCGCGCTCGAGGAGATGGGCCCCACCTTCGTCAAGCTGGGCCAGATTTTGTCCACGCGCGTGGACCTGTTCGATCCCGAGTGGATCGCCGAGTTCGAGAAGCTGCAGGACCACGCGGCGGCCGCGCCCTTCGACGCCATCCGCCGCCAGCTCGAGGAGGACCTGGGCGCCGACCCCGATGCCGTCTTCGACGACCTCGACCCCGAGCCGCTGGCGGCCGGCTCCGTCGCACAGGTGCACCGCGCGCGCCTGAAGGACGGCACGCCTGTCGTGCTCAAGGTGCGGCGTCCCGGCATTGAATCCACGATCGCTGCCGACCTGCGGCTGCTGCGCCGCCTGACGGAACTCGCCGAGCGCGAGTGGCCGGCGCTCGCCCGCTTCCAGCCGCGCGCGATCGTGCGCCAGTTCGCGGCTTCGCTGCGCCGCGAGCTCGACCTCAGGACCGAGTCGCGCAACGCGCAGAGGATCGCGGCCAACCTGGCAGCCAACGAAGCCATCCTGATCCCGGCCGTCTACGATCGGTGGACCATGCAGCGGCTCAATGTGCAGGCGCTGGTCGACGGCATTCCGGGACGCGATCTCGACGCCGTCGACGCCGCCGGGCTCGACCGCCGGCTGTTGGCGCGGCGCGGGGCGAACGCCGTCCTGCAGATGGTGCTCCAGGATGGCTTCTTCCACGCCGACCCGCACCCTGGCAATGTGTTCTACCTGCCCGGCAACCGGCTGGCCTTCATCGATTTCGGCATGGTGGGCCGGCTGTCGCGGGAACGGCGCGACGAGCTCGCCGACCTGCTCTACGGCCTGGCGCGCCGCGAGCCGGAGACGGTCGCGGAGCTGCTGGTCGACTGGTCCGGCCGCGCCGACGCGGACATGGGGATGCTGTGCGCCGACATCGAGGCCTTCACCGACGAGTTCCACGGCGTGCCCCTCGAGCAGATCGAGGTCGGCCGGCTGCTCGGCGATCTCACGGCGCTGATGCGCGAGCACGGGCTCGTGCTGCCCGCCGACCTGGCGCTGCTGTTCAAGGCGGCGATCTCGCTCGAGGGTCTCGGGCGCATGCTGGACCCGGGCTTCGACATGGTCAGCGAGGCCTGGCCTTTCCTCAGGCGCATCGAGCGCGAGCGCCGCTCGCCCGCGGCGCTGGCGAAGCTGGGCGCCGGCAGCCTGCGCGAGGCCGCGACGCTGGCGCTGCGCCTGCCCGCGCAGCTGCGCAGGCTGCTCAAGGCCATGGACAGGGGTGCGCTTACCGTGCACGTGGACGTCACGCGCCTGGACCGCGCATTCGAGCGCATGGACCGGTCGGTGAGCCGGCTGACCGTGGGCATCGTCACCGCGGCGCTCATCGTCGGATCGTCCATCGTCATGACGGCCGAAAGCTCGATCACGTGGCTCGGCCTGCCCTTCTTCGGCCTGCTGGGCTTCGTCGGCGCGATCTGCGCGGGAATCTGGCTGCTGCTGTCGATCGCACGCAGCGGGCACCACGACGATTAGGCGCGCGGGAACGGCCGGCGTTTGACCCCGGTCAAGGCGCCGGACAGCCGGAACGGATCAAATCCGATACGTTCGCAAGCGATCTGTCCGGAGACCCAACCATGAGCCGTCGTGCCCTGCCCGGCCTGCTGCCCGCACTGGTCCTGGCCTGTCTCGCCGCCTCGCCCCCCGTGCGCGCGGCGGACTCCGTGCCGGTGGACATCGGCCGCGGCCGCATGCTCTACGGCACCTCGTGCGATGCCTGCCATTCCCAGAACGTGCATTGGCGGGACAGGCGCATCGCGGATTCCTGGCCCTCGCTTGTCGCCCAGGTCACGCGCTGGCAGGCCAACACGGGCCGGAGATGGCCGCAGGAGGACATCCGCAACGTCGCGGCCTACCTGAACGAGCGTTTCTACCATCTTCCCTGTCCGGTCGAGGAATGCCTCGGCAGGCAGGCCTCGCGCTGAGCAGCGGCCGTACGGGAGGATGGTCCGGCAGCCGGGTCCGGCGATCTTTCATTTGCGCGTCCCCCGGCCCGCCCCTGCCCCCTCCGCACCCGGGCGCGCCGGCGTGACGCTCTAGAGCCAGAGCCGGATCGCCGCCGCCGTCAGGCTGGCGAGCAGCAACGCCAGCCCCGCCGCGATGGCGGCCCACCAGCGCCAGGACCTGCGGCGCTCCCCGGCATCGGCGCGGCGGCCGCTCATGCTGCGGTCGCCTTCTGAGACGGTTCGTCCACCACGTGCAGCAGGCAAAGCTGCGTCTGCCCGTCCCCCGCCAGCGCGGTCGCCTCGTCGAGTCCGCGACCGGACGTCACGCTGCCGTCGATCGCCGCCAGGATGCGCTTGTACATGTGCCGGTCCTCCTTGCGATTGAGCCAGGTTCAAGTGTCCGCCGCGGCCCCGTGGCCGGTCTTGACGGGAATCAAGAACGGGCCGCTGCGTCGTCCCCGGCGCCGGAAAGACCGTGCATGTCCGCCCATTGCCGGGCGCGTGCGATGCCGACCCGGATCGCGAAGCCGTCGCCGTGCCCTTCGCGCAGCAGCGCGTTGGCGATCTCGACCGCCCTGCCGCGGACCAGGGGGGCAAGGTGCGCCATCGCGGGCGGACAGCGCTCTTCGGTCCAGGGCATGGTCAGCGCCGCCAGGAAACCCGTACGCGGTATTCGTCCGGACTGTACTTCACGTCCAGCTCACCACCGAATGCCGCGTGCAGCGCGTCGCCGATGCGCCGTGCCAAGTGCACGTCCGTCGTGGTCACGACCGTGGCGTCCGCCGCCGCGTCCACGCCCATGATGCGCTGGAGCGGATGCTGGGATGCCTCGCGCGCTTCCTCGTTTCGTACCAGCGCCAGGATCTCGGCCGCATGGGCGGCGCCGAAGGAGCCCTGCAAGGTCACGTATCCCGCCGGGTTGCGATCCTGGATGCGGTGGCAGGCCGGGCAGACCTGCTCGTGCGCGCCGGCGGGAGCGGTGGCTCGCTGCCAGCGGCCCTTCTGGTAGACCAGCCCGCACGACTTGCACGCCGTGGGCTCGGGCGGCTTCGCACGCGCGAGATAGGGATCGTGGACGATCTCCTCGATCTGGCGGTCGCGATGCTTGCGCGCCGGCGCGCGCGTGGTCTGGCTCCTCGTCATGATGGTTCTCCCGACCCGGCCGCGGTCCTTGCGCAGCGCTGCTTCATGTCCCTGCGCACCTTGCCGGCGTGCTCCTCGAGCTCGCGCCGGGCCGCCTCGAATGCCTCGCGCACGGCGACCTGCGCGTCCTCCTGCAGGTGGCGATTGACCACGATCTCGTTGCCCGGAACGTGTAGCGTGAGACGCACGTTGAACAAGCGTCCCTGCGAATCGTGGCGATGCGGCTGCTCCACGGCGATGTGGCAGCGCGACAGGCGCGGGAACACGCCGGAGAGCTTGCCGGCCTTCTCGCGGATCAGCGCCTCGAGCGCCGGCGAATGCGCGAACTCGTGCAAGACGATCTGTACTGGCGTCTGCATGGCGCCGTCCTCATGCCGTGGACTTGCGCGCGCTGGCTTCGCGCTGCCGCTCGCGCGTGACCATCGAGGCGAGCCCCGTCATTTCTTCCGCGAGCAGCGACAGCACGTCATCTGCCGCCACGATGCCGGCCAGATGCCCGGACGCGTCCGTCACGACGATGCGCCGCAGGCCCTTGCGGCGCATGAGATCGACGACCTTCGCGACACCGGCATCCTCCGGCACGCATACCAGCTCCGATCCGATCAGGTCGCCGATCTGGATGACCTGAGGATCGAGCCCCGGCGCGACAACGGCCACGGTCACGTCGCGGTCCGTGACGATGCCCGCGGGCCTGCGCCTTCCCTCCTGCTCGTCGACGACGACGATGCTGCCGACATGGTATTCGCGCATGAGGCGCGCGGCCGTACTCACGCTGGTGTCGCGCCCTGCGCAAACGACTTCCCGGCTGCAGAGATCTCCGATTGACATGCGGGTTCCTCCTTCTGGGATGATGGAGATATGCTGCCGTATCGCCCGGCGCCGGGACTTGACGCAGGTCAGTGACCGGAGCGGCCGCGGTCGGCCCGCGGGACCGGGATGCCGCGCGAGCCGCAGGGTCTTGACGAGAATCAAGGGCTGCTCCGGCGGCACCGGTATCGTTGCACGCGTCCGGATCCGCCGGCCTCCGCTGCCGGAGGCTCCGGGCCGGACGACGCGCAAGGAGGCGCAACATGCTGACAACCGAACAATTGCAGGAGCTGGCCGCGCTCATCGACACACGCCGCTTCCGGCTCGAGGCCGAGCTGCGCCGGGACGCGGCCCGATCGCGGGCCCAGCCCTACGCCGATCTGGCCGGAGCGACGGCCGATTCCGGCGAGGAAGCGACTGCGGACGTAATGGTGGATATCGGCAACGCCGAATTGTCCCGCGACCTGCGGGAGCTGCGCGCGCTGCAAGCCGCGCGCGCCAGGATCGAATCCGGCAGCTACGGCCGCTGCGCAGACTGCGGCGCCGACATCGGCTACCAGCGGCTCACGGCCGAGCCCTCGGCGCTGCGCTGCCTGCCCTGCCAGCAGCGCCACGACCGCACGCACGGGCGCGCCCCCACGCCGTCCCTGTAGCCCTGGCCCGTCAGCCCGGCACCAGCACGGCAGCGCCGGAAATCCTGCCTGCACGCAACGCGTCGAGCGCGGCATTGGCCTGCTCCAGCGCGTAGGGCACGACCGTCGTGCGCACCGGGATCGCCGGCGCGAGCGCCAGGAAGGCCTGGGCGTCGGCCCGCGTGAGGTTGGCCACGGACACCAGGCGGCGCTCCCCCCACAGCAGCGCGTAGGGAAACGACGGAATGTCGCTCATGTGGATGCCGGCGCACACCACGCTGCCGCCCTTGCGCACGGCGTGCAGCGCCCGCGGCACGAGCTCTCCCGCGAGCGCGAACAGGATGGCCGCGTCGAGCGGCGACGGCGGCGCCTCGTCGGCTGCGCCCGCCCAGGCGGCGCCCAGCCCGCGCGCGAAGGCCTGCGCAGCGGCGTCCCCGGACCGCGTGAACGCCAGGACTTCGCGGCCTTCGTGCCGGGCCACCTGCGCGACGATGTGCGCGGCCGCGCCGAAGCCGTAGATGCCGATGCGCCGCGCCTCGCCCGCGGCGCGCAGCGCTCGGTAGCCGATCAGGCCGGCGCAAAGCAGGGGCGCCGCCTCGGCGTCGCCGTAGCTCACCGGCAGCGCGAAGCAGTAGCGCGCGTCGCAGACCATGTAGTCGGCGTAGCCGCCATCGAGCGTGTAGCCGGTAAAACGCGCGCGATCGCAGAGGTTTTCCCTGCCCCCGCGGCAATAGCCGCACTCGTCGCAAGTCCATCCGAGCCAGGGCACGCCCACCCGGTCACCGGGCGAGAACGCCTCGACGCCCGCGCCGATCTCCACGACCGTGCCGACGGCTTCGTGTCCGGGAACCACGTGCGGACGCGGCTCGTGCAGTTCGCCGTCGATGACATGCAGGTCGGTACGACACACCCCGCATGCAGCCACCTTCACGAGCACCTGGCCCCGCGACGGAACCGGGCGATCCACGGTGCGCAGCGCCAGCGGCCGCCCCGGGGTTTCGAATTGCATCGCGCGCATGGACCCTCCTCCCGCCGGGTTCACGGGCACTCGCGTCCGGCAGCGTGCGGCTAGCGGCAGACCAGCACCGGGATCTTCGAATGCGTCAGCACCTTGCCGGTCTCGCTGCCCAGCACGAGCGCCTTGATGCCTCGGCGTCCGTGCGAGGCCATGACGATGAGATCGCAGCCGGATTTCCTGGCGGCGGCGAGGATGCCCTCGAAGGGGTTCAGGGGACTGCCCGAGATGGTCTGGCACTTTACGCCGGCCTTGGCGGCCCTGGTGCGGCATTTTTCGAGGATGCGCTGCGAGCGTTTCTCCTGCAGCTCAGCCCACTCGTCCGAGCGCAGCGAATCCAGCACGGCCGCATATTCCGGGTAGACCATGGCCGGGAACGGGTCGGTGGCATGGTACGCGGTCAGGCGCGCCCCCGTTTCCGAGGCGATCCCCACGGCCATCGCGACCGCCTTGTCGGACAGGCGCGAGCCGTCGGTGCTGACGAGAATGTGCTTGAACATGCGGTCCTCCCTGGGTTTGGACGGGACCCCGCCGGCGCACCCGCGCGCGGCCGCCCGCCTCGTGCCGACAGTATGCGCCGGGCAGGCCACACGCCATTGACCGGCATCAATGCCAGGCGCGGTTGCGGCCGCTAGAGTCGCGGCATCGCCCCTGCTCCCGGAGCTGCACCATGCGCATCGCCATCATCCAGGGCCATCCCGACGCCGCCGCGCGGCACTTCTGCCATGCGCTGGAAGCCGCTTATGCCGACGCGGCCAGGCAGGCCGGGCACGAGGTGCGCGCCATGGACGTGGCAAAGCTCGAGGTCGGGCCGGTGCGCAGCAAGGCCGAGTGGGAGCAGGCGCCCATGCCTGCCATCCGCGAGGCGCAGGAAACCATGGCGTGGGCCGGGCACCTCGTGGTTTTTTTCCCGCTGTGGCTGGGCTGCATGCCGGCCCTGCTCAAGGCCTTCTTCGAGCATGCCCTGCGGCCGCAGTTCGCCGGCAAGACCTGCAGCCTGAGCGATCGACCGCTCGCCGGGCGCAGCGCGCGCGTCATCGTCACCATGGGCATGCCGGCCCTGGCGTTCCGCTGGTATTTCGGCGCGCACGGCCTGCGCGTGCTGGAGCGAAACATCCTGAAGTTCCGTGGCGCCGGTCCGGTGCGCGCAAGCCTGGTGGGCAGCGTCGAGGGGTCGCCGCGCCGCCGCGACCGCTGGCTTGCGCGCATGCGCGATCTCGGCGGCCACGCGCGCTGACCTCACTCGAGATTGCAGACGTCCCGGTATTCGGCGACGCGGCAGCGCCAGTGCAGCGACTCCTCTATCCTGTGGCGCAGCGCATCTGCGGCGACGGGTTCGCCGTGGGTCAGGAAAGTCTGCCGCGGCGGCTGGCCGATGCCCGAGATCCACTGCATGATCTCGGCGTAGTCGGCATGGGCCGAAAGACTCGACATCGCGACGACCTGCGCCCGCACCGGCACGTACTCGCCGTGGATCTTCACGCTGTCAGCGCCGGCAATCATCGCCGCCCCGCGCGTGGCCGCGGCCTGGAAGCCCGTGAACAGGATGGTGTTCCTGGCGTCGGGCGCGAACGCCTTGAGGTGGTGGACCACCCGTCCGCCCTCGGCCATGCCGCTCGCGGCCAGGATGATCTTCGGCCCGTCGGCACGGTTCAGCCGCCGCGACTCGTCGGCGGAATTCACCACGCGCACGGTCGCGAACATCGCATCGCATTCCTGCGCGGAGAGCCGGTGCTCGGCCGCATGCTCGCGGAACACGCGGCCCGCGTCGACGGCCATCGGGCTGTTCAGGTAGACGGGGACGTCGGGGATCGTCCCGGCCGACTTCAGGCGGTGCAGGTAGTACATCAGCTCCTGCGCGCGGCCGACCGCGAAGACCGGGACGACGATGACGCCGCCGCGCGAGACGGTGCGGTTGACGACCTCGCCTATCGTGGCCGCGGGATCGCTGCCGTCGTGCAGGCGGTCCCCGTAGGTCGATTCGAGGACGAGATAGTCCGCGCGCTGCAGGCGCGCCGGCGCCGGCATGATCGGGTCGCGCGGACGGCCGAGGTCCCCGGAAAAGACCAGGAGGCGGCCGGCATGCGCGAGCGTGACGAACGCCGCGCCGAGGATGTGGCCGGCGCGGGAAAATCGCGCAATGCAGCCGCCGCCCAGATCGACGTCGGCGTCGAACGGCACGGCCACGATCTGCGCGAGGCAGCGCTCGGCGTCGGCCTGCGTGTAGAGCGGCAGCGCCGGCGAGTGCTTCGAGAAGCGCCCCCTGTTGGCGTATTCCGCCTGCTCTTCCTGCAGGTGTCCGGAATCGGGTAGCAGGATGGCGCACAGGTCCTGTGTGGGCGCGGTGCAATGGATCCTGCCGCGGAAGCCGTTGCGCACGAGCAGGGGCAGATAGCCGCTGTGGTCGATGTGCGCGTGGGTCAGCAGCACCGCGTCGATGCTGTCCGGCGCGACCGGGAAAGGCTCCCAGTTGCGCAGGCGCAGATGCTTGAGGCCCTGGTAGAGGCCGCAATCGACGAGCAGGCGCCGCCCGCCCGCCTCCACGAGGTAGCGCGAGCCGGTGACCGTGCCGGCCGCGCCGAGGAAGCTCAGCGAAAATGCCATCGCGCGCAGTGGACTACCGGCCTTGCGCCCGTTCGCGTGCGATCATCTGATCGAGCACGGCCTCGATCGCGTCCAGGCGGCGCTCGATGCCGGCGTCGGCCTTCTTCATCATGCCCATTTTCATCTTCATGCCGTCCGTGCCGGCCTGGGCGGACGCCGCGCCCGCGGCAGCCCGCGTCCCCGGCGCATCCGGCCCGCGCAGCGCGGCGAGGACCGCGGACATCGCGTCCAGGTGCTCCTGCATGAGCGTGGCGCGCTCGCCGGCATCCCCAGTGGCGTGAATCCGGTCCATGAGCTCGCGCATGTGCGCCAGCCGTGCCGGCAGGGCGGTCTGCCCGGGGTCGGCGGGCGCTGCTCGTGCCTCGGCCGGCGCAGCCGGCGCGCGATGGCCGGCGTGCGGATCGGGTTCCGCGGCCAGCGCCCATGAAGCTGCGAGCGCCCCGATCGCGCAGGCGATGCAACGATGCGTTCCCATGTTTTCCTCTCGTGAAAGCTGCGGCGGCGAGCTAGCAGCAACCGTCCTCGGGACGCTTCGGACAGCCCGGCGGACGGTCGGCAGGCGGCAGCGGGCAGCGGTTGATCTCCGCGGCGGTCTTCTGGAAGAAACAGGTCAGCGCGCTGCTCGACGCCGCGATCACCCAGAAGCAGAAGAAGCCGATCGAGTAGGCGGCCATGCGGCCGAGCGTGACCGGCGTGCCGAAGATGACCAGGTCGACGGGATCGAACAGCGTGAAGAAGACGCCGGTCGCCGCGCCCGCGGCCAGGAACGACGGCCACAGGATCCAGGCCAGCTGGCGCGCGTTCATCCCCCCGCCTCCGCCATGCCGCGCGCATCCACCTGCAGCTCTGCGCCCGGGCGCACGTCGGCTGCCGCGCCGGCGATGCGCCAGACGCCGGAGTCGTCCTCGATGGCGACCTTCCAGCGGCCAGCCGCGACATCGACGCGGCCCGCGTACCAGCCGCCGCCCTCGGCCTGCAGGCGCACGGTGCGATCCATGCCGGCGCGCGTCGGATGCACGAGCTGCAGCGTGAGCGCCGCGGGCGCCGCGCCGGCGAGCTGCACGCGCAAGCCGTGCTCGCCGACCAGCACGCGCGCCTTGACGCCGAGCGCCGCGGCCGCGGACTCGCGCCGGATGACCTTGTTGATGGAGAGCCCCTGCTTGTAGTAGTCCTCGGCCACGAGCCCGTCCTCGTTGACCACCGCCAGCCATGCCGTGAAGGCGCCCGCCACGACCACCGCGGCCGGGCCGCTCATGAGCAGCCAGGGCCACGGCTCCCGATACCAGGGCTGCCGCCCGTGAGTCATTGCCTGCATGTGCCTGTCCTCCTCTGTGGCTTCCTGCCGTCGCATGCCAGGGCCTCTCATTGCACCACGAAGCTCGCCTTCTCGGCGATCGCGACGGGCTCGGCCTCGCCCGCGGTCTGGATGGTGAACACGATGGGGTTCGCGCCCGTCTTCGCCTGCTGGCGCGGGGCCTGCAGCCGCACCGGGATCATGCGCGAGGACGCCGCACCGATCTCCACTTCCGCGTCGCCGCCCGAGATCTTCAGGCCAGGCAGCCCGCTCACCGAGATCAGAAAGCGCCTCGGCGCCTCCGTCGTGTTCATGATCTGCAGCCTGTAGACGTTCTCGACCTCCTCCGCATCCCGCACGCTCGCCACGCGGTCGCGGATCACGTCGACCTTGACCGGCACGCGCTGATACAGCGAGTAGCCCGCCGCCAGGATGATGGCCCACAGGATGGCGGTGTAGACGAGGATGCGCGGACGCAGCACGCGCCTGACGATGCCGGCGAACGACAGGCGGTCGCGGACGGCGTTCTCGCTCGCGTAGCGGATGAGCCCGCGCGGATAGCCGACCTTGTCCATGACCTGGTTGCAGCCGTCGATGCAGGCCGCGCAGCCGATGCACTCGTACTGCAGGCCGTCGCGGATGTCGATGCCCGTCGGGCAGACCTGCACGCAGATGCCGCAATCGACGCAGTCGCCCAGCCCTTTCGCCCTGTGGTCGACGCTGCGGCTGCGCGAGCCGCGCGGCTCGCCGCGGCCGCCGTCGTAGGTCACGATCAGCGTGTCGCGGTCGAACATCACGCTCTGGAAACGCGCGTAGGGGCACATGTGCTTGCACACCTGCTCGCGCAGCCAGCCGGCGTTGCCGTAGGTGGCCAGGCCGTAGAAGTTGACCCAGAACCACTCCCACGGGCCGAACGAAAGCGTGAAGGCTTCGGCCCACAGGTGCCGGATCGGCGTGAAATAACCCACGAAGGTGAACCCCGTCCACAGCGCCACGGCGATCCACGCGGCGTGCTTCGCGGCCTTCAGCGCGAGCTTGCGCCCGCCCAGGGGCGCGCTGTCGAGCTTCATGCGCCTGGCGCGGTCGCCCTCGATCGCCTTCTCGATCCACAGGAAGATCTCGGTATAGACGGTCTGCGGACAGGCGTAGCCGCACCAGAGCCTGCCGGCGACCGCCGTGAACAGGAACAGGGAGTAGGCCGAGATGATGAGCAGGACGGTCAGGTAGACCACGTCCTGCGGCCAGAACACCAGCCCGAGGATGTAGAACTTGCGGTGGACGAGGTCGAACAGCACGGCCTGCCTGCCGTTCCACGACAGCCAGGGCAGGCCGTAGAACACGAGCTGCGTGGCCCAGACGAAGAACCAGCGCGATGCGGCGAACTTGCCGGTGACCGCCCGCGGGTAGATCTTCCTGCGGATCTCGTAGAGCGCCTGCTCCACGGGCTCTGCAGCCTGGGCCAGGCGCGGCTTCGCGCTCGTGCTCACGACGACGATCGCGCGCGCGCCCGCCTGCTACGGCTTGCCATTGGACAGGCCCCAGACGTAAGCGGCCAGCAGGTGCACCTTGGCGGGTCCCAGGAACTCGCCCCAGGCCGGCATCTTGTTGTTGCGGCCCAGGCGCACGGTCTCGGCGATGGTCGCCTCGGCTCCGCCGTAGAGCCAGGTCTGGTCCGTGAGGTTGGGCGCGCCCAGCGCCGGGTTGCCCTTGCCGTCCGGCCCGTGGCAGGCCACGCAGATCGTGCCGAAGGTCTCCTTGCCCTTGGCCGCCATCGCCGCGTCATGCGTGCCGCCCGACAGCGACAGCACGTACTGCGCGACGTTCTTCACGCCCTCCTCCCCCAGCGCCTGGCCCAGCGGCGGCATGATGCCGTTGCGGCCCGAGGTGATGGTCGCTTCGATGGTGGCCGGATCACCGCCATAGAGCCAGTCCTTGTCGGTCAGGTTCGGAAAGCCGCGGCCGCCGCGCGCGTCCGACGCATGGCATTGCGAGCAGTAGTTCAGGAACAGGCGCTGGCCGATCTCGCGCGCCTGCGGGTCGGCAGCCACCGCCGGGATGTCCATGGCGGCGTACTTCGCGAACAGCGGGCCGTAGTCGGCCTCCGCCTTCGCCTGCTCGCCCTGGTACTGGCCGCTCGACGTCCATCCGAAATAGCCCGCGAAGCGGCCCAGCCCCGGATAGAGCAGCAGGTAGGCCGCGCCGAAGACGATGGTGATGTAGAACATCCAGCGCCACCAGTTCGGCAGCGGATTGTTGTACTCGACCAGGTTCTCGTCCCAGACGTGGCCCATGGTCTCGACCTTGTCGCCGGCCACGCGGCGCGTGCTCATGCTCCACAGCAGCACCGCACAGGCGGCGATGCTCGCCAGCGTGATGACGGCGACGTAGTAGCTCCAGAAATCGCTGGTGAAATCGCTCACTTGCGCTCCTCCGCGCCGGGTTGCGGTTGATCGTCGTCCAGCGCCGCGCGCGCGGCGCGGGCGTAGTCCTCGGTGCGCCGGGAGCTCCAGGCCCAGGCCAGGATGCCGACGAAGGTAACGAACGCGACCACCGTCATCACCGTACGCGCCATGTTCAGGTCCATGCCGTTCACCTCACCGTCTTGACCGCCGTGCCCAGCCCCTGCAGGTAGGCGATCAGCGCTTCCATTTCCGTCCTGCCCTTCACCGCCTCGGCGGCGCCGGCGATGTCCTCGTCCGTGTAGGGCACGCCCACGCGGCGCAGCGCGCGCATCTTGGCCGGCGTCACCTCGCCGTCGACCCTGGCCGTCGCGAGCCACGAGTACGACGGCATGTTCGATTCCGGCACGACGTCGCGCGGCTGCATGAGGTGCATGCGGTGCCATTCGTCGCTGTAGCGGCCGCCGACGCGGGCCAGGTCCGGCCCCGTGCGCTTGCTGCCCCACTGGAAAGGATGGTCGTAGACGTATTCGCCTGCGACGGAGTAATGCCCGTAGCGCTCGGTCTCCGCGCGCAGCGGCCGGATCATCTGCGAATGGCAGTTGTAGCAGCCCTCGCGGATGTAGATGTCCCGTCCCTCGAGCGCGAGCGCACTGTAGGGCTTCAGCCCCGCGACCGGCTCGGTGGTCGAGCGCTGGAAAAACAGCGGCACGATCTCCACCAGCCCGCCGACCGCCACCACGAGGATGGACAGGATGACCAGCAGGCTGACGTTCTGTTCGATTCTTTCCTGGAAGTTCGGCTGGGTGCTCATGTCTTGATCCTCAGGCGTGCGCCACGGCCGGCATCGGGATGGACGCGTCGACGGCCTTCCCGGCGGCCACCGTCTTCCACGTGTTCCAGGCCATCAGCAGCATGCCGGTGAGGAACAGGATGCCGCCGAGCAGGCGGATCGCGTAGAACGGATAGGTCGCCTTGACGCCCTCGACGAAGGTATAGGTCAGCGTGCCGTCCGGGTTGACGGCACGCCACATCAGCCCCTGCATGACGCCGGCGATCCACATGGCCGCGATGTACAGCACCACGCCGATGGTGGCGATCCAGAAATGCAGCGTGATCAGGCGCACGCTGTGCATCTGCGTCTGCCCGAACAGCCGCGGGATCATGTAATACAGGCTGCCGATGGAGATGAACGCGACCCAGCCGAGCGCGCCGGAGTGCACGTGGCCGATGGTCCAGTCCGTGTAGTGCGACAGCGAGTTGACCGTCTTGATCGACATCATCGGCCCCTCGAAGGTCGACATGCCGTAGAAGGACAGCGAGACGATCAGGAATTTGAGTATCGGATCGGTGCGCAGCTTGTGCCACGCCCCCGAGAGGGTCATCATGCCGTTGATCATGCCGCCCCAGGAAGGCGCCAGCAGGATCAGCGAGAACACCATGCCCAGCGACTGCGTCCAGTCCGGCAGCGCGGTGTAGTGCAGGTGGTGCGGGCCGGCCCACATGTACGTGAAGATCAGCGCCCAGAAGTGCACCACCGACAGCCGGTAGGAATAGATCGGCCGGTCGGCCTGCTTGGGCACGAAGTAGTACATCATCCCCAGGAAGCCTGCCGTCAGGAAGAAGCCGACCGCGTTGTGCCCGTACCACCACTGCACCATGGCATCCTGCACGCCGGCATAGGCGGAATACGATTTCCAGAACGTGACCGGGATCTCCGCGCTGTTGACGATGTGCAGCAGCGCGACCGTGAGGATGAACCCGCCGAAGAACCAGTTGGCGACGTAGATGTGACGGACGCGGCGCTTGGCGAGCGTGCCGAAGAAGACCACGGCGTAGGCCACCCAGACGAGCGCGATCAGCACGTCGATCGGCCATTCGAGCTCGGCGTATTCCTTGCTCGTGGAGAATCCCAGCGGCAGCGTGACGGCCG
>DASUFB010000005.1:0-58831 GCA_036274775.1 Burkholderiales bacterium | reverse complement strand
AGGACTGGCTCGACCTGTTCATGGGGTGGTGGGAGTACGGCTTCCGCAGCTGGCGCCGGCGCGCGCCCGGGGACGCGACGCTGACCTTCCTGTGCGAGCTGGGTCCCAAGGAATACGCGATGACGGGTCCCGACGGCTACGAGTTGTCCGACCGCTGGCAGGAGGCGAACATGCTGAAGGACATGGTCCGCGCGCTGTGGGCACGCCTCGAGCAGGAACAGGCCGCGGCGGCACGGGCGGCCTGAAGCGCGGTCCGATTCGGGCATCGGATCGCGGGCAACGCAATCGCAAGGTCATGCGCACCGCGCACCCGGTGGAGGGCACTGAAAATGATTGAAGAGCACATGGTCATGACGGGCAGGCTGCTCGGCGCAGTGCTGGCGGGCGGCCTGATCGGGCTGGAGCGCAGCTACCGGGGCCGGCCGGCGGGGTTCCGCACCCACACGCTGGTGTGCATGGCCTCGACGGTGCTGATGCTGATCACGGTCTACGAATGGCAATGGGTGCAGGAGCACGCCCCGGACAGCATCCGCATGGATCCCACGCGCATGGCCCAGGGCATCATGACGGGCATCGGCTTCCTAGGCGCGGGCGTGATCTTCAAGGAAGGCATCACGGTGCGCGGCCTCACGACCGCGGCCTCGATCTGGATCACGGCCGCGCTGGGCATCCTCATCGGCATCGGTTTCTATTTCCCGGCGACGGTGACCACGGGCCTGGTGCTGCTCGTGCTCTCGATCTTCCGCTGGATCGAGTCGCGCATGCGCGTGCAGAACTATGCGCGCCTGGACGTGTCGTTCGATCGTGGCACGGACGTCGATGAGCAGGCGCTGCGCGACGAACTCACCCGCGGCGGCTTCGATGCCAAGCTCATGGACTGGCGGCTCGCGGAGACCGGCGAGCAGGTCGAGTACGGCATGATGATCGAGACCGCCCAGCCCGCCAATTTCAGCCGGCTTGCGCGCAGCCTTTCGGCGAACCCGAAGGTCCGGCGGTTTCGCATCGTGCCCACCGGCGACTGAGGGATCGGCATCTCCCGGGCGAAAAAAAGGCGCCGGTCGGAACCGGCGCCCCCAATACCCGGGAATGCGCGATTTTCAGTCGTAGTAGGCGGGTGCCTTCTTCATCGCCTTGAACGCGTCCGGGTCGTGCGCCGTGAAATATTCCGCTTTCTGCGTGGCCATCATCATGCGGATCCACTCGTAAGCGCGGTAGTAGCCGGCGGGATCGAAGGCGAGCACGAGGTTCGGGGCGATGCTCTTGTCGACGTTTTCCCTGAAGTAGACGTTGTCGCCCGTCAGGATCACCAGGCCGGTGTTCTTGAGCTTCACCGTCATCATCTGGCTGCCCGGCGTGTGCGCGACCCAGCGCTTGATGACGACCGAGCCGTCGCCGAACAGGTCGAGGTCACCGTTGAGCTGGATCATCTTCACGGCGTTCGGGTAGTTGCTGTTGGGCGCGCGCAGCGGCATGACGTCGCCGATGATGTACGGGCCGCCGGTGCCTTCCTCGGGCCAGAACGCGTTGAGGATCTCGCTCTTCTGCAAGATGATCGTCGAATGCGGGAACTTGCCGACGTTGCCGCCGTGGTCGAGGTGCAGGTGGCTGCAGACCACGTACTTGATGTCGTCGGGCGTCAGGCCGATCTTCTTCAGCTGCACGTCGATGGCGACCTCGGGGGTCATCGCGGGCTTGAGCGAGTCGTACATCGGCCACCAGCTGTGGTCCGTGATCAGCTTGTCGTTGTTGCCCGTGTCGAACAGGATGTTGCCCTTCGGGTGCTTGATCACGTAGAAGCCGACCGGGATCTGGATCGGCGGGTCCATCGTGGCGAAATTCTGCAGCACGCCCTTGCCGATCGTGAGCGCGCCGGAGCTGAATGCATACAGGCGGATGTCCTCGGCGCGCGTCGCGGTGGCGCCGGCTACGAGGGCCAGTGCCATTGCGGCCATGCACGAACGCTTCCAGTACTTCAATGCTGATCTCATGCCGTTTTCTCCTCGAATGTGATTATCCCGGAACCGGATACCGCCGGATTCCCGTCTGCGTGACATGCCAACCGAAGGAAGTGCGTGTCGCACGCGAGTATTGCGCACAAAGATTTCACGTAGATTTCGAAACGGTCGTAAGCATTACGTGGGGTAATATGACAGTTTCGTATGATAAGGCCGGCCAGGCCCGTGCTGCGACGCTTCGGTCAGCCCGCCGTCTCGCGCTGTAAGACTTTTGAAAGGGCCGCGGCGATCGCACGCAGGTCGAGGGGTTTTGTAAGGATCTCGTCGACGCCGGCGGACAGTGCCTGCTGGTTGAGTACCGGGCCGGTGTATCCGCTGATGAGCACGACCGGCACGTCCGCGCGCGTCTGACGCATCTGGCGGGCGAGCTCGGTGCCGGTCATGCCGGGCATGAGCTGGTCGAGCATGACGGCGTCGAAGCGAGTCGGGTCGAGCCGGAACTCGGCGAGCGCCTCGCTGGCGCTCGTGAAGCCTGCCGGCTCGTAGTTCAGCGCGGCGAGCATTTCCTCCGTCAGCAGCATGAGCGGCCGTTCGTCCTCGACCAGCAGCACACGTTCGCCGTTTCCGCGGGGCAGCGGCGCCGGACCCACCTTCTCGATGGCTTCGGCGTCCGAGCGCGGCAGGTAGATGTCGAACGTGCTGCCCTGGCCGGGCTGGCTGGCCACGTCGATGGCCCCGCCCAGGTCCGTGGCGATACCCTGCACCAGGGCGAGCCCCAGGCCCGTGCCGCGGCCGGATTCGCGCGTGGTGAAGAACGGCTCGAATATGCGCGCCGCGATTTCCGGCGCCATGCCGCAGCCGGTGTCCTGCACGCGCAGCCGGATGTAGCGGCCGGCGGTCAGCAGCCCGTGGGACAGCGCCGCATCGGCGGCGACGTCGATCCCGTCCAGCCAGATGGCGAGCCTGCCGCCCGCCGCCATGGCGTGCTCGGCGTTGCGGCACAGATTCATGATGAGCTGGTGCACCTGCGTGGGATCGGCGATCACGGCCGCGCGGTGCGCGTTGAGCCGCAGGTCGAGCTCGATGCTGTCGGGCAGCGACACCCGCAGGAGGTCGATCGCCTCGTCCAGCACCTCTTCCACGTTCACGACCGAGCGCTGGCCGCGCGTGCTGCGGCTGTAGGTCAGGATCTGGTCGATCAGCGCCTTGGCGCGGTGCGCGGCGGCGAGCACGTTGCCGACGTAGCGCCTGAGCGGACTGCCCTCCGGCGCGGCGTTCTGCGCCATGTCGCCGTAGCCCAGGATGGCCGCGAGGATGTTGTTGAAGTCGTGGGCGATGCCCCCGGCCATGGTGCCGATGGCCTCCAGCTTGACCGCCTGGCGCAGGCGCGCCTCCAGCTTGTCGCGCTCGCTGTCGGCGAGCCGGCGCTCGGAGATGTCGCGGTAGATCGCGTAGCTCGCGATCTGCCCGGACGCCACGAGGATGGGCGCACCCAGCTCCGACACGGGCAGTCGCGTGCCGTTCTCGCGCATGCGCTCCGTCTCCATGCTCGTGTGCCGGCCCTGGCGCACCGCGTGCGCGATCTGACCCCATTCCGCGCGCAGCTCGGGGGGCACGATGAGCTCGTCGAGGGTGCGCCCGCGCGCGCGCTCCGCGTCATAGCCGAACAGGCGGGTGAACTCGCGATTCACGCGGGTCACGCGCTGGTCGGGATCGAGCATGACGATCGCTTCCGGCGCGCTTTCGAACAGCTCGTCCAGCAGGGCGGTCTGCACCCTTAGCCGCGCCTCGGCATGCTCGCTGCGGCGCAGGTGGCGCAGCACCAGCCAGACCAGCGCAATCACGCTCAGGCACAGCAGCGTGGTGCGCACCGTGCTGTGCACGACCTGCTCGTGCCATTTCTCCAGCACCGCGCCTTTGTCCACGCTCACGCCGACCGTGAGCGGGTAGCCGTGCACGCCCTGGGCGGCATAGATGCGCTCGGCGCCGTCCGTGCGGTTCTTCAGCAGCCTGCCCGGCTCCCCGGGCCCGCCGGCGAGGTGCAGGTAGATGTCCTCGTCCGCAAACGCGTGCGCGAGGTCGTCGGATGAGCCCGGCTGGCGGGCGAGCAGGCCGCCGTCGCTGCGCAGCAGCACGATTTCGCTGTCGCGGCCGAGGTCGATGGCCTCGTAGAACCGGCGGAAGTATTCGAGGTCGACGAAGGCAACCGCCACGCCGCCGAACGTCCCGTTCGGTCCCTCCACGCGCCGGCTGAGCGCGATGGTCCAGCCCGAGCCGCCGGCGTGGTGGAAGGGGTCGGAGACGAACAGCCCGACGTCGGGCCGGTCACGGTGCACGAGGAAGAAGGGCTGCCGCGACACGAACCCGTCCGTGGGCGGCGATCCGGAGCCGGACGCGAGCACGCGTCCTCTCGCGTCCGCGACGAACAGGTCGTCGATCTGCGCGATCGGCTGCTTGCGCGCGTGCAGCCGATCGTGCAGCTGCGGGTCGGAAAGGCGCAGGCCCGTCATGTGCATGACCGCGGCCGTGTGCTGCAGCACGACGTCCACGGCCTGCACGGCGCTGTGCGTCTGCTCGGCGAGCGATCTCGACAGGCTGGCGTAGTTCTCCTGCGCCGTCTCCACGACGATGTCGAGCCGGCGCACGATGTCGTAGACCTGGAGGGCCGCCATGGCCGCCACCATCAGCGTGCCCGCGACGCGCAGTGCCACCTTGAAGTTGACGCGCGACTGCGGCGTCGCAGGTGACGGGAGGGCGGAGGGTCTCATGGCCGCGCGCGACCGCTATTTGGGCAGCACTTCCTCCACCGCGGCAAGCAGGACGTCGCGGTCGAAGGGCTTGGCCAGCGTGCGCGTCGCGCCGGACTCGCGCGCGGCGCTGACCCAGCTCCTGCGGCCGGAGGCACCGGGACCGCCCGAGATCGCGATCATCGCCAGGTCGGGCAGCAGCTGCCGCGCCTCGCTGAGGGTCTGCACGCCGTCGCGGCCCGGCATGTCCATGTCGCTGATGAGCAGCCGCGCCGCGCGGGAGCGCAGCATGCGCAACGCGTCGGCGCCGGTGGCGGCCTGGCGCACGCGGTATCCAGCATCGCTCAGCCATTCCGTCAGCAGGTCGCGCATCAGCGCATCGTCGTCAACTACCAGTATGTCCATTGTCCGTCCGCCTCGGGTGCACCCGGAGAATATTTCAATTTGAAACGCCGACCTGTGCACACGTCGCTATACTAATACCGCCCGCCGGCATGCGGGGTGCGAGCGCTAAGGCGCGAAAGCGAGGCCCTGGTGACAGACACGAGCATTCCCCGGCATATCCTGATCGTAGACGACGATGCCGAGCTGCGAACGATGGTCGCAGACTACCTGGGCGACTACGATCTGCGCGTCAGCGGCGTCGACGATGGCGCGTCGATGCGCGAGGTGATGGCGCGCGAGGTCGTCGACCTGATCCTGCTCGATCTGAAGCTCCCCTCCGAGGACGGCATGAATCTGGCGCGCGAGCTGCGCGAATCGTCCAGCGTTCCCATCATCATCCTGACCGGGCGCAAGGACGACGTAGACCGCATCATGGGCCTTGAGCTCGGCGCCGACGACTATCTGACCAAGCCTTTCAACCTGCGCGAGCTGCTGGCGCGCATCCGCGCGATCCTGCGCCGCGCGCAGGCGCATGCCGTCCCGGCCGGCGAGGGCCGCGCCCCCCAGGCGTTCCGTTTCGGCGGCTGGGAGCTCGACCTGCGCTCGCGCCGGCTCACCTCGAACGATGGCGAGCGCGTGGAGCTCACGCACGCGGAATTCGCGCTGCTCTCGGCCTTCCTCGGCGCGCCCGAGCGCATCCTGAGCCGCGAGCAGCTGCTCGAGCTGAGCCGCGGCAGCGACGACAACGTCTTCGACCGCAGCATAGACGTGCAGATCCTGCGCCTGCGGCGCAAGATCGAGGCGGATCCCAGCCGCCCGCGGCTGATCCGCACCGAACGCGGGGCCGGCTACTTCTTCAATTCCCAGGTCGAAGTCGTCGCCTGACGGCAGGGTGCGTCGCGGGCGCGGAAGTCGCGCCGAGCCCGCACGATATCGACTGCGCGATCTGGCGCAGGATCTCGCGCGCCGCCCGCACGGACAGCCTCGTGTCGCGGTGACGCATGTAGACCACGTTCAGCGAGGCCACCGCGCCGAAGTGGTCGAAGATCGGGAAGCAGATGTCGACCACGCCGTTGATGGTGTCGCTGGGACCCTCGTCGTAGCCGCGCCGGCGTATCTCCTGCAGCCGCCGGTCGAGGCTGCGCCGGCGCGCGGTGACGTTGCGCCCCGTGCCCGAGAGCTCGTCGAGGTAGGACTCGCGCCGCGGGCCGTCCTGGAATGCGGTGATGACGCGCGCGGAGACGCGGTCGTCGTGGAAGGGGAAATGCGAACCCTGGCGCACCGAGTAGCTCATCGGTTCGGGCGATTCCGCGCGTGCCAGCACGACCAGGCGCGCGTCGTGGTGCACGCACAGGTGGTTCGACTGCCCGGTGCGCCGCGCAAGCTCGTGCATGTAGGGCATCGCGCAGTCGAGCAGCCTGTCCACGGGCGGATGGCGGTGCGCGAGCTCGAACAACCGCAGCGTGAGCACGTAGCCCGAGTCCGGCTGGCGTGCAATGAAGCCACGGCGCACCAGCACGTCGAGCATGCGGAACAGCTCGTTGGGTGAGCGCCCGAGGCGACCGGCGATCTCCTGCAGGCCGAGGCCGTGGGGCTCGGAAGCGAGAAGCTCCAGCACGTCGAGGCCTTTTTCCAGGGCCGGGGCGGAATAGCGCGGATCGGCGGCGGAATTTCGTGTTGACAAGGTGCCCCCCCGTTTTTATAGTTGAAAGCGGCTTTCATAGATGAACGCCATTTTTTCCGCGGTCCCCGCAGTGCGGAAAAAGCGGCGCCATCAGGATAACAAGATTGTAATAATGAAGCGCTGCAGGCCGGGCGGGCGGGTGGCCCCGGAAGAATCACCGGGCGGCCACCAGGGACTTGCATCGGCGACACACATAAATCCTTGAGGAGGAGACCATGACATCCAAGCATTCGACCCGGCCGGGGACGCTGCTGCGCGGCATCGGTTCCGGCGCCGCGCTTGCCGCGGCCGCTCTCGCTTTTTCCATGGCCGTGCAGGCCGCCGACCCTTCGACCTTTCCGGCGCCGGTCGGCGACCCGGCGTTCGTGCCCCGGGGCGCGAAGCTCGAGCTCGTGTTCGACGGCGGCTGCGTGCTGACCGAAGGCGTCGCGGCCGGCCACGACGGCATGATCTACTTCAGCGACATCACCTTCACGAAGTTCTGCAAGGACCCGTCGGGCAAGTTCCTGCAGGCCGGCAACATCTGGAAGCACAACCCGAAGACCGGCGAGACCACGATCTTCCGCAGCCCGTCGGGCATGTCCAACGGCATCAAGTTCGACCGCGACGGCAACATGATCGCGGCGCTCGGGGCCGACTACGGCGGGCGCATGCTGGTCAAGACCGACATGAAGACCGGCAAGACCTACATCCTGAGCGGGCTCTACGACGGCAAGCCCTACAACGCGCTCAACGACGTCACCATCGACGAGAAGGGCCGCATCTACTTCTCCGACCCGCGCTACCTCGGCCACGAGCCCATCTACCAGGACGGCTATGCGGTCTACCGGCTCGACCCGGACGGCACGGTCACGCGCGTGGCCACGGACTGCGGCAAGTGCAACGGCGTGCTGATCTCGCCAGACCAGAAGACGCTGTACATCATCGGCAACGACAACGGCTGGTTCGAGTTCCAGAACCTCAAGGAAGGCGAAAAGACGCTGCAGGGCCATCATCAGCTGCAGGCCTACGACGTCGACTCCGCCACCGGCAATCTCAGCAACCGCCGCGTGCTGATCGACTACACGGCGCGCGACAAGCCCTGCAGCGGCCCGGATGGCATGATCGCCGACGCCGAGGGCAACATCTGGCTCGCCTCGCGCTGCGAGTACCGGCCGGGCATCCAGGTGCTCGATCCGAACGGCAAGGAATTGGCTTATATTTCCACCGGCAAGGAGCTTCCGACCAACGTCGGCTTCGGGCGCGGAGCGGATTCCAATCTGCTGTATCTGACCTCGGGGCACAGCGTTTACAAGATCCGGGTGGGGAAGAAGGGTTACCAGCTTCCCTGAGTGTTTCGCGCAGTAGCAAGTTGGTCGCAGGGGCTTCCCGCCTCTGCGACTTTTTTCTTTGTACAGGAGAGATTTCCATGGGCAGCGTGCAGCAGGACGTCGTCGACGCCATGCCGAGGGTTCTGACGCCGCAGCAGGTCGAGGCGTTCCGGCAGAACGGCTACCACTTCCCGGTGCGCGTGCTGAGCGCCGCCGAGGCCGATGCGTGCCGGGAGAAGCTCGAGAGCTTCGAATTCGACCACGGCCTGATCATGAAGACGCCGTACCGCAACAAGCCGCACATGGTGTTCGGCTGGGTCAACGAGCTGATCCGTCACCCGCGCATCCTCGACACCGTGGAGGACATCCTCGGCCCGAACCTGCTGGTCTGGGGCACGAGCTTCTTCATCAAGGAGCCGAACGATCCGGCTTACGTCTCCTGGCACCAGGATTCCACCTACTGGGGGCTTTCGCACCCGGACATCGTGACGGCATGGGTCGCGCTCACCGCGAGCGACGTGCCCAACGGCGCGATGCGCGTCATCCCGGGCAGCCACCTCAAGGACCAGCTGCCGCACACGGATACGTTCGCCAGTGACAACCTGCTCACGCGCGGCCAGGAGGTCGCGGTCGAGGTAAAGGAGGCGGGCGCCGTGGACATGACGCTGCAGCCCGGCGAGATGTCGCTGCATCACGTGCGCATCGTGCACGGCTCGGAGCCCAACCGCGCGCATTACCGCAGGCTCGGGATCGCGATCCGCTACGTGCCGACCTACGTGCGCCAGCTCGAGGGCCCGCGCGATTACGCGACGCTGGTGCGCGGGCGCGACGACTACCGGCATTTCGAGTACGAGCCGCAGCCACACCAGGACCTCGGCACCGAGGAAGTCGCCGCGCACAAGCGCATCACCGAAGAGGCCAACAAGATCCTCTATCGCGGGACGGACAGGGTATAAAAACAGGGACCAGGGGGTTGGGGGCCGGGGCTAGGGAAGCAATAGATAACGCAAGCTTTACACCCTAGCCCCGAATCCCCTGATCCCTGGCCCCCTCAAAAGGGGAGGAAATCCGATGCTCACCGGCATCCTGCTGCTCGCCGCATTTCTGGTCGTCGTGTTCGCGATCGTGCGCGGCCAGAGCCCGATCATCATGCTGCTGCTGCTCGCCATCGCCTGGGCGCTCATCGCCGGCATCGGCGTGAACGACATCCAGGCGAAGATCCTGCAGGGCGGCGGGGTGGCCTACGCGTCGGCCGTCATCATCATCGTCTTCGGCGCCTGGTTCGCGCAGATCCTGATCCAGACCGGCATCGCCGAGAGCGTGATCCGCTCGGCCGTGGAGCTCACGGGGGACCGGCCGATCGTCACGGCCATGACCATCAACCTCGTCACCGCGCTGCTGTTCACGTCGATGTACGGCGTGGGCGCGGCCATCGCCATCGGCGTGATCGCGCTGCCGATCATGCTGAGCCAGGGCATCCCGGCGCGCGTGGCCGCGCCGGTATTCTCCATGGGCGTGGGCGCGGGTGCGTTCGTGAACCTCGTGCAGTTCGGCACCTTCGAGAAGCTGTTCCCGGGCATCAAGTACGAGACGCCGTGGCTCACCTATTTCTTCATCGGCATGGCCGTCTACGTGCTCATCGCCTGGCTCATGATCTGGGTGAACCTGCGCAAGACGGGGCTGCGTCACGCCGCGTCCGCGGACACGGCGGCGCCGGCGGCGCGCGCGCGCACGCCCTATTACACCTACGTCGTTCCCGTGTTCCCGGTGCTGATGATCATGGTGTTCAAGTGGCAGATCATCCCGACCTTCCTGGTGTCCATCGTGCTGGCGCTCGCCCTGACGGCGCGAGGCCGCAGCTTCCAGGGCACGCTGAACCTGTTCAACAAGACCTTCTACGACGCCTTCCCCGACATCGCCACCATCGCGGCGCTGTGGACCATCTGCGGCATGATCATCGTCGCCGGCCAGATGCCGCAGATCGCGGATGCCCTGCGGCCGATCTTCGCGCCCGTCCTGCCGCACAATACGTTCCAGGCGGCGGTCTTCTTCGCGCTGCTGGGCGGCGTCTGCAGCATCTACCGCGGGCCTCTCGTGGTCGTCGGCACGGGCGCTGCGCTGCTGGCCATCATCCTGTCGAACAACGAGATCCCGGTGCCCTACCTGTACGCGCTGTGGCTCGCGCCCACGGTCATGCAGGGCAGCTGCGACCCGACGAATTCCTGGACGCTGTGGACCATCGGCTATACGAAGGTGCCGCACGGCCAGTTCCTGAAGACGGCGCTGCCCTTCGGCTGCCTCATGGTCATCGTGATGTCGGCGATCTGCTATTCCATGTTCGGCTGAGGCGGCCGCAACCGTGAGCGAGCGCAAGACCTACCGCATCGGCATCGACGTCGGCGGCACCTTCACCAAGGCGGTGCTGATCGACAACGCCGGGTTCGACGTCGTCGGCCGCTATTCCGTCATGACCACGCACAGCGATTCGCGCGGGGTCGCCGCCGGCGTGGTGGAAGTCTTCCGCAACGTGCTCGAGCGCTCCGGGGTCGATCCGAAGGACGTGGTCTTCCTGGCGCACTCCACCACGCAGGCGACCAACGCGCTGCTCGAGGGCGACGTGGCGGCGGTCGGCGTGGTCGGCATGGCGAGCCGCGTCGAGGCCGTGCTGGCGCGCGGCCAGAGCAACGTGAAGGAGATCGAGCTCGCACCCGGACGCTTCCTGCGCCCCGGCCACCGTTTCCTGGCCACCGACAAGCTGGAGGAGCCGCTCGTGCGCGAGACGCTCGAGGCACTGCGCAGTGAGGGCGCCCAGGTCGTCGTGGCGAGCAGCGCCTTCGGCGTCGACGACCAGAGCGCCGAGGAGATGGTCATCCGCGTGGCCGCCGAGCTCGGCCTGGCGGTCACCGGCGGCCATGAGATCACCAAGCTCTACGGGCTCACCACGCGCACGCGCACCGCCGTCATCAATGCCAGCATCCTGCCGAAGATGATAGGCACCGCGGACATGACCGAGGCCGCCGTGCGCGAGGCCGGCATCGGCGCCCCGCTGATGATCATGCGCGGCGACGGCGGGGTGATGGACGTGCAGGAGATGCGCCGGCGGCCGGTGGTCACCATGCTCTCGGGCCCGGCGGCGAGCGTTGCCGGCGCGCTGATGTACCTGCGCGTCTCGGACGGCATCTATTTCGAGGTCGGCGGCACCAGCACCAACATCGGCGTCATCCGCAACGGCCGCCCGACGATCAAGCACGCGCGCGTGGGCGGCCACGATACCTACGTGAACTCGCTCGACGTGCGCGTGGTCGGCATCGCCGGCGGCAGCATGGTGCGCGTGCGCGGCAACGACATCCACGACGTCGGCCCGCGCAGCGCGCACATCGCCGGCCTGCACTACGCGGCGTTCGCGAAGCCCGAGGACATCGCCGATCCGCGCATCGAGCTGTTCCGTCCGAAGGAAGGCGACCCGGACGACTACCTCGCAATCCGCTGCGCCAACGGCGAGCGCTATGCCCTCACCAACACCTGCGCGGCCAACGTGCTGGGCTATGCGAAGCCGGGCTGGCACGCGCACGGCAACGCGGACTCGGCGCGGCGCGCGTTTGCGCCGCTCGCGCAGCGCCTCGGCGTGAGCGTCGAGGAGGCGGCGCGACGCGTGCTCGCCAGGGCCGCCGCCAAGGTCACCGGCGTGGTGGAGGACCTCGTCGCCGAATACAAGCTCGACCGCGACCAGTCGGTGCTGGTCGGCGAAGGCGGCGGTGCCGCGTCGCTGATCCCCTTCGTGGCCGAGACCATGGGGCTGGACTTCAAGATCTCGCAGGACGCCGAGGTGATCTCCTCGATCGGCGTGGCGCTCGCGCTGGTGCGCGAGACCGTCGAGCGCGTGATCCCGAACCCCATGCCCGAGGACCTGCAGCGCATCAAGCGCGAGGCCTTCGACGCCGTGGTCAAGCTGGGTGCGGCGGCGGAAAACGTGGAGGTCGTCATCGAGGTCGATCCGCAGACGCAGCGCGTGCGCGCGACCGCGATGGGAGCCTCCGAGATGCGCTCCCAGGACATGCGCAAGCAGGTCAGCGAGGAAGAAGCCGCCGGCATCGCCGCCACGTCCATGGGGCTCGAACCCGGCGCCGTGAAGCTCGCGGCGGCCACCGAGGACGTGCGCGTGTTCCAGGCCGAGGTCAGGGAGCGCAAGTGGAAGGTCTTCACCTCGCGGCGCACGCCGGTGCGCGCCATCGACCGTGAGGGTGTCATCCGCGTCCAGCGCGCCGACGGCGTGGTGTCGCAGGCGCGCGCGGCCGACAGCCTGCGCGAGCTGCGCAGCCTCTGGGAGTCCGTGACCATCTACAACGGCGACAGCGTGATCGCACCGGACATGTTCGTGGTGGCCGGCCGCCGCATCCTCGACCTGTGCGGTGTCACCGCGCTGGACCAGGCGATCGCCATCAGCCGCGGCGAGCTCGAGGGCCTGCCGCCCGAAGCGCCGGTGGTGCTGATCAGCGCGCAGGGCGCACGCGGGCTGTGAACGCGCGGACTGGCGTGCGGCAGGACCCGCTGCAGCTCGGGCTGGCCCTGCTGCGCGGGGATGCGCAATACCGGTTCATCGCGCCGGAGCGCCGCGGCGTGCTGGTCGAGGCTGCGCTCCGGGACGGCAGGGAGCTGGCGGCCGAGGCGGCGCTGCGGCACGGCAGGCTGCCGGAAGACATGGTGTCCAGCCTCGGCATAGCCGTCGAGGCCGTCGACGCCGAGGCAGGCTACGGCAGCGTGGTCGTGTACGCCCACTACGTGCAGCGCCCGCCCCGCATCACGCTCTACCTGCCTGCGATCGCGCGGCTGGCGCACGCCGTGTCGGCCGGCGACGTCCCGACCGGCGTCGACGAAGGAACGCTGCGACGGATGTTCGTCGCGCACGAGCTCTACCACCATTTCGACTGCCTGCGCAGCGAGCCGCTCGCGCGCCGCCACCGCGTGAAGCTGTTCGGCCTCGGTGCCTGGCGATGGACCTCGGGCCTCGCGAGCCTGGCCGAGATCGCCGCCGGCGCGTTCGCGCAGGAGCTGCTCGGCCTTGCCTTCCATCCCGGGTTGCTCGACTGCCTGTTCAGGCAGCAGATCGGGAACCACGGAGGGCACGGAGTACACGGAGGAAAGCAGGAGTGAATGGAAGTGAAGTAGCGCCATGGTGGCCGATATTGCTCATGTTCGATGAACCGGAAAGTGAGGGAATGTCTTCTCCTTCCTGGTTATTGCCTTTCTCCGTGTGCTCCGTGCCCTCCGTGGTTCAAGGTTGAGGGAGATTGCAGATGAAATTCAAAGCCGCGGTGCTGAACAAGGTCAACGAGCCGATGACCATCGACACGCTGGAGATGGCGCCGCTCGCGCCGACCGACGTGCTCGTGAAGATCAAGGCGAGCGGGCTGTGTCACACCGACCTCGAGGTCATCCAGGGCTCGCTCGCGTATCCGATGCCGATCGTGCTCGGCCACGAGGGCGCGGGCATCGTGGAGGCCGTGGGCAGCGACGTGACGCAGGTCAGGCCCGGCGACCACGTCATCTGCTCGTGGAACCCGCATTGCGGCCACTGCTTCTACTGCGAGCGCGGCCTGCCGGTGCTGTGCGAGCCCTTCACGCGCAACCAGCCCCGCGGCCTGCTGCTGGACGGCCGCTCGCGCATGACGCGCGGCGGCACGCAGGTGCACCACTACTCCGTGACGTCCACGCACGCCGAATACACCGTGATCCCCGAGTCGGGTGCGATCGCAGTGCCGAAGGAGCTGCCTTTCGACCGCGCCTGCATCATCGGCTGCGGAGTCATGACCGGCGTCGGCGCAGTCGTGCGCAAGGCGAAGGTCGAGGCGGGGGCCAGCGTCGCGGTGTTCGGCTGCGGTGCGGTCGGGCTGAATGCCGTGCAGGGCGCGAAGCTGGTCGATGCCGGCCGGATCATCGCCGTGGACGTCAGCAAGGCCAGGCTCGACCTCGCCGTGAAATTCGGCGCCTCGCACGCCGTCGATGCCTCCGCCCCGGACGCCGTCGACCGCATCCGCGCGCTGACCGGCGGGCGCGGCGCGGACTACGTCATCGAGGCCGCCGGCAACAAGCAGGCGTTCCGCATGACCGTCGAAGCCGTGCGCCCCGGCGGCCAGGTCGTCTGGATGGGCAAGATCAACGTCAACGAGGACGTGAGCTTCCGCTGGGGCTCGCTCATGGGCGAGAAGCGCATCGTGCGCTCGAGCTACGGCGAGGCGCGCCCGCGGCGCGATTTCCCCTGGCTCGCGAGCGAGTACCTCGGCGGGCGGCTCAAGCTCGACGAGCTCGTCACCAACCGCATCCGCCTCGAGCAGATCAACGACGGCTTCGCCTCGCTCGCCCGCGGCGAGGGCATACGCACCGTCATCATGTTCGACTAGCGCCTCATGCCTCAACCCAACACAGAGGCACAGAGGGCGTAGAGAACACGGAGAATCAAGAAAAATTATTGGCGGGCAGCGATTTCCCGACTCAAGGTGATGGGTGGACAGCCAATGTTCGGTCCAAGCTCAACATGAATCGTTTTCCTCTGTGGCCTCCGTGCCCTCTGTGCCTCTGTGTTGGGTGTAATCCGCATGAGTCGCTTTAACCACCCGCCGCTGGCAGCGGGGCAGATCGACGCGGAGCACCGCGTCGAGGCGCTGGGCGACCTCGAGCTCGAATCCGGCGAGAAGATCCTCGACTACCGCCAGTCCTACGTCACGCACGGCGAGCTGAACCGCGCGAGGTCGAACGCGGTGCTGGTGTGCATCTCGCTCACCGGCAACCATCACCGCCTGGATTTCCTGATCGGGCCGGGCAGGGCGCTCGACCCGTCCAGGCATTTCATCGTCTGCGCGGACCCGATCGCCAACGGCCTGTCGACCTCGCCGTCGAACAGCGAGCGCCAGCCGGGCATGAGGTTCCCGCGTTTCATGTTGCGCGACATGGTGGAGGCCCAGTACCGGCTGCTGACGCGCCGCTTCGGCATCCCGCGCCTGCGTGCGGTCCTGGGCGCATCCATGGGCGGCATGCAGGCCCTGCAATGGGCGGTGAGCCACCGCGGCTACGTGGAAGCGTGCGTGGCCATGACGCCCATGGCGAAGACCGCCGCCTGGGCGACGCTGGTCACCGAGACCGCGCGCTCCTGCCTGATGGCGGATGCGGCCTGGACCGGCGAAGGCTTCAGCGCCGAGCCGCTGCGCGGATGGCGGGCCTATACCGGACTGATGACGGCGCTCACGAGCCGCACACCGGCTGCGCTCTCCGAATTCCTGCCGGATTGCGCCGCCGCCCATCTCTGGTTCGAGAAGGCGGTCGCGCAGAACCGCGCGAACGGCTTCGACGCGCACGACTACCTGTACCAGTCCTGGGCCTACGAGGCGCACGACGTCGGCGCGACGCCGGGGTTCGGCGGCGATCTCGCGGCGGCCCTGGCCTCGGTCGATGCCAGGACGCTGGTGCTCGCGCCGCCGCTGGACGTCTTCAACCCGGCGGAAGCCGCGCGCGAGGCGGCGGCGAAGATACCCGGCGCGAAATTCGTCGAAATTCCCTCGGTGCAGGGCCACCAGGCCGCGACCAGCACCAGGCCCGAGGATGCTGCGTTCCTGAACAGGGAAATCGGCAAGTTCCTGGGCGACGAGTGACGCGTGACAGGTGACAAGAGCGGAGCCAAGAGGTAAAAGCCGAAAGGTGAAAGTCGAAGGCAGGTGGCTTGGCGCGGCCGGCCGGCGCCTTTAGACTCGTCTCTGGCCACCAAATCATCAATCACTATCCGAAGGAATCCCATGATCATCGACCACCGCACCTACAACGTCAAAATCGGCAAGCTCGGCGAGTTCCTCAGGCTCTACGAGGCCGAATGCCTGCCGCTGCAATTGAAGCACCTCGGGCATTGCGTCGGCTGGTACGTCTCCAACGAGATCGGCCCGCTGTCGCAGGTCGTGCACATGTGGGCGTACAAGGATCTCGCCGACCGCGACGCCCGGCGCGCGAAGATGGCGGCCGATCCCGGTTTCGCGAAATACCTGGAGAAGGCCGCCCCGCTTCTCGCCAGCATGGAGAACAAGATCCTCAAGCCCGCGCCGTTCTTCAAGGTGCCGGAGCTGAAAGGCCAGGCCTGAGCATCGACGTCCGGCCCTTCGCCGGCCCGGCCGACGCCGAATGGGCCGCGCGCGTCATGGCTGCCTCCGAGCCCTGGCTCACGCTGGGCACGGGTTACGAGCGCAGCCTGAAGCTGCTCGGCAACGCCTCCCGCGAGCGCTACCTGGCCACGGTGGCGGGCGAGCCGGCCGGTTTCCTCATGATCAGCATGCAGGGAGCCTTCGTCGGCTACGTGCAGCTGCTCGGCGTTGCGCAGGGCTTGCGCGGCCGCGGCGTCGGCAGGGTGCTGGTCACGTTCGCCGAGCAGCGCATTTTCACCGAGACGCCGAACGTGTTCATCTGCGTGTCCGATTTCAACCGCGACGCCCGCCGCTTCTACGCGGCGATGGGCTATGCCGAGGTCGGCAAGCTCGAGGATTTCATCGTCGCCGGCCATTCGGAGATCCTGCTGCGCAAGACCATCGGACCCATCAGGGGCAGGTGACGGGTGACGAGTGGCAAGTGCTTAGTGGCTAGCAGTGGGTGGCTGGTGATGGCGTCAAGGACGCCAGGCCGTGCGCTTTCACCTTTCGGCTTTCGCCTCGTCACTAGCCACCGGCACTCGTCACTCGTCACCCGCCACTTGTAGAATGCCGTCATGAAGAAAATCCTGACCGTCCTCGCCGGCTGCACGCTTGCCGCCGGCTGCCAGAGCTTCGACCAGACCATGAGCGGCGCCGACCGCGCGATCGCGCTGGCGAAATCCCCCACGGCGAAAACCATCGGCGACATCGCCAAGTCCGGCGACCGCGACGCGGCGTTGCGGGAAATGCTGCGCCAGCGTGCGGCAACCTACGAGCGCGATCCGCGGACTGCAGTGGAGGATCTGCGCCGGCTGAAGCGCGACTACGACCAGCTCGTGGGCGTGCTCACCGGCAAGGTGGACAAGGAATGGGGCAAGAAGGAGACCAAGCTGCCGTCGCGCACGAGCTACATCAAGTACACCCAGAATTACCGCAGCCGCGCGGTGGTCGACTTCGACGCCGGCCGCATCATCGTGGAGACCGTGGACGACAAGGCGCCGCAGGCGAGCCTGAAGAACGCGATCGTGACCACGCTGCTCACGCCGGACGATCCGCGGGCCGTGGACCTGTTTTCCGACAAGCCGGTCGCGCTCGGCGGCGGCCGCGATCCCTACCTGCTCGGCCTCGTGCTCGACCAGGGCGGCAAGGCGGTTTCCACGCCGGCGCAGGCCGAGGCGTACGCGGACTACCTGATCGCGAAGCAGTCGTCCACGCGCAAGGTCGAAGTGCAGGGCGGCACCCGGGACGCGCTCGCCGTCGCCTTCGCCATGGTGGCCAACTTCCAGAACAAGCAGGCCGAGAAATACCGCGATGTCGTCAACCGCTACGCCGCGCAGTACAAGGTGAGCGCGAGCCTGGTCTTCGCGGTGATCCGCACGGAGAGCAACTTCAACCCCTTCGCGGTCAGCAGCGCGCCGGCCTACGGCATGATGCAGCTCGTGCCTTCCAGCGGCGGGCGCGAGGCCTTCCGGGCGGTGAAGGGCAGGGACGAGGCGCCGACCAAGGAATACCTGTTCGACGCATCCAACAACATCGAGCTCGGCACGGCCTACCTCGGCGTGCTGGGCTCGAAGCAGCTCGACTACGTGAGCAATCCCACCTCGCGGGAATACTGCGTCATCTCGGCCTACAACACCGGGCCGTCGAACGTCCTGAAGGCCTTCTCGAAGGACAAGGTCGCGGCCGTGAACGCCATCAACGGCCTGGAGCCGCCGGCCGTCTACGAGAAGCTGCGCACCGGCCTGCCGTACGAGGAAACCCGGCAGTACCTCGTCAAGGTCGTCGGCTACCGCAGGCAGTTCCTGAGCTTCGGCAAATAGCGGCGCCGCCGCGGCGCTTGCCTGTTGGCTTGCGCATGGCATATCGTGTGCGCCAGCCAAAGCCGGGAGGGTTGCAACGATCGCCTCATCGCGCCTCGACGAGCACCGCAAGGCCGCCAGCCGCGCCGGGCTGAACTACGTGACCGACGGCGTGGCGGGCATCACGCGCAAGCGCGCCGGCAAGGGCTGGGCGTTCTACCGCCCGGACGGGCAGCGCATCGGCGACGCCGCGGAGCGCCGCCGCATCAACGCGCTCGTCATCCCGCCCGCCTGGACCGACGTCTGGATCAGCCCGGACCCCAAGGGCCACATCCAGGCCACCGCGCGCGATGCGCGCGGGCGCAAGCAGTACCGCTACCACGCGCGCTACCGCGAGGAGCGCGACCAGTCGAAGTTCCGCCACATGCTCGACCTTTCCGAGGTGCTGCCGTCGATCCGCGAACGCGCCGAGCGCGACCTGCGCGCGCCGGAGCTGAGCCGGCGCCAGATACTGGCCACGGTCGTGCAGCTGCTCGACAAGACGCTGATCCGCGTGGGCAACGACGAGTACGCGCGCGAGAACCGCTCCTACGGCCTGACCACGCTGCGCATGAAGCACGTGGCGGTGGACGGCTGGAAGCTGAGCTTCAGCTTCCGGGGCAAGAGCGGCGTGCAGCACGCGATCGACGTGACCGACCGGCGCATCGCGCGCATCGTGCAGCGCTGCCAGGACCTGCCTGGCCAGGAGCTGTTCCAGTACCTCGATGCCGGCGGCCGGCGCCAGACCGTCACCTCCGACGACGTCAACGGCTATCTGCGCGAGATCTCCGGCCGCGATATCACGGCGAAGGATTTCCGCACCTGGGGCGGCACCATGCTCGCTGGCATCGAGCTGCGCGCGATGGGCTCGGCGCCCACGCAGCGCGAGGCCAAGCGCAATGTCGTCCGTGCCATCGACGCGGTCGCGGAGCGCCTGGGCAACACGCGCACCGTATGCCGCAAGTACTATGTGCATCCGGCGCTGCTGCACGCCTACATGCAGGGGCTGGTGCCCGGCCCGTCCGCCGCCGACAAGCCGCGCGGCAACCGCCGCAAGCGGCCGATGCCGGCGTTGCGCCGCGACGAGGTGGCGATCCTGCAGTTCCTGCAGGACGTGCTGTGAGCGGGGCGCCGCGGCGCGTCAGCGCTGTCGTCCGGCTGCGACGGCGGGCGCCGCGAGGCCTGCGGCATCGTCCTGAATGCGCAGCCTTTGCGGCAGCCGGCGCGCGGCTTGCGTGCTCCCGCGGCAGCCCTTCTCGTGCACCGTGCCCATGCCTGCCGACCTCGCCAATTCCGAGCTGACGCCCGCCGACGTACCGTCGTTCAAGGAGACCTGGGCGCGCATCGAGCCCTTCGCGCTGACCTTCGACGGTTTCCGCTACTGGGGATCGGTGGAAAAATGTGCCGAAGTCGCGCAGGCGAAGCGCCCGGGCTCGCTTACCGAGCTGCGCACCTGCCTGTTCTACGAGGCGAGGCGCTGGAAGCTCGCCGGCAAGGCGCCGGACGCGAAGTCCATGAAGTTCATCCGTGCGCTGGTCTACGCCATCCGCGAGAAAGTCGACGCGGGGGATCTGCGCTAGGCGCTCAGCGCGCGAAGCGGGCAGGCCTGCGCTTGACGCCGCCGCCGTAGGCGGGGCGGCTGGGCAGGCTGAAGGAGGGTTTCTTCTCGGGCAACCGGGTGGGGCGATCGGCAGCCGGCTCGTCTTCCTCGCCGGGCTCGGTTTGCGTATCCGGCGTCCGCTCGGTGAGCTCCGGCGGCCCGGGGGATGCCGGGGGCAACTGCCTGGGCACCGGCGACCGCCATTGCGGCGCGACATCCGGGCGCCGCGTCGTGAACACCGGCCCGTTCGCGCCGACCAGGGCGCCGGGATTCGCCGGCACGCCGGGTCCGATGCCGCGGCTCCAGGGCTCGAGCGGCCCGCCCTCGCTCGACTCGCCGTCCGAGAAGCCCATACCGATGAAGAACACCTCCTCCAGCAGGCTGGGCCTGGGCAGGCGGCGGCGCGCGCGGGCGGCGAACCAGCCGCGGAAATAGGCGTTGCGCAGTTCGAGGATGGCCATGGCGGTATTCCGGAGTTTTCGGCGCAGCGCCGGCGGGCTTTAGTGCGCCGGCAAAAATTCCTGCGGCAGGCAGCCGCGCGCGGTAAGCTGTCGGCGGGAGGCAGGACCATGAAAATGCGTTTGTTGTGGCTTTGCGCGCTGCTCGCCGCTGCGCCGGCCTGGGCCGTGGAGGATGCGGAAGCCGACCGCGTCGCCGCGGCGAAGCGCTACCTCGAGATCGCGCAGATGGGCAAGCTGCTCGACGATGCGCAGGTCGAGATGGCGAAAATGCTGCAGCCGGAGGAACGGGAGGAATTCCTTGCGCACATGCGCAAGACCGTGCGCGTGGAGGTGCTGGAGAAGGCCGCCATGGACAGCATGGTGCGGGTCTTCACCGCCGAGGAGCTCAATGCGCTCGCCGACTTCTACAGCACGCCCGTCGGGAAATCGGCCATGGGCAAGTTCGGCCTGTACATGGCCGACGTCATGCCGGCCGTGCAGGAAGAGATCGTGCGCGCGATGCAGATGATGCCGGACCCGCGCAACCGGCGTTAGCCAGCAACGGCGCGCGGGTGTTGCGCCCGGGGCGATAAGACTCCGCCGCGCATGGCAATGTCAAGCCGCGCGTTCCGAGCGGCGCGCCGGGGTGTTGCTGCGCAGCGGCCGCGGCTTCGCATCCGCGGCGGGATGTGCAAGAATCCGGCGTCCAACCGACCAGGAATCCCGACGATGAAACCCCGCCTCCAGGCCGCGCTCGCGGTCGCGTCCATTTGCCTTGCCGGCAGCGCGCTGGCCGACGGCCCGGACGATCTCTGGGAAATCACGATGAAGATGGAAATGGCGGGCATGCCGGCCATGCCGTCGCGCACCCAGAACGTCTGCCAGAGGAAGGGCAGCCCCGATCCCACGAAGGTCGGCGACAAGGACAGCGACTGCAAGACCACCGACAAGGTGCAGTCCGGAGCCAAGGTCACCTGGAAGTTCAGCTGCACCAAGCCCACCGCCATGACGGGCAGCGGCGAGGTCAGCTTCGCCGGCGACGCCTACCAGGGCGTCATGAAGGTGAAGTCCGAGGGGATGGACATGACGCAGACCTTCTCCGGAAAGAAGGTCGGCACCTGCACGTTCGAGGACCAGGCGAAGAAGGTCGAGCAGATGCAGTCGCAGACCAAGGCGGCGATGGCCAAGGAATGCGACAAACAGATCGAGAAGCTCGAGCCGCTGATGGTGTTCGGCGGCGCGAACCTGCCGGAAAGCGCGCTCTACTGCAAGGACCGCAAGGCCGATTTCTGCGCGCAGGCGACGAAGGTCACGCAGACGATGAAGGATCCCGCCGGCTACGCCGCGGCGAACGCGAAATACCGCCAGTGGCGCGACGCGGTGAAGGCCTGCGGCACCGATCCGGCCACGGTCAGCGGTCCGGTCTGCAAGGTCGCCGTCGACAGGAAGGACTGGCCGTTCGTGGGCGAGAACTGCCCGGACGAGGGCCGCGCCGTGGCGCTGAAGAACTGCACGGGCATGGACTACACCGCCATGATGGGCTCGCCGTATCGCGAGGTCTGCCAGAAATACGGTGCCGATCTCGCGAAGAAGCAGGTCAACGAGCAGGCTCCCGCCTCCCGGCCGGCGCCGGCCAAGCCCGGCGTCGGCGACGCCGTCAAGGAAGGCGCCAAGTCGCTCAAGAAGCTCCTGAAGTTCTAATACCTGCTTGTTAAATCTCATCACGAAGGACGCGAAGATCACGAAGGAGCACGAAGAAGAGCAAGAGAAGGAGGGGACATGCGACTGATGGCTGCACGATTGGTTTTTTCCGGCGGCCCCGGATCTCCGTCGCCGAAATCAGCCATCCGGATTTGACCCGGCTTTCTTCGCGCACTTTGTGATCTTCGTGTCCTTCGTGGTGAGAAGTAGATTCCTGATTGCGGCGGCAGCTACGGTTGTCTCCTGCGGGACCTCTGGTCACGCTGCCGACGTCCCCGATCGATTCCCGCAAATCGCCGATGCCTATCTCGTGCAGCTCGGCGACGAGGACCTGTGGGCGGGGCACGCCGACGAGCGCCTGCCGCCGGCGAGCCTGACGAAAATCATGGCTGCGCTGCTGGTGCTCGAGGATTACCGGCCCCGGCGCATCGTGACCGTCAGCCGCGCCGCCGCTGCGGCGCGCAGCGCGGTCACGCTGCGCGAGGGCGAGCGCCTGAGCGTGGAATCCCTGCTGAAGGCCACGCTCATGGCCTCCGCCAACGATGCCTGCATGGCGCTCGCCGAGTCCGCCGCGGGCACGACGGCCGCCTTCGTGGCGCGCATGAACGCGCGCGCCGCCGCCCTGGGCCTCGCCGACACGCATTTCGCCAATCCCTGCGGCTTCGATGCCGCGGACCACTACTCGAGCGCACGCGACCTCGCGCGCCTGGCGCACGCGGCGCTGGCCCATCCCGCGTTCGCGGCCATCGTCGCCGCCGCCGGGGACGACATCGAGACCGCGGACGGCCGCCGCATCCACCTGAAGAACCGCAACGCGCTGGTCGGCACCTACGCGCCCGCCATCGGCGTGAAGACCGGCTACACCGCGAAGGCCGGCACCTGCCTCATCGCGCTGGCGCGCAAGGGCGAGGTGCGCGTGCTGCTGGTCATGCTCGGGGCGAAGCGCCGCTGGTGGGACGCCATCGGCGTCATCGAGAACGCTTTCGACGAGGCGGCCGCGCGTGCGCGCTGACACGACCGCCCCGGCGCTCGTCGTCGCGGCCGTGCTGCTCGCATATTTCAACGCGGTCGGCGCCGCTTTCCAGTTCGACGACTACAACGTCATCGTCGACAACCCGGCCGTGCATTCGCTGGGCGCCTGGGCCGATTCGATGCCCGGCATCCGCCCGCTGCTGAAGCTTTCCTACGCACTGAACTGGAAGGTCTCCGGGTCGCCGTTCGGTTTCCACCTCGTGAACGTCGTGCTGCACGCAGTCAATGCGCTGCTGGTGCTGCGCCTGCTGCGCGCGCTGGCACCTGCCATGCCCTGGGCCGGGCTCGCCGGCGCGCTGCTGTTCGCGCTGCATCCGGCGCAGACCGAGGCGGTCACCTACGTGAGCGGGCGTTCGGTGTCGCTGATGGCACTGTTCTACCTCGCAGCCGCGGCAGCCTGGATGCGCGCCAACCGCGAGCGGGAAGACCGGCCCTGGCGCCTGGCTTCGGCTGCCCTGTTCGGTGTCGCGCTGCTGGTCAAGGAGACCGCCGTCACGCTGCCGGCTGCGCTGCTGCTGCTCGATGCCCGGGACGCGCATGCGCCGGCGACGGCGCGCGCCCGGCTGCTGAACCTGCGCTGGCATGCGGCTGTGCTGGCGGTTGCGCTCGCCGTCATGACGGCGAGCCCCACGTACCGGCACCTGCTGGGCGTGAGCCTCGGCGCGCGCGGCATCGCCGACAACCTGCTCACGCAGGCGAACGCGCTCGTCTGGCTCGCGGGCCAGCTCGTCGCGCCCTGGCACCTGAACGCGGACCCGGACCTGCCGGTGGTCACTTCCATGTCCCTGGCGCTGCTGCCGGCCCTCGCGGTCGTGGCGGCGCTCGCCGCCTTCGTGCTGCGCCATCCGCCACGGCATTCGTGGCTCGCATTTGCGCTGCTGTGGTGCTTCCTGCACCTGCTGCCCACGAATTCCCTGCTGCCGCGCCTGGACGTCGCCAACGACCGGCAGCTCTATCTTGCCGCCATCGGTTTTTTCTTCGTGGCGGGGCTTGCGCTGGAAGCCCTGGCGCGGCGCGGCCGCATGAAGCGCTTCGTCACGGGCGCCACGGTCGCGCTGCTGGTCGGCCTCGGCACGGTGACCGTGCAACGCAACCAGGTGTATGCCTCGGCGATCGCGTTCTGGGAGGACACGCTGGAAAAATCCCCGCGCAAGGCGCGCGTGGCGAACAACCTCGGTTATGCCTACCAGCAGGCGGGGCGCATCGAGGAGGCGAAGCTCGCCTACCGGCAGGCGATCGAGGCGGATCCGGACTACTGGCGGGCCCGCATCAACCTCGAGGCGCTGGATCACGCCGGGACGAGATAGGCGTCAGGCCAGCTGGTTCGCCGGGCGTCCGCGCTCGACCTGGCGGCCCACGATCAGCGCGACGATCGCGCCCACCATCAGGCAGGAGGCGAGGAACATCAGGCCTGCCTTGAAGCCGCCGGCGTTGTCCTTCAGCCAGCCCACGGCGAACGGGCCGATGAAGCCGCCGAGGTTGCCCACCGAGTTGATGAAGGCGATGCCGCCCGCGGCGGCAACGCCGGTCAGATAGCCCGTGGGCATCGCCCAGAACGTCGGCTGTGAGCAGTACATGCCGATCGCGACCACGGTCATCGCGGTCATCGCCAGCACCGGCGATTCGACGCCCGCGTAGGCGCTGCACACCATGGCGATGGCGGCCAGCCCGAGCGCGCCGCTGCAATGCAGGGTGCGCTCGCCGGTGCGGTCCGAATGTCGCGACCACAGCACCATGCAGATGGTCGCGATTAGGTAGGGCACGGCCATGATCAGCCCGATGTGGAACTTGTCGTCCACGCCCATGCCCTTGATGAGCTGCGGCATCCACAGGCTCAGGCCGTAGATGCCGATGGCGAGCGACGTGTAGACCACCGCGAACATCAGGATCTTCGGGTGCGCGATGGTCTGCCACAGCGACAGGTGCCTGGTTTCCACGCGGGCGGCGGCCTCGCGGTCCAGCGTCTGCTTGAGATAAGCCTTCTCCGCGTCCGTGAGCCACTTCGCCTTCTGCGGCGTGTCGATCACCGCCTTCAGCGTGACGAAGCCCAGGATCACCGAGGGCAGGCCCTCGACGATGAACAGCCAGCGCCAGCCCGGATAGCCCATGGCGCCGTCGAAATATTTCAGGATCAGGCCGCCGAGCGGCGCGGCGATGGTGTTGTTGAGCGGGCTGATGATCAGGAACAGCCCGAAGATGCGCCCGCGGTACTCGGCCGGGAACCACAGCGTCAGGTAGTAGATCACGCCGGGGAAGAACCCGGCCTCGGCGATGCCGAGCAGGAAGCGCGTGACGAAGAAGCTCACGTCGCCGGTGATGAAACCCATGGCCACCGCCATGATCCCCCAGGTGATCATGATGCGCGCGAACCAGATGCGCGCGCCGATCTTCGACAGGATCATGTTGCTGGGCACTTCGCCGATGAAGTAGCCGATGAAGAACAGCCCCGCGCCCCACCCGAATACCGTCGCGGTGAAGCCGAGCTCGGCGTTCATCGTCAAGGCCGCCAGCCCGACGTTGAGCCGGTCGATGATGCAGATGAGGTAGGTCAGCAGCAGGAAGGGCAGCACCCGCCAGGCCATCTTGCGCACCAGCGCCTGTTCCTCGGCCTTCGTCATCGTCTTCTCCCTGATTTGTCTCTTATTTAGCTCTCACCGCAGAGGACGCGGAGGACGCCGAGGAAAAACGGAGGAAACAATTACAAACAGATTCAATGAATGTCGGGATGACCGTCACACGCATCGTCATTCGATCCCTTCAGTTCTTGTCCTTCCTCGTTCTTGCCTTTCCTCTGCGTCCTCCGCGGTGAGAGCTTATCTTTGAGTAGTTCAGTTTTTGCCTTCGCTCTCGTGCCAGCGCTTCATGAGCATGTTCGACGGGAAGTTCTCGTCGACGAGCTTGCGCGCGGTCTCCGCGCCCGCCACCGGCAGGCCGTCCTTCTTCGGGTCGATGAGGCCGATCTGCGCCAGCACCGAGGCCTGGTCCCAGTAGATGTGCTCGTGGTAGAGCTTGTCGCCGCGGAAGTTCACGATGGCCACCAGCGGGATCTCGACGTACTTGCCGGTGGGCTTGACGCCGGGCAGCATCCAGTCGATCTCGATGTCGTGCGTGAAGCAGAACAGCATCTCGTCGACCAGGCGGTCCGCGCCGATGGTGCGCGAGATCGGGATCAGCTTGGTGTCCGCCGGCGTGGTCGGGATGAAGTGGTGCTTGTAGAAGCGCTTGAGGTGGTCGTGGCCGACGCCGCCGGTGAGCGTCGGGATGTGGTTCACGTAGGGCTGCGCGACCATGGTCCTCATGGTCGCATCGACGTCGCGCGTGCCGAACTCGTGCATGGTGTGCGCTTCCCACAGCGCGGACAGGTCGTAGTGCGGCCCCATCACGCGGCGGAACAGCGCGATCGAGCGCGAATGCGCCATCATCGCCGCGGGCCGGTCGTAGTGCATGCCGCCGGTGCGCGCGAAGGCGTGGTCGACGTTCGGGTAGACGTAGATCTCGACGGCGGGATTGCCCCTGAACGCGGCGCGGATCTTCTCCACGGCCTCCGCAGGGGCGTACTTGTCGTTGGCCGCGAAGTGCAGCACCATCGGCACCTTGATCTTCGCGGCCTCGCCGAGGTACTGGTCGATGGTCACGCCGTAGTAGCCGACCGCACAGTCCACGCCGGAGCGCGCCGCCGCGAGGTAGGCGAGCCGCCCGCCCAGGCAGAAGCCCAGCGCGCCGACCTTGCCCGCGTGCTCGGGGCGCGTGCGCAGCGCGCGCACGGCGGCGGTGATGTCCTCCATGCCCTTGTCGGTGTCGAACTTCTGGAAGTAGTCGAAGGCCTTCTTCCAGTCTTCCTCGGTGTAGCCGAGGTCGACGTCCTTGTCGAGCCGCCAGAACAGGTCCGGCGCCAGCACGACGTAGCCTTCCTCCGCGTAGTAGTCGGCGGTCTCGCGGATGAAGCGGTTGATGCCGAAGATTTCCTGGCAGAGCACGATGCCCGGACCCTTGCCAGACGCCGGCACGGCGAGGTAGCCCCTGAACTTGCCGCCGTCGGCCGCCTTGATCTCGATCCACTGCCCCTTCGCTGCCGTGCCCGCCATGCTGCCTCCCCTGTCGTTCTGGTACCGCTTTTGTCGTGATCCAGCCGCCGCCCGCCTTGTTGCAGCGCGGCCCGCGCCGCGCCGGACGGAAGCCGTTCTTTGTACCGCGCCGCGGCTCGGCATGTCAAACCGCATCCGCTTGACAAACAGGGGGGGCGGCACCTAGATTCCGGCGGTCTTTCGCTCATGCACCGCGCGGCGAACCTGCAAGCGAGACGGGGCCGCGCGCCGGAACAATCCACGGGGGAGGTATCACGATGAATACGTTCACGCGCCGCCGTTTCCTGCAGGCTACCGGCGCCGCCGCGCTGGGCGCGCCGCTCGCAGGTTCCCTGATCGCCGGCAACGAGGCCCGCGCGCAGTCCGGCAAGGTCCTCACCATCGCCTACAACGTGGCGCTGCCGTCGTGGGACCCGACCACCGGGCCCTCGGCGGTGAACCCGACCATCCAGTCCGTCTACAAGGCGGTGTTCGATTCCTACATCGACCAGAATCCCGACCTGTCCTTCAAGCCCGGCCTGCTCACGAAGTGGGGCTGGAACAAGGACAAGACCAGGGTCGAGCTGGAGGTGCGCGAGGGCGCGTTCTGGCACGACGGCAGCCCCGTCACCGCCGAGGACGTGGTGTGGTCGCTGGAGCGCGCGGGCGACCCGAAGAGCGGCAACCCGATCCAGTTCGTCTGGGGCAAGATCGGCAACTTCAAGGCCGACGGCCGCAGGATCACGGCCGACGTGAAGGAGTTCGAGCCGACGCTGTTCAAGTGGATGGCCTTCCTGACCGGCTACGTGCTGCCGAAGAAGGCCTACACGGCGGCCGGCGCGCAGGGCTGGGAAGGCAAGCCCGTCGGCAGCGGGCCCTACATGGTCGAGAAGTTCGAGAGGAACGCCTACATCCGGCTCAAGGCCTTCCCGAAGTACTGGGGCCCGAAGCCCGCGTTCGAGACCGTCGTGTTCAAGCTGGTGGGGGATGCGTCGGCGCGCGTGGCGGAAATCGAGAGCGGCTCCTCCGACCTCACGCTGGAGGTACCCTACGAGGAGTTCGACCGCCTGAAGGCGAAGACCGGGCTCTCCGGCGTCGCGCATCCGGTCTCCGACATCGGCATGATCTTCATCACCAACGTCGAACCCATGCTGGATGAGAACGTGCGCAAGGCCATGGTGCACGCGATCGACAAGAAGGCCATCGTGGAGAAGCTGCTGCGCGGCTACGGCACGGTCATCGACACGCTGGAAGCGCCGCAGTACGCCGCCTTCGATCCCTCGATCAGGGTCACGCACGACCCCGGGCTGGCGAGGCGGCTGCTGGCGAAATCCGGCTACTCGGCGTCCAGGCCGGTGAAGTTCACCATCCAGACCACGCGCGGCTTCAAGCCCAAGGACTACGAGATGATCCAGGCCGTCGTCGGCATGTGGCGCAAGGTCGGCATCGAGGCGAACGTCGAGACCTACGAGATCGCCAAGCACTTCGAGCTGCGCATGCGCCACGGGCTCGCGCCCGCCGCGTTCTACAACTGGGGCAACTCCATCGGCGACCCTTCGACTTCCACCGGCTTCGCGATGTTCAGCCATTCGCCGCACTCGGCCTGGAAGGCCGACGACGTCGACGCGAAGATCGGGCCGCTGTGGGGCGAGAAGGACGAAGCGAAGCGCATCTCCGGCTACAAGGCGGCGGACCGTTACATCGCCGAGCACGCCTACGTGATCCCGCTGCTGCAGTACTCGCAGCCGGTCGTGCACAAGAGCAGCCTCAGGTTCACCCCGCACGTCGCCGGGTTCATCCTTCCCCAGTCCATCAAGCCTGCCTAGGGCAACTACTGCCAACATCCAACACAGAGGCACAGGGGACACAGAGAAAAACTTGCGGCGGAAAAGTTTCGTCCTTGGACAGGTGCCCCGCACAGGTCGGCCCTTGACATGGATTGTTCACGCATCACGCATTTGCATTTCTCTGTGCTCTCCGTGTCCTCTGTGTCTCCGTGTTGGGTTGAAGGTCTCGCGTGAGGAGGACCGGTTGAGAGAACGATTCCAGAGGCGGCGCTTCCTACAGGCGTCGGGGGCGGCGGCGCTGTCGGCGCTGCTGTACGGCGGGCACGCGCGGGCGCAGTCCGGCGGCACGCTGACCATCGCATACAACACCACGCTGCCCTCGCTCGATCCCACCAGCAGCGCGAAGACCTCGAGCCCCGCGGTGCAGTCGATCTTCAAGGCGATCTTCGATCCCTACGTCGACCAGAACCCGGACCTGTCCTTCAAGCCGGGCGCGCTCACGAAATGGGGCTGGAACAGGGACAAGACGGCGGTCGAGCTCACGCTGCGCCGGGGCATGCTGTGGCACGACGGCACGCCGGTCACGACGGACGACCTCGTGTGGTCGCTCGCGCGCGCGGGGGACGAGAAAAACGGCAACCCGATGCAGTTCATGTGGCGCAAGCTCGGCGGCTTCAGGGTAAAGGGCGACACCGTCACGGTGGAAGTGAAGGAGTTCGAGCCCGCGCTGCTGAAGTGGCTCGGCTTCCTCACGGCCTACATCCTGCCGAAGAAGGCGTTCAGCGCCGCGGGAGGCCCGGCCGGCTGGGACGCCAGGCCCGTGGGCAGCGGGCCGTACCGGGTGGAGAAGTTCGAGCGCGACGCCTACATCCGCCTGAAGGCCTTCCCGAGATACTGGGGGCGCAAGCCGGCCTTCGACACTGTCGTCATCAAGTTCGTGCCCGATCCCGCGAGTCGCGTGGCGGAGATCGAGAGCGGCGCCGCCGACCTGACGCTCGAGGTGCCCTACGAGGAATACGACCGCCTGGTCGCCAGGCCGGGCATGGACGGCAGCGCCTATCCGATCGCCGACATCGCCGTCCTGTTCATCACGGACCGGGAACCGATGCTCGACAGGAACGTGCGGCGGGCCGCGGCGCACGCGATCGACAAGGACACGATCGTCAAGTCGCTCATGCGCGGCTACGCCAGGGCGCTCGACACGCTGCAGGCGCCCGAGTACGCAGCCTACGACCCGTCGGTCCAGGTGGAGTACGACCCGGAGCTCGCCTCGCGCCTGCTGGCGGAGTCCGGCTTCTCGCCGCAGAATCCGGTGCGCCTCGCCGTGCAGACCACGCGCGGCTACAAGCCCAAGGACTACGAATGCGTGGCGGCCGTCGCCGCCATGTGGAAGAAGGTCGGCATCGAGGCGAGCATCGAGGTGCTCGACGTCACGCAGCACTTCGACCTGCAGCTGCGCCACGCGCTGGCGCCGGTGTCGTTCTACAACTGGGGCAATGCGATCGGCGATCCGTCGACCTCGACCGGCTTCGCCTTCATCGGGCCGTTCGCGGTCTGGCGCTCGCCCGACGTCGAGAAAATGGTCGGCCCGCTGTTCGTGGAGCGTGACGAGGCAAAGCGCATCGCCGGCTACAAGGCCGTTGACCGCTACCTCGCGGAGCAGGGCTACGTGATCCCGCTGTTCCAGTACTACCAGCCGGTCGTGCACCGCAAGGGCGTCACCTTCGTGCCGCACGCGGCGGGCACCATCGCCCCGCAAACCGTCCTGCGTCGTTCCTGAATCTACATCCCGGAGCAAAGACGCAAAGGACGCAAAGAGCGCAAAGGAAAACAAAAAGAGATTCGAGGTGTTTCTTTGGCCATGCGAATCGGGATCGGTAAATTTTCCGTGGCGGCGTGACCTTCGGATCCCCGTCTTGCCTTTCTTTGCGCCCTTGCGTCGGGATCTTGTCCCGGGTTTCGGAAATTCGCGGACGTCCCGACGAGGAACCGCACGGCGTTGAACTTGCCGCCGTTGCGGTCGATGTCCGGGTTCTGCGCGCAGCCGAGCTGATGCCCGTGCCCGGCGGGTTGTTTTCCTGCGGCGACAGGCCGGTGGTGTCGGAGCCGCCGGAGCGGCTGAAGTGCGGGCCGGGCCGAGCGGTCCACGGGTTGCAGGACGTGCGGGGGGTGGTGTACAAGGTGCGGCTCGCGCGAAAAGCGGCTCCCCGGCATGGCGGCCGGTGCCCGGTGCGGCAACTTCTTCAAGTCGTCCATGGATGCCCATGTCGGGTAGCTACCTGCTCAAACGCCTGCTCTGGGCCCTGCCGACGCTGGCCGGGGTGGCCGTCGTCGTCTTCGTGCTGGTGCGCGTCGTGCCGGGCGACCCGATCGCGATGATGCTGCCGCCCGGGGCCACGGCCGAGGACGTCGGCCGGTTGCGCGCGCTATACGGCCTGGACGCGCCCATCGCGCAGCAGTTTGCGGCCTGGGCCGGCCAGGTGCTGCGCGGCGATTTCGGCGTGTCCATCAGCCTGCGCGACCGGGTCGCTGCGCTCATCCTCGGGCGCCTGCCGGCGACCCTCGAGCTGGTGCTCGCCGCCGTCGCGGCCGCCTGCGTTCTGGCGACCGTGCTGGCGGTCGCCGCGGTGCGTTTCCGCGGGCGCTGGCCCGAGCTGGTGGTGGATTCCGCCGCCGGGCTCACGCTGGCGATCCCGGATTTCCTGTGGGGCCTGCTGTTCATCCTCGTGCTCGGCGTGCTGCTGCCCTGGTTCCCGATTTCGGGACGCATCGATCCGACGCTCGACTTCGACCCGGCCACCGGCTTCCACCTCGTCGAGGCGCTGCTGCGCCTGCGCTGGGACGCTGTCGCCAGCCTGGTGTGGCACATGGTGCTGCCCGCGCTGGCGCTCGCGCTGCCGCTGGCGGCGGCCCTCACCCGCGTGCTCAAGGGTTCGCTCGTCGACGCCATGAACCAGGACTACGCCGTGCTCGCGCGCACCAAGGGCTACTCGCGCACGCGCACGCTCTGGCGCGTGGCGCTGCGCAACGCGCTGATCCCGACCGTGACGCTGACGGGCGTGCAGTTTTCGTTCCTGGTCGGCGGCACCGTGCTCGTCGAGCACATCTTCTCCTACCCGGGCATCGGCAACCTCGCCATCGCCGCAGTGATCCAGCGCGACCTGCCGCTGATCCAGGGGCTGATCCTGACGTTCGCGCTGCTGTTCATCCTCACCAACCTCGCGGTGGACCTGGCCTACGGCGCGCTGAACCCCAGGGTGAAGCAGGCATGAAGCGGCTCGCGCGCGAGCCGCGCGTCGTGTTCGGGGCCGTCGTGCTGCTGGCGCTCGTCGTCGCGGCCGCTGCCGCGCCCTGGCTCGCCCCCCACGACCCGCTGGAGCAGGATCTGCTCAACGCCTTCCAGGCGCCGGCCTGGAAAGGCGGCGACCCCACGCACCTGCTGGGCACCGACAGCCTCGGGCGCGACATCCTTTCGAGGCTCGTCTACGGCGCGCGCCCGGCGCTCGTCGTGGCGTTCGTCGCGGCGCTGTGCGCCGGGCTGCTGGGCACGGCGCTGGGGCTCGCGGCCGGGTATTTCGGCGGCCGTGCGGACGCCGCCATCTCGCGCCTGGTCGACGTCTGGATGAGCTTTCCGTCGGTGCTGCTGTGCATCGTGCTCGCCGCCGTGCTCGGCGCCGGCCTGCACACCGTGATCATCGCCATCATCGTCATCGACTGGACGCGCTTCTGCCGCGTCGTGCGCGCCGAGACGCTCGTGCAGAAGGGCCAGGACTACGTGGCCTCGGCGCTCGCCATCGGGCTCGCACCCGCGCGCATCGTGGCGGCCGAGATCCTGCCCAACGTCGCGCCGCTGCTGCTGACGCTGTTCACGCTGGAGATGGGCATCGCCATCGTCGTCGAGGCGATCCTGTCCTTCGTCGGCCTGTCGGTGGCCTCCGGCGCGCCGACCTGGGGTGGCCTCATCCAGGAAGGCCGGCTCTACGTGAACCAGGCGTGGTGGCTGATGGCCCTGCCCATGGCCTGCATCATCATCGCGGTGCTCGGCCTGAACGCGCTGGGCGACGGCCTGCGCAGCGTGCTCGATCCGGTCAGGACGAGATGAGCGCGCTGCTCGACATCGACGGCCTCGACCTGCGTCTCGACGGCGGCACGCGGCTGCTGCGCGGCGTGAGCCTGCGTGTCGAGGCGGGCCGCATCGTCGGCCTGGTGGGCGAGTCGGGGGCGGGCAAGACCATGGTGAGCCGCTGCGTGCTCGGCATCGCGCCCGCGAACGCGCGCGTGGCCGGCGGCGCGATCCGCTTCGACGGACGCGACATCACGCACGTTCCCGAGGACGAGCGCCGCCACCTGCTCGGACGCGACATCGGCTTCATTCCGCAGAACCCGATGACCGCCCTGAATCCCGTGGCGCGCATCGAGCCCCAGGTCACGGACGTGCTGCGCATGCACCTCGGCCTCACGCGCGAAGCGGCGCGGGCGCGTGCCCTCGAGCTGCTGGCGGAAGTGCACCTGCGCGAGCCGCAGCGCGTGCTGCGCCAGTACCCGCACGAGCTCTCCGGCGGCATGCGCCAGCGCGTGCTGATCGCCGCCGCTTTCGCCTGCCGTCCGAGGCTGGTCATCGCCGACGAGCCGACCACGGCCCTCGACGTCACCGTGCAGAAGCAGATCCTGCGGCTCATCCGCGAGCTGCAGGCACGCTTCGGCACCGCCATCCTGTTCGTGACCCACGATTTCGGCGTGGTCGCCAAGCTGTGCGACAGCGTTGCCGTCATGCACGGCGGGCGCGTGCTCGAGACCGCGCCGACCGCCAGCCTGCTTACGCAGCCGCGCCATCCCTATACGCGCGCGCTGCTCGCAGCCACGCCGCGCTTCGACCGGCCGGCCGAGACGCTGCAGCCCATCCCCGCTGCCCTCACGCGCGAGCTCGCCGACGAAGTGCGCGAGCTGGACGCGGCCCTGCCATGACGGCGCTGCTCGAGGCCCGCGGGCTGGGACTGCAGCTGCCGGACCGCAGCGCGCCTTCCCTCGGGCGCCGCGCGCCGCCGGTCACCATATTCCGCGGCGTCGACCTCGCCGTCGCGAAGGGCGAATCGGTGGGCATCGTGGGCGAGTCGGGTTCCGGCAAGACCTCGCTCGCACGCACGCTGCTCAGGCTGTACGAGCCCACGTCGGGCAGCCTGCATTTCGACGGACGGGACGTCACGCGCATGCCGCAGGCGCAGCTGCGGCCTCTGCGCGCGCGCTTGCAGGCCGTTTTCCAGGACCCGCTGTCCTCGCTGAACCCGCGCCATCGCATCGGCACCATCCTGTCGCAGCCGCTGCTTGCCTACGGGCGCGTGGCGGACCGGCAGGCGGGATGGCGCGAGGCCTGCGCCCTGCTGGAGCGCGTCGGCCTGCCGCCGGACTTCGCGCAGCGCTACCCGCACGAGCTTTCCGGCGGCCAGCGCCAGCGCGTGGGCATCGCGCGCGCGATCGCGCTGAAGCCCGACTTGATCGTCGCCGACGAGATCGTCTCCGGGCTGGACGTCTCCACGCAGGCGCAGATCCTGCTGCTGCTGAAGGAGCTCAAGACCGATGGCTCGCTGGTGTTCATCAGCCACGACCTTTCCGTGGTGCGGGTGCTCTGCGACCGCGTGCTGGTCATGCGCCAGGGCGAGGTGGTCGAGTCCGGGCGCTGCGAGGCACTTTTCGCCGGGCCGGCCCACGACTACACTCGCAGCCTGCTCGACGCCATCCCGCTGCCGGACGTCGACCCGGACTGGGTCAAGCGCGGCACGGAAGAAAGCGGCCCGCCGCAACGGGTCCCGGAACCATCTCAAGGGAGGAAGCACATGAAGATCTCAGGCTCGGTCGCGCTGGTCACCGGCTCCAACCGGGGCATCGGGCGCGCGTTCGTCGGCACCCTGGTGGGCATGGGCGCGAAGAAGGTCTACGCCGCCGCGCGCGACGTGAAGGGCGTGGAAGACCTGGTCCGGGCGTACCCCGGCAAGGTCGAGGCGATCCGGCTCGACGTGACCGACGATGCGCAGATCGCGCAGGCCGCGGCGAAGTGCCGCGACGTCTCGCTGCTCGTCAACAACGCCGGCATCAACCGCAAGAAGGGCCTGCTCGCCGCGCAGGACCTCGAGGACGCGCGCATGGAGATGCGCACCAACTACTTCGGGCCGCTGCTCATGTGCCGCGCCTTCGCTCCCGTGCTCAAGGCCAACGGCGGCGGCGCGGTCGTCAGCATGCTTTCCATCCTGTCGCGCGTGAACCTGCCGGCGATGGGCTCCCTGTGCGCCTCCAAGGCGGCCGCGCTGAGCGCGTGCCAGGGCGTGCGCGCCGAGCTCGCCGGCCAGGGCACGCTCGTCGTGGGCGTCATGCCCGGCGCGGTGGATACCGACATGGCGCGAGACTTCCCCGGCCCCAAGGAAGACCCGGCCGACGTCGCGAAAGCCGCGCTGCAGGCGGTGGAGCAGGGCATTGAGGACGTCTATCCCGGCGGCATGGCGCAGGGCATCTCCGCCGGCCTCGCCAAGGATCCCAAGGCCGTCGAGAAGGAATTCGCGGCCTATCTTCCTGGGTAATTAATGATCTACACCCAACACAGAGGCACAGAGAGCACAGAGGACACGGAGAAAGGCAAGAAGCTCAGGAAGCGAGGTTCCGCGGCAAAGATTCCGGAGCTGGCCCATTCGCAAGGGCGGCCGCGTAATCGCTAATCCAATCCGGTTCTTGTTTTTCTCTGTGCCCTCTGTGCCTCTGTGTTGGGTGTAGACGCTGGTTGTAGTCACTGCGAAGCGGCAGGGCGGAAGAAGACCTGCCGGTCGCGCTCGACGACCTCGTAGGCCTGGTTCGGCGTGACGATGAACTGCTCGACGCGGCTGCGCACGGACAGGCCGCGCTCGGAATAACCCTGCCCGTGCCTGCGCAGGTTCTCGAGGAACCACTTCTCCAGGCCCTTGTGCGCGAGCTCCATGCGCTCGGAGCCGAGGAAGGCGATCGGGATCACGCGGTGGTAGCCCAGCAGCTCGTGGTCCACCTGCAGGTACTCGAAGCCGATCATGCCTTGCGGCAGCGCGAGCGGCCGCCCGCCGATGCGGGCGATGCCGCCCTCGCCGACGGGAATGCGCCACATGACCGCCTCCTCGACCGGCCGTGCCTCGACGGCCAGGAACAGCGAGACGGCGAGCACCCCGGCGATCGCCAGCGAGAACACCAGGTCGCGCAGGCGCGCGATCGGCCCGTGCATGCTGATGTCGAGGATGCGCGCGGCCGTCCAGCCCAGGCCGGTCCAGGCCAGGATGGCGATGCCCAGGAAGAGCCGTTGCAGGGGCCCGGACGTCACCCAGGGCTTCACCGCGGCCAGGCCCGCGATCGTGACGGCAATGAACAATGCGAGCCCGAGGATGTCCCACGTCCAGCAGGTCCAGCGGAACCACTTCGGGTGGCGGTGCAGGCGGATGAAATGCCAGGCGCGCAGGCTGAGCGGCAGGCCGATGCTCTTGCGGCAGAACGAGCACTGGTTGTCGTGGACGATGGTCTCGCGATGGCAGTAGGGGCACTCCATCATGATGCTTTCCGCGACCTTCAGGCGTGCGGCGACCATTTCCATGCGCAGCCGGAGGAGCGGCGCCAGGATGCGGTGGGCGAGCAGCGCGACGGCCGCCCAGTAGACCACGGCGGACACCGTGGCGAGAGATGGCCCGAGGGATTGCTCGATGGCCTGGAACAGACTGCGCATCATGGGCGGCGCTCCGTGCGGGAGGTCGGTGGTCATTATAGGCGGCGATTCCACCGGCATGCATGACGCCGGACGGCGACGGTGTGCCGGGCCGTGGTGGCCGCGGCCCGGCACGGGTAGCATTACGGCAGCGGCGGAAAGGAGTCCACATGAACCAGCTCGAATCCCTGAAAAAATATTCCGTGATCGTGGCCGACACCGGCGATGTCGAGGCCATCGCGCGGCTGAGGCCCCGGGACGCGACCACGAACCCCTCGCTGCTGTACCAGGCGGCACAGAATCCGAAGTACCGCGCGCTGCTGGAAGACGCGCTGGCGCACGGCATGCGCACCGGGGGCGACCGCGCTGCGAAGGCGGGTGCCGTGCTGGAGAAGCTCGCCGTGAACTTCGGCTGCGAGATCCTCAAGCACATCGAGGGCCGGGTATCCACGGAGGTCGACGCCAGCCTGTCCTTCGACGTGGAGGGCAGCCTCGCCAAGGCGCGCCGGTTCATCGAGCTCTACGAGGCCGCGGGCGTGGATCGCGAGCGCGTGCTCATCAAGCTCTCCACCACCTGGGAAGGCATCCGCGCCGCCGAAAAGCTGGAGCGCGAAGGCATCCGCTGCAACATGACGCTGCTGTTCAGCTTCGCCCAGGCGGTCGCGTGCGCGGACGCCGGCGTGCGCCTGATCTCGCCGTTCGTGGGGCGCATCTACGACTGGTACAAGGCGGCGCGCAAGGTGGACGACATCCCCGCCGCGGAAGATCCCGGCGTGCAGTCGGTCGTGCGCATCTACGACTACTACAAGAAGTTCGGCTACAGGACGCAGGTCATGGGCGCCAGCTTCCGCAAGGTCGAGCAGATCACGGCGCTGGCCGGCTGCGACCTGCTGACCATCGCGCCCGACCTGCAGGACAAGCTCAGGGCCGCGCCTGGCGAGCTTCCGCGCCGGCTCTCCGTGGAGCGGGCGAAGGCCAGCGCGGCGGAAAAGATCGCGCTCGACGAGAAGACCTTCCGCTGGATGCACAATGAGGACGCCATGGCCACCGAGAAGCTCGCGGAAGGCATCCGCCGCTTCCACCAGGACGCGCAGAAACTCGAGCAGTACGTCATGGCGCAGGTGGACAAGAGTCGGGCGGCGTAGCGGCAGTGACGAGGCAAGCGCGCAACGAGGCGAGCCGCGGAACGAGATAAACACGTGGCGAGAAGAATCCGTGACGCAAAGCGTGTAAACCAATTGCCGGAGGACGGGATGAGAATCGGGTGGCGGACAGCGGTGGCATGTGCATGGCTGGTTTCCGGCAGCGTCATTGCGTCGGAAGTGAAATTCATGAACCCGGAGGGCCTGTTCAAGGCAGGCACCTTTTCCCAGGTTGCCGTCACGCAGGGCGGCCGCACGGCCTACATCAGCGGGCAGACGGCGCGGGATGCCGGATCGAACATCGTCGGCGTCGGCGACGTGAGGAAGCAGGCGGAGCAGGCGATGGCGAACTTGCGCGTCGCGGTCGAGGCCGCGGGCGGCTCGATGGCTGGCGTCGCGAAGATCACCACCTACGTCGTGGGCCTCAAGCCCGACGACCGTGCCTGGATCGGCGAGATGGTGAAGAAGCATTTCCCGAAGCCGCCGGCGCATACGCTCGTCGGCATCTCGGCCCTTGCGGTTCCCGAGCTGCTGGTCGAGATCGAGGCGGTCGCGATCCTGGACTAAGGCGATGCACCGCAGAGGCACAGAGGGCACAGAGAAGGGCAAGAGCGGACTGGAATGGTGCTGCGACAACGTGCGATCCCGCAAGTACGCCCGCTGCGGCATCCGTTACCGCGAAATTATTGCCCCCGTCAGCCTTTGTGATTTTCTCCGTGTTCTCCGTGCCTCTGTGGTGATAATGAATTCTTCCATGGGGAGGTTGGCATGACGAAAAGGTTCGTGAATCCGCCGGGCATGAAGCCGCTGGGCATGTACACGCAGGTCACGGTCGCCACGGGCGGCAGCATCGCCTTCATCAGCGGCCAGGTCGCGGTCGACGCCAACGGCAGGGTGGTGGGCGAGGGCGACATCGGGGCGCAGGCCGTGCAGGTGTTCGAGAACCTCAAGCTGGCGCTGGGCGGCATCGGTGCCACGTTCGAGGACGTCATCAAGTTCACGATCTACATCGTCGGTCTCGACCAGCAGCGCCGCAAGGCCGTCATGGACGTGCGCGGCCGTTACATCTCGCACGAGAACCCGCCGGCGGCGACCATGGTCGGCGTCGAATGCCTGGTGCAGCCCGAGCTGCTCGTGGAAGTCGAGGCCGTCGTTGCCACCGGCTAGGCCGGGCGTGACCGTCGCGGAAAGCAATCTCGCCCTCGTCGTCCTGACTTTCGTCCTCGGCCTGCCGGTGGACCAGCACGGCGGGCTGGCCGGCCAGCTCGCCGTCAGCGTGTGGACGTGGGCTTTGTTCTTCCGGCTGGTGCGCACTTCGCCCGCCGGGTGGCGGCTGCCGTTCTATGCATGCATCGCCTGGGCCACGGCGGGCGAGGTCTTCCTGTCGCTCGTCTGGGGCCTGTATACCTACCGCCTCGGCAACATCCCGCCGTTCATCCCGCCCGGCCACGTGCTGCTGTTCTACCTGGGTCTCGTGCTGGCACCCCGCGTACCGGGGGCATTCGTGGCGCTCGTGCCGGCCGCGGCCGTGGGCTACGCGGCGTTCGCGTGGCTGCACGGCATCGACACGGTCAGCGTGCTGCTGACCGGGCTCTTCGTCGTGTGCATGCTGCAGGCCGGGGGCCGGCGCCTGTATGCCGTGATGTTCGTCGCCGCGCTCGCGGTGGAGCTCTACGGCACCTGGATGGGCAACTGGGTCTGGCATGCCGAGGTGCCCTACCTCGGCTTCGACAGCGCGAACCCGCCGCTCGCCGCGGGCGCGTTCTACTGCGCGCTCGACGTGCTGGTCGGCATCACCTCACGCGGTCTTCGGCGGGCGCATTCCTATGCCGCAAAGGCAGAAGCAGTCTGCTGACCGTTCTCCGGCAAGGTCAAAGGCGTCGGCGCGGAGGAAACAATATCGGATCGAGGCACGGCGCCAGACGACTTGTTGGCATGGCCGCATAATGAACGGCGCATCCGGGTTTCCGCCGGTTCAGTTGCCACCCGGTCCGGCGAACCGGGAGTGTGGAGTCGCAATGGCCGGATGGGAAAAGTCCGATCCGGCGCCGGTTTTCCAACCTCGATCCAGGATGTCATGACCATGCAACCGTTTCCCGTCGCCCTCGTCGCGCTCGATGCCCCCTTGCGGACCAAGCCCTCGAACTATCCCGAGCCGTTCGCGTCCCGCATGGCCGGCCGGCAGAAGCATCCGCTCGGCGACCTGTTCGGGCTCACGAATTTCGGTGTCAACCTGACGAAGCTGCTGCCCGGCGCGGTCTCTTCCCTGCGCCACGCCCATACGAAGCAGGACGAGTTCATCTACGTGCTGCAGGGCCACCCGACGCTGCATACCGACGAGGGCCGCACGCGCCTGTCACCCGGCATGTGCGCCGGCTTCAGGGCCGGGACCGGCAACGCGCACCGCCTCATCAACGAGACGTCCGAAGAGGTGGTCTATCTCGAGATCGGCGATCGCACGCCCGGCGACGAAGGGCATTATCCCGACGACGACATCCAGGCCGTCCTGGCCGGCGGCAGGTGGTCGTTCCGGCACAAGGACGGCACGCCGTATGCGGGCTGATATCCGCCTGCGGGCCCGGTTGCGCAACCGGATGGCAGTGCCTCTCGACTTGCTTACAATGCCGGCACTGATTGCCAACATCCGACCGGGAGGATCCCATGTGCATGTGGTGCAGGTTCGTGACGGGCTGGCTCGTCGAGAACGTCTGGAAGAAGATATGGACGTGGATCTCGACGGCCTGGCGCACGTGCAGCAGCTATCCCTGCGCATGGTGGTGCCTGTGTTGCAACCGGTGGGCCTGCTGGATTTTCCTGATCGTGCTGACCATCCTGGCGGCCGTGATGTTCGCGCTCCTCGTGATCATCGCCAACCTGGTTTGCATCGTGTGCTACATCGTATGCGTCATCGTCTGCGCATTGCCCAGCATCGTGGGCCAGCCCAGGTGCTATGCGCTGTGCGCTGGCGATCCGCCCCCGGAAGACGGCCCGTCGTCCGGCGGGTCGGGATCCGGAGGTTCGGGGCCCGGAACCGGGGTGGGTCCGCAGCCCGGAACCGGTCCCGGCACGGGCACCGGTACGGGCACGGGGACCAACCTGCGCCGCACGGCGTGGTCCCAGCAGGATGGCAATGCCCTGCATGCCCTCGCCGGATTGGTGCATTGGCGAAGGTTGTTGACCCATCTCGGACCCGTCCTCCGGGATTCCGCGGCGATGGAGTCCCTGCCGCCGGCATTGCGCGGCATCGTGGGCCGGTACGACAGGGCCTGCGGTTGCGCCGAGGGGCAGGTGGGGGCAGCCCTCGCCATCGCGGTGTTCCTGGCGTTGTGCTTCGTGGGGCACGGAGGCTGGTTCGGCCCCGGCTGGGCGTCGCTGGCCGGGACGGGGTTCGGCTTCGCTGTCGCGGGGAGCATGCTGGGCAAGGCAGCCGGGGCAGTACATGCGCGCGCGGTGCTCAGGCGCGAGCTGCGGGCCTATTTCTCCGGCCTCGATTCCGCGCCGGCCGAAGCGGGCTGATCGGCAGCGCGCATTTGCCGTGCTCCGCTCCCTGATCGACCACCTCGTCGTCACGGCGCCCGACCTCGACTCGGGCGTGGAGTACGTGCGCTCCGTGCTGGGCGTGGCGCCGGCCGGCGGCGGCGAGCATGCCGGCATGGGCACGCACAACCGCCTCCTGAAGCTGGGCGCGGGAACCTACCTGGAAGTCATCGCCGTCAATCCCGCCGCGCCCGCACCGAACCGGCCGCGCTGGTTCGAGCTCGACGAGGAAGAGACGAACACGGCGCCGCGCCTGGCGACCTGGGTGGTGCGCACCACGGACATCAAGGCTGCGCTCGCAGCCTCGCCGGTAGTCTCGGGCTACGCGATGCCCATGAGCCGCGGTGATTTCCGCTGGACCATTTCGGTGCCACGCAACGGCAGCCTGCCCCTGAACGGCGTGGCGCCCACGCTGATCCAGTGGCAGGACGCGCATCCGGCGGCATCGATGCCGGAATCGGGATGCTCGCTGCTCCGGCTGGAAGGCTTCCATCCACGCGCAGAAAAAGTGCGGGAGATGCTCGACGCCATCGGCTTCCAGGGGGAGTTCTCAGTCGCGCCGGCCGCCCCTGGTGAAGCGCCCTATCTTGCCGCCCATCTGCGCACGCCGTCCGGCCTGCGGCAGCTCTCCGGCAGGAACCCCGCGGCATAGCAGGCACAGCGGCGGCAAGAGATCGCTGGAAGTCCACTCAGCAAAGGCGATCGCGCGCAACCTCGGCGTGGCCGGGATGCACCGTGGCGACGAGGGTCATGAGAAGAATCGCCGCCGCGAGATTGTGTGCGAGCACCATCGTGACGGAGCGCTCGCCTGACGACATCCACCCCAGCACGGCCTGGGTCGTGGCCATGACGAACGCGAGCATGGGGGGACTACGCAGGACACCGCGCCGCAGCGCCAGCGTGCCGGTCAGCAAGACGAGCGCAGAGCCGCAGGCAAGATGGACCGTTGCCAGGCCTTCCCGGGCAAAGACCAGCGACGCAGGCGTGACGCGGCCTGCGCTGGTCAGGACGCCCAGCGCGATGGCGGCCAGGGCAAGCGCAAGTGCGGCGGCGGCCGCAAATCCGGCGCGATGCGCCTGCGCAATGCCAGCCGGCATCGACGTGCGCCTCCAAAGCCAGTAGAGGAGGGCGACAAGCATCATTGCGCCGAGAACGTTGAGGAGCGTCACGACCGGCAGCTGCGTGCCCTTCGACCATCGGCCCACCACGGCAAGCATCAGCGTGAGCGTGACGATTGCCACGGCGCCGGCAACTTCGGAACGGATGCGAGGCCTCGATACCGAGGCAAGCAGAAGGGCCAGCATGGCCACCGCGCCCGCGGCAGAGGCACTCACGCGGTGGACGATACGCACTGCCCTGTTGCCGGCGCGCTGCGATTGCCCATCGGCGTCCGCCACGACAGGCACGCAGGCAGTGTTGCCGCTGCAATCCGGGACGCTCGCGTTGAGCCGGAGCCAGGCGCTGCTGACGATGATGGCCAGCAGCAGAATGACCCCCGCGCCGCAGGTCTTGTTCAGCCAGTAGCGCGGCGATTCGTGCGAAGGCAAGGAATGCATGGGGACGTTTCCACCCGGGATGGAGGATTCTGGGACCGGCAGCGGCTCTTATAGGCACGAAGGGGACGGGAATCAACGTCGACCGCCGGAACCTTGATGTCCATCAAGGATCGACCGCAGGCATCGCTACTAGATTGGCGGCGTCCGGCCATGAACAAAGGAGCATGCATGAACGCCATGGCGTTTCGATTCTGGTTCCAGTGCAGCGTGATTCTTGCCACGATCGCGGTGCTGGTGCTCGCGATGATCCAGCTTGGTTCGGAAGGGGGCTCGACGGGCGCTTGCGCCGGCGTTCCGGAGCGGCATGCGCAAGTCAGTCTCCTGCAACCGGCGGGACGGGCGTTCGCCCTGGCAGCCCGCATTTGCGGCCTCTGACGCTCATCGAGAGGCGGCGCGCAGTTCGTGGCTGCTCCAGAGGGCTGCGCAAAGCAGCAGCACGGCGCCGCCCTGATGCGCGGCGGCCAGCGGCACCGGGACTCCCAGCAGCAGGGTCGAGATGCCAAGCGCGACCTGGATGACGAGCATGCCCAGCAGCGCGTGCGTCGCAAGCCTTGCGCGCGGCGGCATCGGCACGCGGCGCGCGGCAATCCAGAACGCCGGCACCAGCAGCATCAGCAGCCAGGCGATCATGCGGTGGTTGAATTGCACCGTGGCCATGTTGCTGAACAGGTTTCGCCACCAGGGCTCGAGCGACAGGATCTCCGGCGGGATCAAGTGTCCGTTCATCAACGGAAACGTATTGTAGGCGAAGCCGGCGCGGATGCCCGCCACGAAGCCGCCGCTCAGGGCCATCAGGAAAATCAGCGCGGCGAGCGCGACCGCGAAGTTGCCGAGCCTGCGATGGGGAGCGCCGTGCGCGGCGCGGCGCGGATGCAGGATGCCGAGCGCGATCCACAGCATCGCTGCGAGGATCAGCAGGGCGATGCCGAGATGCGCGGTGAGCCGGAACTGGCTCACGCGCGGGTCATCCACCAGGCCGCTCTGCACCATATACCAGCCCATCGCGCCCTGCAGGCCGCCGAGCAGGAAAATCCCCGCGAGCTTCAGCGCCAGCGCTGCGTCGATTTTCCTGCGCAGCAGAAAGTAAAGCAACGGCAATGCAAATGCGACTCCGACGGCGCGCCCCAGCAGCCGGTGGAAATATTCCCACCAGAAAATGCCCTTGAACTCCACGAGCGTCATTCCCCGGTTGACCTGCTGATACTCGGGCGTGGCCTGGTACTTGTGGAAGACCGTTTCCCATTGCGCCTGGTCCAGGGGCGGGATGGTCCCCACCAGCGGCTTCCATTCGACCATCGACAGGCCGGAGTGGGTCAGCCGCGTGACGCCGCCCACCACCACCATCGCGAACACCAGCGCACAACAAAGCAGCAGCCATGCGGCAACCTGTCTGCGGGAACCGTAGTCCGGAGTCATCGATCCTCGATCTGGAAGCGCGCAGTGCGCACGCGCCGGATTCTAACGCCGGCCGCGCATCGCCGGCGGCACCCAACCGCGGTGCGTTCCCGTTTTCTTGATGCGCATCAATTTCTTTTGCCGGCCGCGCGGATAGTTTCGTCAGCGTGACGAACGCATAAGCCCATTGCGGGCGATCAACCGGGAGTGCCGATATGACAAGTGCAGCCGATTCCAATGCCGCCGGACCGGATGGCGGAGGCAACACGGAAAATGTCCCGTTCATGCAGCAACTGCTGGACAACCCGTTTCTGCTTCTGTTCATCGGCGTAACCATGCCGACGGTCTTCTACATCCTCTGGGGCGTGATGGAAATCGTCACGATCCCGATCACCAGGTAGCCGCCGGACAGGTCCACCACCGGGAGGAAACGCTCATGAGTTCGATACTGCCGCCGAGTACCAGGATCTGGTGGAAGCAGCCGCTGGACCGGGTCGAAGGCACCTGGATCGCGATCGCGCTGATCTGGTGCCTCGCCATGTTCTTCATGATGCCGTACTGGCACATCTTCGGAAGACAGAACCTTTCCAACGAGGCCTATCGCATCACCGCCGAGGCTTACGGCAGGAAGACCCAGGAGATGGTGGACAAGTTCACCGTGCGCACCGAGACCGAGCTGAACGTGCCGGTGGTGCATCCGCCGGCGGGCAGCGACGTGTACATGATCGCTCGCCTGTGGCAGTGGTGGCCGATTCTCGAGCTGGAGAAGGGGCAGGCCTATCGCCTGCATCTTTCGTCCATGGACTACATGCATTCGTTCTCGCTGCAGCCGGAGAATCTCAACATCCAGGTCGTGCCGGGCTATGAGGGCGTCTACACCATCACCCCGACACGCGCCGGAAAGTACTCGGTGGTGTGCAACGAGTTCTGCGGCATCGGGCACCACACGATGGCGTCGAACCTGTACGTCGTCGAGAAAGGCCAGGGCCGTCCCGGTGGCGATGGCGCCGGGGACAACGGCGGGCACGATGGCAAGCGAGGGGAGAAATAGCATGGCCAATGCCGCGACATATCGGATTTGCCCGGACACCGGATTGCAGTTCCACAAGTCGGCGGAAACGCTGATGAAGGCGAATGCAGTGGCCGCGGTGCTGTGCCTGCTCGGCGGCGGCATCCTCGCGCTGGTGGTGACGCTGACGCGCTGGCCGGCCGTGCACCTGCTGCCGGCGGACATGTTCTACCTGGCGCTCACCGCGCACGGCATCGACATGCTGATCTTCTGGATCATTTTCTTCGAGATGGCGATCCTGTACTTCTGCTCCTCCACGTTGCTGCGGTGCCGGCTTGCCACGCCGAGGCTCGCGTGGGCCGCCTTTGCGCTGATGGTCGTCGGCGCCGTCGTGACCAACGTCGCCGTTTTCCAGGGCGGCTCGAGCGTCATGATGACTTCCTATGCGCCGATGCCCGCCGCCCCGCATTTCTATCTGGGCCTCATCCTGTTTGCGGTCGGCGCGCTCGTCGGTTGCTTCATCTTCCTCGGCACGCTGGTGGTGGCCCGCGCCGAGAAGACCTACGAGGGCTCGCTCCCGCTGGTGACCTTCGGCGCGCTCACCGCCTGCATCATCGCCATCTTCACCATCGCCTCGGGCGCGATCATCCTGATACCGACTTTCCTCTGGTCGATCGGCTACATCCACCAGATCGATGCCCTGATGTACAAGACCATCTGGTGGGCATTCGGGCACTCGTCGCAGCAGATCAACGTCGCCGCGCACGTGGCGGTGTGGTACGCGATCGCCGCGATCGTGTTTGGCGCCAAGCCGATGTCGGAGAAGGTGAGCCGCACGGCCTTCCTGCTCTATATCTTCTTCCTGCAGCTTGCCAGCGCGCATCACGTGCTCACCGATCCCGGCATCAGCTCGGAATGGAAAATCTTCAACACCAGCTATGCCATGTACCTCGCCGTGCTGGCGAGCATGGTGCACGGGCTGACCGTGCCTGGCTCGATCGAGGTGGCGCAGCGCGAGAAGGGCCTCGATCGCGGGCTGTTCGAGTGGATCAGGAAGGCGCCGTGGGGCAACCCGGTGTTCTCCGGCATGTTCATTTCCCTGGTCGGTTTCGGCTTCCTGGGCGGCATCTCGGGCGTGATGATGGGCACCGAGCAGCTCAACCTGATCATCCACAACACCGTTTACGTGCCGGGACACTTCCACGCGACGGTCGTGGTGGGCACCACGCTGGCCTTCATGGCGCTGACCTACTTCCTGATCCCGGCGCTGTTCCGCCGCGAGATGATCATGCCGGGGCTGGCGAAGTGGCAGCCCTACGTGTTCGGCATCGGCATGTCGCTGTTCGCGGTGTTCATGATGGGTGCGGGCACGCTCGGCGTGGCGCGCCGCCACTGGGACATGGCATTTACCGGCGCGGCCATGCCCTACGAGTATCCCGGCACCGCCTACCTGATGATGGGATTGATGGCGCTCTCCGGGCTGGCGGCCGTTGCCGGCGGCGTGATCTACATCTTCATCACGGTGGGATCCCTGCTGTGGGGACGCCGGCTCGATGCGGCGGACCGCTATGCCGGCACAGTGGTGCCCCATCGCCCGCCGACGGTGGCCGCCGCGATCCGGGGACACGGCAACATCGGCCTGGCGGGATTCGCTGCGCCGGGAACCTTCGTGTTCGCGATGGTGTTCCTGGTTGCCTTCGTCCTGTACTACTTCGTGAACTGGAAGTACCTGTCGCAGCTCTGGCTGCTGGGATGAAGCTCACAGGCACGGCCGGGTCGTGCCCGCTCCGAACCAGCCTCGCGCGCAAGGAGGGCATCGTGAAGACCATACTCAACCTGTTCAAGCTGCGCATCGGCGTGGTCATCACGTTCACCGCGCTGGCGGCCGCGGCGATCACCCCCGGGGCAGCCCTGTCCGCCTGGAAGATGCTGGTTCTCGCGCTTTCGGTGATGATCGCGTCGGCTTCCGCCGGCGCGTTCAACCAGTTCGTCGAGCGCGACATCGACGCGCGCATGGGACGCACCCGCGGGCGTCCGTTCGTCACCGGGGCGCTGGTGCACGATGCGCGGTGGCTGTGGCTGATCATGGCGCTGACCACGGCAGCCGTGCTTGCCGCGGGGTGGGCGCTGAATCCGCTGAGCGCGCTCTACGTCTTTCTCGGGGCGTTTTTCTACGCCGTCGTCTATACCGTGTGGCTCAAGCGCCGCACCTGGATGAACATCGTGGTCGGCGGCCTGTCGGGAAGTTTTGCCGTGCTCGCGGGCGCCGCCGCCGTGGCACCCGGCCTGCCCCCCCAGCCGCTGATCCTCGCGCTGGTGCTGTTCCTGTGGACGCCGCCGCACTTCTGGAGCCTGGCCATCGCCTACCGGGACGACTATGTCGCGGCGGGCGTGCCGATGCTGCCGGCGGTGATCGGCGCCGAGTGCAGCGCGCGCGTCGTGCTCGCCAACGCGGTGCTGCTGGTCGCGGCATCGCTGCTGCCGTTGCTCTACGGCGCCGGACCGCTCTATTTCGCGGGGGCGGCCGGCGGCGGCCTGCTGTTTGTCTTCAAGGCGGCGAGACTGGCGCGCGAGCCCAGCCGCAAGAATGCCATGGGCAGCTTTTTCGCTTCGCTGGTCCAGCTTTCGCTGCTGCTCGTTGCCTGGATGATCGAGGCAGCGTTGCGCTAGCAGGTGCCGGAACGGAACAAGTGTCGCGCCGGGAACCTGAACATGGCATCGGTTCAATGAATCGCTGGCTTCGCAGGCTGATCGCAGTCGCCGTGCTGGCGGTGTCGTCGTACACTGCGCTCGCCGATGTCCCCATGCCCGACAGCGCCAGGGCCCTCGAGCTGAGCCAGGGCGTGATCGGCAGCCAGGTGCGCGACCATGCTTTTACCGACAGCAATGGATTCCCGCGCCGGCTCTCGGACTATCGCGGCAAGCCGCTGCTGGTGAGCTTCGTCTACACCGGCTGCACCCAGACGTGCCCGTTGACGGTGCGCTTCCTGAGCCGGGCCGTCACGCAAGCCCGCCGCGTCCTCGGGCCCGACAGCTTCGCGATCGCCACCATCGGCTTCAACCAGCCGTTCGACACGCCGCAGGCGATGCGCGCCCTGGCCGCGCAACATGGCGTTGCCGATCCGAAATGGGACTTCCTCAGTCCGGCGCCCGGCACGATCGAGGCACTCACCAGGGAATTCGGCTTTACCTGGTACGCCACCCCCAAGGGCTTCGATCACGTGACGCAGGTGACGGTCGTCGACGCCGGCGGTCGCATCTACCGCCAGATCTACGGCGATAACTTCGACATCCAGATGCTGATCGAACCGCTCAAGCAGCTCATCACCGGCACACCGGCGCCTGCGGGCGACTGGCGCGCGCTGCTGGAAAGAGTGCGGCTGTTCTGCACGGTGTACGATCGCGCGAGCGGACGCTACCGGCTCGACTACTCGCTGTTCATCGGCATGGCCATCGGCACCCTGATCCTCGGCGCCGGCGTCGCTTCGCTGCTGCGCGAGTGGCGCAGCCAGCGCGGACGCAGGGCATGAGGTTCACTGGCTGGCGTGGCCATGCGACGCAAAAGTTCGGTCTTGCCGGCGGCAGGAAGTCATTCGTGAACAGTCGTCCGCGCATGCGAAGCTGCGGAGGCTGCAGGGAGACCGGCAGGTGATCCGCCGCCTGCAATCGGCAGGCCGGTGGGTTTTCCTGCGCATGGAGAACGGCTTCAACCTGTTCTTCGGCGAGGCGCTCAACCCGCTTTACCACCTCGGTGCAATCACTTTCCTCCTGTTCTGGGTGGCGCTGGCAAGCGGGCTCTACCTGTATGTTTTCTTCCGCACCGGCGTGAACGAGGCCTACGACTCGGTCGAGGCGCTCACGCACGGGCAGTGGTACCTCGGCGGTGTCATGCGCAGCCTGCATCGCTATGCCGCAGACGGCATGGTCGTCACCATGCTGGTGCACATGGGCCGCTACTTCGTGTTCAACCGTTATCGCGGCTTCCGCTGGTTTTCCTGGGTGACGGGCGTGTTCCTGCTGTGGCTCACCTATGCGTCGGGCATCAACGGTTACATGCTGCCGTGGGACCGGCTCGCGCAATTCGTCGCATCCGCCACTGCCGAGTGGCTCGACTGGTTTCCGGTGTTCACCGGATCGCTGGCGCGCAATTTCGCCTTCGAGGGCAGCGTCAACGACCGGCTGTTCTCGCTGCTGTCGTTCCTGCACATCGGCATTCCGCTCGGCCTGCTGATTCTGATGTGGGTGCATACCCAGCGCGTGCCGCGCGCCAAGATCAACCCGCCGCGCCGGATAGCGCTCATGCTGGGCGCCGCGCTGCTGGCCCTTGCCGCGCTGAAGCCCGCGGTGAGCCAGGGCAGGGCCGACCTCGCCAGCGTGGCTGCGCAAATCGGACTCGACTGGTTGTATCTGCCCCTCTATCCGTTGATCTACCGCTGGTCGGCCGGCGCGGCATGGGCGCTCGCGCTCGGAGCGACGCTGCTGCTGTTGCTGGTGCCGTGGCTGCCGCCGCAACGACGGCGCGGGCCGCTGCGGGAATTCCTGATCTCGTTTCGTCCCGGCGACCTGTCGGCGGTGGCGCGAGCGGGCGAGACCCTGCTCGAAGCCGGATTGCGCCAGGGGATCGACCTTCCCTACGATTGCCGCAATGGCGGCTGCGGCGTATGCAAGGCCACGCTCGAGCGTGGCAGCGTGGACTACGGCGTTTACCAGAAATCGTCGCTGTCGGACGCGGAGCGGCGTTCGGGCAAGCTGCTGTTGTGCTGCGCCTGCGCGCAATCCGACGTGGACGTGGAGCTGGAAGCCGAGCGCGAATGGCAGGCCGGCGTCGAGCACATGGTCAAGCTCTCGCCTGACGTGATGCTGCTGCAACTGAGGCTGGACGCTTCGGCTCCGCTGGAATATCGCGCGGGACAATACATCAATATCGTTCTCGACAACGGCGAGACCCGCAGCTTTTCGTTTGCCACTGCGCCGGGGAAAAGCGAGTTCATCGAGCTGCATGTCCGCCTGGTTCCCGGCGGGCGTTTCACCACCCGCGTGTTTACGCAGATGAAACCGGGCGACCGGCTGCGCTTTCGCGGGCCGTACGGGTCGTTTGCCGTGCAGGACGAAAGCCACCGTCCGATCATCTTTGTCGCCGGCGCTACCGGTTTCGCGCCGGTCAAGAGCATGCTCGAGCACGCATTCGAGCGCGGCATGCGGCGGCCGACGGTGCTTTACTGGGGCGTGCGCTCGCGCAAGGATCTCTACATGGCCGAGTTGCCCGAGCGCTGGGCACGCGAGCACGCGAACTTCAGTTTCGTGCCGGTGCTCTCGGACCCGAAACCCGAGGACCGCTGGACCGGGCGGACCGGCCTCGTGCATCAGGCCATCATCGAGGATTTCCCGACCTTGCAGGGTTACGAACTCTACGCCTGCGGTTCGTTGCAGATGGTCGAGAACGCGCACCCCGAGTTCATCGCTCACGGACTGGCCGAAGAGGCATGCTTTTCCGATGCCTTCACCTATTCGACCCGGGTCGCTCCCGGACAAGGAGCCGGCCGATGAACTCCATTGCCAGATACCTCGGCCAGGCGGTGCTCTACGGGGCGTTCGCGCTGACGATCGGCTTCTTCTCGACTTCGCCCGCATACACGCATCTGGCCCCCGACCAGGCGCTGCTGAAGCTGTCCTTCAGCCACGGCGCGCAGCGCATGAGCGAGTGCCGCGATCGCAGCGACGAGGAGCTGGCGAAACTGCCGCCGAACATGCGCGTGCGCCAGGACTGCCCGCGCGAACGCGCGCCGGTGATCGTAGAGCTGGAGCTGGACGGCGCGCGCCTGTTCCGCGAGTCGCTGCCGCCTTCGGGCCTGTCGCGCGACGGTCCGGCATCGGTGTACCGCCGCTTCGTCGTGCCCGCCGGCACGCACCGGCTGGCCGCGCGCCTGTCGGACAACGCCAAAGGCGAATTCAACTATAGCGGCGAGCAAACCGTGACCTTGGCGCCGGCGCAGGTCGCGGTGGTCGAGTTCCATGCCCCCGACGGCTTCCGGTTCCTGCATGGACGGACAGCCAGGCCTTGACGCGTGTCAACCCGGAGTTGCGGCGCCACGCCTACGATGGGACCCAGGTCCACGTTTCCGGCCAGACGCGCATTCGATGGATTCGATCATCCGCACCCGGATACTGAAGGCCGTTCGCGCCGTCGAAGCCGTGTTCGACCGTGCCTTCGGCTCCCGCGACAATCCGCTGCGCCACCTCGGCGCGCTCGGCTTCTATTTCTTTTGGGTGATGGCGGTGAGCGGCGTCTATCTGTACGCCTTCTACGATACCGGCGTGGCCGAAGCCTACGGCTCGGTGGCGCGGCTGACGCACGATCAGTGGTATCTCGGGGGCGTCATGCGCAGCCTGCACCGCTACGCCGCGGATGCATTCGTGGCGGTGGTCGGCTTGCATCTGGCGAAGGAAGCCGTCAATGCGCGTTATCGCGGCTTTCGCTGGTTTTCCTGGATGTCCGGCGTGCCGACGCTGTGGCTCGCCCTCGCTTCCGGCATCGGCGGCTATTGGCTGGTATGGGATCAGGTCGCGCAGTTCTCGGCGACCGCGACCGCGGAGTGGCTGGACTGGCTGCCGCTGTTCGGCGAGCCGCTGGCGCGCAACTTTCTGACGCCCGCAGCCGTCAGCGACCGCTTCTTCTCGCTGCTTTCGTTTCTGCACATCGGCATACCGCTGCTGCTGTTGCTGGCGATGTGGGTGCACGTCCAGCGCGTCAGCCTGGCCGACGTCGCGCCGCCGCGCCGGCTCGGCTGGGGCACGCTGGCCGCGTTGGCCGCGCTGTCCTTGGCCAGGCCCGCCATGAGCTCGGCCGCAGCGAATGTCGCTACCGAACCGGCGCAGATCGCAATCGACTGGTTCTATCTGTTCATGCATCCGCTGCTGTATCAAACGTCGCCGGCGTTTGTCTGGACGCTCGCCTTCGGCGCCACCTTTCTGCTGGCGGCAGCACCCTTGCTGCGCGGACCGAAGCCGGCACCCGTGGCACGGGTGAGCCCGCCCGACTGCAACGGCTGCGGGCGTTGCGTCGCCGATTGCCCGTACGCGGCGGTGCGCCTGATCCCGCATACGCTCAGGGGCACCTACAGGATGCAGGCGTCGGTGGATCCGGCGCTGTGCGCGTCCTGCGGCATCTGCGCCGGCGCCTGTCCGTCGTCCACGCCGTTTCGCACCGCCGGGTCCCTGGTGAGCGGAATCGACATGCCGCGGTTGTCGATCGATGCGCTGCGCCGGCAGCTCAACGCGGGTCTCACGCAACTGTCCGGCGTGGCGCGCACGGTGGTGGTTGGCTGCGACTGCGCCGCCGATGTGGGCAAAGTCGCGGGCGCCGGCGTGGTGACGCTGCGCCTGCCATGCATCGGCAACCTACCGCCGGCGTTCATCGAATACGCGTTGCGCCGCGGGCGACAGGGAGCGGGCGCGGACGGCGTGCTGATCAGCGGCTGTCGCGAGGGCGATTGCGCCTACCGCTTCGGCAACGAATGGACCCGGCAGCGCCTCGCCGGGGAAAGAGAGCCGCATCTGCGCGCGCACGTGCCGAACGAACGCGTGTGCGTGGCCTGGGCCAACGGGGGCGAAGAGGCGAGGCTGGCGGACGAGCTGGCGGCCTTCAGAGGCCGCCTGGCCCACGCGGCTGTCGACCGATGAGCCGTACGTTCGATGGGAGACAGGGAATGAAACTGCATGCATCCGCAGGCGCCGGCGCGCTCGGACAGCCGGCCCGTCCAATACGCGCGCGATGGCTGCTGCTGCCGCGCGTCGATTTCGCGCTCGTCGTGCCGCAGGACGCGCGCCGCCGTCTTGCGCTCGGCTGGCTGTGGCTGGGCCTCGTGGCGCTGATCGGCGCCGGCCTGTTTTCCGCGTTGCTGGTGGCCTCGCGCACGCCGCTGGTGCAGAACGTGTTTCCGCTGACGGATTTCTTCCATGTCGCGCTGGTGGTGCACGTGGATCTGTCGGTGCTGGTCTGGTTCGTCGCCTTCGCCGGCGCGTTCTGGACGTTGAACTGCACGCCCGGCTGGTTGCGCGGGGGCTGGGTGGCGCTGGCCATTGCGTCGGCCGGGACCCTGATGATGGTGGTCTCGCCGTTCGCCGGACGGCCGCTGCCGGTGATGAGCAACTACGTGCCGGTGCTGGAAAGCCCGCTGTTTCTCGCCGGGCTGATGGTATTCGCTGCCGGCGCGGCGCTGCTTACGCTGCGCAGCATGGGCGCCGTGCCGCGGATCGGCACCAGCCTCGATGGCGCCGCAGTGCTGCGCTTCGGGCTGAACGCAGCCGCAGTATCGGCCGTGGTCGCGATCGTGGCGTTCGCCTGGTCGTGGATGGAATTGCCCGCTGCGCTCGACGGCAAGGCTTATTACGAATTGCTGTTCTGGGGCGGCGGACACGTGCTGCAATTCACCTGGACGCTGCTGATGTTCGTGGCCTGGTTGTGGCTCGCCAGCGATTCGGGTTGCCCGTTGCCGCTCACGCCGCGGGTGGCGCTGCTGCTCTTCGTGGTCGCGCTGGTGTCGGTGTTCCTGACGCCGGTGATCTATCTCGCCTACGGCGTGACGTCCGTCGAGCACCACCGGCTGCTCACCTGGCTGATGCGTTTCGGCGGCGGGCTTTCCATTCTGCCGATCGGTCTCGCGGTGCTGATCGCGCTGGCGCGCGCGGCGCCGGCACAAGCCGTGGAGCGGCCGTTGCGCGCCGCGCTGGCAATGTCGCTGGCGTTGTTCGCCTTCGGCGGACTGATCGGGATCGCCATCGACGGCTCCAACGTCAAGGTTCCGGCGCACTACCACGGCAGCATCGTCGGTGTGACGCTGGCGTTCATGGGCGTGACCTATCTGCTGCTGCCGCGGCTGGGTTTCGGCGCCGCACCGCCTCGTGCCGCCACCTGGCAGGCGTGGCTGTACGGCGTCGGCCAGATGCTGCACATCACCGGGCTGGTGTGGTCCGGCGGCTACGGCGTGCAGCGCAAGGTGGCGGGTGCCGCGCAGGGTCTCGACCAGATCGGAAAGGTTGCAGGCATGGGGCTGATGGGCCTGGGCGGGCTGATCGCCGTGATCGGGGGCGTGATGTTCCTGGTGATCGTGCTGCGCGCGCTCATGCGTGCGCCCTCGCGGATCGCGACGAAGGAGGCGGGATGAGTGCGAAGCGGCAGCTTCCCCTGGTCTATTCCTGCTCGGGCTGCTCGAGCGCGGCGCAGATGGCGAATCACCTTGCGCTGCGGCTGGATCGTCTCGGCGCGGCGGAAATGTCCTGCGTAGCCGGTGTCGGCGGCGATGTGCCGCACCTGCTGAAGATTGCACGGTCGGGACGTCCGATCGTTGCGCTCGACGGTTGCCCGCTGGAGTGCGCGCGCAACTGCCTGGCACGGCATGGGCTCAGGCCCCGGGTACACCACGTGCTCTCCCGATACGGCGTACGCAAGCATTACCACGCTGACTTCGATGCCGGAGAAGCCGAGGTGCTGCTGCAAAAAATACGGCCGGAAGTGGAAGCGCTGCGCCGCGCGGCGGCGCTGCCGGCGTTGCTTGCGGGGAAGGACCATGGCGTTTCCGCGGCACAGTCATGAACGGCGGCCGATGCGCGCCGCCGCGCCTGCCGTCAGGACCTGAAGGCACCCTCCGCGGCGGGAGTTGAACTTCATCATCCTCGAGGCCTGTCTCATGAAACTGCTGCTGATCAACCCGAAATATCCGGAGAGCTTCTGGAGCTTCAAGTGGGCGGTGGAGCGGGTGCTGCCGGGCAAGCGCGCGGTCAATCCGCCGCTCGGGCTGGCGACGCTGGCGGCGCTTTGCCCGCCCCACTGGCAGGTGACCATCGTCGACGAGAACGTCGAATCGCTGCCGCTGGATCCGCAGGCCGACATCGTCGGCGTATGCGGCATGGGCGTGCAGTTCGCGCGGCAAGGCGAGCTCCTGGGGTTCTACCGCAGGGCCGGCTATTTCACGGTTGCCGGCGGCAGCTTCGCCTCGCTGTGCCCGGAGCGCTATGCGCAGATCGCAGACAGCGTGGTGGCGGGCGAGGCCGAGCGCATCTGGCGGAAATTCTGCGCCGACTTCGAGGCCGGCATGCCGGAGCCCCTGTACCGGGAAACCGGGACGGTGGCGCTTGCCGACTCGCCCGTGCCGCGCTTCGACCTGTTGCGGCTGGACAGATATACCACCGCGACCATGCAGTTCTCGCGCGGCTGTCCGTACCTGTGCGAGTTCTGCGACATCATCGTCATGTTCGGACGCAAGCCGCGCCACAAGAGCGTGGAACAGGTGGGGCGCGAGCTGGACGCATTGCGGGCCGCAGGGGCGCGCAATGTATTTTTCGTCGACGACAACATGATCGGCCACCGGGCGGTCGCGGGAAACCTGTTGCGCTTCCTGGCGGATTACCAGAAGCGCCATGACCGCCCATTCACCTTCGGCACCGAGGTCTCGCTGAACCTCGCGCAGGACCGCGAGCTGCTGGAGCTGTTCCGGGAAGCCGGATTCACATGGGTGTTCGTCGGCATCGAATCCTCCGACCCGCAGACGCTGAAGGACACGAGAAAGACCCAGAATGTCCACGAGGACGTCTTGACCTCGGTGCGGCGGATCTACGCCCACGGCATCGACGTTCTGGCCGGATTCATCGTCGGTTTCGACAACGACACGGCAGAGACTTTCGACAGCCAGTATCGCTTCATCGTCGAATCCGGCGTGCAGGCGGCGATGGTGGGGCTGCTCACCGCGCTGCCGAAAACGCCGCTGTACCGGAGGCTGGAAAAGGAGGGGCGCTTGCGCCCGGCCGTCGCCGGCACCGACAACACCAAGCCGGCGACCAACGTCCAGCCGAAGCGCATGAGCTACGAGCAGTTGATCAGTGCCTATGAAGCGATGTACCGGCGGCTGGTGTCGGATGCGGCGATAGCCGCGCGCGTGCGCAACAAGTTCCGCTTCATGGCGCAGCCGGTCTATGGCGGCGAGTATACGACCTCGCAGCAGATTGGCATCGTCTGGTTGCTGCTGATGCGCGGCGTGTTGCGCGGCGGGCCGCTGCGGTTGTGGCATTTCCTGCGTTCCCTGCCGCTCGCGCACCCGCGCAAGCTGCCGCTGGTGATGGTGGACTGGATCGCCGGGCTGTCGATGCGCGATTTCGTGGATCGTCATTTTTCGACGAGGCCGGTGGACCCCGGCCGGGTGACGCGGCTGGCGGCAGCGATCCGGCGCGCCGGCCGGCCGTACCTCGACAAGGCCGCGATGACCCTGTCGCTGCGAACCGTCCCGGTGCCCGATTTCTCGATTCGGCTGCGTGCCGGCTTGTCGCACGCATTCTTCGTCACCGTTGCGCGCCATCTCGACAGGCTGCTTCGCAAGACCCGCTCCACGCTGACCTTGCGCATCGAGAGTTTGCGCGAACGGGAATTGCCGGATCTCGACCGCCTGCTGGCGCGCCTGGCGCGTCACGGCGACCGCGTCTTCATCGTGCTCGACGAGAGGCTGCGAAACCTGGTGCGCATCGATTCTTCGGTGTTCCACCTGGTGCTCGAGGGGAGCGTTGCTTGATCGCTGCGCAAAGGCAGATAATGGCGGGCAACGACAACGGTCCCTGGCGCCGCCCGGACAACGGTCATGCTCTCCACTCCGATCAAGACCCAGGCCTTCCTGCGCAATCTGCCGCTGTTCCGCGAACTGGCCCAGGAGGAAATCGACCGCGTAGCCGCGGGTACCAGGGAGCTTCGCGTCAGGCGCAGCGACGTCCTGTTCCAGAAAGGCGACCCTTCGCGGGGCTTTCACATTGTCGTGTACGGGCAGGTGAAGCTGCTGTTCGTGACCCCGCAGGGTGACGAGAAGGTCATCGAGATCATGGGGCCCGGCCAGAGTTTCGGCGAGGCGGTCATGTTTACGGACAAGCCGTATCCGGTCGCCGCCCAGGCGCTGGTGGACAGCATGCTGCTGCATGTTTCCCGCGACGTGGTGTTCGAAGAAATCGATCGCGATCCCCAATTCGCCCGCCGCATGATCGCCGGACTGAGCCGCCGCTTGCACCATTTGATCAGCGACGTCGAGTTCTATTCGATGAGATCGGCGACTCAGCGGGTCATCGGCTACCTGTTGCGGTCGGACGCGGACCAGGCTGAGCCGGCCGGGTTTTCCATGGTGGTGACTCTGCCGGCGAGCAAATCGGTGATCGCTTCGCGTCTCAACATTACGCCCGAGCACTTCTCCAGGACCCTGCATGAGTTGAGCCAGGCGGGTCTGATCGAAGTTGCCGGCCGCGACATCAAGGTCCCCGACGTGGAAAGACTCAGGACTTACGAAGGGTAAAGGGGTTGCGGCGTCCAATCCGCCGAATCGCATTCAACCCGGTGACTGGTGTTCGCGCGCCGGCATTGGTGAAATCCCTTAAGCGTCGGGACCGGTGATGAGCGCGGTTGCATTCACGATCTGCTTTGCGATCTGGATGATGTTCGCGGTCACAGGCATCCCGCTCAAGACCTCGCTGGGGCTCGACGAAACGCGCAGGGGCATCCGCCATCCGGCGACGAGCCTTCAAGCAAGCCCTGCATGATCCGGCCGCCGCGGCGCGCCCGGGCACGGCTGCTACACTGGCGCCTCGATGGGGCGACTGCCCCGGCTGTGCAGGAGGATCTCGTGAGGCTCGCCGATAAAGTCGTGGTGCTGACCGGTGCCGGCAGCGGCATCGGCCTGGCGGTGGTGAAGCGGTTCGCCGCCGAGGGCGCGCGGCTCATGCTGGCCGGCCGCAACGAGGCTGCGCTGAAGGAGGCGGTGAAGACCGCCGGCGCGGGCAAGGCCGCGTGGCGGATCACCGACGTCTCCCGGCCCGAGGACAACGAACGCCTCTTCGCCGCCGCGGAGCGCGAGTTCGGCGGCATCGACGTCTTCATCGCCAATGCCGGCGTCGTCGGCAAGCTGGCGCCGGTCCACGAGTATCCGGTCGAGGCCTTCGACGAGGTCATGGCGATCAACGTGCGCGGCGTCTTCCTCGGCCTGAAATACGCGATCCCCGCGTTGAAGAAGCGCGGCGGCGGCAGCATCATCATCACGTCGTCGATCGGCGGCATCAAGGCGCGCGGGCACGGCAACTCGGCATACGTGGCCAGCAAGCATGCCGAGATCGGCCTCATGCGCACGGCTTCCTCCGAATGCGCGGCGCTCGGCATCCGCGTCAACTGCGTGCTGCCCGGGCCGACGGAAACCCGCATGATGCGAGACATCGAGCAGGGCCGCTCGCCCGCCGCCCCGGAGAAGGCGCGCGAGGCGATCCTGGCCGGCCTGCCGCTGAAGCGCTACGGCACCGTCGAGGAGATCGCGAACCTCATGCTGTTCCTGGCCTCCGACGAGTCGAGCATCTGCACCGGCGGCGTCTATATGGCCGACGGCGGATTGTCGGCCATCTGAGGCGCCCGAAGGCTACTTGCGCAGCAGCTTCAGCATCGCCTCGAGCCCCAGCACGTAGGAATCCACGCCGAAGCCCGCGATGCAGCCGGCGGCGACTTCCGTCAGCACCGAATGGATGCCGCGCTTCTCGATGTTGGTCATGTGGACTTCGACGTACGGATACGGCAACGCGCGCACGCAGTCGCGCAAGGCGTAGCCGGCATGATTGAATCCCGCCGGATTCATGACTAGGCCCTGGATACCCTCGTCGACCGCACGGTAAAGGCGGTCGATCGCTTCGCCTTCGACGTTCGTGTAGAAGATATCGAGCTGGTATCGCGCGGCCCGCGCGTGCTCGAGCAGCAGCGTGTCCAGCTCCGCAGCAGTGG
>DASUFB010000004.1:0-24635 GCA_036274775.1 Burkholderiales bacterium | reverse complement strand
TTCGGGTGAAGCGTCCCCATATGAGCCCGATCGATCGGTCATGGCACCGAGTCCCGGGAGAACATCCATGAAGCGACTGGCGTTCATCAAGCGCAGCAACGGCAGCCACTGGGTCGGCGACGGCTTCCCGGTGCGCAGCATCTTTTCCTACAACGACGTGGCCGAGGAGCTGTCGCCCTTCCTGCTGATGGACTATGCCGGGCCGAGGGATTTCCCGGCGACGCAGAAGAAGCTCGGCGTGGGCGAGCATCCGCACCGCGGCTTCGAGACCGTCACCATCGTCTACGAGGGCGGCGTCGCGCATCGCGACTCCTCGGGAGGCGGCGGTACCATCGGTCGCGGCGACGTGCAGTGGATGACCGCGGCCTCCGGCCTGGTGCACGAGGAATTCCACAGCCCCGAGTACGCGAGCCGCGGCGGCCCGTTCGAGATGATCCAGCTCTGGGTCAACCTGCCCGCGCGCGACAAGATGTCCGCGCCCGGCTACCAGGGCATCACGGACGCGCAGATCCCGCGCGTGCAGCTGCCCGACGGCGCCGGCACGGCGCGCCTGATCGCGGGTGAGTACGGCGGGCAAAAGGGCCCGGCGCGCACCTTCACGCCCATGAACGTGTGGGACCTCGATCTGAAGGCGGGCCATTCCGTCGCCTTCGACCTGCCGGAAGGCCACACCGCTGCGCTGTTCGTGCTGCGCGGAACGCTTAAGGTCGGGGAGCAGGCCGTGCGCGGCGCGGAGATGGCGGTCATGGAGCGCGCGGGTACGCAGCTCGCGTTCGAGGTCGCGGAAGATTCCGCCGTGCTGCTGCTGAGCGGCGAGCCGCTCAACGAGCCCATCGTCGGGTACGGTCCCTTCGTCATGAACACGCGCGAGGAGATCATGCAGGCGGTGCAGGACTTCAACAGCGGCAGGTTCGGGAGGATCGGGTAGAGGGTCGGGGAGCGGGGGGCTGAGCGAAAGGCGTCACGGCGTTGACGCTTTCATGCGCCGGTCACGGCCCTTGCCCTGCCCATATGGTCGAAGACCGGCTCCCCTTTGTGGAGCAATCCTCGCTCCGCGATCCCCGATCCTGATTTCCGTCTACCTGGCGGGCATCACCGGCGGCGCACCCTTGTTCTTCACGAACACCACCAGGATTTTCGCCGGCTTCGTCTTGCTGGTGTTGGTGGCGACCGTGTGGATGTCCGTGGGATTCTCGTAGAAGGTGTCGCCGGCCCTGAGGTGCTTCAGCTCGCCTCCGGCAACCTGCATGTCGATGCTTCCCTCCAGCACGTAGACGAAGGTGTGGGCCTCGTGGCGATGCGCTTCGGACACGTGGCCCGGCGGGAATTCCACCGTGAGCATCATGCCTTCCTTGCCCGGCAGGTCGGCGAGGTCGACGGCGAGTTTCGGCGTGACCTTCACGCCGCCGCCGTCGTGCTTGTGCTCGTCGGCGAACGACGCGCCGGCCGCGAGGCCGGCGGCGACGGCGAGGACGGCGAATGTCTTGCGGTTCATGCTTGTCTCCTTTGTCATTCATCGGTCATCGGCGGCGGGCGGGATCTGCCGCCCCATGCCCGTAAGACGGGAATCCGGGGAAGGTTGTGACAGCCGGCTCAGGCGCCGAGGCTGCGCATGGAAATGCCTGCAAGCTTGTCGGGGTTGCGCATGGAGTAGATGGCGGCGATGCGCTCGCCGTCGAACTGGAACGCAATCACGGAATGCAGCGCCCCGCCCATCAGGGTGGCCACGCCAAGCTCCCCGTTCACGCGGATGACGCGCCACGAGAGGCCGGGGAAGCTGCGTGCGATCGAGTAATAGAGCCGGCCGATGCGTTCCGCGCCGCGCAGGACCTTCAGCGCCGCGTACACCTTGCCGCCCCCGTCCGAAACGTATTCGACGTCATCCCTGAGCAGGGCCATGACGGCGTCGCGGTCGCCGCTGGACGCGGCCGCCAGGAATTTCTCCAGCAGGCGCTCGTGTACCGTCTCGTCCACGGAAAACTTCGGCCTGCCTTCGCGGACTTCCTCGCGGGCGCGGCGCACCATCTGGCGCAGCGCCGGCTCGGACTTGCCGAGCATCTGCGCGATATCCGCGTAGTCGTAGTCGAACACTTCGTGCAGCAGGAACGCGGCGCGCTTCTCGGGCCCCAGGCGCTCCAGCAGGGCGAGGAAGGCCACGGAGACCTCGTTGGCGAGCTCGAGCCGCAATTCCGGGGAGGGCATGTGCTCGACGATGATGGGCTCGGGCAGCCAGGGCCCGACATAGCGCTCGCGGTCCTGCTTCGCCGCGCGCAGGCGGTCGAGGCACAGCCGCGTCGTGATCGTCACCAGCCAGGCCTCGTACGACCTGATCCCGCCGAGGTCCGCCTCGTGCCAGCGCAGGAAGGCGTCCTGCAGGACGTCCTCGGCGTCGGCGCGCGAGCCGAGCATGCGATAGGCCACGCCGAACAGGCGCGGGCGGTGCTTTTCGTACAGGGCGGCGTGGTCTTGCACGGCGGTTTTCGCGGAGTCATGGTCAAGACGCAACGGCGGACCCGGTTGTGACAATCCTTATGTGGGAGAATTTCCGTGTCTGCCGACACGCTTATCTTAAATGGTCCAGCCTTTGCCGGAATCCTCCACCCGCGCGCCGCTCGTGCCTGGCGTCGTTTCGGCCGGCGCGCTGCTGGCCGCAGCGGCGGTTTTCCTGTTCTGCTGCTTCGCCGCGGCAGCCGACGCGCAGGGCGCGACCCTGTTTTTCCTCGGTGCCCCGGTCATGCTGGGCCTGCTGGTCATTGCGCTGCTGCTGGCGGACTCGGCGAAGGCACGCGGGGCCGCGGCCGGGCCGGCGCTGAAGTGGCTTTCCGTCGCCGGCCTCGTCTTCGTCGCCGCTTTCTTCGTGTGCGCGTTCGTGCCGCAGCTGAAGGTTTTCCCCGGGGCCGTGATCGGTGCGGTGGCGAAAACCTACGAGGCCGCGACCGGGGAATCGCCTTATGCGGCGGCCCATCGGGGAAGGCCGTGACGGAAGGGACGTGACGATCGCGGCTGTCGTGACGGCCCTTACGACGCCAGCTCCGATCCGCTACGCTTCGGGTTCTGCAATCTGTCGCTGCACATCGATGGCAATCCAATGGTTCCCGGGTCACATGGGCCTCGCCAGCAGGAAGGCGGCGGAGTCCATGGAGTTCGTCGACGTCGTCATCGAGGTCGTCGACGCGCGCCTGCCGCGGGCGAGCAGCAACCCGCTGATCCGCAGCCTGCGCGAGCATCGCCAGCGGCCGGCGCTGAAGCTGCTGAACAAGGCCGACCTCGCCGACCCGGCGGTGACCCGGGCCTGGCTCGCGTTCTACGGCGCGCAGCAGGGCGTCAAGGCCGTGGCGATGTCGAGCAAGAAGCCGGGGGACGTGGCGAAGGTCACCGGCTACTGCCGCGAGCTGGCGCCGCATCGCGGCGATCCCTCCAAGCCGTTGCGCATGATGATCATGGGCATCCCCAACGTCGGCAAATCGACGCTCATGAACGCGCTCGCGAAACGGCGCGTCGCCGCGGTCGGCGACGAGCCGGCGATCACGAAGACGCAGCAGACCCTGGACCTCGGCGCCGGCATGACGCTCGTCGACACGCCCGGCCTGATGTGGCCGAAGATCGACAACGAGGCCGACGGCTACATGCTCGCGGCGAGCCACGCGATCGGGGCCAACGCCGTCGTCGACGAGGACGTGGCGGCCTTCCTCGGCGACATCCTGCTCGCGCGCTACCCTCACGCGCTGGAGCGGCGCTACGGGATTGCGGTCGACCGCATGGACGGCATCGCCCTCGTCGATGCCGTGGGCAGGAAGCGCGGCTGCGTCGTGAAGGGCGGCGGCCTCGACCGGGAGCGTGCCGCGCGCATCCTGCTCGACGACTATCGCAGCGGCGCGCTGGGGAGAATCAGCCTGGAGACGCCCGAGCCGCGTGGGCGCGACTCGGGCTAGCGGAAAGGTAAAGAGGAAAGGGGAAAGGTAAGAACGAAAAGATCGAGGTGATTTCCCGGCTACCGGATCATTTTTTGGTCATTCCCACTTTCACCTTTCACCTTTCACCTTTTGGCTTTCCGCTGCTTTTCACCCAATCGCCGAATCACCGGGATCTCCTGATCCCCCGGTCCCGTCGTGAAAGATGATGCCCAGCGTGTGCCGCCGGCCGGAGAGCACGCGGCTCACGCCGTGGCGCATCTTCACGCGATAGCTGCCGCGCGTGCCCGGCACCGGCCGGCTGTTCACGGCGAACACGACGCCGTCGCCCTGGCGCAACGGGACGACCGTCGCACGGGACTGCATGCGGGGGCGCTGTTCCGTGAGCACGAATTCGCCGCCGGCGAAGTCCCGGCCCGGCTGCGACAGCAGGATGGCGACTTGCAGGGGAAACGAGTGCTCGCCGTATAGATCCTGGTGCAGGCAGTTGTAGTCGCCCGGGCCGTACTGCAGCAGCAGCGGCGTCGGCCGTGCCTGGCCGGCGCGATGGCAGCGGTCGAGAAAATCCTCGAGCGTTTCCGGATAGCGCGGCTTCAGGCCCATGGCTTCGTTCCAGCGGTTCGCCAGCCCGGACAGGCGGGGATAGAGCGCCGTGCGCAGGCTCGCCACGGGATCCGGCAGGGGGTACGCGAAATACCGGTATTCCCCGAGCCCGAAGCCGTGGCGCGCCATGACCACGCGGCTGCGGAACAGCGCCGGATCGGCGTAGCTAGCCGCCAGCGACCGGCACTCGCCGGGCTCCAGCAGGCCCGGGAGTACCGAATGGCCATCGGCATCGAGTTGCGCCAGCGTGCGCTCCCAGCCGATCCGCGAGATGCGCGAGGCGATCCCGGGATCGATTGCCGCGGGCTGCGCGAATGGCAGCCTGCGTTGCATGGCGACGCTCGTCACGGTCCGTCCGTCACTTGCCCTGCATTTTTGCCATCTCCCGCCCGAGCAGCTCGCGCTTGCGCTCGACGCCCCAGCGATAGCCGGCAAGGTTGCCGTCGTTGCGGATCACGCGATGGCAGGGAATGGCGACCGCGATGGCGTTCGAGGCGCAAGCCTGTGCCACCGCGCGCACCGCTTTCGGCTTGCCCACGCGGGCCGCGACCTGCGCGTAGCTCGCGGTGTGCCCCGCCGGGATTTCCCGCAGGGCCTGCCAGACGCGCCGCTGGAACGCCGTGCCGCGCACGTCGAGCGGGAGATCGAGCCCGACGCGCGGCGCCTCGACGAAGCCGACGACGCGTGCCACGAGGCGCTCGAACTCGCGGTCGCCGCCGAGCAGGACGGCCTTCGGGAAGCGGTCCTGCAGGTCGCGCAGGAGCGCCGCCGGGTCGTCGCCCAGTGCGATGGCGCAAATGCCCTTTGCCGTGGCTGCCACGAGGATGGGGCCGAGCGTGCTCTCGCCGATGGCGAAGCGGATGGTTTCGCCGCGGCCGCCGGCCCGGAACGCCGAGGGCTTCATGCCCAGCACGCGGGCGGCGTCCGCGTAGAACCGCCCGTTGGAATTGAATCCGGCGTCGTAGAGCGCCTGCGTCACGGAAGCGCTTGCGGGCAGCGCCCTGCGCACCCGCTCGGCGCGACGCGCAGCCGCATAGGCCTTCGGCGTGACGCCGGTGATGCGCTTGAAGACGCGATGGAAATAAAAGCGGCTCATGCCGGCTTCGCGCGCCAGGGCGTCGAGCCCGGGCAGGCTTTCCGCCGATTCGATGAGACGGCAGGCCCGCGCGATGCCCGCGGCATGCCCGGCCTGCAGCCCGCCCGAATCCGGCTTGCAACGCTTGCATGCACGGAATCCCGCGCGTTCGGCCGCTTCGATCGTGGCATGGAAGGCCACGTTCCTGCGCAGGGCGGGCCGGGACGCGCAGGAAGGCCGGCAATAGACCCCGGTGGTTTTCACCGAGTAATAGAAGTGGCCGTCGGCGTCGCGGTCGCGCCGCGCCACGGCGGCCCAGCACTCGTCGTCGCTGGCATAGGGCGAGGAGCGCACGGTCACCGGTTCGTTCATGGTTCCCATCATAGACCTCCTGTCGATTCCGGCTTGCCCGGACGGGCAGCCGTCGACGCCATGATGGGCGGGCCGTCCCGGCGTGAAACTCCGGTCCTTGCTTTCGAATCGCGATCCCAAAAAAAGCTTGACTGGCAGATTTTCGCCATTACCCTTCGCACTCGTCGCTCGTCATTCGTCAATTTCCGTTATGAAAAAAGCATTCAAGGTCATCGCCGTCATCCTGGGCGTCCTCGTCATCCTGGTCGGCGGCCTCGCGCTGGCGGGCCAGGTGCTCAGCGATCGCAAGATGAACCGAACCGTCGCCGTCACGGTGGCCGCCGTGGCGCCGGCCGGCGATGCGGCTGCGCTGGCGCGCGGAAAATACCTCTTCGAATCTCGCGGATGCATGGAGTGCCACGGACGGGACGGGCACGGGGGCGACGTCATCGACGACGGCGCCATGTTCGTGCACGCGCCCAACATCACGGGCGGGAAGGGCGGCGTGACCGCGCAATACGCCGCGGAAGACTGGGTGCGCACCATCCGCCACGGCGTGAAGCCGAGCGGCAAGCCCGTGCTGATCATGCCGAGCGAAGACTACAACCGGCTGACGGACGAGGACCTCGCGGCGCTGGTCGGCTATGTCCGCAGCCTGCCTCCCGTCCAAGGCCGGGGCGCGGAGCTGCTTTTGCCGCTGCCGGTGAAGGCCTTGTACGCATTCGGCGTGGTCAAGGACGCCGCCGAGAAGATCGACCACGGGCTGCCGCCGTCGAAACCCGTGCCGGCCGCCGTCAACGCCGAGCACGGCGCCTACGTGGCCAACGCGTGCATCGGCTGCCATGGTCCCGGCCTTTCCGGCGGCAAGATTCCCGGCGGCCCGCCGGACTGGCCGGCCGCGGCCAACCTGACTCCGGGCAGGGGCAGCGCGATGGTCCGCTACGACACGCCGGAAAAATTCCGCGCCATGCTGCGCACCGGGAAGCGGCCCGACGGCAGCGAGGTCAGCAGGGTCATGCCGTTTCGCAGCCTCGGGTCCATGGACGATACCGATGCGGGAGCGCTCTACGCCTTCCTGAAGTCGGTGGCACCGCGCGACGCGGGCAACCGCTAGCGGCGCATCCCGGCGGGCCGATTCCGCTACCATGCGGGCTCGGTTCGAAAAAGGAGCACGCCATGCCGCTCAACACCGGCAGGATCGAGCAGCTCGTGCACGAGCTGCTCGTGGAGCTGGGCGAGGACCCTGCCCGCGAAGGCCTCGCGAAGACGCCGCACCGTGTGGCCGCCGCGCTGGAGTTCCTGACCTCCGGCAACCGCGCCGACGTGAAGACCGTCATCAACGACGCGATCTTCACGCAGCGGACCAACAGCATGGTCATCGTCAAGAACATCGAGGTCTACAGCCTGTGCGAGCACCACATGCTGCCGTTCTTCGGGCGCTGCCACATCGGCTACATTCCCAACGGCAGGGTGTTCGGGCTGTCCAAGCTCGCGCGCCTGGTGGACGTCTACGCGCGCCGGCTGCAGATCCAGGAGCGGCTCACCGAGCAGATCTCGCAGGTGATCATGGATTCCATCGGCGCCCAGGGCGTGGGCGTCATGATCGAGGCGCGCCACCTGTGCATGATGATGCGCGGTGTGGAGAAGCAGAACTCCGAGATGGTGACCTCGTCGGTTGTCGGCACCTTCCGCGACTCCGTTGCCACGCGCGAGGAATTCCTCGCCCTGATCGGCAATCGCGGGCACTGATCTCCCGCCCGAATTTCAATCTCATCACGAAGGCACGAAGAACACGAAGGTACACGAAGAAAAGCAAGAACAGCATGGAATGGATAGTTGGTGATTCACGCCCGACCACTGTCCGTGATTTGCGTCATTGGCAAATCAGCCTTCGACATATTCAGTTCTCTGTATCTTTGCTTTTGCCCTTCTTCGTGCCCCTTCGTGTTCTTCGTGCCTTCGTGATGAGAAGTAGGCCGTAGACCTTACCCCCGCGAAGCGGGCTCGTTCTTGCGCGCCGCGGATATTGAGCGCGGCGAGCGCGACCTGCAGCGCGATGAGCGCCCGGGCTTTGTCGTGCCGTCCCCAGATCACCCATAGCACGTAGCTGGCGAGGAACACCCGGAAGCCCGCCTCGCGCCGGCGCTTGTGCCGGGATGCCGCGAGCCCGGTCGCGACGACGGTCGCGGCCATGGCGGCATGTCGACGGGGTCCATGGCGGGCGGGTGAGCCCGCGTTAGACCGCAACGCCGGTACGGGTTCTCGGTGCCCCGCCGAATCATGGTCTTGCGCGCGTCCTCCGCCACGGGTCCGTTGCGGCGCTTGAATCCTTGGCCGCAAGCGCCATCTAACCCCGGAAGCGGAGGAATCTGAATGAATTCGCGCGAGCTTTCCAACCTGATGTGGGGCGAGGCCCTGTCCCTGCTGGAGCAGGCCGACCGGCTGCACCGGCAGTTCTGCCGGCCGGCGGCCGCGGCCGTTCCGGCCTGGGAGCCGCCGGTGGACATGGTCGAGACCGCCGACACGCTGGCGATCCACGTGGCCCTGCCGGGCGCGCCCGCCGAATCCGTCCTGGTCGAGTTCGAGCCCGGCGCCGTCGTGGTGTCGGCGCGCCGCGTGCCGCCGCTGGAGGCCGCTGCGGCCCAGCGCGTGCACGCGCTGGAAATTCCGTACGGCCATTTCCGGCGCCGCATCGGGCTGCCCCTGCGCTCGCTGGCGCTGTCCGGCCAGGCATTGCGCGACGGCTGCCTCACCCTCACATTCAGCAGGAACAAGGAGTCGACATGAACGCCTGGCCCGTGATGCAGGAAATGCTTTCGCCGGACGAGTCGGCCCGTGCCGCCCAGTCGGCCGCGCCTGCGCGCGGCTCGGCCCTGAAGCCGCTGCCGGAGGACGCCATCGCGATCGTCCCGCTGCGCAATGCCGTGCTGTTCCCGGGCATCATGTCGCCGGTGGCCGTCGGCCGCCCCGCGTCCGTGGCCGCCGCCCAGGAGGCCGTGCGCGGCGAAAAGCGCGTCGGCTTCCTGCTGCAGCGCGACCCCGAGAAAAGCGAGCTCACGCCGAACGACCTGTACTGGGTCGGCACGTCCGGCCAGATCGTGCGCTACGTGACCAACGAAGGCACCCACCATCTCGTCGTGCAGGGGCAGTCGCGCTTCCGTGTGCTCGAGTTCCTCGAGGGCTGGCCCTACCTGGTCGCACGCGTGGCCACGGTGGAAACGCCGGAGGAATCCACGCCCGAGATCGAGGCCCGCTTCCTGCAGCTCAAGGAGCGCGCCGTCGAGGCGATCCAGCTCCTGCCGAACGCGCCGGACGAGCTTGCCGCCGTGGTGCAGGCGATGAACTCGCCCGCGCTCGCCGCCGACATGGTCGCCAACCTGCTCGACGTCAAGAACGAGGACAAGCAGTCCGTGCTCGAGAGCTTCGACCTGAAGGGCCGGCTCGACCGCGTGCTGGCGATGCTCGGCGACCGCGTGCAGGTGCTGAGGCTGTCCAAGGAGATCGGCGACAAGACGCGCAAGGAGTTCGACGAGCGCCAGCGCGAGCACGTGCTGCGCGAGCAGATGCGCCAGATCCAGAAGGAGCTCGGCGAGGACGGCGAGGGTGCGGCCGAGATCGAGGACCTGAAGAAGTCGATCGAGGAATCCGGCATGCCGGAGGACACGCTCAAGCACGCCCGCAAGGAGCTGAAGCGCCTGGAGCGCATGGGCGAGGGCAGCGGCGAGAACGCCATGCTGCGCACCTACCTCGAATGGCTCGCGGAGCTGCCGTGGAAGGCCGGCGAGCAGCCGCCCATCGACATCGCGCAGGCGCGGGAGGTGCTCGACCAGGATCACTACGGCCTGGAGAAGATCAAGCGCCGCATCCTCGAGTACCTCGCGGTGCGCAAGCTCAACCCGGAGGGCAAGAGCCCGATCCTGTGCTTCGTCGGCCCGCCCGGCGTGGGCAAGACCTCGCTCGGCCAGTCGATCGCGAAGGCGACGGGACGCAAGTTCCAGCGCGTGGCGCTGGGCGGCACGCACGACGAGGCCGAGATCCGCGGCCACCGACGCACCTACATCGGCTCGCTGCCGGGCAACATCATCCAGGCGATCCGCCGCGCGGAATCGCGCACCGGCGTGATCATGCTCGACGAGATCGACAAGCTCGGCGCGGGCGGCTTCCACGGCGATCCGTCGAGCGCGCTGCTCGAGGTGCTCGACCCGGAGCAGAATTCGAAGTTCCGGGACAACTACCTGGGCGTGGACTTCGACCTGTCGAAGGTCATGTTCATCGCCACGGCGAACGTGCTCGACACGATCCCGGGGCCGCTGCGCGACCGCATGGAGATCATCCAGCTTCCCGGCTATACGGAGAAGGAGAAGCTCGAGATCGCGCGCCGCTACCTGGTCGGGCGCCAGCTCGATGCGAACGGCCTGAAGCCCGAGCAGGCCACGCTCACCGACGAGGCCGTCCGCGCCATCATCGCGCAGTACACGCGCGAGGCCGGCGTGCGCAACCTCGAGCGCGAGCTCGGCGCCGTGCTGCGCTCGGTGGCGATGAAGGTCGCCGAGGGCGGGGCCGGGGCCGTGACGGTCGATGCCGGCGACCTGCATGTCATCCTGGGCGCGCCCCGTTTCGAGAGCGAAGTGGCGCAGCGCGTCGCCACACCGGGCGTGGCGACCGGGCTCGCGTGGACGCCGGTGGGCGGGGACATCCTGTTCATCGAGGCTTCCAGGGTGCCGGGCTCGGGCAAGCTGATCCTGACGGGCCAGCTCGGCGACGTCATGAAGGAGTCCGCGCAGGCCGCGCTGACCCTGGCCAAGCTCTACAGCGGCGAGTCCCTCGACAAGGTCGACCTGCACGTGCACGTGCCCGCGGGCGCGACGCCGAAGGACGGCCCGAGCGCGGGCGTGGCGATGTTTCTGGCGCTCGCGTCGCTGCTCGCCGGCAAGCCCGTGCGCGCCGACGTGGCCATGACGGGCGAGATCTCGCTGCGCGGGCTGGTCATGCCCATCGGCGGCGTCAAGGAGAAGGTGCTGGCTGCGCTGCGCGCCGGCATCCGCACGGTGATGCTGCCGCGACGCAACGAGAAGGACGTCGAGGACGTGCCGGCGGACGCGCGCGAGAAGCTCGAGTTCGTCTACCTCGACACCGTCGAGGACGCGGTGCGCTGCGCGATGGGCGCGGAGGTTTCGGAGCTGTTCGACCGCAGGCAGGCGGCGCGGGCCTGACGGCCGCGCCGTCCCGCGTCAGCCGCCGAGAAACAGCGCCGGATCGACCGCGGCGGAATTCAGGAACACGCTGAAGTGCAGGTGCGGCCCGGTCACGCGCCCGGTGGCGCCGACGCGTCCCAGCGTCGCGCCCGTCGCCACGCGGTCCCCGGGCTTGACCTCGATGGCGCTCAGATGCGCGTAGAGCGTGAGCAGGCCCTGCCCGTGGTCGAGGATCACGGTGTTTCCGGAGAACAGGTAGTCGCCGGTATCGAGCACGGTCGCCTCGCCCGCGGCGAGGACCGGCGTGCCCTCGGGCGCAGGGATGTCCATGCCGTTGTGCGGGTTGCGCGGCTGGCCGTTGAAGATGCGGCGCTGGCCGAAGGTATTCCTGTGCTCGCCCTGCACCGGTGCCTGCAGCAGCAGGGATTCCGGCGGAGACTCGGTGAACGTCCGGCGCATTTCGGCAAGGTGCTCGCGCTCGCCTTCGAAGCGCGCGAGATCTTCCGGGGAAAGGTCGACCTGGCCGGGCTTCACGGTGAGCCGCTGCGTGGCGTAGGACTTGCGCGAAACCCTGAACTTCACGATGGAAGCGTGGCCGCCCGCATCGACGGCGAGCGACATCCGGCCGGGCTTCGTGTCCAGCGCGATGCCGACGAGGGCGACCCAGCCTTCCTGCGTCTGCGCGACCAGCACCCTGCGGTCCTGGTACGTCGCCGTCGGCGCGACGGCGCCGTTGCCCAGGCCGACAACGGCCACGCCGCCGGGAACGGCAGAGGCGGCCGGCAGTTCGCCGGCGACGGCGGTGCAGGCCAGCAGGCAGGAAGCGGCGGCGAGGCGATGCAGGAATCCGAAGCGGCGCACGGTGTTCGTGGAAGCGGTGGCGTTGCGTGCATGATAAGGGAAGCGCCGCGCCGCGAGGTAGAATCACGCAACCGCCATGCAATGCCGCTTGTCATGAGTTCCCGGTCGTCCGCGTCCCGCGCCCATGCGGGACGGTGGTTCGTCTACATCCTGCGCTGCGCCGACGGCAGCCTGTATACCGGCATCGCGCTCGACGTCGCGCGGCGCGTCGACGAGCACAATTCCGACGACAGGCTGGGCGCGCGCTATACGCGGGGCCGGCGGCCCGTGAGGCTGGCCTATTGCGAGCCGGCCGCGTCGCGCGCCGCAGCAGCCAGGCGCGAATGGGAGATCAAGCGCATGCCGCGGCGTGACAAGGCGGCGCTGGCGGGGAGAAGGCGATGACGCGGGGCGACGACGATGCGACGGAGCGCAACTGCCCGTTGTGCGACCGGCCGGAAGGCGAATGCGACCACCTCGTGGCCGCGCTCGACCTGACCTATTCCGAGGTCGCCGCCGGCGCGGCCTTCGCGCACGAGCGCGAGCTGCTGGACCTGGTCGAGCACCTGGCCGGCTGCGACCCCGAGGCGATCAAGGTGGCCGGGGGCGGGGCGGAGCTCGAGTACCTCGCCAGCCTGGTGCGCGCGGAGGTGCGCCAGAGCACCAGTGTCGGCGACGCCATCTCCATCCATTACCCGGAAGTCATCGCGGCCCTGAGCCACGTGCTGCAGGACGACGGCGAGGTGGTCACCACGACGGCGGATTCGGATTCCGAGGAGGATTCGTCCATGGAATACCTGTGGGCGAAGGACCCCGAGCCCGTCGTGCTGCGACTGGTCGAGCGCCTGCGCGAGCTGGCCGACACGGTTGAGGACGCCTGAGGCCGCGGGACGATAGACCCGGCCGTGGCGGTCAATCCACGCCCAGGAGCTCCACCTCGAACACCAGCGTGGCGTTGGGGGGAATGACGCCGCCGGCTCCGCGCGCGCCGTAGCCGAGCGCAGGCGGGATCGTGAGCTTGCGCTTGCCGCCCACCTTCATGCCCTGCACGCCCTCGTCCCAGCCGCGGATCACCTGTCCCCGGCCGAGGCTGAACGCGAACGGATCGTCGCGGTCCTTGCTCGAATCGAACCTGGTGCCGTTGGTCAGCCAGCCCGTGTAGTGCACGGTGACGTGCCGGCCGGCTTCGGCAGGGCTGCCTTCGCCGACGACGAGGTCTTCGATGACGAGGTCGGTGGGGGGATGAGTCGATTCCATGGTGTGGTCCGATGATAGGGTGAAGCGGGATTGTAGGGGGTTTGAATGAAGGGCGGACCCGGGACCGAGGACTCGGGACTCCGAGAATGCTTCGGGCTTTCTCCGGGTCCTTGGCCCCGAGTCCCGGGGCCGCCTTCTCAATGCCTATCGGGCAACGTCGCCAAAAATCGCAGCAGCAGCTCATTGACCTCCCGCGGCCGCTCCTGCTGGACCCAGTGGCCGGCGCCGTCGATGATCTCGCACACGCGCAGGTCGTCGACCCAGCGTTTCATGTTCCCGACCATGTCGAAGTCCGGGATGAACTTCAGCACGCCGTCGCGGCGGCCGGCGATGAAGCAGGCCGGGCGCGTGATGCGCGCATCCGACAGCGTGGTGAGCCGTTCCCAGTCGCGCTGCTGGTTGCGATAGCGGTTCAGCGGCCCGCGGAACCCTCCCTGCGCGAACTGCGCTGCGTAGTAGTCGAGGTCCCGCTCCGTGATCCAGGCGGGCAGCGTGCCGGGGTCGGGCAGGTCGTCGAGCATGCGCGCGTCCGGCTTCTTGTCCGCGCGGAACATGCCCTTCGGCGAGTCGCCGGAGCCGGCGTAGTAGATCTTGCGCAGCGACTTGCGCACGTCGGCCTCGAGCTCGGCTTCGGCGCGCCCGGGCTCCTGGAAATAGAGCTGGTAGAAGAACCGGCCCGCGTAGATCTGCCGCCAGAGCTCGATCGAGGAGATCTTGCCGCGCGGCGCGTAGGGCACGGAAAGCGCGGCCACGGCGCGCACGCGGCCGGGATGCAAGGCGGTCGTGTTCCAGGCGATCGGGGCGCCCCAGTCGTGGCCGACGAGGATCGCCTGCCGCTCGCCGAAATGGTCGATGAGCCCGAGGACGTCGCCGATCAGGCTCTCCATGTCGTAGGCCTCGACCGGCCACGGCTTGTCGCTGCCGCCGTAGCCGCGCACGTCGGGCACGACCACGCGGTAGCCCGCGTCGCGCAGCGGGCCGATCTGGTGGCGCCACGAGTACCAGGACTCCGGCCAGCCGTGGATCATCAGCAGCAGCGGGCCGTCGCCCTCGACGACGCAGCGCAGGCGCACGCCGTTGGTGGCGATGGTGCGGAAGGCGCGAGCGGGGTCCATCGGGCGGATGTTATATGCTTCTCGGGACGGGTTTTCAAAGACTACATCCGGCGCAGAGGCACAGAGATCACGGAGAGGAAATAAAGTGAACGACCAAGGGCCGGGGGGCGCGGGATGTTCGATCCCCAGTCCGGAATCCCTGAAGGATTCCCCGGCTCGTGTCGATCTTCGTTTTCTCCGTGCCCTCTGTGCCTCTGTGTTGGATTGCATCGAGAACGGGAACGACGGGAGGAAAGGCATGAAGATCTACATGATCGGCGCAGGCGCGATGGGCGGCGTCTACGGCGGCCTGCTGTCCAAAGCCGGCTACGACGTCACGCTCATCGACGTCCGCGAGGACCACATCGGCAGGATCCGCCAGGATGGCCTTGCCATCGAGGGCATGCGCGGCTCGCACACCGTGAAGCTGCCGGCCCGCACGGACATCGCCGGCCTGCCGCCGGGCGACCTCGCCATCATTTTCACCGACTCGAACGCCACGCGCGACGCCGCGCGCGCGGCGAAGCAGCTGCTCGGGCCGGACGGATTCGCGATGACCCTGCAGAACGGCATCGGCAACGTGGAGGCGCTGGTGGAGGCCCTCGGCCGGGAGCGCGTGATCGCGGGGGTGTCCATGAACAGCGCGGCGAGTCCCGCCGCCGGGCGCTCGGCGTACACCAACGTGGGCATGACCTCCATCGGCGAGCTCGACGGGCGCGACAGCGCGCGCGTGACGCAGGTCGCGGAGATGCTGAACAAGGCGGGCATCCCGACCGAGGTCGTGCCCGACCCCATGAGCTGGATATGGGGCAAGTTCGTGCTCAACTGCGGCGTCAATGCGCTGACGGCGATCACCGGCCTGCGCAGCGGCGAGATCTATCGCACGCCCGAGGTGAACGCGCTGCAGGACCGCATCATCGACGAGATCATGGCGGTGGTCGAGCGCAAGAAGCTCGACCTGCCGGAGAAGGACCCGCGCAAGAAGATCAAGGACCACTGCCGCATCCGCTACAACAAGCCGTCGATGATGCAGCACGTCGAGCAGGGCCGGCGCACGGAGATCGACGCGCTGAACGGCGCACTGGTGCGCGAGGCGAAGGCGCTCGGCATCCCGGCGCCGTACAACGAGGCGGTCGTCGCCATCGTCAAGGGCGTGGAGAAAAGCCGCCGCCAGGCGCTGCACGAGCCGCCGCGCGACTACAAGAAGCTCGAGGAAGAGGCGGAGCGGGAGGCGGGGAAAGGGAAGGACTGAGTGCTGAGACTCGCCCGCTGAGCACTCAGTCCTTTTCCTTTCCCTTTCCCGCGACAAACACCGCGGATTCGGCGAGAATCCGCCATCTCGATCCGCAACCGGGGGCAGATTCCATGGCAGTGACGCCGTTCTACGCCGGGGTGCTGGCGCTGTTCTACCTCGTGTTGAGCCTGCGCGTGGTGACTGGCCGACAGCGCGGCTTTCCGCTGGGCGACGGCGGCGACATGAGGATGCTCCGGCGCATCCGCGGCCATGGGAATTTCTCCGAATACGTGCCTTTCATCCTGCTGATGATGGGGTTCCTCGAATTCAGCCACGCCTCGGTTCACCTGCTGCATGCGCTGGGCATCATGCTGGTGGCCTCGCGCCTGCTGCACGGCTATTCCCTGAGCTTCACGGACCGTTTCCGCTTCGGGCGCGTATGGGGGGCGGCGCTGACCTTCCTCGTGCTGGCCGCATGCGGCGTGCTTTGCGTCGCGCAGGGAATCCGGGGAATGCTGCTGGTATAGGCGTTCGCGGCCGCCCCGGGCGCCGCACCGCTTTCGTGCGTGCCGGTGGGGCCGCCGCCGGGCCGCTCAGGCCTGTCTCATCCAGGTGATCTCGGCGTTTCTTTCCACGGCGCGCGCCAGCAGCTCCACGAGAGGGAAGGCCCGCAGGCGCAGCGAAACGGGCACGTCGACGAGATCTTCCTCATCATCGCGTGCCTTCTCCAGCTCGCCGGCACCGACGGCGGCACGCAGCCGGGACAGCGCCGCGGGAATGTCCTTTGCGAGGAGGGCGCTGGGCACGGTACCGCTGTGGCCCATGGCCCTGAGTAATTGCACCGCGACGTCGCCATTCATCGTGAAGCTGCCGGCGTCGCTGTCGAATTTGATGAGCATCGGGGGAGAGAAACGGCTCGAGGGGGGATGCCAGTTAGTTGCCGAAATTGGGAAAAAGGTTCCACTTCCCGGCAGTCGCGCCGGCGGCGCCCGCGCGCCATATTATGCGTCGCGGGCAGGGTTTCTAGGGTAAATTATCCGTCCGGGTAGCACCTCAATTCAGGAGTAGTCGGCACGTGGCGTCCGCGCAGCAGGTCGAACCCGTGATGGAAAGCTTGCCGGGATTCTTCCAATCCCTTCCGGAGATCCTGCACTCCCTGCTTGCCGACAACCCTTCCGGCGCGCTGCTCGCCGCGCTGCTGGGTGCCATGGCCGCCGGCGTCGTCGCGAGCTTCCTGTTCCGGCGCCGGCGCAGCGCCGACCAGCGCGCGGCCGCGGGCCCGCGCTACGACGGGGCTTCCCGGCAGGCCGAGGAGCAGTACCAGGCGCTGTACCAGGGCACGCCGGTGCCGACCTTCGTCTGCGAGACCCGGCGCTGGCGCATCCTCGAGGCAAACGACGCGGCCGTGCGCGAGTACGGCTATTCCCGGGACGAGCTGCTGAAGATGTCGCTGACCGAGCTCGGCCTTCCCGAGGACGCCGAGCGCCTGACCGAGGCCCTGCTGGCGCTCGGTCCGACCTCGGGCGAGGTGGGCACCTGGCGCCACCGCCGCAAGGACGGCGCGGCGATCGAGGCGGAGGTCGTGTCGTTCCGCATGCAGTTCGCGCGACAGCAGGCGCGCGTGGTCATCGCGCGCGACGTCACGCGTCGCAAGCACACCCACGAGGTCATGTGGCGCGACCTCGAGCGCTTCGGCTTCGCCTCCAGGGCCACCGACGACGCGATGCTCGACTGGGACCTCGTGAGCGACAAGCTGTGGTGCAGCGACAACTATGCGCGCAAGATGGGCCGCGCCGACGCGACCGGACTCACCATGACCGCGTGGTTCGAGCACGTGCATCCCGAGGACAGGGCGCGCGTGCAGGAGCAGCTTCTGGCCTGCATCAAGTCCAGCAACCCGCTGTGGAACGACGAGTTCCGCATGCTGCGCGACGACCAGTCCGTGGTGCACGTGTTCGCGCGCGGCAGCGTGACGCGCGCGGAAGACGGCGCCGCGCGGCGCATGGTCGCGGTGCTCGAGGACATCACCGAGCGCAAGGAGCAGGAGGAGCGCACGCGCTTCCTGGCCGACCACGACGAGCTGACCGAGCTGCCCAACCGCAGCCTGTTCCGCCAGAACCTGAACAAAGCGCTGCAGCGCGCGGAGCGCAGCGGCAAGATGCTGTCGATCCTGTTCTTCGATCTCGACCGCTTCAAGAACATCAACGACAGCCTCGGGCACGACGCGGGCGACGAGGTGCTGCGCGCCGTGGCGGAAAGGCTTACGGCCTGCGTGCGCAAGATCGACATGGTCGCCCGCTTCGGCGGCGACGAGTTCGCCGTGCTGACCGAGGGGCTGACCGCGGAAGACCAGGCCAGCACGGTGGCGCGCAAGATCCTGGAGACCCTGTCCAAGCCGATGATCCTGGCCGGACGCCAGTACCGTCCCGCCGCGAGCATAGGCATCAGCACCTATCCGACGGACGGGCGCGACGCGCAGTCCCTGCTGAAGAACGCCGACATCGCGATGTACCGCGCGAAGGAGGAGGGCAGGGGCACGTTCCAGTTCTATTCCGAGCAGCTCAACACGCATTCGGTGCAGCGCCTGGAGTTCGAGTCCAACCTGACGAACGCGCTGAACAACCGGGAGTTCGTGCTGTACTACCAGCCCAAGGTCGATCTCGCCACCGGCAAGGTCACCGGCGTGGAGGCGCTGATCCGCTGGGTGAGCCCGCAGCTCGGCTTCGTGCCGCCGGGCGAGTTCATCGCCATCGCCGAGGAAACCGGCCTCATCGTGCCGATCGGCCGCTGGGTCGCGCAGACGGCGTGCGTGCAGAACCGCGCGTGGCAGAAAGGCGGGCTGCCGCAGCTGCGCATCGCGATCAACATCTCCGCACGGCAGATGGGTGACAAGGGACTGGTCGCATTCATCAACGACACCGTGCGCAAGACCGGCCTCACGCCGGAGTCGCTGGAGCTCGAGATCACGGAAAGCGCGGTCATGAGCAACCAGGAGCACGCCGAGAAGGTGCTGAACGAGCTGAAGGGCCTGGGCTTCCAGCTCACGATGGACGATTTCGGTACCGGCTACTCGTCGCTCGCCTACCTGAAGCGCTTCCCCTTCGATTGCGTGAAGATCGACCAGTCCTTCGTGCGCGGCATCCCCGAGAGCAAGGACGACGAAGCCATCGTCGAGGCCATCATCGCCATGGCGCACAGCCTGCAGCTCAAGGTCGTGGCCGAGGGCGTCGAGACCCGGGAGCAGTACGACTTCCTGAGCAGGCTCGGCTGCGACCAGATCCAGGGCTATTACTTCAGCAAGCCGATCCCGTCGAGCGAGATCATCAAGCTGCTGTTCAAGACCATGACGCGCGAAGCCGCGGTCGCTGCGGGCGGCGGCCCGGCGGCCGAAGCCGAGGTCGATGCAGTCGCGCAGACCATCCGCGCGGCGCGCCAGGAAACCGGGACCGCGGGCTAGGGCGCCATCATGGTCTGCCGGCGATGACCGACGGGGCGCGGGATCTCGCGCGGCCAGCCTCGAAAAGGGAGCTGTTCGTCGCGTTCACGCTGCTCGCGCTGCAGGGGTTCGGCGGCGTGATCGCGGTCGCCCAGCGCGTGCTCTGCGAGCGGAGGCGCTGGCTCACGCGCGAGCAGTTCGTCGACGTGCTCGCCGTTGCGCAGGTCCTGCCCGGCCCCAACGTCTGCAACGTCGCGCTGATGGTCGGTGACCGCTTCTTCGGCTGGCGCGGCGCCTTCGCGGCGCTCGCGGGCATGATGGCGGTGCCGCTCGTGATCGTGCTGCTCGTCACGGCGCTCTACGCGGAATTCTCGGCGAACCCGGCGGTGGCCGGCGCGCTGCGCGGCATGGGCGCGGTGTCCGCCGGCCTCATCGTCGGCACCGCGCTGAAGCTGCTCGGAGCGCTGCGAGCCAATCCGTTGCCGCTGCCGGCGGGCGCCGCGCTGCTCGCCGCCGCCTTCGCCGCGGTCGCGCTGCTGCGCTGGCCGCTCATCTGGGTCATCCTCGGGCTGGGCGTGGCCGCCTGCGGCTGGGCATGGGCGAGGCTGCGCCCGCGCGCCGGTGCTGCCGGTCAGCCATGATTGCCGTGGCGCCGGCCGGGCTCGCGGCGATGTTCGGGCATTTCCTGCTGCTGTCGCTGCTGTCCGTCGGCGGCGCGATCACCGTGGCGCCGGACATGCATCGCGTGCTGGTCGACGACCTGGGCCTCATCAGCGACGCGCAGTTCAACGCCTCCATCGCGATCGCCCAGGCCTCGCCGGGGCCGAACGTCCTCTTCGTCGCGGTCATGGGCTACCAGGCCGCGGGCCTCGCCGGTGCGGCGGCGACGCTGCTCGGGATCATGCTGCCGTCCACGACGCTCGCTCTCGCGGCGGCGCGCTGGGGCCATGCGCGCCGCGAGTGGCGCGCCGTGCAGGCGTTCAAGGCGGGCATGGCACCCATCGTGATCGGCCTGCTGTTCGCGACCGGATGGATACTGGACGCCAAGGTGCCAGGCTGGCACCACGTGCTGCTCACCGTCGCCGCCGCGGTCCTGGTGTGGTGCACACGCTTGCATCTGCTCTGGCTGATCGGTGCCGGCGCGCTGGCCGGCGCGGTGGGGTGGGTGTGAGAAGCAGGTGAAAGGGAAAAGAGGAAAGAGGAAAGGTGAAAGGTTAAAGGTGAAAGGTTAAAGTAAAAGCGTTGCGTTGTTCCCGACCCGAGCTCAGTCGCTTTCCGTTCCGGTTTTCACTTTCACCTTTCCTCTTTTCCCTTTCACCTTTAGCCTTTCACCTTTCTTTTTTCCGGAGGAGGCATGCGCTACCAACTGTACTACTGGCCCTCCATCCAGGGCCGCGGCGAGTTCGTCAGGCTGGCGCTGGAAGAGGCCGGTGCGGACTACGTGGACGTGGCCCGCCGCTCCGGCAGGGGCATGGGCGTGGCGGCGCTGGAAAAGATCCTGGACGACGAGAAGGCCGCCACGTCGCCGTACGCGCCGCCGTTCCTGAAGGCCGGCAGGCTCGTCATCGCGCAGACGGCCAACATCCTGTACTTTCTCGGTCCGCGCCACGGGCTCGCCCCCGGGAGCGACGCGGGACGCCTGTGGGTCAACCAGCTGCAGCTCACGGTCACGGACTTCGTGGCCGAGATCCACGACACCCACCACCCGATCGCCGGCTCGCTGTATTACCGCCAGCAGAAAGCCGAGGCGAAGCGGCGCGCGAAATACTTCCGCTCCGGACGCCTGCCCAAGTTCCTCGGCTATTTCGAGCAGGCCCTCGCCGCGAACGGCGGCCGCTACATGGCCGGGCGCTTCAGCTATGCCGACCTGTCCCTGTTCCAGGTCGTCGAGGGCCTGCGTTACGCGTTTCCGAAGACGATGAAAAAAGGCGAGGGCGACTGGCCCGGCCTCATCGGGCTGCGCGACCGCATCGCGGCGCGCCCGCGGATCGCGGCCTACCTTTCGTCGAAGCGCCGCATCCCGTTCAATGAATATGGAATATTTCGGTACTATCCGGAACTGGATGGATAGGAGGGGAACCGGGGCGATGACTGGCTTGTCGTTCGCCCTGGACGGCCTGCGCGGGATATATCCCCATGGCGCATGGCGATGAGCATGCGCTGCGCTGCCCATGCTGCATGCGTGACCGGACGGCAGGCCGGATGGCATGCCGGCCATGCGAATCGGCTGAGAAAAGGAGGGAGCGTGGGATTTCGAGCTGTTCTGTCGACGATGGCCTTTGCGCTGCTGGGCGGTTGCGTTCTTGCGCCCCCATATGTACCGCCGGAGCAGGGTCCAACCGCGCAAGTGCGTTTTTCTCAGGAGCGCGTGGGTGTCTATTTCTACGCGGACGAGAAGTGCTCGAAACCCTCGCAACTCGGCGAGCAGCGCACCGTCAAGGTCGTTGCCGGCGAGCCGATTTATCTCGGCATGGGATTCGGCGGACCGGGATATACCTGTGCCGCGTACGCTTCATTCACGCCTTCGGAAGGCGGGTCTTATCTCGTCGAATATTTCGAGCCCGATCGCGATCATTGCTCGATCAGCGTGGAGCGCAGGGGCCCGAACGAGGAGCCGTTGGGTCAGGAGCCATCCAGATCCGCTTTGAAGTGCTAGAGGCGAATCAGGCCGCACCGGCGCCGATTGCGGCCCCACCGGTGCGGATCCACCCGTCGGTGTGCGGTGTTGCCTCGGGTGTATCATGGCGAAAACCAGGAGGCCAGCCATGTCCGAAAAAGCCAGAAAACTCAAGCCCGTCGAATCCGGCAGCCTGCGCTCGCGCGTGAGCCCCGAGGAATGGGAGGTCCGCTGCGAGCTCGCGGCGGCATACCAGCTCGCCGCGCAGTTCCGCTGGACCGACCTGATCTTCACGCACTTCACGGCGCGCGTGCCGGGATCGGAATACATCCTGATCAATCCCTACGGGCTCATGTTCGACGAGATCACCGCCTCCACGATCGTGAAAATCGACCACGCGGGCAACGTGATCGAGGACGTCACCGGACTGGGCATCAACTACGCGGGCTACGTGATCCACGGCTGCATGCACGAGGCCCGGCCGGAGGTCAACTGCGTGATCCACACGCACACGCGCGCCGGCGTGGCCGTCTCGGCGCAGAAGCACGGCTTGCTGCCGTTGAGCCAGCACGCGCTGCGCACCTACGGCATGCTGACCTACCACGACTACGAGGGCATCGCGCTCGAGCTCGACGAGCGCGGGCGCATGGCCGCCGACCTCGGCAAGACGTCCAAGGCCATGATCCTGCGCAACCACGGGCTGCTGACCCTGGGCGACTCGGTTGCCGAGGCCTTCGAGCTCATGTACTACCTCGACACCGCCTGCCAGATCCAGATCGACGCGCTGGCCGGCGGCCGCGTGGAAGTCGGCCTCATCGACGACAAGACCGCGGGCAAGGGCTACCAGCAGTTCCAGGGCCCCAACGGCTCGGAAGTCAGCAAGGCCTGGGAGGCGCTGGTGCGCATGCTGGATCGCAAGGGGATCAACTACCGGAACTGAAAGGCCGTGAATGTCGTGAATCCGTGAATGTCGCGACCATCGCGACGAGCACCGGGGCCGCCGCACTTTCAGCGACATTCACGATATTCACGATCGGATCAGTCCCGGCGTCACGAACCATGACTCCGCCGGCATCGGTGCGCCGTGCGGTGCGTTGTGGTCCGGGTTGAACGCGGCGTAGCGCCCGGCGATCAGCTCCTTCACCTTCTCGTCCCAGTCGGCCCGGCGCTCGGCCTCGAGGCCGCCGTAGGCCCGGCAGAACTCCCGCGTGAAATAGATGTTCACGCCGCGCGCGGGCTTCTGCGGCCGTTTCGGGTCCGTGCCAATCCGCCAGCGCACCCTCAGCCAGACTGATTCGCCCGCGGCAGGGTGGGTGACCTGCGCGCCGGCCGGGAAAATGCCGCGGGCGATGTCCGCCCAGCGTTCGACGTGTTCCGTGTTGCCCATGTTCTCCTGCGTTTGGCTGCTTGTCCGGGCTAAGACCCCGGAGGCGCGCGCAGGTTCGCCTGTTGCGGGGCGGGTGCGAGGTCTTATACTCTGCGCCTTTCCTTCCGCGCAGGCAGGGACGGGCCAATGTTCTTCTTCGACATCGCGCCGGAGTTCGTCTGGACCATCGTCGTCGTTTCCGGGGCGATCCTCGCCAACATCGGCATCTCCGCGACCCTGCGCGGCCGCAGCTGGCTGTCACGCGAGACCAAGCTGCGCGCCTCGGTGTTCTGGCGCAACTTCTCCCTGCTGATCGCGCTGATCCTGCTGCTGTTCATCTGGCGCGCGGAGCTGCGCGCGGCGGCGCTGTCGCTCGCCGCGATGAGCGTGGCAGTGGTGCTCGCCGGCAAGGAGCTGTTCCTGTCGGTGCTGGGCTACATTCACCGCACGACGTCGGGCAGCTTCGCGTTCGGCGACGTCATCGAGATCAACGGCGTGCGCGGGGAGGTCATCGACCAGACGCTGCTGTCGACCACGGTGCTGGAGATGAGCGAGGAGCACCTGTTCACCGGGCGCGTGGTGCAGTTCCCGAACAGCTTCTTCGTGAACCACGCGACGCGCAATTTCTCGAAGCTCGGCTCCTGGCAGCTCGGCCTGGTCAGCATCCCGCTCGCCGCGGGCGTCGATGCCGAGCTCGCGGGGCGCTTGCTGGCAGAGGTGGCCGGCGCCGTGTGCTCGGCGTACGTCGCGCCGACGCATGCCGCCCTGCGCGAGCTGGAGGGCGAGCAGTTCGTCGTCATGCCCTCGGCGGAGCCGCGCGTGAGCATGCGCCTGGGCGACGGCGGCAAGGTGACGCTGCTGCTGCGCTTCCCCTGCCCGTCGAACCAGCGTACCCGCACGGAGCAGGAGCTGCTCGCGAAATACCTGGCCGCGCTGCGCTCGGCCGCGGCGTGATGCCGCGCGCGGCCTGAAACGACGGGCCCCATGCGCCGCGTGATCTGCGTCGGGCACGCAGCGCTCGACCGCATCTATGCGGTGTCATCCTGGCCCGCGGGCAGCGGCAAGGTTGCCGCGCTGCGCTTTGCCGAGGGCGGCGGTGGCATGGCGGCCAACGCCGCCGCGGCCATCGCGCGGCTCGGCGGCGACGCCGTCTTCTGGGGGCCGGCCGGCGACGACGCCACGGCCGCGACCATCCATGCGCAACTCGTCGCCGATGGCGTCGACGCCTCCGGGCTGCGCCGCTTCGGCGGCCTCGACTCCTCGCACTCGGCAGTGATCGTCGACGCGCGCGGCGAGCGCCTGGTCGTGGGCCTGCGCGGCAGCGCGCTGCAGGCCCCGGCGGACTGGCTCCCGCTTGCCGGCGTGCGCACGGCCGATGCGATGCTCGCCGACGTGCGCTGGCCGCAGGGCGCCCGGGCCGCGCTGGAGGCGGCGCGCGCCGCCGGCATCGTCACCGTCCTCGACGGCGAAACCGCGCCGGTCGACGTCCTCGATCAGCTCGCGCGCGCAGCCGACCATGTCGTTTTCTCGCAGCGGGGCCTCGAGTCCTTTGCCGGCAGCGGCAGGGACGAGGACCTGCTGCGGGCGCTCGCCTGCGGCGTTCGCCTGGCCGCGGTGACGCGGCCGGCGGCGCGCGCCGCCTCCAGCGCGGCCCGG
>DASUFB010000003.1:0-2797 GCA_036274775.1 Burkholderiales bacterium | reverse complement strand
CTTTACCAGGTCGTGCCCGTCGAGCAGCTCGCGCGCAAGCCGCAGCGTGCGCACGGCGTCCTCCGCGCTGTAGCAGCCCGCGGTATTCGGCAGGTAGGTGAACTTCGAAGGTGGCAGCGCCTCGAGCAGGCTCGGCTCGTTCGCGTTCTGGCCGATGTTGGTGCGCCGGATGGCGACGGTCACGATCTGCGCGCCCGAGGCCTCGACCGCTGCGCGCGTTTGCGCGAAATCCCTGTACTTGCCGGTGCCGATCAGCAGGCGGGAGGCGTAGGTCTTTCCGGCGACGACGAAGGAATCGCTCATCCGCCCCCCACCGCCGCCACGATCTCCAGCCGGTCGCCGTCGGCGATCAGCGTGGAGGCGTGCGCGCTCTTCGGCACGATCTCGCCGTTGCGCTCCACCGCCACCTTGCGCCCGCCCAGGGCGAGCTGCCGCACCAGTTCCGCGACGGCGAGCGGCGCGTCGTAGCGCTGCGCCGAGCCGTTCACAGTGACTTGAATCATAGGGGGAATGATACACTTCGACCCCTTCCCGGGGAGGCAACCTTGACGACGTACCGCTGCGGGCCCGCCGCACGCACGGTGGCGCGCAACCGCAAAGGCCGCAGCCTGCGCGTCGACATCCACTGCCACTACTTCAACCGCGACGCGGCCGCGAAGGTGGCGCACCTCGATCCCGCCCGGTACGAGCCTTCGGTGACTTTCGCCAACACGCTCACGCGCGAGACGAACGTCAAGCAGATGCGCGACCGGGCGCCCAGGCTTTCGGACATCGCGGTCCGCCTGAAGGACATGGACCGGATGGGCATCGACGTCCAGGCGCTCTCGCCGGCGCCGAACCAGACCTACTACTGGACCGAGCCCGGCTTCGGCGCCGAGCTGGCGCGCCTGGTGAACGACCGCCTCGCCGAAATCGTCGCCGCCCACCCGGAGCGCTTCGTCGCCTTGGGCAGCATCCCGCTGCAGGACGCCGGGCTGGCGGTCAACGAGCTCGAGCGCTGCGTCAGGAAGCTCGGCCTGCGCGGCGTCGAGATCAACCCGAGCGTCAACGGCATGGACCTGACCGACGCGCGCCTGAACCTCGAAAGGGTCTTCGCCAGGGCGCAGGCGCTCGATGTCGTGCTCTTCATGCACCCCATCGGCTTCACGCAGGGCGAACGGCTGGTCGATCACTACTTCAACAACGTGATCGGCAATCCGCTCGAGACCACGGTCGCCGCGAGCCATCTCATTTTCGACGGCGTCATGGAACGTCACCCGAAGCTCAAGGTGGTGCTGCCGCACGCGGGCGGCTATCTCGCCCACTACTGGGCGCGCATGGATCACGCGCACCGCGCGCGCGCGGACTGCCGCACGGCGATCCGCAAGCCGCCCTCGAGCTACCTCAGGAAGTTCTACTTCGACACGCTGGCGTTCGATCCGCGCATGCTGCGCCAGATGATCGACCAGTACGGCGCGGAACACGTGCTGCTGGGCACCGACTACCCCTACGACATGGGGGACGAAGACCCCGTCGGCACGGTCCGGAAGATCCCGCGGCTGAAGAATTCGGAAAGGGAGCAGGTCCTGGGCGGCAATGCCGCGCGGCTGCTTCGGATCGGCAGGCGCGCTCGGCGGGCTCCGTGAGCTACTGCACCCACTTCAAGGGGGGCAGCTTCCAGGTGCCGTCCAGCGCCTCCGGCTTCGGCCAGTAGAGGCGCACGACCACCATGAACGGGCCTCTCGGCGCCGGGAGCCAGTTGGGCAGCCTGCCTTCGCCGGGCGGATCGCGCTGGAGATGGAGCGTGATGCCGCCGTCCGCATCGCGCACGAAATCCGGCAGCATGGCCGAGTTGACCAGATAGCGGTTGAGCGGGTTCGGGACCAGCAGGCTCTCCGGCAACGTGTACATCGTCACCGACCAGAACGAGTTGACCGGCGGCAGCTCGCTCGGCCCGAAACGCAGGGTGTAGCGCTGCGAGCCGTACAGCTTCTGCCCGTCCGCATCGACCTGGTAGCTCGGGTAGATCGCCTCCTCGGCGCTGTTGCCCCAGATGCCCATCACCGCGCCGCTCATGCGATAGAGGTAGTTGTTCTTCAGGTGTTCCCTCGTGCCGAAGACGTCGGCGGAGCCGACCTCGCCGATCTCGGCCCGCTTCTGCAGCTTCGCGAAGCTGGCCCAGGCATCCGCGATGCCCCGGCCGATGGCCGCCCGTATTTCCGGCGGGAACTTGCTCATCTCGAAGGTCTTGCCGGCACCGACGTCGATCCTCGCAAGACGCGCCATGAGCGCCTGCTCGGAGGGCACCGTGGGACAGAACTGCAGCACGAAATTCAGCTGCTGGAAGACCTTGGGCGATTTCCTGATTTCTTCGCGCGTCAGCGGTTGGGGAAATTCGATGGGCGGCGCCGCCTTCGGCGCAGTCCGGCCGAGAAACGCCGAAAGGGGCTGCACCTGGTAGCGCGCCTGGACGGCTTTCACATTCTCGATGTCGCCCGGCTTGAAGAGCTGCGTCCGGTAGATGGCGACGACCAGCTCGGTTTCCGAGCGGATCACCTTGGTGATGCCCTTGGGCTCCCGGCCCTTCCAGTTCGGCCCGGCGATCAGGAAATGGCCGCCCTCGTTTCCGGTCGTCCGGCTGCCGAGGTAGGCGAAGTTGTAGGTGTAGAGGTCGACGAGCTGGATGCTGAAATAGCGCTTCTTCTCGATCGGCGGCACCGTCAGCACATAGGGTTCCGCACGCAGATCCAGTCCCAGCCAGCTGTACGGGGTGTCCGAATTGGGCGTCTGCACCGTCCTGTCGCGGTAGGTGTAGACG
>DASUFB010000002.1:0-33094 GCA_036274775.1 Burkholderiales bacterium | reverse complement strand
CACGCATTTCTTCTCGCCGGTGTCGCGCATGAAGCTGGTCGAGGTGATCCCGGCGCTCGATACCGCGGCAGCGACGGCGGATGCCGTGATCGCCGCCTGCAAGGAAGCCGGCAAGACGCCGATCCGCGTGAAGGACGTCGTCGGTTTCGCGGTCAACCGCGTGCTGCATGCCTTCATGATCGAGGCGGTGCGGCTGGTCGAGGAGGGCGTTGCCACGCCCGAGGAAATCGACATCGCCTGCAAGCTGGGACTCGGCCACCCCATCGGGCCCTTCGAGCTGTCGGACGCGGTGACCAACAAGCTGTCGCTGCAGGTGCAGGAAATCCTGCATGGCGCCTACGGCCCGCGCTTCCTGCCGCGCCCGCTGCTGAAGAGCATGGTGCGGGCCGGCTACGACGGCAAGAAGGCCGGCCGTGGCTGGTACAGATACGACAAACCGAAATCCTGAGCCACAGAGGACACAGAGCACGCAGGGGAAAAGCAAAAGCGTGAATACGAAGGCAAGGAAGGAAAAGACGAGGGAATGAAGGAAGGGTCATCGGTTGCGACCATGCCCGCGCGATCCCGGTGCCGGCTCCGGATGCGGGGACAATCTCATCCATTTCCCTTCGTGTTTCGGTTTTCTCTGTGTTCTCTGTGACCTCTGTGGCAGATATCAAGGAAGTGGACTGAGATGAGGTACTGGGAAGATTTCAAGGTCGGCGAGGTCGAGCAGATCGGCTCGCGCACGGTCGACCGCGACGAGGTCGTCGCCTTCGCGAAGCAGTACGACCCGCAGCCGTTCCACGTCGACGAGGCCGCGGCGAAGCAGTCCATGTACGGCGGCCTGATTGCCAGCGGCTGGCACACCTGCGCGCTGGTCATGCGCATGATGTGCGACACCTACATGCTGCAATCGGCGAGCGTCGGCTCGCCCGGCATCGACAACCTCAAGTGGCTCAAGCCGGTGCGTCCGGGCGACACCCTCCGTGCGCAGCGCACGACGCTGGAGTCGCGCGCCTCGAAGAGCCGGCCCGGGATCGGCATCGTCAACAATCTGTGGGAAGTATTCAACCAGGACGGGGAAATGGTGATGTCCATGCAGGGCTACGGCATGTTCCGCCGGCGCGACACGGGGGGCGGCACGACGTGAACACGCTGTTCAGGCACAAGGTGCACGTGATCTACCGCAAGGAAGACCTCGACCACGAGAAGCTCGAAGGCAAGGTCGCCGTCGTGCTCGACGTGCTGTTCGCGACGTCGACCATCATCACGGCGCTCGCCAGCGGCGCGACCGAGGTCATCCCCACGCTCGACGAGGCCGGCGCGCGGGCCGAGGCGCAGAAGCATGCCCCGGGCAGCTATTTGCTGGCCGGCGAGCTCTACGCCGAGACGCTGCCCGGATTCGCGTCGCCGACGCCGCTGGCGTTGCTCGAGGAGGAGATCGCCGGGCGCAAGCTCATCTATTCGACGACCAACGGCACGGTCGCCCTGCGTCAGTCCGCGCGTGCCGATCACGTCTATGCCGGCGCGCTGCTCAACGGCGAGGCCGTGGTCGAGCGCGTGCTGCAGCGGCATCCCGGCAAGACCGTCCTCATCGTCTGCTCCGGCTCCATGGGCATGGTCAACCTCGAGGACCTGTACGGGGCCGGGTATTTCGTGGACCTGCTGTCGCGGGAACTCGACGAGGGCAGCGACTTCTCCGATGCCGCGCTCGCCGCGCGCAGCCTGTTCCGCGGCGAGGATGCCGCGGACTGCCTGTTGCGCGCGCGGGTCGGCCGCATGATGGCCGAGCGCAACCTCGTGCACGAGGTGCGCTTTGCCGCCAGGCTGAGCGCCATGAAGGTGGTGCCGGTCCTCGAAGGCGGAAGATTGCGGGCGTGATCCGCGAAGCTGCGCTGGCGGCCGTCCTGGTGAGCCTGTCGTGCCCGGCCGGCGTCGCCGCCATCGACTGCAGCCGCGCGAAGACGAACGCCGAGAAGATGCTGTGCTCGAGCTCGCGCCTGGCTGCAGCCGACGAACGGCTCGCGCGGGCTTATCGCGAGGCACTGAACCGCGGGGTCAGGCCGGAGGTGCTCCTGGAGGGCCAGCGCGCCTGGGTGCGCGATGCGCGCGATGCCTGCAACGACGTCGAATGCATGCTGCGCGCCTACGAGGAGCGCACCTCGGAGCTGGAAAACCTGCGCTAGAGCGTTATCGGACGCGAGATGTCCTGGCCGGGCAGGATCGCGCCGATCAGCCTGCGCAGCTGCTCCGCGGTCGCCGGCGCCAGCGCCGCGCCGGGATGGCGCACCTTGCCCGAGACGATGGCTCCCCGCAGCCGCAGGATCTCCTTGCGCACGGCCACGCCCGGCTGCTGCTCGAACACGATGAGCGGCAGGAAGCGCGCATAGACCTCGCGGACCCTGTTCCAGTCGCCCGCGCGCGCGGCGGCGGTCATGGCGCCCAGCGCCTCCGGGAAGGCGAAGCCGGTGTTGAAGCCGCTGGAGCCCGCTTCGAGATCGAACAGGCCGTAGAGCGCGCCCAGGCCGGTCAGCACCGGGATCTTCCTTTCCTTCATGCCCGCGACCAGCGCGCGGATCTTCGGCGCGGTGGGCACGGCTTCCTGCTTCACGCTGGCGATCTGCGGGATCTCGCGCACGAGCCGCAGCAGCAGCGCAGCCGTCATGTGCACCTGCGTGGAAGCGGGGTGGTCTTGCGCGACGATCGGTATGCGGATGCCGTCCGCGATGGCCTTGTAGTACTCGACCACGCGCTCGTCGTTCGGCACGGCTTCCGCGTGCGGCGTGACCATGACCGCGGCCGCGCCGAGCGACTCGGCCATCTGCGCCAGCTCGCGCGCGGTGCGCGTGCCGCTGTGGCTCGCGCCGACGATGACGGGCATGTCCCCCGCGGCCTTCGCCGCCGTGCGGATCAGCGCCTCGCGCTCCTTGTCCATGAGGCGGTTGGCCTCGCCGAGCACGCCGAGGATCGTGACGCCCTCGACGCGCAGGCTTGCCATGAAACGGATCAGGCGGTCGAAGGACTCGAGGTCGAGGCCTTCGCCTTCGTCGAACGGCGTGGCGAGGATGGGGTAGACGCCTTCGAAGCTCGGTGTGCGCATGCGTGCCTCCGCGGTGCGCGCATTGTCGGACGCGCGGCGGGTGCTGTCAAAGAGCGGGTACAATCCGGCGCCTGACGACATCACGCCCGGGAGAAAAAATGGACATGCCGATCAACCACCTCAAGCGCGCGCTGCGCGCCGGCCGCACGCAGACAGGATGCTGGCTGAGCCTCGCGAGCCACGTCTCGGCGGAGATCTGCGCGTCGGCGGGCTTCGACTGGGTGCTGGTCGATACCGAGCACGCGCCGGCCGACCTGCAGAACGTGCACCACCAGCTGCATGCGATCGCGGCCTACCCGACCGCGGCGCTGGTGCGCGCGTACTGGAACGACACCGTGCTGATCAAGCGCCTGCTCGACGTCGGCGTGCAGTCGCTGCTGCTGCCCTACGTGCAGAACGCCGAGGAGGCAAAGCGCGCGGTCGCCGCCGTGCGTTATCCGCCGCAAGGCGTGCGCGGCGTGTCGGCGAACTCGCGCGCGAACCGCTTCGGGCGCGTGCCGGACTATTTCGCGCAGGCCAACGACAACATCCTGCTGCTGCTGCAGATCGAGACGCGCGCGGCGGTCGCCGAGATCGAGAAAATGGCTGCCATCGATGGCGTCGACGGGCTGTTCATCGGCCCGCAGGACCTCGCGGCGGATTTCGGCCACCTCGGCAATCCCGGCCACCCGGACGTGCAGGCCGCCATGGCCGACGCCCTCACGCGCATCGGCAAGACGGGAAAGGTCCCGGGCATCCTCGCCTTCAACGAGGCCGACGCGAAGCGCTGGATCGCGCATGGCGCGCGGTTCGTCGCGGTGACCTCCGACCAGTTCCTGCTGGTGCGCGAAAGCGCCGCGGTGGCGGCGCGCTTCAGGACTTCCTGAAGCCGCGTTCGCGGTGCCGGCTCAGGCCGGCGCGCGCAGCTCGCGCAGGATGGTTTCGGCGATCCCGTCGGGCGTGGACCCGACGTCGACGACGATCGCGTCCCGCGGCTCCTCCAGGGCGGCGAACTGGGATTCGAGCAGCCCGGCCTTCATGTAATGGTTCTTCCGTGCTTCCAGCCGTTGCCGGATCAGGTCGAAGCCGCCCCTGAGGTAGATCCAGCGCACGGGCAGGCCGTCGCGCGCGAGGCGGTCACGGTACTTCTGCTTCAGCGCCGAGCACGCGAGCAGCACGCTCTTGCCCTGCGCGTGATGCTGCGCGAGCATGGCATGCATGGCGTCCAGCCACGGCCAGCGGTCCTCGTCCTGCAGCGGGATGCCGTTGCTCATCTTCTCGATGTTCGCGGCGGAATGGAAGGCGTCGGCGTCGTGCAGCGGCCAGCCGGTGCGCCGCGCGAGCGCCTCGCCCACGGTGGTCTTGCCGGCGCCGGAGACGCCCATGAGCACGACGATCATTCCGGCTTCGTGTGCTGCACGGCGTGGCCGCCGAATCCCGCGCGCATCATGGCGAGCAGCTTTGCGCCGTAGTCGTCCTGCCCCTGGCTGGAGAACCTCGCCATCAGCGCGAGGCTCATGACCGGCGCCGGCACGCCGAGCTCGACGGCCTCGATCGCGGTCCAGCGGCCCTCGCCGGAGTCCGCCACGACCGGATCGATCGCGTCGAGCGCCTGGCCCTTCTTCAGGAAATCCGCCGTCAGGTCGAGCAGCCACGAACGCACCACGCTGCCGTGGCGCCACGTTTCGGCAATGGCCGCGAGGTCGAGGCCGAATTCCTTCTTCGCCTTCATCATGGACAGGCCTTCGGCGTAGGCCTGCATCATGCCGTACTCGATGCCGTTGTGGATCATCTTGACGTAGTGGCCCGAGCCGGCGGGGCCGCAGTGGACCCAGCCCGTGCCGGGTCCCGGCGCCAGCAGCCGCACGAAGGGTTCGACGCGCGCAAAGGCGTCCCTGTCCCCGCCCAGCATCAGCGCGTAGCCATTCTCGAGCCCCCATATCCCGCCGGAGACGCCGGCGTCGACGAAGCCGATGCCCAGGGCCGCGGCCTGCGCCGCGCGCCGCTGCGAGTCCTTGTAGTTGGCGTTGCCGCCCTCGACGATGACGTCGCCGGCGGCCAGCAGCTTGTGCAGCGCGGCCAGCGCCTGTCCGGTCACCTCGCCCGAGGGCAGCATGACCCACACCACGCGCGGCGCCGGCAGCGATGCCACCAGCGCGGCAGGATCGGCGAACAGCGTCACGCCGCGCTCGTTGCCCAGCGCCGCGCGCGCCGGCTCGCTCAGGTCGTAGGCGGACACGCTCGCGCCCTTGCGCGCCATGCGCCTTGCCATGTTCGCTCCCATGCGTCCGAGGCCCACCATGCCGATCCGCATCTGTCGTCTCCTTCGCGCCGATCGTGCATTGTCGCGGCTCGATCCCCGGGATGCAATGCGCTCGCCCTGCGATTGCGGTACATTGCGGCCAGGCGGTGCAACCACGGAGCGTGTCATGCCACGGGCGGTGTTCGGCAGTCTCGAGGAACTCGCGGCGAAGGTCGGCGAGGAGGTCGTGGCGAGCGACTGGCTGGAAGTCACGCAGGATCGCATCGACAAGTTCGCCGACGCCACCGGGGACCGCCAGTGGATCCACGTCGACGTCGCGCGCGCGCGTCGCGAGTCGCCTTTCGGGGCGCCGATCGCGCACGGTTTCCTGACGATGTCGCTGCTCAGCCATTTCCTGAACGAGTCGCTGGAATTCGGCGGCTCGAAGATGGGCGTCAACTACGGCTTCAACCGGCTGCGCTTCACCTCGCCCGTCAAGGCCGGCTCGCGCCTGCGCGCGCGGTTCAGGCTCAAGGAGATGCAGCGCTTCGAGGGCGGCGCGCAAATGACCTGGGACATCGTCATGGAGTGCGAAGGCGAGCAAAAACCCGCGCTCGTGGCCGAGTGGGTGGGGCGGCGCTATGTCTGAGAGGTTCCCGGCGCTGTTCGTCTCGCATGGCGCGCCGACGCTCGCGATCGACGACGTGCCGGCCCGCGATTTCCTGCTCGGCCTGGGCAAGGCGCTCGGCAGGCCCTCCGCGGTGCTGGCCATTTCGGCGCACTGGGAAAGCGCGGATCCGGCCGTCAGCGCCGCGCAGCGGCCCGAGACCATCCACGATTTCCACGGGTTTCCCGCGGAGCTGTACCGCATGAGATACCCGGCACCCGGCGCGCCCCAGCTCGCAGCGAAAGTCGATGGCCTGCTGCGGGCCAGAGGCGTCGCCGTGCACGTGCATGCCAACCGCGGGCTGGATCACGGCGCCTGGGTGCCGCTGCTGCTGATGTATCCGGACGCGGACATCCCCGTCACGCAGCTGAGCGTGCAGCCGCCGCGCGACACGCGCCACCATTTCGCGCTCGGCGAGACGCTGCGGCCGCTGCGTGACGAGGGCGTGCTGATCCTCGCCTCGGGCAGCGCCACGCACAACCTCTACGAGTTCCGCAGCCATCGTCCCGGCGAGCCGTCCCCGGCATGGGTCACCGGCTTCCAGGAGTGGCTGGCCGCCACCGTCGAGGCCGGCGATACGGAAAATTTCCTGCGTTACCGCGAGGTCGCCCCCGACGCGGCGCGCAACCATCCGAGCGAGGAGCATTTCCTGCCGATCTACGTGGCCGCCGGTGCCGGCACGCCGGGCACCGCGGGACATCGCATCCATCGCAGCCAGACGTTCGGGGTGATCGCGATGGACGCCTACCGTTTCGACTGAGGCGGGCATGGCGCGGCAGGATTTCAGGTTCGTGCACCGGCTGCGCGTGCGCTGGGCGGAGGTCGACCGCCAGGGCATCGTGTTCAACGGCCACTACCTCACGTATTTCGACGTCGGCATCACGGAGTACTACCGCGCCCTCGGTCATCCCTATCCCGGCGGGCTCGCTGCGCACGGCACGGACCTGTACGTGCGCAAGGCCGAGATCGAGTACGAGGCCTCCGCCGGGTACGATGACGAGATCGACGTCTGCGTTCGCGTCGAGCGCCTCGGGCGCTCGAGCTTCGATTTCCGCGTGGAGATCCATCGCGGCGGCGATCTGCTGGTCGCCGGCAGGGTCGTCTACGTGAACGCCGACCCGGCCACGCGCAAGTCCGCGCCGCTGCCGGACTTCCTGCGCGATGCCATCAGGGCCTTCGAGCGCACGCCGCCAGCCGAGGCACGGGCCGCCGCCGCGGCGTCTTAAATTCCGCGCTTCGCGATGTCATACTGTCGCCCGGCGCCGCGAACAAGAAACCGGGGGAGGAACCCGCATCGACAGGCTGCGACCGGCCACGCCGCCGGCGCGGCCGCGCATCCGTCCGGCAGCTTGCCGCCGCATTTTCCGCCACACCCACCCGCGCAAGGAACGCACATGAATTTCGACTATTCGGACAAGGTCAAGGAGCTGCAGAAGAAGGTTTCCGCCTTCATGCAGGAGCACGTGGTGCCGCAGGAAGGGCGCTTCTACGAGGAGATCGCGCAGAACCGCGCGAAGGGCAATGCCTGGGTGCCCACGCGCATCGTCGAAGAGCTGAAGCCGAAGGCGCGCGCCGCCGGCCTGTGGAACCTGTGGCGGCCGAAGGACCACGGCGGGGCGCTCACCAACCTCGAATACGCGCCGCTGTGCGAGATCATGGGCCGCAGCGGCTGGGCTCCGGAAGTGTTCAACTGCTCCGCGCCCGACACCGGCAACATGGAGGTGCTGCTGCGCTACGGCACGCCGGAGCAGCAGAAGCAGTGGCTCACGCCGCTGCTGGAAGGCGAGATCCGCTCGGCTTTCCTGATGACCGAGCCGGAGGTCGCCTCGTCGGATGCGACCAACATCCAGTGCCGCATCGAGCGCGTGGGCGGCGAGTACGTGATCAACGGCCGCAAGTGGTGGTCCTCCGGGGCCGGCGACCCGCGCTGCAGGATCTTCATCGTCATGGGCAAGTCCGATCCGGACAATGCCGATCGCCACCGGCAGCAGTCGATGATCCTCGTGCCCGCCGACGCCAAGGGCGTGAAGGTCCTGCGTTCGTTGAGCGTGTTCGGCTACGACGATGCGCCGCACGGGCACATGGAGGTCGTGCTCGACAACGTGCGCGTGCCCGCGTCGAACATGCTGCTCGGCGAGGGCCGCGGCTTCGAGATCGCGCAGGGCAGGCTGGGCCCCGGGCGCATCCACCACTGCATGCGCGTGGTCGGCCAGGCCGAGCGTGCACTCGAGCTCATGTGCGCGCGGCTCAAGAGCCGCGTGGCCTTCGGCAGGCCGGTCGCCGAGTACAACGTCTGGCACGAGCGCATCGCCGAGTCGCGGCTCATGATCGAGCAGGCGCGGCTGCTTACGCTGAAGGCCGCCTACATGATGGACACGGTGGGCAACAAGGAGGCGCGCGCGGAGATCGCCATGATCAAGGTCGTCGGCCCCAACATGGCGCAGACGATCATGGACTGGGCGATCCAGGCCCATGGCGGCGGCGGAGTGTCGCAGGACTTCCCGCTGGCGATGATGTACGCCCACAACCGCACGTTGCGCCTCGCGGACGGGCCGGACGAGGTCCACCGCAACCAGATCGCACGCCTCGAGCTGAAAAAAGGCGGGGAGCCGAAGCCGCACCGCTGAAAAAGCCGCTGCACGGGGCGGCGGGCCGCCCGCCGGCGCACGGAATGGCATCGCGTCGGAGGTCGAATATTGCGATGCAACATGATCGCGTGATCCCGACATGCGGAACGGCGCGTAACGCTCCGTGACGGGGCCGTGCAAATTGTTGAAACGCCGTCCCCGTTCGTGTATTTTGGCCCGCGTAACTATCGTTTTTGTTACATCGATATAACCTCATCCTCACCAAGGGGGAGTTTCTGCAATGGCTATCTCGTTCAACGTAAATGGAAAGAGCACGAGCGTGGATGTCGCGCCCGATACGCCGCTGCTCTGGGTATTGCGCGACACGCTGGGAATGACCGGCACCAAGTTCGGTTGCGGCAAGGCCCTGTGCGGCGCCTGTACCGTGCACCTGAACGGCCAGGCCATCCGTTCCTGTCAGACGTCGATCGGCTCCGTCGCCGGCCAGAAGGTCACGACCATCGAAGGCCTCGGCGGCAACCACAAGGTGCAGAGGGCCTGGATCGCGCTGGACGTGCCGCAGTGCGGCTACTGCCAGCCCGGGCAGATGATGTCGGCCTCCGCGCTGCTCGCGCAGAACAAGAATCCCTCCGATGCGGACATCGACGCCTTCATGTCGGGCAACATCTGCCGGTGCGGCACCTATCCCCGGATCCGCGCGGCGATCAAGCAAGCCGCCAAGATGGCCTGAGGAGGACACGACAAATGGAAAACATCATCAAGAACGAAGCGCGCCGTGACTTCCTGAAGGTCAGCGGCACCGTGGCAGGCGGGCTGGCCCTGGGCTTCTACGTGCCCGGCCGCCATAACCTCGCCGTCGCCGCCGATGCGCCTACCGCCAGCCCGAACGCGTGGGTCAAGATCGGTGCCGACAATAGCATCACCATCATGGTCGCCCGCTCCGAAATGGGCCAGGACGTCTACACGTCGATGCCGATGCTGGTGGCCGAAGAGCTGGAAGTGGACCTGAGCAAGGTCAAGATCGAGTTCGCACCTCCCGCCGAGGTCTACATCAACGCGCTGCTGGGCGGCCAGCTCACCGGCGGCTCGACCTCCGTGCGCGACGCGTGGGAGAAGCTGCGCAAGGCCGGCGCTTCCGCCCGCATGATGCTGGTCGCGGCCGCTGCCGCCGAGTGGAACGTCGACGCCGGCCAGTGCAAGGCGGCCAACGGCATGGTCACCGGTCCCGGCGGCAAGAAGGCCACCTACGGCCAGCTCGCCTCCAAGGCGGCCGGCATGGAAGTGCCGAAGGACGTGCCGCTCAAGCCCGCGAGCCAGTTCAAGGTCGTCGGCAACAGCAAGCAGAAGCGCCTGGACACGGTCGCGAAGGTGAAGGGCCAGGCCAAGTTCGGCATCGACACCCGCGTCGACGGCATGCTGTACGCAGCGGTCGCCATGTCGCCCAGCATCGGCGGCAAGGTCACCAGCTTCGACGACACGCGTGCCAAGTCGATGCCTGGCGTGAAGGCAGTGGTGCAGTACAGCCGCGGGGTGGCCGTCGTGGCGGACTCCTACTGGCAGGCCAGGAAGGCCAGGGACCTGCTGCAGATCCAATGGGACGGCGGCCCGAACGCGGACCACGACTCCATGTCGATCTGGGAAGGCATCCGTGCCGCCAGCGAGCAGCCAGGCGCGGTGTTCCGCGAGCACGGCGACGTCGAGACCGGCATGAATGAGGCGGCGAAGAAGGTCGACGCCACCTATCAGCTGCCGTTCCTGTCGCACTCGCCGATGGAGCCCCAGAACACCACGGCCGACGTCAGGGCCGACAGGGCCATCATCATCACCCCGACGCAATTCCAGCAGCTCATCCCGCACGTCGTGAGCGGAGCCACCGGGCTGAAGCCGGAGCAGGTGGAGGTGCACACCACCTTCCTCGGCGGCGGCTTCGGCAGGCGCGTGGAAGTCGACTACGCGATCGACGCCGCGGAAATCTCCAAGGCGGTCGGCGCCCCGGTCAAGATGGTGTGGAGCCGCGAGGACGACATGACGCACGACTCCTACCGCCCGGCGAGCCTCATCAAGCTGAGCGCGGGCCTGGATGCGGGCGGCAAGCCGGTGGCGATGCGCTTCCATTCCACCAGCCCGTCGATCTCGGCGCGCCTGTTTCCGAGCATCGTCAAGGACGGCATCGACCCGTTCGCGGTGGAGGGCATCGACAACTACCCGTATGACACGCCCAACATGAAGCTCACGTACCAGATGCACGATGCCGGCGTGACGCCCGGCTACTGGCGTGGCGTGTCCCACAACCTCAACGCGCTCGCGCTCGAGTGCTTCATCGACGAGCTGGCGAACGCCGCGGGCAAGGATCCCATCCAGTACCGCATCGACATGCTGGACATGGGCTCGACCAAGCACCAGTGGTCGGGCCTGTCCGCCGGCGTGCCGGTGGGCAAGCGCATGAAGAGGGTGCTGGAAGAGGTTCGTGCCAAGTCCGGCTGGGGCAAGAAGCTGCCCGAGGGCCAGGGCATGGGCGTGGCGGTGATGGAAGGCTACAACACGGTCATCGCGATGGTCGCGCAGGTCTCGGTCTCGCCGGGCTACGACGTGACCCTCGAGAAGGTGACCGCCGTCGTGGACGCCGGCACCCTGATCCACCCGGACCAGGCGCTGGCGCAGCTGCAGGGCACCATCAACTTCGGCCAGTCCGCGTGCATGTGGGGCGAAATCACCATCAAGAACGGTGGCGTCGAGCAGACCAACTTCGACATGTACCGCGTCGCGCGCATGAACGAGACGCCGAAGGTCCTCGACATCCACTTCATCAAGAGCGACGGCCCTCCCGGAGGCCTGGGCGAGCCCGGTACCGCGGTGGTGCAGCCGGCCATCGGCAACGCGATCTTCGCCGCCTGCGGCAAGCGCTGCCGGAACCTGCCGTTCACGCCGGAAAACATCAAGGGCTCCGCCTGACGACGGCTGCCCGGCTGCGAGGCCGGGCGCACCGGTTCCAACTGCAAACCCCCGGCCATGCGGCCGGGGGTTTTTTTCGAGTGAGTCGGCTCGCGCTGGTTTAGAATCGTTATTCCCCGGCAATCAGAACGGCTTCGCAATGAGGCGGCATCATGGATAGCGTCGATCTGCAGGTACTGCGCAACAGCGTCGCGTGGCTGGAGGAAGGCCACCGTGTCGTGCTGGCAACCATCGTGGAGACCTGGGGTTCGTCGCCGCGTCCCGCGGGCGCCATGCTCGCGGTCCGGGACGACGGCGTGGTCGCCGGATCCGTCTCGGGCGGCTGCGTCGAGGACGACCTGATCCACCGCATCCGCGACAAGTCGCTGGCGATCGACGGTCCCGAGATCGCGACCTACGGCATCAGCAAGGACGAGGCGACGCGCTACGGGCTGCCCTGCGGCGGCAAGCTCGAGCTGGTGCTCGAGCCGGTGGCGGAAAAGGACAAGCTGGTGCAGCTGCTCGGTCATGTCGACCGCCACGAGCTGACGGCGCGCACGCTCGACTTGCAGACGGGCAAAGTCACGCTGCATTCGGCGAGCCGCATGGACAAGACCCTGAGCTTCGACCGCAGGTGCCTGACGACGGTGCATGGCCCGCGCTGGCGGCTGCTGATCATCGGCGCGGGACAGCTTTCGCAATACCTCGCCCAGATGGCGCAGGCGCTCGACTACAGTGTGACCGTGTGCGATCCGCGCGAGGAATACGCTCTGACATGGCAGGTCGAGGGGACGGTGCTCGACCGCGGCATGCCCGACGACGTGGCGCTGGCGATGAGCCTGGATTCGCACAGCGCAGTGGTGGCCGTCACGCACGATCCCAAGCTCGACGACCTCGCGCTCATGGAGGCGCTGAAGTCGCCCGCCTTCTATGTGGGCGCGCTCGGCTCCCGGCTCAATTCGAGCAAGCGCATGGAGCGGCTGAAGATGTTCGACCTCACGGATGCGGAGCTCGAGCGGCTGCATGGACCGATCGGCCTGAGCATCGGCAGCAAGACGCCGCCGGAAATCGCAGTCTCCATCCTTGCGGAAATGACCGCGGTGAGGCATGGCGTCGATCCGCGAGGCGTGGGCAGCCGCGAGCGCAGCGATGCGGGAACGAACCAGCAGGTCTGCGAGGTCGCGCCCAGCACCTGAGCCGCGCGCGGCCGCAGGAATCACGGGAGCCCGGGCGGCTCCCGTTTTTTTTCGTACAATCGCGGAACGAAACACCAAGGAGGAGAACATGAGATTGAAGGACAAGGTGGCGATCGTCACCGGCGGCGGGCAGGGTTTCGGCGAGGGCATCGTGAAGCGCTTCGTCGAGGAGGGCTGCAAGGTCATCGTCAACGACCTGAAGCCCGAGGGCGGCGAGAGGGTGGCGAAGGCACTCGGCGCGCAGGCCAAATTCGTCCAGGGCGACGTCTCCAAGGCCGCGGACTGGGATCGGCTGCTGAAGGCGACCCTGGACGCGTTCGGCAGGCTCGACATCGTGATCAACAACGCCGGCACCACCCACCGCAACCAATCCCTGCTCGACGTGACGGAGGAGCAGTTCGACCGCGTCTACGCCGTCAACGTCAAGAGCCTGTACCACAGCGCGAAGGCCGTCGTGCCGTATTTCCGCAAGCAGGGCGGCGGTGTGTTCGTCACCATCGCCTCGACCGCCGGCGTGCGTCCGCGCCCCGGCCTGGTCTGGTACAACGGCAGCAAGGGCGCGGCGATCGTGGCGAGCCGTGCGATGGCGGTGGAGCTCGCGCCGGACAAGATCCGCGTCAACGTGGTCAACCCGGTCGCCGGCGACACCCCGCTGCTGGCGGAGTTCATGGGACAGGACACGCCCGAGATCCGCGCCAAGTTCAAGTCGGTCATTCCGCTGGGGCGGTTCAGCCAGCCCCGCGACATCGCCAACGCCTGCCTTTATCTGGCGTCCGATGAAGCCGACTTCATCACGGGCGCGTGCATCGAGGTCGACGGCGGCCGCTGCGTCTGAGCCGCCGGAAGCCGGAAGCAAAAAGGGCACGCCTCGGCGTGCCCTTTTTGCTTCCGGCAACTGCCATCAGCCGGTGAACGCCTGCAGGCCGGTCTGCGCGCGTCCGAGGATCAGCGCGTGCACGTCGTGCGTGCCCTCGTAGGTGTTGACGGCCTCGAGGTTCATCACGTGGCGCATGACGTGGTACTCGTCCGACACGCCGTTGCCCCCGTGCATGTCGCGCGCCATGCGTGCGATGTCCAGCGACTTGCCGCACGAGTTGCGCTTGATCAACGAGACCATCTCCGGTGCGGCGCGGCCTTCGTCCATCAGCCGGCCCACCCTGAGCACGCTCTGCAGGCCCAGCGCGATCTCGGTCTGCATGTCGGCGAGCTTCTTCTGGATGAGCTGGGTGGCGGCCAGCGGCCGGCCGAACTGCTTGCGCTCCAGCGTGTAGCTGCGCGCGGCGTGCCAGCAGAACTCGGCGGCGCCGAGTGCGCCCCAGGCGATGCCGAAGCGCGCCTTGTTCAGGCAGCCGAAGGGCCCCTTCAGCCCCTCGACGTTGGGCAGCAGGTTTTCCTCCGGCACGAAGACGTCGTCCAGCACGACCTCCCCGGTGATGGAGATGCGCAGGCTGAACTTGCCCTCGATCTTGGGGGTCGACAGCCCCTTCGTGCCGCGCTCGACGATGAATCCGCGGATGATGCCATCCCCGTCCTTGGCCCAGATGACGAGCACGTCCGCCACGGGCGCGTTCGTGATCCACATCTTGGCACCCTTGAGGATGTAGCCCCCGTCGACCTTGCGTGCCCGGGTGATCATGCTGCCCGCGTCGGAGCCGAAATCCGGCTCCGTCAGGCCGAAGGCCCCGAGGAATTCCCCGGTCGCGAGCTTGGGCAGGTATTTCTGGCGCTGTGCCTCCGTCCCGTAGGCGTAGATCGGGTACATGGTCAGGCTGGACTGCACGCTCATCATCGAGCGGTATCCCGAGTCCACGCGCTCGATCTCCCGGGCGATGAGCCCGTAGCTGACATGGTTCACGCCGGCGCAGCCGTAGCCCTCCAGGGTCGAGCCGAGGAAACCGAGACCGCCCATTTCCTCGAACACCTCGCGGTCGAAGCGCTCCTGCCGGTGCGCGAGCAGGACGCGCGGCATCAGCTTTTCCTGGCAATACGCGCGTGCGGAATCCCTCACCATGCGCTCTTCGTCCGTGAGCTGCTCGTCGAACAGCAGAGGGTCTTCCCAGCGGAACGAGGGGCGGACGTGGGGGGCGTTCATGCGGTCTCCTTGGTGGCCGGCCGTGCATTCCGGCCGAAAGCGGGCGGGCCGCCTATTCTAAGCCATGACGGGGGAGGGATCGCCGGTGTCGATCAAGGGCCTCCAGGCGGAGTCACTTCTTCGACCGGGAGCAAATGTCGTGGCCGTCCCTCCAGCCCGAGGCGTATTGCGCGTCATGCTTGAAACGGTCCTCGTCCCGCGTGCGTCCGACCGTCCTGCCCGCGCTCGCGCATCCATCGGCGTAGCCGGCGCGGAAGCCCGGGGGGTAGCCCGCGAGGTTCACGCCGGCCTCCTTCTTCGCCGGTGCGCAGGCGCAAAGCAGGGCCGCAACGGCAGCAAGAGCGGTTTTTTTCATGGGCGGGGGTCGGGGAACGCGTTCCGCATCATATTCCGCCGCCGTGCATCGCAGCCAGTGAAGCGGACAAAAAAACGCCCGATAAGGGAGGAAATCGGGCGCTAAACACGCAAACAGTTGCTTCGGATCCTGTCAGCTTCGAAATCCGGAGATTCCGGTCTTGTTCTCCTTCGCCGCCGCCATCAACCCTGCCTCATGACGGCGCCGTTGACGAGCTTGATGCGCTCGCCGACGTCGAACGCGGGACGTTCCGTTTCGTAGATGGTCCGCACCGTGCCGTTTTCCATCTGGACGCGCACCACGTAGCCGCTGGCGTCGTCCGACGGGCGCTCGTTCGTCTCGCGGTCGACCCTGGCGATGCCGGTCCCTTCGGAGTCCGCCGCCATCGATCGCGGAATGCCCGGCACGGCGCTGCGGGCGCGTCCGGGCCGGATGGAATCGACCACGCCGCAATCCTGGCAGACGCTCTTTTTGGCTGGCACGCGGGCGCCGGCACGGAAGGTCACGGGCTTGCCCGCCGCAGGGGTCTGCCCGCGCTTGCGCGTCAGGCCCTGGTGGCCGGGGTCCGTGATGATCGGCGCCTGGATCAGGCCGCTGGCTGCAGACCGGTTGAAGCTCGCGAAGGGATTCAGGCTCGAGCGGGTAAGGGAGAGGTGGCCGGTGATGGCCGCAACGCCGATGCCGCTGAAAGCCACCACGGACAACGCCGCGGCGGCAATCAGCGGAAGCAACAGGCGGTTTCTTTGGTCCTTCATGCGTGGTCGATTGCGCTGGGATGGGATGCCGGACATGCATTACGGCAGTCCTCCCGCGACGTTTACTTTTTGTCCTGGATCGATTCCGTTTTTTTCTTCCGCACCGGGTGGCGGGCCTGTGCCCGCATTCTTCTCCGGCTCTTGTCTTGTCAGGGCCAGACGGCAGGCTCGCCCCGGGCTCGCCTTAGCCACTAGCAGCAGTCGTGCCAACATGGTGTACGCCATGGAAAACAGTGAGTTGCAGGCTCGAACCTCCGATTTCCCCGAGAAAACCGTCGCCCCCGGACGACAGGGTTGCGAGACTGGGCCGCGCGCGGCCGGACCTGGGCGGCCCGGCACCGAAGCGCATCACATCGCCTTGAAGAGCTTGGGGTCGAGATGGTGGCGCTGCAGGAGCTTGTAGAACTCCGTGCGATTGCGTTTGGCCATCCGTGCGGCCTGGGTGACGTTCCCGCCCGTGATCTTGAGCAGCTTCGCAAGGTAGTCGCGCTCGAACTCGCTGCGGGCGGACTCGAAGGACGACAGCTCGGCGCTCTGGCCACGCATCGCACTTTCCACCAGCGCAGGCGTGATGATCGAGGTCGTGGACAGGGCGACGGCCTGCTCGACGACGTTGTAGAGCTCGCGCACGTTTCCCGGCCACGAGGCTTTCACCAGGATTTCCATGGCTTCCGACGCGAAGCCGTTCAGCGACTTCTTGTAGCGCTCGGCAAGCTGGTTCAGGAAGTGCGTGGCGAGCACGGGGATGTCCTCGCGGCGCTCGGCGAGCGCGGGCAGGCCGAACGACACGACGTTCAGCCTGTAGTAGAGATCCTCGCGGAACGTTCCGGCCTTGATCGCCTCCTCGAGATTGCGGTGGGTTGCGGAGATGATGCGCACGTCCACCGGCACGGTTTGCGTGGTGCCGATGGGCCGGATCTCCCTGTCCTGCAGGACGCGCAGCAGCTTCACCTGCAGCGGCAGCGGCATGTCACCGATCTCGTCGAGGAACACCGTTCCGCCATCGGCGGCCTGGAACAGGCCCTTGTAGTCGCGCGCGGCCCCGGTGAACGAGCCTTTCATGTGCCCGAACAATTCCGACTCGAGCAGCTGCTCCGGGATCGCACCGCAGTTGATGGCGACGAAGGGCCGCGCCGAACGCGGGCTCGCCTTGTGGATGGCACGCGCCAGCAGCTCCTTGCCGGTGCCGCTTTCGCCGCGCACGAGCACGCTCGCGTCGCTCGCGGCGACCAGCTTGGCCTTGCCCAGGATGCTTTCCAGCGCGAGGCTGCGGGTGATGATGTCGGTGCGCCAGTCGGACTCGCCGCTGGCCCTTTCGGGCTGCCCGCCGCCGAGCGCCACGGCCTTGTCGACCTGCAGCAGCAGGTCCTTGCTGTCGAAGGGCTTCGTCAGGTAGCCGAACACGCCGCGCTGCGTGGCCGCGACCGCATCCGGGATCGTGCCGTGAGCGGTCAGGATGATGACGGGCAGCGCCGGGTTGCTCTTGTGGATGCTCTCGAAAAGCGCCATGCCGTCCATGCCGCTCATGCGCAGGTCGGTGATGACCAGGTGCGGGATGGCCACGGACAGCCGGGCGAGCGCGCGTTCCGCGCTGTCCGCGCTCTCCACCGCGTAGTCCGCGCCTTCCAGGCGGAAAGTGAGCAGGCGCAGGAGATCCGGGTCGTCGTCGACGATGAGTATGCGTGCCTTGGGCATGGTCATTTCTTCTTGGGGAGGGTTTGTTCGCGTTCGATCATTTTCATTTCCATGTCGAGCAGGGCTTCCAGTTTCTGCTGCAGGGCGTCGGCCTTCTGCTGCAGGACTTCGGCGCGGCGCTGCTCGTCCTTCAGCCGCGCGTTCTGCAGCTGCAGGGCTTCTTCCGTGCGGTGCGACTCCACGAGGTGTGCCTGCAGCCACATGGCCAGCGGGCGCAGACCGGATCCCTCGCGGGCCCCGTCCCGCACCAGCGGGGAGAGCAGCGCGACGGCCGCGGCGTCGTCGCGCCAGGGCGTGCCCGGCAACGATAGTACTAGAGCGAGCTGCAGGCGATTTAGTTCCGACTTGTCCGCGTCGAACGCCGTGCGCGCCCTGTCCAGCTCCGCCGAAAGCTCCGCGCCCTTCATCGGCAGCACGCGGTCGCAATAGCTCGCGAAGCGCTCGGCGTCGCTCTCGACGGGCAGCACGGTGCCGCGGACGGGTGCCGGCCCGGTGCGCATCTGCGTGCCGGGCACGCAGGCCGCGGCCGCCAGCGCGAGCAGCATGCCCGCCGCGGCGCGCCTCACGCCGCGGCCTCCGACTGGCTGCATGGCAGTATGACACGCAGATGGGCGCCGGGATTGCCGTCGGCGATGATTTCCACGCTGCCCCGGTGCGCAACCACGTATTCGCGGACGATCGCCAGCCCGAGCCCCGTGCCCTTCACCGGCCCGGTGTACTCCGCACCGCCCTGGTAGAAGGGCTCGAATACGCGTCCCCTGTCCCCCGCCTGGATGCCAGGACCCTCGTCCATGACGTCGACGACGGCTTCCGCGCCGCGCTTGCGCAGCTGGATGCGGATGGTGCCCCCGGCCGGCGAGAACTTGATCGCGTTCGACAGCAGGTTGTCGAGGATCGCGTCGACCTTGTTCTCGTCGGCCTCGATGGCGAATTCCGAGGCCGCCAGGTTCAGGCTCAGGTTCTTGGCGCGCATCGCGAGCGAATGCTGCTGGGCGACCCTGGCCGCCAGCGCCTTGAGGTTGAACTGCGAAAAATTCAGCGCGGAGGTGTGGAACTGCGCGCTATGGTAGCTCAGCAGGTCCTCGATGAGCTTCTGCAGCCGCAGGGTGTTCTGCCTGAGGATGCGCGCGATCTCGAACTGCCCGGCGGTCATTTTCCCGGTGACCTCGTCGGACAGCAGCTCGACGCCTTCGCGCAGCGCGGTGAGCGGGGTCTTCAGCTCGTGCGAGACGTGGCGCAGAAAGCGCGACTTCTGCTCCTCCAGGTCCAGCAGCCGCAGCCGCAGCCAGTCGAGCTGGCGGCCGAGGGATTCCAGGTCCGCGGGCCCGTTGACGGCCACGCGGGCGTCGAAGCGCCCCTCGCCGAGCTTCTGGATGGCGGATTCGAGCTGGGCGATGGGCTTGGAGATCAGCATGGTCGCACCCACGACCAGCAGCAGGGCGATGGGCACCAGCGCCAGCAGCTGCCAGAAGATGAAGCGTTGCACCTCGCCGGCCATTTTCTGCATCGTGTCGACCTCGCGGTCGACCAGCGAGTTGCCCTGCTCGTCGAGGCCGCGCGCGGCCTCCGACAGGCCGGCGAGCTCCGCCGCGGCGAGGTTGATGATGTCGGGCTTGCCGGAGGCCCTGCCGATGCGCTCGAACAGCGCGGCCTCGCGGGCCTGCAGCTGCTCGATCGCGAGCTTCTGCTTCACGTCGAGCGGCAGCTGGGACATCTTGCGCGCGGTCTCCGTGAACCGCTCGTGCGCGAGCCCGTAGCCCTGCAGCAGGGAAGGGTCGCCGATGATGGCGAACTGCCGGATGCTGCGCTCCATGCTGGTGATCTGCTCGATCAGGAATCGCGTGCTCTGCGTGCTCTGCACGGCCTGGTAGACGGCGCGCTGGCTGTGCGTCGCGAGCTGGTGCACGGAATAGGCGTTGTTGATGAGCGCGAAGATGAGCGGCAGCACGGCCAGCGAAAAACCGGCGAGGATCAGCTTCAGGAAGGAGCGGGGATAGTAAAGCTGCATCACGAAGGGCTCGTCGTGTCCCGCCGGCGCGTTGCCGGCCGGCCGTGCTCCGGCCTGCGGCGGCCTGCACCCAGGCCGGCGGGCGGCTCGACCTTGCGCGAGACCGCACTATCGCACGGTTCAGGGCGAAGCGTCATCGTCGCGCCCGCTAGGCGACCATGGTGGCTTCGACGCGGCCGATCACGCCGAAATCCGCCACGACGTGGTCGCCGGCGGAGATCGCCGCCGGCACGATGCAGGTACCCGTCGTGACGGTTTCGCCGGCGCGCAGCATGTCGCCCATGAGCGACAGCTCGTTCGCGATCCAGGTCAGCGCAACGCGCGGATCGCCCAGTGCATTGGAGCCCATGCCTTCGCAGGCCGGTTTTCCGTCGATTTGGGCCGTGATGCGATGGCCGGCGATGTCGATTTGACGCCACTCGGCGACAGTGGCGGGCCCCAGCACGAAGTAGCTGGCGCATGCATGGTCCGCGATCAGCTGCGGCGCGCCCACGGTGACGAAGTCCTCGTAGCGGGAATCCGGGATCTCTATCGCCGGGTGCAGCGTGTCGACGGCAGCGAGCACTTCGGCGGTGGAATAGGGCCGGGAGCGCGGCGGCAGGTCGCGTTTCATGCGGAACGCGAATTCCGCTTCCGCGACCTTCATGATGTTGTTGCGAAGCGACACGCGCGCCCCGGAGTCGAACACGCGATTGCGCAGCAGCCGACCCGCGAGCGGACCGTCCACGCCTATGTGCTTCTGGCCCGCGCTGCTGGTCGCCGCGATTTTCCAGCCGAAAGTTTCCTGTCCCGACAGGCGCGCCACGGCCGCCTGGATGCGATAGCCGTCGGACCGGCTGGCCGGCCGGCAGCTTTCGGGCAGGGATGCCAGGCGCGCGCCTGCCTGCCATGCCGACCACAGAGTCTTCGCCGCCTGTTCGAGCGCCTGCTGGTTCATGCCTGTCCCTCCTTATGTTGCATGTGTATGTACGGTTTGCCGCCCTTCATGCGCGCGCCCGGGGAGCGTGCACCATGTTGGCGAGCGGTTCGCCGCGTGCGAGCCGGTCCAGATTCGCGGCAATCAGCCGGCAGCGCCGCGGCCGCAGCCCCTCCGTCCAGCCCGAGGCATGCGGCGTCATGATGACGTTCGGCAGCTCGCGGAAGGGCAGGTGCGCGGGGGGCGCGCGCGGCTCGCCCTGCGGGGGATAGCAATACCAGGTGTCGATGATTGCGCCGCCGACGCGCCTGTCCCGGCACGCTTCGAACAGCGCCTTTTCGTCGACGAGGGCACCGCGGGCCACGTTGATGAGGACGGCGTCCGGTTTCATGCGCGCGATGCGCCGCGCGTCGATGAGTCCCGCCGTGGAGGCGTCCAGCGGCAGCGCGAGCAGCACGAAGTCCGATGCGGCCAGCAGATCGTCGAGCCGGTCCATGGGCTCGATGCGCGCGACCGGTCCCTGCACGTCGCCCGGCGTGCGGCTGCATGCCCGCACGTGCATCCCGAACGCGCGTGCGCGCGCGGCGGTCTCGCGGCCGATGCGTCCGTAGCCGACGATGCCGAGCGTCCGTCCGAAGAGCTCGCCGTGGCGGGGCCCGGTCAGATGCGAGCCGTGCCATTCGTCGCGGCGCAGCGCGGCATCCATGCGCGGGATGCCGATGGCCCACTGCAGCATCGCCGCGAGCACGTATTCGGAAATGCCGATCTCGTGCTCGAACACGTTGCACACCGCCGCCTGCGCGGGGAGAGCCTCGAAGGCGATGTCGTCGGTGCCTGCCCCGGGGAGCTGCAGCAGCTTCAGCCGCGGGGCCGGCGGCATGTCGCGCGGCCAGCTCATCGACACCATCGCGTCCGCACGCGCCAGCGCGGCTTCGAGTGCCGTGAGGTCACCCGCGTCGACGACCTCCACCGTCCACGGCGTTTGCAGGAACTGCGGCACGAGGCCAAGGCGTCCGTCGTCATCGATTTTTTTTATCAGCAGTCTCATGGTTCGCGATCTTTTGTCACGCGCGCACGTCAAAGTGGCAGTGCGCGCGAGGCGTGAGTGTAGGGCGTCGGCCGGCGGCGGAACAGGCGGTCGACGTAAAAATGTCGTCCACGAACGACATCCGGAAGTCGTGGCCCGGAATTTGCATCTGCGGCAAACCGTGCAGCAGCGAGTTGGTTTTGGCGGGACGTCTGGGAGGGCGCCGCCGGATTCCGCATCAGCAACGGCGGAGCGAGCTCTTCCAAGAAAGTTCTTCAGGAGTCGACGTCCATGGTCGCCAGCGAATTGCCCGCAGTCGCGCTCGTCAAGAGCCTCATCAATCCCGCCGCCATCGTGCTCACGCTGTTCGCGTGCGCGGCCGCCTTCGGCGAGCCGCTCGCCGGGCACTACGTGATCCTCGGCATCCTCGCCTTCCTGATCTCCACGCAGCTGTTCGACGACGTGGACGTGTTCCGCTCGCGCAGCGACGCGCACCCCACCTCCGAGGACAGGAAGATGTTCGTCGACTGGATCATGGTGGCCGGCATCCTTTTGTTTCTCGGCTTCGCGACGAAATTCTCCGCGCAGTTTTCGCGCAAGGTCATCCTGGCCTGGTTCGCGGTCACCCCCTTCATCCTCGTGCTCTGCCATGCGCTGGCCCGCAACGTCATGCACCGGATCGTGCACAGCGGCAACGCAGGGCGCTCCATGGTCGTCGTCGGCGCCAATACCCTCGGCGAGAAGCTCGCGCAGCGCGTCCTCGACGATCCCTACAGCGGCATCGAGGTCATGGGCTTCTTCGACGACCGCGGCCCCGCGCGAACCGAGCGCACCAGCGCACCGGTGCTGGGCAGCATCGGCGAGCTGCCGGCCTGGGTGCGCGAGCACGCGGTGGCCACCATATATATTACCCTGCCGATGGTGGCGCAGCCGCGCATCATGAAGATGCTCGACGAGCTCGGCGACACCACAGCCTCCGTGTACTTCGTGCCGGACATCTTCGCCTTCGACCTGATCCAGGCGCGCTTCGACGAGCTCGAGGGCATCCCGGTGGTGGCCATCTGCGAGTCGCCCTTCGCCGGCTTCAACAGCATCCTCAAGCGCTTTTCCGACATCCTGATCGCCTCGGCCGCGCTGCTGCTGCTCTGGCCGCTGATGGTGGCGATCGCGATCGGCATCAAGCGCGACTCGCCGGGGCCCGTGCTGTTCAAGCAGCGCCGCTACGGCCTCGACGGCGCGCAGATCATGGTCTACAAGTTCCGCAGCATGAGGGTGCTCGAGGACGGCACGGCCGTGCGCCAGGCCACGCGCGGCGACGACCGCGTCACGCCGTTCGGCGCCTTCCTGCGGCGCACGTCGCTCGACGAGCTGCCGCAGCTGCTCAACGTCCTGCAGGGCACCATGAGCGTCGTCGGGCCGCGTCCCCACGCCGTGGCCCACAACGAGCAGTACCGCAAGCTCATCAAGCGCTACATGCTGCGCCACAAGGTCAAGCCGGGTATCACGGGCTGGGCGCAGATCAACGGCTATCGCGGTGAAACCGAGACCGTGGAAAAAATGCAGTCGCGCGTGGCCTACGACCTCGATTACATGCGCAACTGGTCCGTCGCGCTGGACGTCTGGATCATGCTGCGCACCCTGACCGTCGTGTTCCGGGACCGCAATGCCTATTGAGCTCCGGTGCGCGCGGCGCGCGTCTCGGCGTTGCATCACGTGGCTGGCCGGCGCGAAGCACGCACGCGCATGCCCCGGCACGCGGTTGCGCCCGCTCGGCGGCTTCATCGTGCTGGCCGGGCTGGCAGCCTGCGGTCCGGTGCCGCAGGGGCATGACGGCGTCGTCGCGCGGGTGAACGGCGAGGAGATCACCTTGCGCCAGCTCGAGGACGAGCTGGCCGTCCCCGGCGCCGGCGAATCCGCGCCGGGCCGGCACCGGCCGCTGGAACGCCTGGTGGAGCAACGGCTGCTCGCGCAGCAGGCGGTGGCCAGCGGGCTCGACAGGGATGCTGCGGTCTCCCGCATCCTCGAGAGAACGCGGCGCGAGGTGCTGGCGCAGCTTGCGCTCGATCGCCTCGTGGGCGACGTCCGGCCCGGCGCGAAGCAGGTCCGCGCCTACTACGCGGAGCATGCGGATCTGTTCGCCGGGCGCAGGATCTACACATTCCGCCGCTTCGTCCTCGAGCAGGGCCTGGCTGCGCCGGTCAAGGCGCGGCTCGACGCCGCGAAAGGCGCGGACGAGGTCACGGCCATCCTGTCCAGCGCCGGCGTGGCGTATTCGCGCATGACCGACGTGCGCCCGGCGGAAACGCTGCCGGCGAAGCTGCTGGCCGAGGCGTCGGCGATGTCGGCCGGCGACGTCCTGCTGTTCAACGACGGCTCCCGCGTGGTGCTGATGCAGCTCGTCGCGACCACCGCTGAGCCGGTGCGCCTGGAGGCGGCGCTGCCGTCGATCCGGGCCCGCCTTGCACAAGCCATGCGCCGGCAGAAGGCCGAGCAGGTCGTCGGCGAGCTGCGCCGCAAGGCGCACATCGAATACTTCCAGCGGAAGGCCGACGTGCAATCGACGGCCATGGCGGACGAGGGCGCGATCGGGGCCGCCGCGGCCGGTCCGCTGCAATCCCCGCGGACGGCGCTCGCCAGATGAGCCCGCGCATGATCTTCGAACGTTTCGCCCGTTGCATGGCCGTGGCCGCAGCGCTGCTCGCCGTGCCGGCCCTGGCCGCGCCCGCCAAGGGCTACGTCATGGGCCCGGGGGACGCGATCAAGGTCACCGTCTACCAGAACCCGGACATGACCACCGAGACCCGCATTTCCGAGGTCGGGTCGGTGATGCTGCCGTTGCTGGGTCCCGTGGAACTGGGCGGCCTCACGCCGGCGCAGGCGGAGATCCGCATCGCTGCGCTGCTGAAATCCGGGGGCTTCGTGCCGCGCGCGCAGGTCACCGTGTTCGTGACGCAGTTCCGCAGCCGCCAGATATCGGTGCTGGGGCAGGTCGGCAAGCCCGGGCGCTACGCGATCGAGGAGCCGTCGCTGCGCCTGACGGATGCGCTCGCCCTGGCCGGCGGCATATCGGGAGGCGGTGCGGAAAGCGTGACGGTCATCCGCGCGGGCGACTCGGGCGAGCAGAGGTTCGAGATCGACCTGCTGGGCATCTTCGATGCGCCGTCTTCGGCGAAGAACATCGAGATCCAGAACGGCGACACGATCTTCGTTCCGCGCATCCCGGTGTTCTACATCTACGGCGAGGTCCAGAAGCCCGGCGCCTACCGGCTCGAGCGCCGCATGACGGTCATGCAGGCCGTGTCGGCCGCCAGCGGGCTCACGCCGCGCGGCAGCGAGAAGGGCCTGCGCATCAGCCGGCGCGCCGGCGCGGGGACCAGGAACCAGCCGGCCAGCATGGAGGACCTGGTCCTCCAGGACGATGTCATCTACGTCAAGGAAAGCCTGTTCTGAGCCCGGGCCACCGCACATGAATCCCACACAGATCCTGCTGATCCTGCGTGCGCGCTACCGCCTCGTCCTGCTGGTCCTGCTGGCCACGCTGGCTGCGGCGCTCGCCACCGCCTCGCTGCTGCCGCCGCGTTACAAGGCGACCCTGACCCTGGTCGTCGATTTCAAGAGCGTGGACCCGATCACGGGGGCCTTCATGCCGGTGCAGCTGATGCTCGCGAGCTACATGGCCACCGAGATCGACATCCTCGAGAGCCAGGCCGTGGCGCTGAAGGTCGTCAAGGCGCTGCGCCTGGACGAGGATCCGCGCACGCGCCAGAAATTCCGGGACAGCTCCGGGGGCAGGGGCTCCCTGGAAACCTGGCTTGCCGACGCGCTGCGCGCCAGGCTCGAGGTCAAGCCGGCCAAGGAAAGCCGGCTCATCGAGGTCAATTTCACCAGCCCGGACCCGGAGTTCTCGGCGCGTGTCGCGAATGCCTTCGGGCAGGCATACGTGCAGACCAACCTCGAGATGAAGGTGGCGCCCGCCCGCGAATCGGCGAGCTGGTTCGACGCGCAGCTCAAGCAGCTGCAGAACCAGCTCGAGGCCGCGCAGGCGCGGCTCACGAAATACCAGAGCGAGAACGGCATCACCTCGACGGACCAGCGCCTCGACGTGGAGGCATCGCGCCTGTCCGAGCTGTCGACGCAGCTCGTGCAGGCCCAGAACCAGGTCTACGAGAGCGTTTCCCGGCAGAAGCAGCTGCAGCAGTTCATGTCCAGCGACGCCGGCGTGGACTCGCTGCCCGAGGTCCTGGCCAGCCCGGTCATCCACGATCTCAAGGGGCGTCTGAGCATGGCGGAGAGCCGCCTGAGCCAGGCGTCCACGAACCTCGGCGTCAACCACCCCGAGTATCGGCGCGCGCAGTCCGAAGTCGCCATCCTGCGCGCGAAGCTGCGCGACGAGGTCGGCACGGCGGCCGCGGTCATCGGCAACAACCTGAAGGTCGCGCAGACGCGGGAGCACGAGCTGCGCGAGGCGGTCGCGGCGCAGAAGGCGCGGCTCATCGACCTCAACCGCCGCCGCGACGACCTCGGCATGCTCGTGCGCGAGGTCGACAATGCCCAGCGCGCCTACGATTCGGCATCGCAACGCCATACGCAGACCAGCCTGGAAAGCCGCGTCGACCAGAGCAACGTCACGGTGCTTTCGCCCGCCGTGGCGCCCATCGACCCGTCGTTCCCGAAATACCCGGCCATCATCGCGCTCGCGCTCGTCGTCGGCACGGTGCTCGGCGCGGGTTTCGCGCTTGCCGTCGAGCTCATCGACAGGCGCGTGCGCGGGGCGGACGACCTGCAGGCCGTCGCCGGGGTGCCGGTCTGGGGCGTGCTGACGAACACCGGCCCGCTCGCGCGCAACGTGGCGCGCAAGAACAGGCAGTCGTCGCGTCGCGGCCGTTTCCTGCGGTCGCTGCAGGAACCTACGCTGGGGTAAGCACACATGAGCATTCCGGGCGAGAAGATCAACGTCTATTCCGTGCCGACGCGTCCGTCGCGCGCGGCCGGCCACATCGGCGCGCTGCTGGTCGATGCCGGCAAGATCAGCCAGGCGGACGCGGAGCGCGTGATGCGCCTGCAGCGCGAGAAGGGCGCGCGCTTCGGGGATGCCGCGGTGAGTCTCGGGCTGGTCACGTCCGCGGACATCGACGAGGCGCTCGCGCGCCAGTTCGAGTTTCCCTACCTCGTGCCGGGCACGAGCAGCATGAGCGGGGAACTGGTCGCAGCCTATGCGCCCTTCGACCCGCGCGTGGAAGTGTTCAAGGCGGTGCGCAGCCAGCTGATGCTGCGCCGCTTCGACAGCGAGGACGCGTCGAAGCGCCTCGCCGTGGTGAGCCCCTGCCGGCGCGAGGGCCGCAGCTATCTCGCGGCGAACCTGGCGGTGGCGTTCTCGCAGCTCGGCGAGCGCACGCTGCTGATCGATGCGGACATGCGCAATCCGCGCCAGCACCTGCTGTTCAGCCTGGAAAACCGCGCCGGACTGTCCACGCTGCTGTCCGGCCGCGCGTCAGGCGACGTCATCGAGCACATCGTCCCGCTGCTCGACCTTTCCGTGCTGCCGGCCGGCCCGCTTCCGCCCAATCCGCAGGAGCTGCTGGGCCGCCCGCTGTTCCGCAAGCTGCTCGCGGACCTCGAGATCGAATACGACATGATCATCATCGACACGCCGCCGGGCACGGTGCATGCCGATGCGCAGACCGTCGCGGCATGCGCCGGCTCGGCGCTCATGGTCGTGCGGCGCGACCACACGCCTGCGCGCCTGCTGAAGGCCTTCGCCGACGAGCTGACCGGCCTCGGCACGTTTCTCGCCGGGGCGGTGATCAATGAGACCTAGACCGACGGGAACCGGCCGGCTGCGCATGCACGCATCCGCCGCGCGGGCCGGCGACCGGGCGATTTCCGCGGGGGCGCAGTGAACACGCAGGTCGTGAGCCGCAGCGGCGCCTGCGCGTTGTCCGATCCGCCGGGCAGCGAGCACGGGGCGGCCGCAGGTGACCTCGTCAGGGCGTCGCTGCGCACTCTGTTCACGACCCTCGCCGTCACGGCGGCAGGCTTCTTCACGTCCGTCATCACGGCGCGGCTGCTCGGTCCGGAGGGACGGGGCCTGCTGTCCGCCGCCCTCATGATCGCGACCCTTGCCGCCGGCGTCGCGCAATGCGGGCTGGCGACGAGCCTCGTTTATCACCGCGGCGCGGGCCGCGGCTTTGCCTACGCCAGGCTCGTCGCGATTTCGCTGCTCGCCGTGTGCGCGGTCGCCGCCGCACTGGCCGCGGGCGGGCTGCGTTTCAGCGCGGATGCCGGGCTGCAATCCCACACGTGGCTGATTCCGGGCCTGGCCGCGTGCCTGGCCGCGCAGACCTACTTCATGACCGCCGCGCAGCTGCAGCCCGGGCTCGGGTTCTTCAACGCGATGCGCTTCGGCATCGTGGGCGGCAACCTCGCCGCGTTGCTGGTCCTGCTCGCCGCGCTGGGCGCCGTCGGCTACGAGGACATCGTGGCCACGCAGCTCGTCGTGGCGGCCCTGCTCGCCGCCGCCGGAGTGCTCTGGGTGAGGGGCAGGCTCGGGTCGGGGGCACGACCGGCCGCGCGCTGGCGCGACATCCTCTCCTATGGCATCAGCCACCACGGCACCGTGTTCCTCGGCCTCGTGCTGCTGAATTTCGACAAGATCGTGCTGCTGAAGCTGGGCACCATGGTGCAATACGGCTTCTACGCACTGGCGTTCACCACCTCGAGGCTGGTGGGCGCGCTGCAGGAAGCGGTGTCCGCGGCGCTGTATGCGCGTTTCGCGGGCAAGGACCCCGCGCAGCTTTCCGCGGGCGTGAAGGCGGCGTTCCGCCTGACCTTCCTGCCGATGCTCGTCGTCGCAACGGCGGCTGCCGCCGTGTCGCCGTGGCTCATCGTGCTGCTCTTCGGACAGGCGTTTGCCTCCATGACGCCGGCGTTCTGCATCCTGCTGTTCGAGTGCGTCGTCGGTGGCGCGAGCTGGATCCTCGCGCAGCGCTTCAATGCCGCGGGGCGCCCCGGCATGGTCTTCGTGCGCCAGCTGGTGTCGGTGCTGCCGGTGTTCGCCGCGCTGCCGTTGCTGCCGCGCGAGAACCTGCACGTATGGCTGAGCCTGCTGATGCTCGCGGGGGCGAGCCTGCGCCTGGCGGCGACCATGGTCCTGTATCCGCTGGTCGCGGGGGAACGCGTTCCTGGCCTGCTGCCACACGCCGCCGACTGGCGCCTGCTGCGGGCGATGCTTCCCGGGAGGCGGACGTGATGCCCGCCGCAGCCGGCGCCGCGCCCGAAGCGCTGGTGGCCGCGGCCGGACATGCGACGCTCATGAAGTCGCTGGCACGCAGCCACGCGGTCATCGCCGAGCTCGTCGGCGGGCGCGGCTTCCATTACGTGGACATCCCGGTGCACGGCAACATCGGCGACCTGCTGATCATGCAGGGCACGCTGGAATTCTTCCGCCGCAACGACCTGAAGCCCAGGCTCATCGCGCCGGTGTTCGCGTACAGCCCGCAGTGGCTGCAGCCGGGCGAGGCGATCGTGTTCCACGGCGGGGGCAACTTCGGCGACCTCTACTGGCAATACGGCAACCAGCCGATGCGCGAGAAGGCGGTGGCCATGCTGCCGCGCAACCGCATCATCGTGCTGCCGCAGACGCTGCATTTTTCCTCCGAGCGGGAGCGGCGGCGCTCGGCCGGGATATTCCGCAGCCATCCCGACGTGCACATCTGCGTGCGCGACAGGCAGTCGTACCGGCTCGCGCAGGATTTTTCCGACCACGTCTACCTGCTTCCCGACATGGCGCACCAGCTCTACCCGATGGCGGTGCCGGGAGCCGCGGACGGCCGCGGCACGCTGGTCATCAGCCGGGTCGACGACGAGAAGACGGCCGGAGGGCGCGTCGAGGGGCCATCCACGGACTGGCCGCAGCTCGTCGGCGAGCGCGAGAAAAAGATAGACGCGTTCCGACGCGGCATGCGCGCGCTGTATCGCGCCGGCATGGGATGCCCGACCGGCATGCTGCAGGCGCGGCTGTGGATCGCCTACGCCGAGCGGCTCACGGCGGAGGCCGCCGGCCTGTTCTCCGCGCACTCCCACATCGTCACGGACCGGCTGCACGGCCACATCCTCGCCTGCCTGCTGGATCTGCCCAGCACGGTGATGGACAACAGCTACGGCAAGAATTCGAGCTATGTCGAGACCTGGACCGGTGCGAGCGGCCTGGTCCGGCTGCGGCGCGGCTAGGCCGAGAGAGTTTTCGGGCAACAGGAGCGAACCATGGCGACTTTCGACGTGCTGCTGCCGGTCAGGAACGGCATGGCGTTTTTTCCCCAATCCCTGGACAGCATCCGGGCGCAGACCTTCCGCGACTGGCGCCTGCTCGTGCTCGATCACGGCTCCATCGACGGCAGCCTCGAGCTCGCGCGGGACTATGCGCGCCGGGATGCGCGCATCGAGGTGCACAGCTTCCCCCGGGCGCACGGGCTCTCGGGCCTGCTCAATTGCGGGCTGGAGCTGTGCGAGGGCAAATACGTGCTGCGCCAGGATGCCGACGACATCTCGCGCCCGCGGCGCATGCAGGTGCTGCTGGATGCGCTGGAGGCGGATCGCGAGCTCATCCTGGTCGGATCGCGCGGCACGGTGATCAATGCGGCCGGCGACAGCATCGGCATGCTGGACATGCCGACCGGCCCGTGCGGCGTCGTCGCCAGCACGCCGTTCCGCTCGCCGGTCATGCACCCGACCGTGGCCATGAGGCTCGACGCGCTGCGCCGTCTGGGTGCCCGCTACGGCGAGGACTTCGTCGGCGCGATGCCGCGGCACAAGCGCCTGTCGGTTCCCGGCCTGGCCGAGGACTACTTCCTGTTCGGCCAGCTCGCCCTGCTCGGGCGCTGCGAGAACATCGCGGCGGACCTGATCGAGTACCGCTGGCACGCCAGCAACGTGAGCGTGCTGCGCTACGTCGACCAGATGGAAATGGCGCTGCGCATCTCGCGCTACCTCTGCGAGTCGCTCGCGCTCATGCACGGCACCGAGGCCTTCGACCCGGCGCCGTTCTGCAACCACGGCATGAACCTGTTCGCCGTCGACGGCCAGGAGGATTTCGCGCGGGAGTTCGCGCACATGCGCGCGAGCCTCGAGGCGGCACTCGGGCCTTCGTCCGACCTGCGGCGCGAGATGGCCTACCGGCGCACGCTGGCGGACCGCCGCGTGCCGGTGATGGCGGCGCGCTATGCCGCCTTCGCTCCCCTGCACGGCGTGCGGCTCACCGAGTGGCGCACCGTGCGCAGCTGGCTGTTCAGGCGCGTGAGGAAGCAGCGCATCCTCACGCTCACGCCTTCGGGGCTGAATGCCTGAGGCGGCCGGCGGACGTCCGGACGGGGGGCGGCGGCATGGCCATCGACACGGGGAGCGGCGTGAGCGCGGGCGCCGGGCGGCCATGACCTGGATGGATCCGCTGCTGCGCTTCAATTCCTCGCGTGCGCGCCTGCTGCAGGAGAACGCGGCCTTCGCCGCCGCCATTCCCGCCGGCGCGCGAGTGCTCGACGCCGGCGCCGGCGAAGCGCCGTACCGCGGGCTGCTGCGCCATGCCGGCTATGAATCCGCTGACTTCGAGAAGGTCGACAAGACCTACGCGCAATCCACCTATGTCTGCGACCTGCGGGACATCCCGGTCGAGGACGGACGCTTCGACTACATCCTGTTCAACCAGGTCATGGAGCACCTACCCGAGCCCGCACAGGTCCTCGCCGAGCTGTATCGCGTGCTCAGGCCCGGCGGGCGGATGCTGTATACCGGCCCGCTGTTCTACGAGGAGCACGAGCAGCCCTACGATTTCTTCCGCTACACCCAGTTCGGCCTGGCCCACCTGTTCGCCGCCGCCGGCTTCCGCACGGAGCGCATGGACTGGGTGGAGGGTTACTTCGGCACCGTCGGATACCAGCTCGCCGGCATGGCGCGCTACCTGCCGTATCGCCCGCGCGAGCTCGGCGGCGGGTCCGGCGGCTTGCTGCTCGCACCGCTGATGATCGTCGCCAAGGCGGGCTGCGCGTTCGCCGCGGCGCTGTTCCACCGGCTGGAGATGCGGGTCAAGTTCCAGCGGCAGGGCTATCCCAAGAATTACGTCGTGCTGGCCGCGAAGCCCGAAGCGACGGATGCGTCGCGGGGGGCATGCGCATGATCGCCGGCGGCATCGCACGCCCGCAGCGGCTGGCGATCGGCCTGGCCGTCGTGGCCGCCGCCGCCGCGGCCGGAGCGCTCGTTCCGGTGTACGTGGGCGCGATGGGGGACGGGATCGCGCGCCTCGCGGCGCTGCCTGCTGCCATCGCGCTCGGCTTCGCGTTCGTGTTCGCGCGCAGGTTCCTGTTCCTGTCCGTCATATTCTTCCGCCCGCTGTGCGACCCGCTGTTCGAGGCGATGCGCTTCGGCTCCGGCGCCGGGCTGGGCGGCGTGGCCAACGCGCTGGTCATCCTCATGGCGTTCGTGCTGCTCGTGGAGAAGCCGGCCGCGGTGGGCCGCACCGCGGTGCCGATGTGGGTGCCACTCATGGTTGCCGCGCTGATCAGCGCGGTACAGGCGCCGGAGCCGGCGCAGGGCGTCAAGTATTTCCTGGTCTACCTGTCCTACGCCGCGGTGTTCTCGATCCCGTTCTTCCTCGAGGAATGCCGGCAGGGCATGGGCTTCGCGGTGCGCTTCGTCGTCGCCGCGTCGGTGCTGCCGGCGCTTTGCGGCATCGTGGATTTCGCGAGGGGCGGCGGCGGCGGGGAACTGGCCGGGCGCATCAGCAGCACTTTCGAGCACCCGAACATCTTCGCCTTCTACCTGGTGTTCAACATCTCGCTGGTGCTGTATCTGCTGAAAAGCACCCTGGTGCGCGTCTCGCGGGCGCAGCGGCTGCTGCTCGTGGCCTACATGGCCCTGCTGTTCGCGCTGCTGCTGCTCACCAAGACGCGCAGCGCCTGGGCGGCCTCGCTCGTGGTGTTCGTGGTCTACGGGGTGATGTTCGAGCGGCGCATGCTGGTCTACCTCGCCGCCGGCGCCGGCCTGCTGCTGCTCCTGCCGGCGGTGCAGGACCGGCTGGCCGACCTCGCGCAGGGCAACGAGCGCATCCAGTTCAGCCAGCTCAATTCCTACGCGTGGCGCAAGCTCATCTGGGAGACGGGGCTCGCCTGGATGAAGCCGGAAAGCCTGCCGCTGGGCTACGGCATCGACGCCTTCCGCTACTACTCGCCGGTGTTCTTCCCGCTGGCGGGCAACTTCAACCACGGCGCGCACAGCGTCTACGTGCAGTGGTTCTTCGAGGCGGGGATGTTCGGCGTGGCCTGCGCCGCGTGGCTGTTCTACCGGCTGTTCGCGATGCTCGCCTCGGGCATGCGCACCGACAGGCTCGGCACGGTCATCCTCGTCACCGTCGTCCTCGAGTACCTGGTCATGTCCTACTCGGACAACATGCTGTCGTACCTGTCGTTCAACTGGCACTTCTGGTTCCTGATGGGGGCGGCCTGCGCGTTCAATACCGCCGGCCGCCCGCGGGCCCCGGCTGCCGTGCGCGGCGTCGCAGGCCCGGCGGCGCGCGC
>DASUFB010000001.1:0-71292 GCA_036274775.1 Burkholderiales bacterium | reverse complement strand
GCAGCAGCTCTCGTCGGCGCAGCGCGACCTGGCGCAGGCGGTGTACAACACGATCATCAACCAGCTCAAGCTCAAGGCGGCGGTGGGCAAGCTCGCCGAGGCCGACCTCGCCGACATCAACGCCCTGCTCAAGGACGACGCACTGTAAGCGCCGCGCATGGCGAGCGGCACTGACTTTCCTTCCGGCGCCCTTTCCCGGGAAAAAGCCCTCGTGCGCCGGCAGGTGCTCGCGTGCCGCGATGCGCTCGACGCCGGGACGAGGACGCGCCATTCGGCCGCCATCACGCAACGCCTGCTGGGCCTGCCGGCTTTCGGGGCCGCCGCGACCGTGGCAGCCTACGCGTCCTTCGCATCCGAGTACGATACCGCCGCGTTCCTGGCCGCGGTGCTCGCGCGCGGCAAGCGCCTGCTGCTGCCGCGCATGCTGCGCGCGAGCCGCACGCTGGAGCTGCGCGAAATCGCCGATCCCGCCGCGGACCTCGTCGCCGGCGTATGGGGCATTCGCGAGCCGTCGGAGCGCTGCCCGCAGCGATCGCCCGACGAGGCCGGCTTCATCCTGGTGCCGGGCGTGGCTTTCACGGCGCAGGGCGCCCGGCTGGGATACGGCGGCGGCTACTACGACAGGCTGCTCGCCGGCCTCGATCCGGACGTACCGCGCATTGCCGCCGCGTTTTCCCTGCAGGTAGTCGAGGCCCTGCCCATGGACGACCACGACCAGCGCGTGACCACTGTCGTGACCGAAGTCTGACTCGCCCGGGTTCAGACCAGTGCCAACCGCGGTGAGAGGGGGGTTAGATTTCCGGTTTGAGCAGTTCCATCGTCCTCGCGGTGGCGCCGCGGTGCGCGGCCATGAAGCGCCGGCCCGCCTCGCCCATCGCGTGCCGGCGCTCGCCGTCGGCGAATAATTGCGCGACGGCTGCTCCCAGCGCGGGCGCGTCTGCGATGCGCAACGCCGCGCCGGCTTCCACCGCCCCGCGCGTGGCTTCCTCGAAGTTGAAGGTATGCGGCCCGACGACGACCGGCCTTCCGACGGCGCAGGCTTCCAGCAGGTTCTGGCCGCCCAGCGGCAACAGGCTGCCGCCGACGAAAGCCACGTCGCAGGCCGCGTAATACGCGAACATCTCTCCCATGGAATCGCCGATGACCACCCGCGTTCCCGCGTCGATCGCGGCATTGGCGCTGCGGCGCTGGCAGGCCAGGCCGCGGCGCCGGACCAGCGTCTCGACTTCGTCGAAGCGCTGCGGATGGCGCGGCACGATGACCATCAGCAGGTCGGGCGGCTGGCCGGCCACGCCGAGCGCATCGAGCACGAGCCCTTCTTCGCCCTCGCGCGTGCTCGCCGCGAGGAAGACGGGGCGACGCTCGCCGAACAGGGCGCGCAGGCTCGCGCCGAGCGCCAGCATCTGCTCCGGCGCCGTGCGGTCGAACTTGACGTTGCCCGTGACGTCGACGGCGCGTGCGCCCAGCGCGCTCAGGCGCCGCGCGTCCGCCCCGGTCTGTGCACCGACGCCGGCGAGGCCCTGCAGCGCCGCGCGCGTGAGCCCCGCGAGGCGCCGGTAGCCGCGTGCGGATTTTTCCGACATGCGCGCGTTCACGAGGTACATCGGCACGCCGGCCTCGCCGCCGGCGCGGATCAGGTTGGGCCAGATCTCGGTTTCCATGAACAGCCCGATGCGCGGCCGGTAGTGGCGCAGGAAGCGGCGCACGGCCCAGTCGAAGTCGTAGGGCAGGTAGCAGCGTTCGACGCGATCGCCGAACAGGTCGACGCCGGTCTGCCGTCCGGTCGGCGTGCCGTGCGTGAGCAGGATGCGTGCATCGGGGTGGCGCCCGGCGAGCGCCCTGACGAGGGGTTCGGCGGCACGCGTCTCGCCCACCGACACGGCGTGTATCCAGATCACTTGCGAGGGGGAGGAGCCGGCGAAGCAGCCGAAGCGCTCGCCGACGTGGCGCAGGTACTCCGGCTGCCTGCGCGCGCGCCACGCAAGATGGAACAAGGCCCATGGCAGCAGCAGGTACAGCGCCAGCGAATAGGCGAGCCGTCTCATGCGGCTTCCAGCAGCTGCAGCGCCGCGGCGATCGCTTGCGCGGCACCGGGTGCGCCGCCGATGCCGCCGAGATTCAGCACGTGGGCACCGCCGAGCAGGCCCGTCGCCGCGGGGTCCGTGGCGCAGTACAGGCCTATCGTCGGCCGGCCGAGCGCGACCGCGAGATGGGACAGGCCGGTGTCCACGCCGACCACGATGCGCGCGCGCGCGATCAGGGCCGCGAGCGCATCGAGGCCCATCGCCGGCGGCACGAGCGCGCCGGGAATGCGTGCGGCGATCTGCTCGCTGCGCTGGCGTTCCGCGGGGTTTCCGAACGGCAGCACGCTGGCGAGGCCGCGGGCCGCCAGCGCGCTTCCGAGCTGCACCCACCGGTCTTCGGGCCACTCCTTGTTGCGCGCGCTGGTGGCGTGCAGCAGCACGGCGAAGCGCGCGGCGCGTGCAGCGACGAACGTGGCGTCGAGCGCGGCCGCGCCCGCTGCGGAGGCGGCGATGCCGTATGCCGGCGGCGCGTCGACCGCGTAGCCCAGCGCGTCCGCTGCGAGCCTGCGGTTGCGCTCGACCGCGTGGATCGTCCACGGCACCGCGTGGACCTTTTCATAAAACACCCGCAGCGGTTCCCGCGAGCTCTTCCAGTCGAAGCCGTGGGTCGGCCCCTGCGCCATCCAGGCGATCAGGGCGCTCTTGACGAGGCCCTGCGTGTCGATCACCGCGTCATAGCGGACCGAGCGCAGGCGCCGGCGGAAGGCCCCGAACTCCCGGCGCGTCTGCGCCGAGAACGGGCGGCTGCGCCAGCGCCGCAGCGACACGGGCAGCAGCTCGCCCACCGCCGGGTGCAGCGCGGGGATCGCGGCAAAGGCGTTTTCGACGACCCAGTCGATGCGGCAGCCGGGGAATGCCGCGCGCAGGTCGCTCGCCACCGGAAGGTTGTGGACGATGTCGCCCATGGACGAAGTCTTGATCAGCAGGATCCGGCGCACGCGTCGGGCTTTCCGGTGTTCGACTGGATGCGCGATTATCCCTAGAATGCGCAGCTTTAGACAGGCGCGCTTCACTCGACCGGCGGCATGACCCAGACCAGCATCCTCGTAACCGGCGGCGCGGGCTTCATCGGCGCCAACTTCGTGCGGCAATGGCTCGCCGCCGAGCCGGACGCGGTCGTGAATCTCGACAAGCTGACCTACGCCGGCAATCTCGCGAGCCTGCGCGACGTCGAGTCCAGCCCGGGATACGCGTTCGCGCGCGCGGACATCGGCGACTACGATGCGGTGCACGCGCTGCTTGTGCGCTGGCGGCCGCGCGCCGTGGTCAATTTCGCCGCCGAGAGCCACGTCGATCGCTCGATCCACGGCCCCGGCGAGTTCGTGCAGACCAACCTCGTGGGCACCTTCCGGCTGCTGGAGGCGGTGCGCGCCTACTGGGCGTCGCTGCCGGCCGGGGATGCGGAGGCTTTCCGCTTCCTGCACGTATCCACCGACGAGGTCTACGGATCGCTCGAGCCCGGCGACGCGCCGTTCAGCGAACGTACGCCGTACGCGCCGAACAGTCCGTACTCGGCGTCGAAGGCGGGCTCCGATCACCTCGTGCGCGCCTACCACCACACCTACGGCCTGCCGACGATCACGACCAACTGCTCCAACAACTACGGTCCCTACCAGTTCCCGGAGAAGCTCGTTCCGCTGATGATCCTGAACGCGCTGGCCGGCAAGCCGCTGCCGGTCTACGGCGACGGCATGAACGTCCGCGACTGGCTGTACGTCGGCGATCATTGCGCGGCGCTGCGCCTGGCGCTTGCGCGCGGCCGTCCCGGTGCGACCTACAACGTCGGCGGCGACAGCGAGCGCGCGAACATCGACGTGGTGCGCACGCTGTGCCGGCTGCTCGACGAGATGAGGCCCGCCGCCGGCGGCAAGCCCTACGCGTCGCTGATCGCCTTCGTGGCCGACAGGCCGGGCCACGACCGCCGCTATGCCGTCGACGCCTCGCGCAGCCACGCGGAGCTCGGCTGGAAGCCTCAGGAAACTTTCGAGTCCGGCCTGCGCAAGACCGTGCGCTGGTATCTCGACAACGGCGCCTGGACCGACGGCGTGCTGAGCGGCGAGTACCGCAAATGGGTGGAAACGAACTATGCGAAACGGGAGGCGAAGTGAAAGGCATCCTGCTCGCCGGCGGCGCCGGCACGCGCCTGCATCCGGTGACCCAGGTCGTGTCCAAGCAGCTGCTGCCGGTTTACGACAAGCCCATGGTGTACTACCCGCTGTCGACGCTGATGCTCGCGGGCATCCGCGAGATCCTGGTCATTTCCACACCGCAGGATACCCCGCGCTTCGAGCAACTCCTCGGCGACGGCGCCAGGTGGGGGCTCTCGCTGTCCTATGCCGTACAGCCCTCGCCCGGGGGGCTCGCGCAGGCCTTCCTCATCGGCCGCGAGTTCGTGGGCGGGGATGCGTGCGCGCTCGTGCTCGGTGACAACATCTTCTACGGGCATGACCTCTCGCTGCGCCTGAGGAAGGCCGCCGCGCGTGCCTCCGGCGCCACGGTGTTCGCCTACCAGGTCACCGACCCCGAGCGCTACGGCGTGGTCGCGTTCGATGCCTCCGGCCGCGTGGTCAGCATCGAGGAAAAGCCCGCGCAGCCGAAATCCCGCCACGCCGTGACGGGCCTGTATTTCTACGACAACGCGGTGCTCGACATCGCCCGCTCGCTGAAGCCGTCGGCGCGCGGCGAGCTGGAGATCACCGACGTGAACCGCCGCTACCTCGAGCAGGGGCGCCTGCAGGTGGAAATGCTCGGGCGCGGCGACGCCTGGCTGGACACCGGCACGCACGACAGCCTGCTGGAAGCCTCGCAATTCATCTCGACCATCGAGCGGCGCCAGGGGCTGAAGATCGCCTGCCCCGAGGAGATCGCCTACCGTTCCGGGTACATCGACAGGCACCGGCTCGAGGCGCTGGCGCACGCGATGGGTGGCAGCAGCTACGCACGCTACCTGCTCGACGTGGCCGGGGACGAAGCCGGCCGATGAAGGTGACGCCGCAGGCGCTGCCGGAAGTGCTGCTCATCGAGCCGCGCGTGTTCGGCGACGCGCGCGGGTTTTTCCTGGAGAGCTACAACCGGCGCGCCTTCCGCGAGGCGACCGGGCTGGACCCGGAGTTCGTGCAGGACAACCATTCCCGCTCGGCGGCGAACGTGCTGCGCGGGCTGCACTACCAGTTGAAGCAGCCGCAAGGCAAGCTCATCCGCGTCGTCGCCGGCGAGGTGTTCGACGTTGCCGTGGACCTGCGCCGCTCGTCGCCGCGCTTCGGCCGCTGGATCGCGCAGCGCCTGTCCGCGCAGAACAAGCGCATGCTGTGGGTGCCTCCCGGCTTCGCACACGGCTTCCTGGCGCTCGCGGAGGGCACGGAAGTGCTCTACAAGACCACCGACTACTATGCTCCGGAGCACGAGCGCTGCGTGCTGTGGAGCGATCCGGCGCTCGCCATCGACTGGCCGCTCGCCGGCGCACCCGTGGTTTCGGACAAGGACGCGCTCGGCAGGGTACTCGCCGACGCGGAAGTCTTCGCCTGATGCGCATCCTCGTCACCGGCGGTGCCGGCCAGGTCGGCTGGGAGCTGCGGCGCGCGCTCGCCGTGTTCGGCGACATCGTCGCGCCGCCGCGCGAAACCCTGGATCTCGCCAGCGCGGATTCGATCCTCGCGTGCATGCGCGCGCAGCGCCCCGACCTCGTCGTCAACAGCGCCGCCTACACCGCGGTGGACAAGGCCCAGTCCGAGCCGGCGCTCGCCATGAAAGTCAACGGCGAGGCGCCGCGCATCCTCGCGGAGGAAGCCGTGCGCCTGGGGGCGGCGCTGGTGCACTATTCGACCGACTACGTTTTCGACGGCGGGAAGGCCGGCGCCTATGTGGAGGACGATGCCACCGGGCCCGTGAACGTCTACGGCGAAACCAAGCTCGCGGGCGAGCGGGCCATCGCGGCAAGCGGTTGCCCGCACCTTGTCCTGCGCACGAGCTGGGTCTACGCGCCGCGGGGCAGGAACTTCCTGCTCACCATGCTCAGGCTCGCGCGCGAGAGAAAGGAGCTCAAGGTCGTCGACGACCAGCTCGGCGCGCCGACGTCCGCGCGCATGATCGCCGGGGCCACGGCAGGCGCAATTGCGGCGCTGATCGCGCGCGGCCGGCCGGACCCGGATCGTTTCCGGGAGGCCGGCGGCCTCTACCATCTCACCGCAGCGGGGCAGACGTCGTGGTTCGGGTTCGCGCAGGCCATCCTCGCCGGCCGCACCGGCGTGGCGAAGCTCGTGCCGATCCCCACGTCCGGCTACCCGACGCCCGCGCAGCGGCCGCGCAACTCGGTGCTCGACAACGGCAGGTTCCGCGGCCGTTTCGGCTTCGGCCTGCCGGACTGGGAAACGGGGCTTGCGCTCTGCCTCGAGGAACTGGACAGGGACTACCAGTTCTCCGGCCCCGCATCTCGTTGATATTCAAGAAGCATAGACAATACCAAATGCGTGGACCGCAATCGAAATTGAAATCCGATTCGCGCTCGAAAAGGAAGTCGCCATGAAAGAGCTCGTAAGCAGGCACTACGACAAGAAATATTTTGAGTGGCAATCTTCCATCGGTGAATTCGGCGGATGGGCGAATCGCACGAAATTTTCAGAATTCATCGGCAGTGGCAACGACGTCCTGGATTTTGGATGTGGAGGAGGGTTCCTGTTGAGCGGCCTGCAATGCGGGAAGAAAGTCGGTGTCGAGATCAACGAGTCGGCGGCCGAAGCTGCAAGGAGCAAGGGAATCGAAGTGTTTCACAGCGTGGCCGAGATCCCTGATGATTACGTAGACGTCATCATCTCGAATCATGCGCTGGAGCATACTCTCCGCCCACTGGATGAGCTGAAGTCCTTGTATGACAAACTCAGGAATGGCGGGAAGATCATATTCGTCGTCCCGTGCGAATCGATCTCGTATCACTACAGGCCGGACGACATCAACCACCACTTGTACAGCTGGAGCCCGATGTGTATCGGGAATCTATTTACCGAGGCAGGGTTTTCGGTGATCGAATCCCGGCCTTACATACGGAAATGGCCACCGGGATATAGGCTTATCGCAAGGTTGGGTGGCAGACCCCTGTTTGAACTGGCGTCCCGGATTTACGGAAGAATTGAGCGTTCATGGTTCCAGGTTAGAGTAATTGCCGAGAAGAAAGGCACATAGCGCAAGCCACGCATTTGGGCCCTGTGCTCCAGGGCATCTTTCAGTGTTTCTTGCCCAACAGTGCCCTTGCCTCGTCGGGCTTCCAGGCCGGAGTTTCACCGGATGCCTGGCTAACTGTCCCGGCCTATCACGTCCTCTTGTAGTCGTCCTCCAGCCGCACGATGTCGTCCTCTCCGAGGTAGCCACCGGACTGCACCTCGATCATGTGCAGCGGCACCTTGCCGACGTTCTCGAGCCGGTGCCGGGTTCCCAGCGGGATGTAGGTGGACTGGTTCTCCGACAGCAATATCGTATCGTCCCCCCGTATCACCCTCGCCGTGCCCGAGACCACGACCCAGTGCTCGGCGCGATGGTGATGCATCTGCAGCGACAGCTTCGATCCCGGCTTGACCATGATGCGCTTGACCTGGAAGCGCTCGCCGACGTCGAGACCTTCGTAGTAGCCCCACGGACGGTAGACGCGCTTGTGCACCAGATATTCGTCGCGCTGCTTGGCCCTGAGCGCGTCGACGACCTTCTTCACGTCCTGGGACTTGTCCTTGTGCGTGACCAGCACCGCGTCGGACGTCTCGACGACGATCAGGTCGGAGACCCCGACCGCGGCGACCAGCTTGTGCTCGGCGCGCACGTAGCAGTTGCGGGCGTCGTCCACGTGCACGTCGCCCACCGTGACGTTGCCCGCCGCGTCCGGCTGGCCCGCCTGCCAGAGCGCGGTCCATGAGCCGATGTCGTTCCAGCCGATGTCGGCCTCGACGACGACGGCATCCGTGGTTTTCTCCATGACGGCGTAGTCGATCGATTCCGATGGCGAGGCGAGGAAGGCCTTCTCGTCCAGGCGCACGAAGTCGAGGTCGCGCGTGCTCTTCTCCCAGGCTTGCCGCGCGCAATCGAGGATGTCCCGGCGGTATTTGCCCAATTCTTCCAGATAGCGCGCCGCCCTGAACACGAACATGCCGCTGTTCCAGTAGAAGCGGCCCGAGGCGACGAACCCGCGCGCCCGTGCCAGGTCGGGCTTCTCGACGAAGCGCGCGACGCGATAGCAGCCGGCGGCGGACTCGAGCGGGGCGCCGCGCTCGATGTAGCCGTAGCCGGTCTCCGGCTCGCGTGCGACGATGCCGAAGGTTGCGAGTCGGCCCGCGGCTGCCGCTGCCGCGGCCTTGCCCACGGCAGCATGGAAGCCGGCGACGTCGCGGATCAGGTGGTCCGCGGGCAGCACGAGCAGGATTCCCTCGGCATCCTGCGCCATGACCTGCAGCGCCGCCACGGCCAGCGCAGGCGCGGTATTGCGCCCGGCGGGCTCCAGGATCTGCGCCCCGGCGCTCACGCCGATCTCGCGCAACTGCTCCGCGGCGAGGAAGCGGTGGTCGTTGCTGCACACGAGCACGGGCGGCGCGAGGCCGGACAGGCCCTGCAGCCGCTGCAGCGTCTGCTGCAGCATGGTGCGGTCGCCCAGCAGCGGCAGGAACTGCTTGGGCAGCAGCGTGCGCGACAGCGGCCAGAGCCTGCTGCCGCTGCCGCCGGAAAGGACTACGGGGAAAATCATGATCCGCCTCGACTATGGCGTGGTGCGCGGCACCGGCCTTATTCTTTCCGCGGGAAACCAAATCGCTTAAACTTGCGCACCGGCTCGTCGCCGCGCCGCCGCCTTCCGCGGCTCGCCGCTGCCACCGCAAAATTTCCCGGAGTATACCGAACCGCCCCCGGTTTCTGAACGATGGCCAGAGTCGCACTGATCACCGGCATCACCGGGCAGGATGGCGCCTACCTCGCCGAATTCCTGCTGCGCAAGGGCTACGAGGTCCACGGCATCAAGCGGCGCACCTCGCTGTTCAACACGGACCGCATCGACCACCTCTACCAGGACCCGCACGTCGACGGCCGCCGCTTCATCCTGCACTACGGAGACATGACGGATTCGAGCAGCCTGGTGCACATCATCCAGAAGACGCAGCCCGACGAGATCTACAACCTGGCCGCGCAGAGCCACGTCGCCGTGTCCTTCGAGGAGCCGGAATACACCGCGAACTCGGATGCCATCGGCACGCTGCGCGTGCTCGAGGCGATCCGCATCCTCGGCCTGGACGGAAAGACCCGGTTCTACCAGGCCTCGACTTCCGAGCTCTACGGCATGGTCCGGGAGGTCCCGCAAAAGGAAACCACGCCCTTCTATCCGCGCTCGCCCTACGGCGTCGCCAAGCTCTACGGCTACTGGATCACGGTGAACTACCGCGAGTCCTACGGCATGTTCGCCTGCAACGGCATCCTCTTCAACCACGAGTCGCCGGTGCGCGGCGAAACCTTCGTCACGCGCAAGATCACGCGCGCGCTCGCGCGCATCAAGCTCGGGCTGCAGGATCGCCTCTACCTGGGCAACCTGGACGCGCTGCGCGACTGGGGGCACGCGCGCGACTACGTCGAGGCGATGTGGCTGATCCTGCAGCAGGAAGAGCCCGACGACTTCGTCATCGCCACCGGCGAGCAGCACAGCGTGCGCGAATTCGTAGAGGTCGCCGCGCGCAAGCTCGACATGAAGATCAGGTGGTCGGGCAAGGGCGTGGACGAAAAGGCGACCGACGAGAAGGGCAGGACCGTCGTCGCCGTCGATCCGCGCTATTTTCGCCCCGCGGAAGTCGAGACCCTGCTCGGCGATCCGTCGAAGGCGAAGGCCAGGCTCGGCTGGTCCGCGAAGATCTCCTTCGAGCAGCTCGTCGAGGAGATGGTTTCCGAGGACCTCAAGTCGGCCGAGCGCGACGAGCTGGTCAGGCGCCACGGCCACAAGCCCTACGACTACCACGAATGACCATGCAGGCCGACAGCCGCGTCTACGTCGCCGGCCACCGCGGGCTGGTCGGCTCGGCGATCATGCGGCGCCTGCAGGCGGGCGGCTATCGCAACGTGCTTGCGCGCACGCACGCCGAGCTCGACCTCGCGCAGCAGGCGCCGGTGCGTGCCTTCTTCGAGGCCGAGCGGCCCGAGTACGTGATCCTCGCGGCCGCCAGGGTGGGCGGCATCCTCGCCAACGACACCTATCCCGCGGAGTTCATCCAGGAAAACCTCGCCATCCAGACGAACGTCATCGAGGAGGCGCATCGCGCCGGCGTGAAGCGCCTGCTGTTCCTGGGCTCCTCCTGCATCTATCCGCGCGACTGCCCGCAGCCGATCAAGGAGGAATACCTGCTGACCGGCCCGCTGGAATCGACCAACCGCGCCTACGCCATCGCCAAGATCGCGGGCATCGAGATGTGCTGGTCCTACAACCGCCAGTACGGCACGCAGTGCCTGGCGGTGATGCCGACGAACCTGTACGGCCCCGGCGACAACTACGACCTGAAGAATTCCCACGTGCTGCCTGCGCTCATCCGCAAGATGCACGAGGCGAAGGAGCGCGGTGAGGCCGAGGTCACGGTCTGGGGCACCGGCAAGCCGCGCCGCGAGTTCCTCTACAGCGACGACATGGCGGCTGCCTGCGTCATGCTCATGGAATTGCCGGACGATCGTTTCCGGAAAGCCATCGGCGACTGGCCGCCTCTGCTGAACATAGGTTGCGGCGAGGACCTCACGATCCGCGAGCTTGCACAGACCGTCGCGAAGGTCGTCGGCTTCGGCGGCAAGCTCGTGTTCGACACCTCCAAGCCGGACGGCACGCCGCGGAAGCTGCTGGATGTCGGTCGCATGAATTCCCTAGGCTGGCGACCGGCAATGCGGCTCGAAGACGGCATCAGGGCTGCGTACCGCGACTTCATCCAGCGCCAGGCCCTGGCGGCCTGAGCGTTTTCCACTTGATTTTATTCCAATTTACCGATTTAATGCGTGTTCTGTTCAGTCATTGAACATCACGCGATGCTGACCGACGAGTACCGATACCGCATCCTCAAGTTGCTGGAGGCGGATCCGCAGGCGAGCCAACGCCGGATAGCCGACGAGCTGGGGATCAGCCTCGGCCGGGTCAATTTCTGCCTGCAGGCCCTGATCGAGAAGGGGCTGGTCAAGGTGAACAATTTCCGCAGCAACTCCAACAGGCGTGCCTATCTTTATTACCTCACTCCGAAGGGCTTCGAGGAGAAAGCCAAGGTCACGCTGCGCTTCTTCAAGCACAAGCTGAACGAGTACGAAACCCTGACGCGCGAGCTCGAGGAACTGAAGGCGGAGGCGGCCAAGGCACGCGGCGGCGCCGAAAAATCATCCCTGACGAAACATCCCGCAACCGACAAGAGAGCCGGCTGACCAAGACGACATGTTCGACGACAAGTCCATATTGATAACGGGTGGCACCGGCTCGTTCGGACGGCAGTTCGTGCGCGCCGTTCTCGACCGGTACAAGCCGCGGCGGCTGATAATTTTCTCGCGCGACGAGCTGAAGCAGTTCGAGATGCAGCATGAGTTGCAAGCGTCGTGCATGCGCTATTTTCTCGGCGATGTGCGTGACCAGGAGCGCCTTCTGCAGGCGATGCATGGCGTGGATTTCGTGATTCACGCCGCTGCGCTGAAGCAGGTGCCGGCGGCCGAATACAACCCCATGGAATGCATCAAGACGAACGTCCACGGCGCTGAAAACGTGATCCAGGCGGCGCTCGCGAACGGGGTCGAGAAGGTGATCGCGCTGTCTACGGATAAAGCAGCAAACCCGATCAACCTCTACGGGGCCACCAAGCTGGCGTCCGACAAGCTGTTCGTGGCGGCCAACAACATTGCCGGCGGCCGTCGCACAAGGTTCGCCGTCGTTCGATATGGGAATGTCGTCGGATCGCGCGGCTCCGTCGTGCCATATTTCCTGAAGCTGCTCGCCGATGGCATCAGGGAGTTGCCGATCACCGACCCGCGGATGACGCGATTCTGGATCACGCTGCCGCAGGGAGTTGAGTTCGTGATCCGCGCGGCGGGTCGCATGCATGGCGGTGAAATCTTCGTTCCAAAAATTCCTTCGGCAAGAATCGTCGATCTGGCGGAATCCATGGCGCCCGGCTTGCCCACGCGGGTGATTGGAATCCGCCCCGGCGAGAAGCTTCACGAAGTCATGTGCCCGCTGGACGATTCGCACCTGACCCTGGAGTTCACGGACCACTTTGTGATCCGGCCCACCATCCAGTTCTCGAACCCGGTGGACCATTCGACGAATGCGCTCGGTGAGGCAGGGAAAGCGGTTCACGATGGGTTCGAGTACAGCTCCGGGGCGAACCCGCACTTCCTGACGCCTCGCGAGATAAGCGCTCTTCTGGCAGCCGCCAAATGATTCCCTACGGCCGGCAGGACATCAGCGAATCGGACATTGCGGCGGTCGTCGAGGTGCTTCGCTCCGACTGGCTCACGCAGGGGCCGGTCGTCGAGAGCTTCGAGGAGACGGTCCGACGGCATTGTTGGGCTGGCCACGCCGTGGCGGTCAACAGTGCGACCTCCGCGCTGCATCTTGCGTGCCGTGCCATCGGGCTTGGGCCGGGCGATACGTTGTGGACCTCGCCCAATACCTTCGTTGCCTCGGCCAACGCCGCCTTGTATTGCGGCGCGGATGTCGATTTCGTCGACATCGATTCCCGTACTTACAATCTGTCGGTTCCCGCGCTCGCGGAAAAGCTGGAACGGGCAAGCAGGTCCGGGACTCTTCCAAAGGTCGTCATGCCCGTCCACTTTGCCGGCCAGTCTTGTGACTTGGAAGGCATCGCGCAACTGGCGCATCGATATGGATTCTCGGTGCTGGAGGACGCGTCACATGCCATCGGAGGCGAGTACAAAGGCGCTCCGATCGGGGATTGCCGGTTTTCTTCCATGGCGGTATTCAGCTTCCATCCGGTCAAGATCGTTACCACCGGAGAGGGCGGGATGGCGGTGACCAACGATTCCAGGCTTGCGGATCGCATGCGCGAGTTGCGAAGCCACGGCATCACGCGCGATCCGGGCAGGATGGAATCCAGGGCCCACGGTCCGTGGTACTACGAGCAAACCGACCTTGGCTATAACTACAGGCTGACGGACATGCAGGCGGCACTGGGTAAGAGCCAGATGGGCCGGATCGGCGAATTCGTGGATGCTCGCCATCGAATCGCGCGTCGCTATGGCGAGTTGCTTGCGGACCTGCCGCTCATTTTGCCCTGGCAGGATCCCGACGGACGTTCTGCATACCATCTCTATCCGGTCTGCATCGATCCAGCGAGAACGAAGGCTTCACGGCTGGAAGTGTTTGGCAAGCTGCGCGCCAGCGGCATCGGCGTGAATGTCCACTATATCCCCGTCCATACACAGCCTTACTACCGCCGGCTTGGGTTTCGCCCAGGCGATTTCCCGGCGGCGGAGGGCTATTACGGGCGGGCAATGAGCCTGCCGATGTTTCCCGGGTTGACCGAGCAGGCCCAGCTGGACGTCGTGGCCTGCCTGCATGAGGCGTTCGGCAGATGAGAATTGCCGTCATTCCCGCGCGGGGCGGAAGCAAGAGAATCCCGCGGAAGAATGTCAAGCTCTTCTGCGGGAAGCCCATGATTGCCTGGTCCATCGATATGGCCGTCAAGTCAGGTCTGTTCGAGCGCATAGTGGTTTCCACCAATGACGAGGAGATCGCCCGCATCGCAAGCCAATGGGGGGCGGAGGTTCCCTTTGTCCGTCCTGCCGAGCTTTCCGATGACCACACGGGCACCACCGAGGTGGTAGCACATGCCGCACAGTGGTTTCTTGACCGAGGCCAATCACTCTCGGCCGTCTGCTGCATTTACGCCACGGCGCCGTTCCTGAGGAGCGAGGACCTTGCCACCGGGTTGAAAGCCCTCGAATCGGGCAACTGGGAATATGCATTCTCGGTCACGGACTTTCCGGCGCCAATCTTCCGGTCCTTCCAGCGACTCCCGGAAGGTGGCGTCGAAATGTTCTGGCCGGAACAGTTCCACGTCCGATCCCAGGACCTGCCGGTCGCCCTTCACGATGCCGCTCAGTTCTACTGGGGGCGGCCGCACGCATGGATCGCAGGGAAAAAGATGTTCGAGCGACACTCCACACCTGTGCATATTCCTCGCTGGCGAGTCCAGGACATCGATACCGAGGCAGATTGGGAGCGTGCATCGATACTGTTTAATGTACTCAGGGACCGGAACGGCACATGACAAAGACGATGATTGACGATCCTCGGTTACGTAGGCATCCCCTCGGCTTCTTGCAGGTCGCTGTTCCGCCATCCCCGGAAGAGCTCAGGACTTATTACGCCGATCTCTATTTTCAGTCGGAAAAAAGCAGCTACCGCAAATCCTATTCCGTCGACGAAATGTCCTGGATCAGGATGAAGATCTCCCAGAAGGCCAGCATGGTGGATACTATCCGGCAGGTGGCTGAACCCGGGACTTTACTGGACGTGGGTTGTGGCGAGGGGTTTGTGCTGTCGTGGTTTCGCGATTCTGGATGGACTGTAAAGGGCATCGATCACAGCGTTGCCGGACTCCAGTCGATGAATCCGGATTTACTGCCCAACGTCGATGTAGGCGATTTGTTCGCCATCCTCGATCGGCATATTGCCGGGGCCGTGCGATATGACGTCGTCTGGCTCAGCAATGTCCTCGAGCATGTGGTCGATCCCGTTGTCCTATTGCAATCGCTGCGTAAGCTCATCAATCCCAAAGGCGTGCTCGTCGTGACGGTTCCCAATGACGGGTCCGCATATCAGGAGTCGCTCCTTGCGAAAGGGGACATCCCGGAGCGCTTCTGGATCGCGATTCCGGACCATCTTGCCTATTTTTCCTGTGAAAGCCTCAAGCGCACGGCAGAAGCTACAGGATGGGCAGCGCGTGAAATCGTCGCGGATTTTCCCATCGACTGGTTCCTCGCTCATACCGGTTCGAATTATGTACAGGAGCGCAGCAATGGACCGGCTGCGCACCAAGCCAGGATCCGGCTGGACCTGATGCTCGGCGACAACCCCTCTGACGATGTAAATGCGTTTTACAGGGCACTGGCTCATCTTGGATTCGGCAGAAACTTGACGGCATTCCTTACTCCATCGGATCGGGGAGGAGAAAAAACATGAAAGCGGAAAAAAAAATACGGACGCTGGTAGGTTCGACCGCGGCAGAAGTCGAGAACAAGAACCAGCTTGCCGGCAGCCTTAGGAAGTCCCCCATTCCGGACAAGGAACTGCTCGACAACCTCGGGTTGTATCTCACCCGGCAGGCGTTGTCACGCATCAATTTCATGCAGATGCTGTACGAAATGATCGTACCGGTCCACGGAGTGATCATGGAGTTCGGCGTTCGATGGGGACAGAACATGGCGTTGTTTTCAACATTGCGCGGCATTCACGAGCCGTTTAACTATAACCGGCGGATTGTCGGGTTTGACACCTTCTCAGGATTTCCTTCCGTCAGTCCTAAAGACGGAGGGAAAGTCCGTGACGGTGACTATTCCGTCACGGACGGATGGACAGGCGATCTCGAAGAAATTTTGGATTTTCATGAACAGAATTCTCCGATACCGCACAAGAAAAAGTATGAGCTTGTGCAAGGAGACGCAACGGTGACATTGCCCGAGTATTTGGGAAGATATCCGGAGACCATCGTTGCACTTGTTTATTTTGATTTTGATTTGTACGAACCGACAAAGAAGTGTCTTGCGGCGATCACGCCGCACCTGACCAGGGGTTCCGTCCTTGCTTTTGACGAGTTGAATTGCCGGGAATTTCCCGGTGAAACACTCGCCCTCAGGGAGGTGCTTGGGTTGACGAAATATGCAATCCGTCGCGATCCATCCAACCCATTGATGTCTTACTTGGTCATTGATTGAAGGTTTATATAACTAAGTAGGAGGCATGGCGGCGTGATGAGTGATCCGGAAATTGCCAAGTATGAGTGCATGCCAAAGTCTCGCCTGGAGGCCGGTAGCTTTTACGTGGAAGCCGTGCAGCCATCGCATATTGAATTAATTCGGCAATGGCGAAATGCCCAGATAGAGTTTTTGAGGCAATCGAATCTAATTTCACCAGAGCAGCAGCGAGCTTACTACCAGACCAATGTCTGGCCGGACATGCGCGTGTCAGAACCTAAAAACATCCTGCTTTCTTACTATGAAAAACAAGATCTGATTGGTTACGGCGGCTTGGTTCATATCGCATGGGAACATCGTCGCGCAGAGGTTTCGTTTCTTCTGAGAACTGAGCTGTCAGCAACGGAGGACGATTTTCTTCGATATTTTCCTGCATTTCTACGACTGATGAAGTCTTTGGCGTTTGAAGATCTTGGACTCAATCGTTTATGCACTGAAACATATGCAATCCGAGAACGGTACATTTCAGTTCTTGAATCGACGGGCTTCCGCCGTGAAGGAGTGCTGAAGCAGCATGTGCGAATCAAAGGCGTGCCAATGGACTCGTTTCTTCATGGTTGCCTGAGTTCGTACGCCAGATAGGTCGATGTCCAGACAGTTAAAAAGTCCCCAAGAGAGGCGGGAAATCATGCAGAAGCATGATTTCGGTCACGTTCTTGTAACCAGTGCTTCAAGCAAGGTGCCATTGATACGAGCAGTTCAGAATGCCACTCGCAAGCTGCATCCAACGATCCAGGTGATTGCGGGCGACATGAATGAAGAGGCATTGACGTTTTTCGCTGCAGATTCCTTTTGGAAAATGCCGAGGACAATAGACAGAGAGTGCGAATTTTTGATGGCGGGATGCAAGGAGCGCGGAGTCCGAACGATCGTGCCGACAAGGGATGGGGAATTGCTGTTTTGGGCGAGGTACCAACCGCGTTTTGCAGAAGCCGGCATCAGCATCGTAGTTTCACCCGAGTCAAGCATTTCGGTTTGTCTGGACAAGCTTGAATTTTCAGGGTTCGGCAAAAAACACGGCTTGCCTTTTATTCCGGCCAGCATCGAGATCGGTGAAATCGATGCGCCGACCTACGTGGTCAAGGAACGCTATGGTGCCGGCTCCCGCAAAATGGGGCTGAACCTTTCCCGCGGAGCCGCACTGGAGCACGCCAGAATCCTTGAGCATCCGATCTACCAACCGTTCGTCTCCGGCAACGAAGTAAGTGTTGACGCGTGGCTGGACCGGCGCGGGAAAGTCAAAGGCGTGATATTGCGCAGGCGCGATCGTGTGGTCAACGGCGAGTCGCAGATAACCACCACTTTCCGGAACGAGAAAGTCGAAGCTGAAGCTACAGGCATCCTCGAGGCATTGCAGTTGCGGGGGCCGGTGGTCATGCAACTGTTTATCGATGGGGCGAATCAGATCCATGTGATCGAATGTAATTCCAGGTTCGGCGGGGCGTCCACGGCTTCGATTGCCGCCGGATTGGATGTTTTCTACTGGAGCCTGCTTGAAGCTCAGGGTGCCGACCTCGCCGAATATCCGTTTGAACGGATCTCCGGTGAGCTGAGGCAAATCCGCGTTCCCGCCGACGTCATTGTTCATGGTCATCATTTTTGATCTGGACGACACCCTTTATGACGAAAGGACCTATGTCGAAAGCGGTTTTCGAGCGGTTGCATCGTTTGGTGCGGCGCGTTTCGGGTGGAATAAGGCAGCGTCCATCAGGTTCATGCTCGACACCCTGGAGCACGAGGGGCGCGGAGCCGTGTTCGACCGCTGGCTCGAAAATTCAGGCCGATACAGCAACAGCCTCGTGCAGGAGTGCATTCGGGTCTATAGGAATCACCAGCCGCGTCTTCATCTTTACAGGGAAGCACGGACTCTGCTGCCTACATTGTCCCGATATCCTCTATACATCGTCACGGACGGGCACAAAGTGGTCCAGCAAAAGAAGGTCGAAGGGCTCCGGATCGAGCGACGATTTCGCCACATTTTCATCACGCACCGGTATGGAGTTCGTCATGAGAAACCTTCGACATACTGTTTTGAACGCATTCGCCTACGCGAGCGTTGCGAATGGGAGGACATGATTTATATAGGTGACAATCCTGCGAAGGATTTCGTGAATCTGAATTCATTGGGTGTCGCTACCGTGCGCGTGCTTACCGGAGGTTATCGCGCAGTCAAGGCGGCTAAGTCCGCGGATGCTCGGTTCACGATTCCTCACCTGGGGCACTTTGGCGATCTTCTTGCGAAGGAGTTGGGAACGTGGATGAACGCACGATAGCTATCTCGGGACGAAAGATCGGGCTCGGCCAGCCCCCCTTCGTGATCGCCGAGATGTCGGGCAACCACAATCAGTCGTTGGCAAGGGCGATCGAGATCGTGGAGGCTGCTGCACGAGCGGGAGCGCATGGACTCAAGATCCAGACTTATACCGCCGACACGATGACGCTCGATCTGGACAAGCGCGAGTTCCACATCAGCGACTCCGAGAACCTATGGGCCGGGAATTCCTTGTACAAACTGTACGGCGAGGCCCATACCCCGTGGGAATGGCACGAGCCGATATTCATGCGAGCACGCGAGCTTGGCATGATCCCGTTCAGTACACCTTTCGACGATACTGCAGTTGAATTTCTGGAGAGACTGAACGTTCCCTGCTACAAGATCGCATCCTTCGAGAACACCGACGTTCAATTGATCCGTAAGGTCGCCGCGACCGGAAAACCGATGATCATATCCACCGGCATGGCAACGGCCGCCGAGCTTGGCGAGACGGTGGAAGCAGCCCGCAGCGCGGGCTGCAGGGGCCTGATTCTGCTCAAATGCACGAGCACATATCCGGCTACCCCGGAAAACACCAATATCTCGACCATTCCCCACATGCGCAAGTTGTTCGACTGTGAAGTGGGTCTTTCGGACCATACGATGGGCGTTGGTGTTTCCGTCGCGAGCGTTGCCTTGGGAGCCACTGTCATCGAGAAGCACTTCACGCTGAATCGGGCAGATGGGGGGGTAGACAGCGCGTTCTCAATGGAACCGGAGGAGATGACGCGGCTTGTCGAAGAGACCGAACGCGCTTGGCTGGCGCTGGGTCAGGTGAGCTACGGTCCCACAAAAGCCGAAATCAAATCGCTACAGTTCCGGCGTTCCCTGTACGTCACCCGGGACATCAGGGCCGGTGAAGTCTTCACGCGGGAGAATGTGCGCTCGATCCGGCCGGGCTTGGGACTGCCGACCAAATACCTGGACGTGTTCTTGGGACGCAAAGCTGCCCGGGACGTGAAGCCCGGCACGCCCCTGGATTGGGATCTGCTGGGCTAGTGGCATTGAAGATCGTCTTCTTCTCGCCCCACTCTGCAATCTGGATCCACGCTTTCCCGGAGGGGTTGGTTGCGGAATCGTTACAGCAATCGGGCCACGAAGTGACCTATGTCACCTGCGGCGGAATGCTCGATGCTCAGTGCGTAGTCATGAGTTCGACCGGGGTTGATTATCGTGACCCATTGGAAAAGCGTCGGCAGGTCTGCACGCAATGTACGGCGCGCAAGCAGTTGTTGAAGAAGAAACTCGGGCTTATCGGCTACGATCTCGCAGAGATGCTGCAAAAGCAGGACGTGCTTGAAATCGAGGACATCCTTAGGAACGTTAATGAGTTCACTTTTCTGGGCTTGGAGATCGATGGCATTCCGGTTGGGCGGTACGCACTGTACGAATTGATCCTGCGCAAGAAGAAAGGCAACACGAACCTCGACAAGGAAGAGTGGCTCGAGTACAAGGCTCTACTGCGGGGAGCGCTGGTCGCGTTTTTTGCGGGACGCAGAATACTGGAGAGGGAAAAACCGGACAGGGTCGTAACCTACAACTCGCTTTATGCGGTGACCCGAGTCTTTTCCCATATTGCACAGAAGCGTGGGGCCACCTCTTATTTCCTGCACGCGGGCGGGAACCTGTCACGACGCCTACAGACTCTGATGATTGGGCGCGACCACACGCTTCATTTTATAAAAAACCTGATCGAGCAATGGTCGCGGCTCAAATCCCAGCCTTGTTCTGCGAGCATGATCGACCAGATCACGCAGCACTTTCTGGTTCTGTTTAGTGGCAGGAGCATATATAGCTATTCCACGGCGGCGGGGCGGCACACTCTCGACGTCAGGTCACGATTTGGCGTCCGTAAGGATCAACAGCTTCTGGTCGCTGCGATGAGCAGTCCCGATGAACGGTTCGCTGCCGAAACAGTCGGTGCCTTGCAACCGGTGGAAAACGCCTTGTTTCCGACGCAGCGGGAATGGATTGACGCTCTCTTGGAGTACGTTTCAGAGCGTTCCGATCTCTTTCTTCTCGTGCGTGTCCATCCACGGGAATTTCCGAACAGGAGGGAGGGCACCCTTTCCCAAAATGCTGAGATCCTGATGAAGGTCCTGGAAAACCTTCCTCCGAACGTGCGGGTGAATTGGCCCTCAGACGGAATTTCCCTCTATGACCTGGCCAACCACGCCGATGTGATCCTGAACGCCTGGTCCAGTGCGGGAAAGGAGATGGCGTTGCTGGGCTTGCCGGTCGTGGCGTATTCGCCCGAGCTCTTCTTCTATCCAGGGGACCTGAACTACATCGGGGAAACGCGTGAAAGTTATTTCCGTTGTATCGAAGAGGCGTTGCAGAAGGGATGGAGCATAGAACGATCTAGGAACGTCTTTCGCTGGCTGGCGGTTGAGTACGGGCAGGGGTTGATTGATATTTCGGACAGCTATCGACACATGGAGGGTTCGCTAGGCATTGCGCGCCGGGCCTGGCACCGGTTCCGAAAGACCATGGATGGCCTCTATGTCGAGAAAAGGGATTGTCGCCGCCGCGCAGCATTGCTTGCCGCGCGCCTCCAGATCAACGCTCTGTTATCTACGGGCGCCGTCACGCCCCTGGAGCTTTGCGATGTTCCGCCTGCTCAACCGGGGGCGCTTGATGCCGAAGACAGGGCACTTCGTAGGGCACTCGGGAGGATCGGTGTGGCGTTGTATGGTACAGATGACAGGCGGAATGAATCTGGGCCCCTGGCACGACGGCTGCTGGCTATGGCTGAAGAATAACCCTGACATGATCCATCAAAACAGGCAATCACTGCTTTGCCGGCAAATGAAATTCCTCAGGTTCCGGGGCAAAGAGACCGTCACATGAGCTGGAAAAGCAATCGGATAACACGCTTCGTTTTCGAGAGTCTGCGGCTGATGTACGGCTGCGTGGCGTATCTGTTCTCGGGCCGCACTCCCGCAGCGGGATATCAAGGAATGATCGGGCTGTTTTGTACAACCGGCGGGGTGTCGAACGACATGCTCTCCGGAATAGTAGGGGCAATAAACGGCAAATGCACTTTACCTCCGGAAAAAGGCATTCTGGGAAGTTTCTCCGATGCCGAACTGAAGCAAGTGAAGTCCCGCCTCGATGCGGATGGTTATCTCGTATTCGAGAAGGTATTGCCAGCGGAGGTACATGAGAGATTGATGGGGTTTGCGCTTGCCACTCCGAGCAGGATACGAGCAGGCAAGAACGTCGGGGCTGCAGCCTCGCGAATGGGCATTTATAACCGCCACAAGCCGGAGGGTGTCCGGTACGATTTTCTGCCCGAAGACGTCATCAACAACGTGGATGTACAACGGTTGATGTCGGATACATCGATTTTGGCGCTTGCGCAAGCCTACCTCGGCTCGCGGCCGGTGGCGGATGTCACGAACATGTGGTGGCATACAGCCTTTTCGCACGAACCCGACAGTGACGCCGCTCAGTTCTTCCATTTCGACATGGATCGGATCCGCTGGTTGAAGTTCTTCTTCTACCTTACTGACGTGGGTCCGCAAAGCGGTCCCCACTGTTTCGTGCGAGGCTCCCATCGCACGGGTGGTATTCCGCGGCAATTGCTCAAAAAGGGGTATGCAAGACTGACCGATGAAGAAGTTTCCACGTTCTATGAAAAGGACAGGATCATAGAATTCCATGCCCCGGCGGGGACGTTGATCGTGGAAGACACGAGGGGGTTGCACAAAGGCAAGGTTGTTGAGCGAGGGGACCGGCTGATGCTTCAGCTGCAATTCAGTAACAGCTTGTTTGGCGGTTCGTACCCCAAGGCGCGTTTTGGCGTGATGACGCCAGAGTTGAAGAAAATCGCGGAATCCGAGCCTGGAATATATGCCAACTACCTCTAGTGCAGACATCCCCGAGCTCCAGCTTGTTCCGTGCCCCGTTTGCGGGCGGGACGAATCTTTCCTCCCGCTGAAAATCACTTCCACTGATCTTCATATCAGGAAGTATGGCGATCTGTACGCGGGCCTTTCGCGAAGCCGGTGGGTTGCCTGTTCGACGTGTGGTTTTGTGCATCAGAATCCGCGGCCGTCGGCCGCAGCTCTGGCCGACTTTTACGCAAGTGACAAGTATCATCCTCCGGAGGTTCATCAGGATGCCGAAAAATACGCCCGGTTTTCCGACTGGTATTTCCGGGAAAAAGTCGAACATGCAATCGCCCAAAGCGGTCGGGAAACCGGCAGGGTATTGGAGATTGGTTGCGGGCTGGGTGGAGGACTTCTTCAGTTTTACAAGAAAGGCTGGGAGGTGTTCGGGGTCGAGCCAGACAGCCGCCAGGCCGAGTTTGCTTCACGCGAGTTGAAGTTGCCGAATGTTTCGCATGGTCTGGCGGATGACAGATTCCATCTAAAGAGCAAGGTGGATCTTGTTTACACCAATCATGCTTTTGAACACTTCTCCGACCTCCATTCCATAATGCGCTTCATAGTCCGGGTTTTGAATCCCGGGGGGCGGATCTTTACGGCAATACCAACCTATTATGAAAATCGTTCCAATCTATCGAAGCTCTGGATGAACAGTGCGCATTATTCCTTGTTCACCCACAGAAGTCTCAATCAGCTGTTCAGCCGCTATGGAATCGTTGAAATCTCTCATACTTACCGTGGGTGGACGAAGGAGATCGATGATCTCTGGCATATGGCGGAATTTCGCGGTGGCAACGAGGACGCCTCCGAGTTCTACGAGGACGCGAATTCGGTAAGGCGGTACGTGAATGTCTACAATCCGATACGCAGCGTGCTCTATGCCCCACTTTATGCCGGATATTCAAAACGAGTTGCACTGAGGGAAATAATCTCCAGGAATCTGAAGCAATTCGTGGGGTCACCCGGCTCGTTTCTTCGAGCCCTTCCCGGCCGGTTGCGGTCCAGACTGGCGAAATGACGCCGGAAAAGCTACCGATTCATCCTCTCACAGGGTTGGAATACCTGTGGAAGCTACTTCGTTTTTCCGTCGATCGCCATCCGGTCGTACTCGCGAACTTTGCGCTTGCGGCAGTATCGGTATTGCTGGACCTGCTCGCGATTGCGAGCGTCATGCCGCTGACCCTTGCCGCTACCGGCAAGGAAATCTCTTCCGACAGCGCTTGGATTCGACCTTGGGACTGGACGGGTGTGAAACCGACGCTATCGGCATATCTGCTGTTTTTTGCCGCGGCTTTTACCCTCCGGTTGATCACACAGTTCTTAAACCAGGTGACATCCATTACGACCGGAAAGAAGATCCAGGCGGATCTTTCATCGGGGGCATTTTCAAGGGTCGTAAGCGATATGAGCTTCCGCGAGATAGATTCGAGGTCGGCCGGATACTTCATCAGCTTGGCGGGGGACGAGACAGCCAGGGCAGGCGCGATGATGATTTCCGTCAATCAACTGGTTGCCACGGTGCTCTTGTCTGGCGTTTATTTTGCCGCCCTGCTCTATATTTCCTCATGGCTCGGCATCGGGGTGATCGCCTTTCTCGTCATCGTGATGATAACGATGCGCAGCTCACTGGCCAGGATCCAGCAGTTGAGCGCCAGACAACTGACGGAGGCAAAGGCCGCGCATTCCGTATTTCTCGACGCTCTCAATGGATTACGCTCCATCAGAGCGCTATCGGCGGAATCTTTCGTCGTATCGCGATACACAGAAATCATATACCGCTATACGGGAACCAATGCCAGGCTCGAAATCTTGAGTTTCGCGTCAAAAGTGTTCCCCGCAATCGTGCTTCTGGTATGCGCCTCTGCTGTTACGGCGGCCGGTTATCTGGACTTCAAGGACGTCTCGAAGATTGCGTTATTGGTGACCGCGATCGCATGCTTGTTGCGATTTTTCCCGGCTGCCGGACAAGTACTCTCTCTGCTCATCAAGCTATCGTCGGACCTGCGAGCGGCGTCTGACGTCACGGTCCTGCTGGAGGAATCCGGGCCAGCTGGATTTCGTCATGGCAAGAGTCCGGCCGGGAATGTGCAGCTCATCCAGTTTTCAGATGTAAGTTTTTGCTATACGGCTTCCCGCCCCGTCCTTCGCCGGTTCAACGTGAAAATTTGCGCCGGGAAGAGTTACGCAATCATCGGACCCTCAGGCAGCGGAAAATCAACCGTTTTCGATCTACTCCTCGGTTTCTACGAGTCGGATTCCGGCGTGATTCTCGTCAATGAGATCCCCGTCGGGGAGCTGGACAGCCGGATGGTTCGCTCGAAAATTGCTCTCATCAGCCAGCAGGTTGCGATTCTCAACGATTCTGTCGCCAACAATATCCGTTTTGGAAGCACGGCAACGGAGGAAGATATTCGAAAGGCATGCAAAGCAGTCTGCATAGATGAATACATCGACAGTCTGGAACATGGGTACGAAACGCGACTGAGTTTCCATGGCTCCAATCTTTCCGGCGGGCAACGCCAGCGAATCGCGATTGCCAGGGGGTTGGTAAGGCATCCGGATGTGCTGTTGCTCGACGAAAGCACGACGGGGCTGGACGTCGATGTTCGAGACAGGGTCGTGGACAACATCATCGATATATTCAGGACAAAGATCGTGATCTTCTCGACTCACGACAAAGACGTAATAGAGCGGGTTGACGAAGTCATACAACTGCCCGGGATCGTCGCCTCTCCCGACATCCGCACAGTTTCCGGGAAAGTGGTTTGAGAAGTGTTAAGGCGCTGCCTTCGACGTGTCATCCGATTGGTGCCGGAACGTCTATTGACGCGCATCGGTACGTATTTGTACGAGGGAGCGGCGTGGCACTTTTCCCAGGAGGGGGAGGATGTCATCCTGCAGCGGTTGTTCGAGGGAGCGTCAGCTGGATTCTACGTGGATGTCGGCGCGCATCATCCGCGCAGGTTTTCCAACACCTATGTTTTTTACCAAAAGGGCTGGCATGGCATCAACATCGAGCCCAATCCTAAGGCGATGGCCCTGTTCCTGAAGGAGCGTCCCCGGGACATCAACGTGCAGGCGGGTGTATCGGACCAACCCGGGACGCTGACTTACATCGAATTCGACGAACCGGCACTGAACACTTTCGATGCCGGGCTTGCTGTCACCCGCGAGCGTTCCACGCGCTACAAGATCGTGAATCGAAGGCAGGTTACGGTTTTCCGTTTGAGCGATTTGCTCGACCGCTACCTCGAACGGGGACGCCAAATCGATTTCATGTCGATCGATGCTGAAGGCTTCGACCTGCAAGTCATCCGGTCGAATGACTGGACGCGATACCGCCCAACCTATCTGCTGATCGAAAACCTCGGTTCGAGCCTTGAATCGCTTCCCGGTCAGCCGATCCATGAATTCCTGTCCGAAAAGGGATACCGGCTCCATGCCAAGACGATGAACACCTGCATCTACGGGGATGGGGCCGGCGAGACCGGAAGCTGAGACATGAACAGGACGACATCTGCCCCCGCGGAAGCCATGGCCTTCGGTCAGGTCGTTGACAGTTGCCCGCCGGTCCTGATCCTGGCATTCAATCGTCCCGACACTGCCGCGGAGGTCATCGAATCCATGCGCGCGGTCCGGCCCACGCGAGTTTTTTTTGCGGTGGATGGAGCCCGCCCTGGACGCGCCGGTGAGGCAGAAAAGGTCCGCGAAGTACGGAATCTGGCGAATCGGATCGATTGGTCGTGTGACGTCCAGACCTTGTTCCGCGACCGCAACCTTGGTTGCAAGATCGCGGTTAGCGAGGCCATTACATGGTTCTTCAGCCAGGTCGAGGCAGGGATAATCCTCGAGGACGACTGCGTCGCCCATCCGAGCTTCTTTCGCTTTACGAAAGAGCTGCTCGAACGCTATGGGCAGGACGAGCGCATCATGATGGTCTCCGGGAACAACTTCCAGTCCGGTACACCGCGCGCGGCTTACAGTTACTATTATTCCCGCTACACCCATATCTGGGGCTGGGCGACATGGCGTAGAGCATGGCAGTTGTACGATCATCGCATGACGGCATGGCAGGAATTGCGTCAGGGTGGGTGGCTCATGGACATCCTCGGCGATGCGCGTGCCGTGGATTGCTGGACGCAGATCTTCGATGCGACTCACGGAGAACGCAATACTTCGTGGGCCTATCGCTGGATGTACTCCGCCTGGATCCAGAACGGCCTGACGGTGTTGCCGAACGCGAATCTCGTGACCAACATAGGTTTCGGTGAATTGGCGACCCATACCGTGCAAAACGACAGCGCTTTGGCGTCGTTGGCGACGTCGGAAATGACGTTTCCGCTCAAGCATCCGCCGTTCGTCATCCGTGACGAGCGTGCCGATGCCTATACGCAGAACAACATTTTTTCTACTCCGCCGTTATGGAGGCGAATTGGAAGCAGGGTTCGGCGAACATTGATGGGAAGGCGGTGATGAAAAAGGTGGAGCCCATCGACGGATGCGCGGCCGGACCTACTCTGAAGGCGCTGCTTAACTGCATCGACTACACCGGACACATCGCGGCGAAGATCGAATGGCTCATTTGAGCGCATCGTCTCTGCGCCTTCTGAACTTCGGTTGCGGCACGACCTTTCACTCCGCCTGGGTGAACCTCGACGGATTGCCGGCTTCGCCCAGCGTGATCGCACACGACCTCGAGACGCACTTTCCTTTCGACGAGGGCAGTTTCGACGCCGTCTACGGCTCGCATGTGCTCGAGCATTTCGACTCTTCAGGAGCGGAAAGGCTGCTCCGGGATTGCCGCCGCATACTGAAGCCGGGCGGCATCATCAGGATCGTGGTGCCCGACCTCGAAACCATCGCCCGGCTTTACCTGCAGTGCCTGGAAGGCGCGCTCGCCGGCAGGCGCGAAGACGAAAGCCGGTACGAGTGGATGTTGCTCGAGCTGTACGATCAGGTTGCCCGCAATAACCCCGGTGGACAGATGAAGCGGTTCCTGGCAGGCCGGCTCGAAGGCGACATGGCCCGTTTCGTGGCCGCAAGGGTGGGGGACGAGGGCCGTGCTTTGCCTCCAGAGGAGCAGCCGTTGGCCTGGCGCGTCATGCGGCGCCTGAGCTTGCAGGCGTCGTCGCTGCGCGAGACCATCGTGCGTGGTTTCGCCTTCCTGGTGCTTGGAAAACGCGGAAGCGCTGCCGTGCGGGAAGGCCTGTTCCGGCGCAGCGGCGAGATCCATCACTGGATGTACGATCGTCATTCCCTGGCGAAGCTGCTGCAGGAAACCGGATTTGCGGACGCGCGCCGCTGCGGCGCGGGGGAAAGCGCAATTCCCGGCTTTGCGGACTTCCGCCTCGAGGTCGCGGAAGGCAGGGAACGCAAGCCGGATTCGCTCTACATGGAAGCACGGCGGCCGGCGGGTACATGAATCCGGATCCGGGCCAGAAACGGGCGCAGCCTGAATCCGTGCACTGCTATTGCACGCTTTTCGACAAGAACTACCTTACCCGCGGGCTCGCGCTGCATGCTTCTCTGCAGCGGCATCGGCCCGGCAGCATGCTGGTCGTCCTGTGCCTCGACGAAGCGACCCGCGACATGCTTGCCAGGATGTCGCTCGACGCGGCGAGGCTGGTCTCCCTCGACGAGCTCGAGGGCTACGATCCTTCGCTGAAGGCGGTTCGTGGTGCCCGGCTGCCGGCGGAATACTATTTCACGTGCAAGCCGGTCCTCATGCGCTACATGCTGGACACGCATGCGCACCTGGGCAGGGTGACGTATCTCGATTCCGATCTGTACCTGTTTTCCGATCCCGCGACACTCTTCGATCGTTACGCCGATGCGTCCGTGCTTCTCACGCCACACCGGTTTCCCGAGAGCGTGGCGGACAGGATCCAATACGGCCTGTTCAACGCTGGCTGGGTCAGCGCGGCCTCCGGCGGCGAAGGAAGGCGGTTCGTGGAATGGTGGCGGGAGCGCTGTCTCGAATGGTGCGTGCTCAATGTCGAGGGCGACAGGTTCGCGGACCAGAAATATCTCGACCGGGTGCCCGACATGTTCCGCGGCAGCGTCGCCTTGCCGGACAAGGGTGTGAACCTCGGGCCGTGGAGCCTGGAGTCCATGGATGTCGCCCGCGAAGGCGACGCCGTGAGCGTGACGGGCGAGAAGCTCGTGTTCTTCCATTTCCACGGACTACGCAGGATTGCAGGACATGTCTACGACAGCGGCTTGCATGAGTACCGCGTTCGGCTCACGCCCGAGATCAGGAATTTCATCTATGCACCTTATCTGGCGGCCCTGGAAGCGGCGGGCAGGCGCGTGGAAGGCCTCGATCCCTCGCTGTGGCGCAGCCTTTCCGGGTTCAGGATGCCGAAGAAGCCGATCGACCGGCTGCGCTACCTGAAGAAGATTTTCCAGGTGGTGGCCGGCGGCACGGCCATGGTCGGTCCTTCCGGCATGCGCCGGGCGGGATAGGCACGCGATGGTCGTCGGAGACGGCATGATGGCCAGGGCTTTTGCGCGCTATGCGCAAGATGCAGGCACGCTGGTATTTGCCTCGGGGGTTTCCGATTCCCTCGAAACGGACCCGCTTGCCTTTGCCCGCGAGCGGTCTTTGCTGGAAGCCGCCCGCGCCGGGCATCCGGATGCGCTGCTGGTGTACTTCAGTACTTGCAGCGTGGAGGATCCGGACCGCAAGGATACGCCTTACGTGAAGCACAAGCTCGCGATGGAAGATGCGATCGCGCAGATGCCTGGAGAATGGCTGGTATTCCGCCTGCCGCTGGTCATAGGATCGGGACACAGGGGGGCGACACTGGCCCAGTTCCTGTACGCAAGAATCTCCGCGGAAGAAAAATTCCAGGTGTGGGCCAATGCGACCCGGTATCCCGTCGACGTCGACGACGTTGTCAGGATTGCATCGGTATTCATCGGCAACCGCAGGAAGGTGAATCGGTGCATCAACATCGCATTGCGATCCTTTCCTGTCCTCGAGTTCGTGCGCGTAATGCAGGACATCGTCGGCAAGCCGGCCCGATACGAGTTGCTGGACAAGGGGGCGCACTACGAGATTTCCTGTCCGGAACTGCGCGAGCTGCCGGCGACAAGCGTGCTCGACTATTCCGGCGCCTACCTGGAGCGCGTGCTCCGCAAGTACTTCGGCAAATGACCGGCGACCGGAACGCCTCGCGTGGCGGCACGGCTCCGGCGATGGCTTCGGGCGCGGCAGCGTCCGGTCGATCCGTCGTGCTGCAGGTCGAGCCCGGCCTCGGCGGCGGGGTGGCCAGGCATGTCGCAGACCTCGAAAAGCTCCTGCACGGCCAGGCGACCTTCCTGCGGCTCGCGCCCAATCGCGGCGGCCTGCTGAAAGTCAGCGGATCTGCAGGCGGGGCGCACTATTTCCGGATGCCGGAGGAGTTTTCCGCGCTGGCGGCGTTCCTGCGCGCCTGCGGCGTCGGCGGCATCCACTTCCATCATGCGCTGAGGCTGGGGCCGCGCCCGCTGGAGCTTCCCGCGGCGCTGGACGTTCCCTACGATTTCACCGTCCACGATTACTACAGCTATTGCCCGCAGATCACGCTCACGGATCGGCATTTCCAATACTGCGGCGAACCCGACGAGGCAGGTTGCGATGCGTGCCTGCGGATTCGCCCGGCCGCCGGCCGCGAATCCATCCGGGATTGGCGGGCGCGGCAGAGAATCTTCGTGGAGGGCGCCGCGCGCGTCTTCGTGCCGGCGCCGGGCGTCGGGCAGGCAATGCGCAGGCATTTCCCCGGCGCGCACATTGTCCTGGCCCCGCATCCCGAGGCACCCGTTCCGGCGGCTTCGCGGGACCCGGTGTGGTCGTCCCGCGGCGGGAACCTGAAAATCGCCGTGCTGGGCTCGCTGAACGCCATCAAGGGGGCCGACCTGCTCGAAGCCGCCGCGCAGGACGCCGCATCGAGAGGCCTTCCCCTGGAATTCCATTTGATCGGATATGCCTACCGCAGCCTTTCGGGGGCCGCCGGCCGCCTGATCGTGCACGGCGAATACCGTGATCAGGATCTGCCCGGCTTGCTGGCCTCGCTCGCGCCTGACGTCGCCTGGTTCCCGGCCAGGTGGCCGGAGACATACAGCTATACGCTCAGCGCCGCGTTCCAGGCGGGATTGCCGGTGGCGGCGACGCACCTCGGCGCCTTCCGCGACCGGCTCGCGGGCCGCGGACTGAGCTGGCTGCTTCCGTGGGACGCCGACGCGACGCAGTGGTGCGACTTCTTCGCCGCGTTGCGATCCGGTCCGGCCGCGGTCGAGCGCCATCGGGCTCGCGCAGAGAAGATGGACATGGGAACGTTTTCCTATGCGCGGGACTACCTGCAGGTACGGCAGGCCGCGGCGATTCCGGCGCATGCCGCCGCGGGCTTCGACGCCTACCGCAGCGCTTTCCGGCCGCGGCTCCCTGTGATGTTCCAGTACCTGAAAGGATACGCGCAGGACTGGATGCGGGCGGCTTACCGCCTTCCGGGAGTCAGGGCGATTGCGGTCCGCGCGTTTCCCGAGCACCGCCTGCAAATGCTGCGACGCTGGCTGGACCGCTACTAGCCGCCGCTATCGCAGGCGCGACCAGTACGGCGGCTTGCCCAGCATCGCGCGGACGAAATCGAAAATGCGCGCGCCGGCCCTGGCGCCGACCAGCGCGTAAATCGCCCTTTGCAGCAGGGCTCCCCAATACGCGACGAGCCAGCGCAACGTGGGGTTGGCAAGACCGTGCTGGCGCTGGGCGCGGCGCCATTCGCGCAGCAGCAGCATGTGCCGCGGAGCGCTGCTGCTTTTCCCGCCGATGCGGCAGCGGGCCACGACGACGTCGGGCACGAAGACAGCTTCGCCGCGTGCCAGCACGCGCAGCATGAATTCATAGTCCGCTCCCGTGCGATAGGCAAGGTCGAATCCGCCATGGTCGCGGAACAGGCTCGCGCGGTGAAAGGCGCCCTGGTGCGGAAGGCTCATGTAGGAGTCCAGCCGCTTGCGAGTCACCGGCCAGGCGGCGCCGATGACTGTGAGGGTTTCGTCGTTGCCGTCGACCATCGAGACCCGGCCGTAGACGATCCCGGCCTCCGCCGCCGCCTCGCGCAAGTGCGGGGCCATGCGTTCCAGGGCCGTCGCGTCGAAAAGGCGGTCGTCCGCGCCGAGGATGTATATCCATTCACCGCGGGCACGGGCGATTCCCTTGTTGGCTGCATCATAGATGCCGCGGTCCGGCTCCGACGACCAGGCGGCCACGCGCGGCGAAAAGGCTTCGATGATCTCCCGAGTGCCGTCGGTCGACCCGCCGTCGACCACGATGACTTCCATGTCCCGCCAGGTTTGGGCGAGCAGGCTGTCGAGGCAGGCGCGCAGCGTTCCGGCTGCGTTGAAAGTCGGTATGACGACGGAAACCAGCATCACGCCTTCCGTGTCACGAAGTAGCGCAGCATGCTCGCGGCATGCCAGCGCAGGTGGCGCAGGCTGCGCCGGCTCTCGCGGCGCGCGTCGTGCGTGGCGCTGACCGAGGGCACGAGGCGCACGTCGTAGCCGCGCGCGCGCAGGCGCCGGCACAGATCGACGTCCTCGTAGTACAGGAAATAGCGCTCGTCGAAGCCCTGCAGCTCGGCGAACACGGCCGAGCGGAACAGCATGAACATGCCGGCCACCCAGTCGGGCGAGATCACTTCCCTGCCGATCTCGTGGTCGAGGTGTGCGGCCGTGCCGGCGAGCTTGCGCAGGATGAAGCCCGGCGTCGGGAAGCGCCGCGCGCTGTCTTCGACGCGGCCCGCGGGATCGACGATCCTGGGGGCGGCCACGCCCACGCGCGGCTGCGCGAGCTCCGCGATGAGCCGCGGGAACGGGTTCGCTCCCAGGCGCACGTCCGGATTCAGCACGCAGAAGCAGGCTTCGCGGCACTGCCTGAACGCCGCGTTGTGGTTCGCTCCGAAGCCCTTCGGCGCGGGGTTGCGCACGAGCGCGACGGGGAAGGGCAGCGCGGCGTCCGGCGCCAGCGGCTCGGGCACGTTCAGGGTCAGGACGACGCTGATCGAATCGCCGCAATGCGCCGCCAGGTCGGCGAGCAGCGCTGTCACCAGCGTGCCGTGCCCGTGGCTGACGATGGAGACGGCGACCCGGGCCGGCTGCGCGTCGAATGTCGGGCTTGCGGGGGTCAAGCGGATGGCTGCGGAACGGGAAGCCCGGGCCGGGCAGGCGCCGGCGACACGGGAATGGACAACGCGGGCGCGCTCGTGATTCCATCCAGAACCATGGAGCGAGTGTGCCACAAGCGTCCCTGCCCGTCTAAGCGCCGGCCGGCGTCCCCCCGGCCGGCCGGACTGCCGCGATGACGACGGTGCTCGTGACCGGCGCAGGCGGCTTCGTCGGCAGCGTGCTGCGGGCATTGCTGCAGCAGGAGGGGCACGACGTGCGCGCCGCGCTGCGCACGCCGCCTTCCGGCACGCAGGGTCCGGCATTCGCCGTCGGCGACATCGGGCCGGACACAGACTGGTCCGCTGCGCTCGCGGGCTGCGAAGCCGTGGTGCACCTCGCCGCTCACGTGCACGTCATGCGCGGACGGCCCGGCGCCGACGCGCCGCTCTTCGAGCGCGTGAACGTGCAGGGCAGCGGGAATCTCGCGCGCCAGGCGGCGCGCGCGGGCGTGCGGCGCTTCGTGTTCCTGAGCTCGGTCAAGGTGAACGGCGAGTCGACCGCCGGCCGGCCGTTCACGGAACGCGACGCGCTGGCGCCGGCGGACGCCTACGGCCGTTCCAAGATGCAGGCCGAAACGGCACTGCGCGGGCTGGCGGCCGAGACCGGCATGGAGCTCGCGATCCTGCGCCCGCCGCTGGTCTATGGTCCCGGCGTGAAGGCGAACTTCCTGCAGCTGCTGCGCCTCGTGGATCGCGGCGTGCCGCTGCCGCTCGCGAGCATCGACAACCGCCGCAGCCTGGTCTATGTCGGCAACCTCGCGCATGCGATCGCATGCTGCGTCACGCATGCCGGCGCCGCGGGGCGGACTTTCTTCGTGAGCGACGACCACGACATGTCCACACCGGAGCTCGTGCGCGGCATCGCCCGCGCGCTCGGACGCCGTCCGGCGCTGTTCCCGTTTCCGCCATGCCTGCTCGCGGCCCTCGCCGCGGTCGCGGGTCGCCGCGAGCAGGCCGCGCGGCTCACGCAGTCGCTGCAGGTCGACATCTCGGCCATCAAATCCGCGCTCGGCTGGCGGCCGCCGGCAGCCCCGGCCGAGGCGCTGGCGCAGACGGCGGCCTGGTACCGTTCCCGTTGAGCTTGCACGGCCGTCGTAGAGTGCCGGAAACGCGCAGTCCTTCTATATAATCGCCGCGATGGAAACCGGCGCCTCCGCAGCATCCCTGCTCGCCCCGCTCGTCGCCGGAATTGTCTCCATCGCCGCCATGGCGGGCCTGGTGCGCAGCCGCGCCCTGCCGCTCGATCAGCCCAACGAGCGTTCCCTGCACGCGGTGCCCGTGCCGCGCACTGGCGGCATCGCCATCGTCGGGGGCATCGTCGCGGCCACGGCCTGCTCGCGCGCATGGCCGGGCCCCGGCCCCGCGCTGCTGCTGCCGGCCGGCCTGCTGGCACTGGCGTCGTATCTCGACGACCGCCGCGCGCTGCCGGCGGGCGCGCGCCTGCTGGTCCACCTGATCGCCGCCGGCCTGTTCCTCTGGCTCGCGGACGTCTCGGACTCGCTCGTGCTGCTGGCGGCGCTGTGGCTGGCGATCGCCTGGATGACCAATCTCTACAACTTCATGGACGGCGCGGACGGGCTCGCGGGCGGCATGGCCGTGATCGGCTTCGGCGCCTGTGCCGCGGCCGCATGGCAGGGCGGCGGGCCGGTGCTCGCCTTGCTGGCTGCCTCGGTGGCATGCGCGGCCGCCGGCTTCCTGGTCTTCAATTTCCCGCCGGCGCGGATATTCATGGGCGACGTCGGATCGATCCCGCTCGGCTTTCTCGCGGGTGCGGTGGGCGTGGCGGGCTGGCACGGCGGGCTCTGGCCGCTGTGGTTTCCGCTCGCGGTGTTCGCGCCCTTCGTCGCCGACGCCAGCGTCACGCTGGCGCGCCGGCTGGCGCGCGGTGAGCGCGTCTGGCAGGCGCACCGGCAGCACTACTACCAGCGCCTGATCCTCGCCGGCTGGAGCCACCGCCGCACGGCGCTGGCGGAATACGCGCTCATGGCCGCCTGCGCAATCGCGGCAATGGCCGCGTTGCACGGCACGCCGACGCAGAGCGGCACGCTGCTGGCCGCCCTCGCGGCGGCGGTCGCCTGCGCCATGTGGGCGATCGACCGGCGCTGGAAGAAATTCTCCGCGGGCAACGGCTGATCCGATGCGCGACATCAATCCGCGTTCCGCCGCCGCCTTCCTGCACGACGTCCTCGCGGCGGGCGCCGCCTGGCTGGCTGCGTTCTGGTTCCGCTTCAATTTCGACATCCAGCCGGATTTCCTGCCGGCCATGTGGCACACGGTCGGCTGGGTCGTGGCCCTCGATGCGCTGTGCTTCTGGAAGTTCGGCCTGTACCGCGGCCTGTGGCGCTACGCCAGCATCCACGACCTGCGCCTGATCCTGGTCGCCGTGGGCATCGCGGCGATCGCCTTTCCGGCGCTGCTCGTGCTGGTGCGCCCGGCCTTCGTGGTGCCGCGCTCGGTGTTCGTGCTGCACCCGCTGCTGCTGCTGTTCTTCATGGGCGGCAGCCGGCTGCTGTACCGGGCCTGGAAGGAGCGCGACATCGGCAAGCTCGGCGCGCGCAACGGCAAGCCGGTCGTCGTGCTGGGTGCCGGCGACACGGCGGTGTCGCTGCTGAAGGATCTGTCCGGCAGCCCGGAATGGCGGGTCATCGGCCTGCTCGACGACGACGACGCCAAGCAGAAGCGCCAGATCCTCGGCGCCACCGTGCTCGGACGCATCGCCGACCTGCCCTCGATGGCGGCGCGTTTCGCCGTCGGGTACGCGATCCTCGCCATGCCCGACGTCTCGCACGACGTGCGCCGGCGCGTGGTCGGCGTGTGCCAGGCGGCGGGGCTGAAGATGCTGACCGTGCCGTCCTTCGACGACCTCGTGAGCGGCAAGGTCACGGTGTCGCAGATCCGCAAGGTCGAGCTCGACGACCTGCTCGGGCGCGATCCGGTGAGCCTCGACGCCGCCGGTCTCGCCGGGCTGCTCGAAGGCCGGACCGTCATGGTGACCGGCGCGGGCGGCTCGATAGGCGCCGAGCTGTGCCGGCAGATCGCGCGCTACCGCCCGGCACGGCTGGTGATGTTCGAGCTGTCCGAGTACGCGCTCTACCAGGTCGAGCAGGAATTCCAGGCGAGGTGGCACGACGTGCCGGTCACCTGCATGGTGGGGGACGCCAAGAATGCGCACCGCGTGGCGCAGGCGCTCGGGCGCCACCGGCCGCAGGTCATCTTCCACGCCGCGGCGTACAAGCACGTGCCCCTCATGGAGCAGGAGAACGCCTGGGAGGCGGTGCGCAACAACGTCTACGGCACCTACGTGCTGGCGTCCGAGGCCATGCGCCACGGCGTGCAGAAGTTCGTGCTGATCTCCACCGACAAGGCGGTCAACCCGGTCAACGTCATGGGCGCGAGCAAGCGGCTCGCGGAAATGGTCTGCCAGTCGCTGCAGCGGCCGCAGGGCACGCGTTTCGTCATGGTGCGCTTCGGCAACGTGCTGGGCAGCGCGGGCAGCGTGATCCCCAAATTCCGCGAGCAGATCGCCGCGGGCGGCCCGGTCACGGTCACGCATCCGGAGATCACGCGCTATTTCATGTCCATCCCCGAGGCCGCGCAGCTCGTGCTGCAGGCCGGGGCGATGGGACGGGGCGGGGAGATCTTCGTGCTCGACATGGGCGAGCCCGTGCGCATCGTCGACCTCGCGCGCGACATGATCCGGCTCTCGGGCCTGAACGAGGCCGACCTGAGGATCGTGTTCACCGGCCTGCGCCCCGGCGAGAAGCTTTACGAGGAAGTGCTCGCCGACGGCGAGCACACGCTGGCGACTCCGCATCCGAAGCTGCGCATCGCGCGCGCGCGCGAGGTCGAGGCGCAGTGGCTGGCGGCGGTGCTGGAGTGGCTGGAGGGCACGGACGGCCGTGAAGACGACGAGGTGCGCGGCGTCCTGCGGCGGCTTGTACCCGAGTACGACAGCGCGTCCGGCGCACCTGCCGCCGGCAACGCGGGGAAGCATTGAGCCTCGCCACGGTGCGCGGCGGCGCGCTGGCGACGGCCGCCTTTGCCGCCGCCCTGATCGGGTTTTCCATCCCGATTTCCACCGCGCTCGACAACGTGCTCGCCGCGCTCGTCGTGGCCGCCTTCCTCGCCGCCGGGCATTTGCGCGAGAGGCTCCGGCCGGTCGCGAGCAACACTGCGGTGATCGCGCTGCTGGGCTTCCTGCTGCTGCTTTGCGCCGGAGCGCTGTACGGGGAGGCTGCGCCCGCCACGCGCCTGAAGTATCTGTCCAAGTACAACGACCTCGTGCTTGCGGCGATCCTGGTGCCGCTGTTCCTCGACGGGCGGGCCCGCCGGCTCGGGCTCGCGGCGTTCGGCGTGGCGATGGCGCTCACGCTGCTGCTGTCGTTCATGCTGTCGGCATCCCTGCTGCCGCCCGCAGGCTGGCTGCGCGGCGACCCGGGCAACGCGGTGGTGTTCCGGCTGCAGATTACGCACAATCTGCTGATGGCATTCGCCGCCTTCCTCTACGCGAGCTGCGCGCTCCGGCAGACGGTGCGCTGGAAGCGCAACGCACTCTGGACCCTCGCCGCGCTGGCCGGCATCGACGTGCTGTTCCTGGTGCACGGCAGGACGGGCCAGATCGCGCTGCTCGTCCTCACGGTCTATTTCGGCGCGCGCCACTTCGGCTGGCGCGGTCTGGTCGCCGGCATGCTGGTCGCCGTGGCGGGCGTGCTGGCGGCGTGGTATTTCTCGTCGATTTTCCGCGAGCACGTCGTGCTCACCACGGCGCAGTACGAGCAGTCGAGAGCAGAGGACGCGGCCGACTCGGCATCGTCGGTCGGCCTGCGCATGGAGTGGTACCGCAACACGCTGCGCATGATCGCGCGGCGGCCTGTGCTCGGCGCCGGCACCGGCGGCTTCCCCGAGGCTTACGCGGCGTTCGTGACCGATCCCAAAGCCCAGAAGCCCACGCACCCGCACAACCAGTTCCTGCTGACGGCCGCGGAAACCGGCGTCGCCGGCCTCGCGGCGCTGGTGGCGATGCTCGTCGCGCTGTGGCGCGGCTCGGCACGCATCGACGATGCCCTGCTGCGCGAGGCTGCGCGCGCGCTGGTGCTGACCTTCGCGATCGGCTGCCTGTTCAATTCCCTGCTGGTCGACCACGCGGAAGGGCTGTTCTTCGTGTGGATGGCCTCGCTCGCCTTCGCCGGCCAGCGCGCCGGCGCGGGAACCGCCGCGTGAGCCTCTCCGTCGTCATCATCGCCAGGAACGAGCAGGCCAGCATCGCGCGCTGCCTGGAGTCCGTGGCGTGGGCCGACGAGGTCGTCGTGCTCGACTCGGGCAGCACGGACGATACCGTGCGCATCTGCCGGGAACACGGCGCACGGGTGCACGAAACCGACTGGCCGGGATTCGGACCGCAGAAGAACCGCGCGCTGGGCTGCGCCACCGGCGACTGGGTGCTGTCCCTGGATGCCGACGAATGGGTCACGCCGGCGCTGCGCGACGAAATCGTTCGAACCGTCTCCCGGTCAGGCGACGTGAGGGCATATCGGATGCCAAGGTCGTCGAGCTTCTGCGGCCGCTTCATGCGCCATTCCGGATGGTGGCCGGACCATGTGGTGCGGCTGTTCCGCCGCGGCGCGGCGCGCTTCAGCGACGACGCGGTGCACGAGCGCGTGATCGTCGACGGCCCGGTTGCCACGCTGCGTGAGCCGCTGATGCATGAAACCTTCGTCGACCTCGAGGAGATGCTCGGCAAGATGAACAGCTACTCGTCGCTGTCCGCGCGCGACATGCGGCGCGCCGGGCGGCGGGCCGGGCTCGCCGGGGCGGTCGTTCGCGCGGCCTGGGCATTCGTGCGCACGTATTTCCTGCGCGCCGGCTTCCTCGACGGCCGCGAGGGCTTCATGCTGGCGGTGGCCACCGCCGAGGGCACCTATTACCGCTACGCCAAGCTTCTGCTGCTGCAGAAGGATCGAAGCGCAGACCGTTCGACGTGAGCGCCGCCGCCTTCCGGCTCGACGAGATGCCTGCCAGCGTGCTGGTCATCGTGACGCGGCGCATCGGCGACGTGCTGCTGACCGCGCCGCTGGTACGCAGCCTCAAGGCCGCCTGGCCGCAGGCACGCATCGACCTGCTCGTGTTCCGCGGCACCGAGGGCGTGCTGGCGGGCGACCCGGACATCGGCCGCATCCTCGTGGTGCCGGACGAGGGCCGGCTGAAATTCCTGCGCGGGCTCCGGCGCCGCTATGACCTCGCCGTATCGACATCGCCGAGCGACAGGCCGACTTTCTATGCCTGGCTCGCGGGCAGGCGGCGCATCGGCGTGATGACGCGCGGGGCCGGCAGCGCGCTCAAGCGTGCTCTGCTCGATGCCGCCGTGGAGTTCGACAACCTCGACGTGCACACGGTCGTGCAGAACCTGCTGCTGGCGGACCTGCTCGGCCTGCCGCGGCACGTCGATTTTCCGCTGGCGGCGGCGCCGGCCGACGAAGCGGCGCTCGCGCTGGCGTTTCCGGGTTTCCGCTCGACGCGCTACGCGGTCCTGCACCTGCATCCGAAGTTCACGTACAAGATGTGGCACGACGACGGCTGGCGCGAGCTGGCCCGCTGGCTGCAGACCCGCGGCCTCGCGGTCGTGCTGACCGGCGGCGCGGACGCGCAGGAGAGCCGCCATGTGCGCACCTTCGCCCAATCCCTCGATGCCGCGCCCGTGGACCTGAGCGGCCGGCTCGATTTCCGCCAGCTCGCGCTGCTTCTGAGGCATGCGCGTCTGTACGTCGGTCCGGATACGGTGACGACCCACCTGGCCGCGGCGGTGGGAACGCCGTCGGTGGCGCTGTTCGGGCCTTCCAATCCGGTGAAATGGGGACCCTGGCCGGGCGGCTGCGAGGAGCGGGTTTCGCCTTACGTGCGCAAGGGCACGCAGAGGCGCGGCAACGTCGCGCTGGTGCAGGGCGGGGGCGCCTGCGTGCCCTGCCTGCAGGAGGGCTGCGCGCGCCATGTGCACAGTGAAAGCGTCTGCCTGCAGATGCTGCCGGCCGCGACGGTCATCGATGCGGCGGCGAAAATGCTCGGGGAGGCAGCCTGATGCAGCCCGTGCAGGTCGTCGAGCCCACCCTGGAAGGCTACTCCGGCCACTGCCACGCGCTCGTCAGCAGCCTGTGCCATGCGCTCGCCGGCATGCCGGTCGAGCTGTGGAGCGCGAAGGCTGCAGCGGGGCTCGCGTTCGGCGCACACGTCACCCAGCACGCCATGTTCAGCCGCCGGCTGCGCCTCGTGCAGGCCTATTTCCTCTACCGCCGGCTGCTGCGCGCGGGCGCACCCGTCGTCGTGACCACCGCGCGCCGCAGCGACCTCGTCCTGCTCGACCATGCGGCGGGCGGCCCGATTCCCGGCGGCCGCGCGTTCCTGTATTTCCACTGGCTGCGCGAATCGCCCGCGAAGCTGCGCGCGCTGCGCGCGCTGGCGAAGCGCCAGCCGCATCTTGCCATCCTCGGCACGACGGCGAGCGTCGTCGACGCGTTCCGGCGCTGCGGGTTCGCCAACGTGCGGCTGCTGCCGTATCCGCCGCCGCCCGCGGGCGACGACGCGTCGCCGGCCGCGTTCGCGCAGCTGCTTTACGCGGGCGCGGCACGCCAGGACAAGGGCTTCCCGCTGGTCGCCGACCTCGCCGCACTGATGGCGCGCGAAGGCGACGCCACGCCGCTGGCGGTGCAGGTATCGGCCGACCACTACGGCAAATACGACGCGCGCACGCGCGCCGACATCGAACGCCTGCGCGCGAGCGGCCACCGCGCGCTGCGGCTGATCGAGCAGTCGCTGCAGCCGCAGGAATACGCCGGCCTGTTCCGCGGCAGCATCTGCCTGCAGCCCTACGACCGCGAGGCGTTCCGCGACCGCGTGAGCGGCGTCACGCTGGACGCGCTGACGCACGCCTGCCCCGTCGTGGCCACGGCCGGGACCTGGAGCGCGGAACTGGTGGACAGGCATGGCGCCGGCGTGGCGCTGGAGGACCTCAGCGCCGGAGGATTGCTGGCAGCAGTGCGGGAAGTGCAGCGCGACTACGCGGGTTTCCAGCAGCGCGCGCGCCTGGCGGGCGAGGCGCTGAACCGCGAGTCCTGGCATCCGCTGCTGGACCAGTTGCCGGCAACCCCTGTCCGCCGGGGGTGACCGGCCGCAAACGTGGCCGGGGCGGGTAGAATGCACGTCATGGAGGCGACAGCATCGTGACTTCCCGGGGCAAGACCATCCTGGTCACCGCCGTGCTGGCCGTTGCGGCGCTGGGCGGGGGACTTTATGCCGGATCGGCGCGCCAGCAGGCGCCGGCCGACGTGACGTTCATCGGCGTGAAGGGCGAGAAGTTTTCGATGTCGTCGCTGAAGGGCAAGGTCGTGCTGGTCAACTTCTGGGCGACTTCCTGCACGGCCTGCATGCATGAAATGCCGAAGATCGTGCAGACGCACGAGAAATACAGCGACCGGGGGCTGGAGACCGTGGCGGTGGCCATGTCCTACGATCCGCCGGACCGCGTGTTCGCCTACGCGCAGCAGGCGAAGCTGCCGTTCCGCGTGACCCTCGACATCTTCGGCAAGGCCATGGACGCGTTCGGCGGCATCCGCGGCACGCCGACGACGTTCCTCGTCGATCGTCGGGGCAATATCGTCAGGCGCTTCGAAGGCGAGCCCGACTTCGGCAAGCTCGGCGCATTGATCGAGAAAGAACTGGCGAAGGGCTGAGGCGCGGTTGGCGATTGGTGAGGCGGAACCCTCGAGGGGGCCGCAATCCAACTGCAGTCACCAGTCACCAGTCACCAGTCACCAGTCACCAGTTATGGGCAAAGCCCGGCACCCAGCGAAGTCGGGCAGCAGTCACCCGCCAACGACGCCCGCTTCGTGGGCCTGCTGGTCCGCGTGGTAGCTGGAGCGCACCAGCGGCCCGCAGGCGGCGTGCCGGAATCCCATCGCCAGCGCTTCCTGCTCGAACTGCCTGAAGCGCGCCGGCTCGACGAAGCGCACGACCGGCAGGTGCCCCGTCGTGGGCTGCAGGTACTGGCCCAGCGTCAGCATCTCGACGTCGTGGGCGCGCAGGTCGCGCATGACTTCCAGGATTTCCCCGTCCGTCTCGCCGAGGCCCAGCATCAGGCCCGACTTGGTCGGGATGGCCGGGAAGCGCTCCTTGAAGTCCTTCAGGAGCTTCAGCGAGTTGCCGTAGTCCGCACCCGGGCGGGCCTGCCGGTACAGCCGCGGCACGGTCTCGAGGTTGTGGTTCATGACGTCGGGCGGATTTTCCGAGAGCTTCCCGATGGCGGCTTCGAGCCGGCCGCGGAAATCCGGCACCAGCACCTCGATGCGCGTGAGCGGGGAATGCGCGCGCACCGCGCGTATGCACTCGGCGAAATGACCCGCGCCGCCATCGCGCAGGTCGTCGCGGTCCACGCTGGTGATCACCACGTATTTCAGCTTCATCGCCGCGATCGTGCGCGCGAGGTTCGCCGGCTCCTCGGTGTCCGGCGGCTTCGGGCGGCCGTGCGCCACGTCGCAGAACGGGCAGCGGCGCGTGCACAGGTCGCCGAGGATCATGAACGTCGCCGTGCCCTTGCCGAAGCATTCGCCGATGTTCGGGCAGGAGGCTTCCTCGCAGACGGTATGCAGGTTGTTCTCGCGCAGCGCCCGCTTGATTTCCTGGAAGCGCGTGCCGCCGGGCGCCTTGACGCGGATCCAGTCCGGCTTCCTCAGCGGGGCGATGGGGATGATCTTGACCGGATTGCGCGCGGTCTTCTCGCTGCCGGTCTGGCGTTCGACCTTGGACGTCATGGCTGCCCTAGAGCACTGCCGCGAGCTTTTGCGCGAGCCTGCCCGCGACGGCCTCGGGGGAATCGGTGATGCCCAGGTTGCGCAACTGCGTGACCTCCAGGCCGGGATAGCCGCAGGGATCGATGGCGGCGAAGGGCGACAGGTCCATGTCCACGTTCAGGCTGAGGCCGTGGTAGCAGCGGCCGTCGCGTATCCGCAGGCCCAGCGCGGCGATTTTCGCGTTATCCACGTACACGCCGGGTGCATCCTCGCGACCCCGCGCGTCGATGCGATAGTCCGCAGCCAATTCTATCACCGCGCGCTCGAGCTTCCGCACCAGCGCGCGCACGCCCAGCCCGATGCGGCGCAGGTCGAGCAGCGTGTAGGCGACGACCTGGCCGGGACCGTGGTAGGTGATCTGCCCGCCGCGGTCCGATTTCACGACCGGAATGCCGTTGGCCATGCGTGGCAGGTGCTCGCGCCTCGCCGCGACGCCGAGCGTGTAGACCGGCGGATGTTCCACGAACCAGAATTCGTCCGCAGTCTCGGCATTTCGCGCAGCGGTGAATTGCCGCATTTGCTGCCAGACAGTCTCGTAATCCTGCAGCCCGAGACTGCGGACCAGGGCCGGGGGCCGGAGGCCGGGGGCCGGGCGGGAGGCCTTTCCCTCGTGCCTCGTGCCTCGTGCCGCGTCCCTCATAGGACCATGGCCACCGCGGGGTGGTCGCAGAGCTCGCGGTAGAGCGCATCGAGCTGCTCGCGCGAGGTTGCGCGCACGGTGCAGGTCACGCTGAGCCAGGTGTTCTTTCTGCTCGCGCGCATTTCCACCGTGGCGGCGTCGAAATCCGGCGCGTGCCGGCGCACGATGTCGACGATGGTCTGCACGAGGTGCGGCTCGCGCCGCCCCATGACCTTGACGGGGAAGTCGGTCGGGTATTCGATGAGGGAGGGTTCGGCGCTCATGCCCGCCATATGGGGGCCGCTCGCGGCCGCTTCAACCGGTGCGCATGACGCGGGCCTTGTATTCCTGGTACCACGCGTACATGCGAGCAAAGGCCGGTCCCGGCCGGCCGCCGCCGACGGCGGCGCCGTCGAGCTTCGTGACCGCGAGGACCTCGCGGGTGGAGGAGGTGAGCCAGACCTCGTCCGCGGTGCGCAATTCCTGCTCGGATATCCGCCGGACCTCGTGGCGCATCGCGTTCGCCTGCGCCAGCTCCAGCACCACGTCGTAGGTGATGCCCGGCAGCATCAGGTGGTCCTTGGGCGGCGCGAGCAGCACGCCGCCGCGGACCACGAAGACGTTGCTCGCCGCGCCCTCGGTCAGAAAGCCCTCGCGCAGCAGCACCGTCTCCGCGCAGCCGGCATCCACCGCCTGCTGGCGCAGCAGCACGTTGGGCAGCAGCGAGATGGCCTTGATGTCGCAGCGCAGCCAGCGGTTGTCCACCGCCGTGACGGCACCGACGCCGTCGGCGACCTGCTGCGCCGGTGGCGTCGTCAGCGGCGTGCTCATCATGAAGACCGTGGGCGTGACCTGCGCGGGAAAGGCATGGTCGCGCTTCGCGGAGCCTCGGGTGACCTGCAGGTAGAGCGACTGGTCGGCGGGCTCGTTGAGCTCGACCAGGCGGCGCACGAGCTTCTCCCAGGTCGCCGCATCGTGCGGATTCGCGAGCCGGATGCCGTCGAGGCTGGCCTGCAGCCGGCGCAGGTGCTCGGCGAGGCGGAACGGGTGGCGCGAGTAGACCGGCACGAGCTCGTAGACGCCGTCGCCGAAGATGAAGCCGCGGTCGAGCACGGACACCCGCGCCTGCCCGACCGGCATGAAATCGCCGTTGAGGTAGATCACGGCGCGCTCCCGGCGAGACCGCGGTAGAGCAGGCGCAGGCTGTCCCAGCTGCGCACGAAGACGTTGGCGATGCCGACGGTCTCCAGGGCGACGACCGTCTTGTCGGCGAAGAACTTGCCGTCGAAGGTCAGGCGCAACGTGCCGACCTTGTCCCCGGCGCGGATCGGCGCCATCAGCGGCTGCATGCTTTCCATGGTGGCCTTCAGCCGGTCCGAGAAGCCGTGCGGCAGCGACACGAAGAAGTCTTCGGCGAGGCCGGCCTGCAGCGCCTTGCTGTTCCCCTTCCACACCGGCAGCTCGTGGATGGGCTGGCCGCCGGCGTACAGCTTGAACGTGTCGAAGCCCTCGAAGCCGTAGTTCAGCAGCTTCTGCGCGTCGGCCGCACGGCCGTTTTCCGAGCCGGCGTTGAGCACGACGGCGATCACGCGGCGGTCCCTGCGCTGCGCGCTGGCGACCATGCAGAAGCCCGCGCTCTCCGTGTAGCCTGTCTTCAACCCGTCGACGTAGGGGTCGCGTCCGAGGAGCTGGTTGCGGTTGTACTGCGTGATGCCGTTGTGGCGGAACTCGCGCATCTTGTACAGCGGGAAGTATTGCGGGAATTCCTCGATGATCGCGCGCGAGAGCGTGGCGAGGTCCGTGGCCGTGGTGTAGTGCTGCGGGTGGGGCAGGCCGGTCGCGTTTGCGAAATGCGTGCCCTTCATGCCCATGCGCGCCGCCTCGCGGTTCATGGCCTCCACGAACGCCTCCTCGCTTCCCGCCGTGCCCTCGGCCAGCGTGATGGCCGCGTCGTTGCCCGATTGCACGATCAGGCCCGAGAGCAGATCCTCCACGGTGACGTTCTCGCCCGGCTTCAGGAACATGCGCGAGCCGGGCGCGCGCCAGGCCCTCTCGCTCGCGGTGAACGCCTGGGCCAGCGTGAGCTGCTTCTGCCGCAGGGCGTCGAACACGACATAGGCCGTCATGAGCTTCGTGAGCGAGGCCGGCTCGACGCGCTCCCCGGGATTGTGCGCGGCGAGGACCTGGCGGCTCTGGTAGTCGAGCAGCAGCCAGGACCGGGACGAGAGCTGGGGGGGCGCAACGCCACCCTGGGCCTGCGCGATCGTCAGGTGGCCCGCAGCCAGTGCAAGGGCGAGGAATCTGATCATTGCGAAGCGCGCGGATTATACCGCAAGGCCCGTGCGCGATTGCCCGCGCGCGCGGGCTCTGGAACAATGCACGCAGCCCGATTCGACGGACCGCCCATGACCAGATTCCTGTACGGCCTCGCGTGTGCGCTCTTCCTGGCAGCGGGAGGCCCCGCGCGTGCCGCGCAGCCGCTGGAAGTCGTCGATGCCTGGGCGCGTGCCACCGTGCCGGGGCAGAGCGTGGGCGGCGTCTACATGGAGCTGCGCGCGCATGAGGATATGCGCCTGACGGGGGTGCGCACCGCCGCGGCCGAGAGCGCGCAGATCCATCGCATGAGCATGGAGAACGGCATGATGCGCATGCGTCCCGTGCCCTTCCTGGTCCTGCCGGCCGGCAAGTCGGTGAAGCTCGCTCCCGGCGGCTACCACATCATGCTGTTCGACCTGAAGAACTCCCTGGTCGAGGGGCAGAAGCTCAGGCTGGAGCTCATCGTCGAGGACGCGGCAAAGGCACGGCAGACCATCCCCGTCGAGGCCGTGATCCGCGAGCGCGACGCCGGCGTACCCGGCGCCCACGGCACGCACTGACGCTCAGTCGTCGGATTTGATCTGACAGGTTGCCGTCGCACAAATCTCCATCGGGGAACGAGCAGTGGGAGTTTGCCCGTATCCCCACGCGAGCGGGACGCGTCAGGCCACAGACAGCCCGGCGATCCAGCCTTCGCTTATCCAGCCGCGCAGCAGGCCGGCCGCACGGGCGGGCGCGTCTTCCTGCCGGACCCATCCGCAAAGCCCCGCGCACAGCTCGCCGAAGGATGTGCCGGCAGCCATCGCGGCCGCTGCCCAGGCCTCGTCCGCGGCCAGCGAGCGGAAGAACGGGGAATATTCCCTGCGCCAGATCCCCCAGGCGAGCGGCTGCGCCAGCCGCTCCGCCTGCGGCGGCTGGCCGCCTTCGTCGCCGAGAGCTTTCCAGATGGCGACCGCGTTGGTGCGCATCTCCAGCAGGCGCAGGCTGGGATGCGCGGCGAAGCGCAGCCCGCCCCAGGCCGGCGGCGGCACGGCCGCCACCTGCTCGAAGGTCGCCGCCGCTTCGTCCGGGGCGTCGAACGCCTCGCCCATGGCCCACTCGAAGCGCGCCAGCTCGGCCAGTTCCGGGTGCGCTGCGTAGCGCGGGGCCGACGTGAGGAAAGGCGCGAGCGCGCCGCCGAACCAGCGCACGTTGCGGAACGTCGACGGGTGCACGGCCAGGTATTCGTTCGCGAGCCTGCCGAAGGCTTCTTCGCCGAGGTAGGCACGCAGGATCCCGTAGTCGTTGCCCAGCACTTCCGCCAGGCGCAGCCGGTAGGCGTTGCGATAGATGCCCAGGCGCCGGTCGCGGAACGCCGCATCGGGCCCTTCGATCTCGTCGCCGATCGCCGGCTCGCCCGCCAGGACGTTGGCCTGGAACCGCGCCTCGGTAAGGGCGAGCCGGCTCATGCCGCCTTTGCCTCCAGGGCCCCGGCCGCCACCGTGCGCGCACGGTCGAGCTCCGCGACGAGGTCTTCCAGGGGCGGGATGTGGTCGTCGCGCTCGATCATGGTCGCCACGCGGCCGAAGCGCCGCACCGCGTGCGCATAGAGCTCCCACACGGGATCGACGATGTCGGCATCGTGCGTGTCGATGATGTGCGTACCGCAATGGCTGTGGCCGGCCAGATGGATCTGCCGCACGCGCGGGGCGGGAATGCCGTCCAGGAAGGCGCGTGCGTCGAAGCCGTGGTTGAAGGCGCTCACGTAGACGTTGTTCACGTCGAGCAGGATGTCGCAGTCGGCGCGGCGCGCGACCTCGGACAGGAAGTCCCACTCGCTCATCTCGGAGGCGCGGAAGGCCACGTAGCTCGACACGTTCTCGAGCAGGATGCGCCGGCCGAGAAAATCCTGGACCTCGCGCACGCGCGCCGCGACGTGCTCCGCCGCCTCTTCGGTGTACGGGATCGGGAACAGGTCGTGGAGATTCCTGCCCGCCACGCCGGTCCAGCACAGGTGATCCGAGATCCAGGCGGGCTCGACGCGGGCCGCGAGCCGCTTCAGCGCCGCGAGGTAGTCACGGTCCAGCGCGTCCGTGCTGCCGATCGACAGCGACACGCCGTGCAGGACCACCGGGTAGTCGGCCCGGATGCGGTCGAGGTAGTGCAGCGGCCTGCCGCCCGGGACGAGATAGTTCTCGGTCAGCGCCTCGAACCAGTCGACTGCGGGGCGCGAACCGAGGATGGCCTCGTAGTGGTCGGTCCGCAGGCCCAGCCCGAACCCAGGTCCCTGTGCCGGGCGGCGTGCCTCGGGCCTGCTCCCCGCGGCCGTCACGAGCGGCCGGTCGCCTTCCTGCATTCTTCGTCGGTCAGGGTCAGGAAACCCTGGCCCTTGCAGGCGTTCTGGCCCTTGCACGCATTGGCGCTGGTCTTGCACTCGCTTTGGCCCTTGCACGCGTTGGCGCCGTTGCAGGCCACCTTCGCCTGCGTGCCCGTATGGCTGTCCCCGCCCATGCCGGCACAACCGGCCACGAACAGCGCGGCGGCCGAGGCCGCCGCGGCCATGCCCAGCATCCTGTTGCTTCCCATGCGATTTCTCCTTCCGAATTTGGTATTGGGAGCTTCCCCGGTCACAAGCCCTTACTGCCGGCTGCGGGCCAAGATACGCAAGGGATGCCCGGGTGGATGCGGCCGGCGGCGGTTTCTTCGCTTTCCGACGGGCGCCGTCAGATGCCGGCCTGATCTGGACCGCCTCGCAAGCGGCTCGTCGGACCGGCCGGCGGGCGGCCTCTGCATTCGGGCAACCGGCGGATCTAGTGGCTTTGCACCCGGAACTCAAGTCCCGGCATCGCAAAAAAACATCCTTGAAACGCGCCCGGGCGCGCCTATTTTGGTGGCATGGGCAATCAAAGCCCGCACCCGATTCAAGGAGAGATGGAGCCATGGCAAACGTATCCCGCACCACCCCTTTCAGCGATCCCTTCGATGACTTCTTCAAGGGCTTCTTCGTGCGGCCCGTGTCGGTCGACACCCAGGCCCCGGCGGCCCAGTTCCGCATGGACGTGACCGAGGAAGACGGCGCCTACGTCGTGCATGCCGAGGTGCCCGGCGTGAAAAAGGAAGACATCAACGTGACCATCGACGGCAACCAGGTCGCGATCGGCGCGGAAGTGAAGAGCCGCACGCCGGAGAAGGGCGAGAAGAGCCTGCGTTCGGAGCGCTACTACGGCAAGGTCTATCGCGCGTTCAGCCTGGCGCAGGACGTGGACGAGGGCGCCGCGCAGGCGAAGTACGCCGACGGCGTGCTGGAGCTGCGCCTGCCGAAGAAGGCGGCGACCTCGGCCCGGAAGCTGGCGATCCAGTAAATCCCGTCCGCGGCAGGGCGGTGCGAAGGGCGGCCTGCGGGCCGCCCTTTTTTGTTGCCCGCCGACCGGTCGGTTAGAATTCGCGCGATTCCAGCCCAACCGGTGCGTCATGTCCCTTTCCCCGAAGGAAGTCGCGCAGAAGGCGCAGGTGCTCGCCGAGGCGCTGCCCTACATCCGCCGCTTCCACGGCAAGACCATCGTCGTGAAGTACGGCGGCAACGCCATGACCGACGAGAACCTGAAGCACTCGTTCGCGCGCGACGTGGTGCTGCTCAAGCTCGTGGGCATGGACCCGGTGGTCGTGCACGGCGGCGGGCCGCAGATCGACGACCTGCTCAAGCGCGTGGGCAAGAAGGGCGAATTCGTGCAGGGCATGCGCGTGACCGACCGCGAGACCATGGACGTGGTGGAGATGGTGCTCGGCGGGCTGGTCAACAAGGAGATCGTCAACCTCATCAACCAGAACGGCGGCCGCGCCATCGGGCTCACCGGCAAGGACGGCTCCTTCATCCGTGCGAAGAAGATGCTGCTGCCCAGCAAGGACAACGCCGCCGAGATGCTCGACATCGGCCAGGTCGGCGAGATCCAGAGCATCGACCCGGAGGTCATCTCCCTGCTCGAGAGCCGTGAGTTCATTCCCGTGGTCGCGCCCATCGGCGTGGGCGAGAACGGCGAGTCCTACAACATCAACGCCGACCTCGTCGCCGGCAAGCTCGCGGAGATCCTGAAGGCCGAGAAGCTCATCCTGCTCACCAACACGCCCGGCGTGCTGGACAAGAACGGCAGGCTGCTGACCGGGCTCACGCCCAGGGAAGTCGACGAGCTGTTCGCCGACGGTACCATCAGCGGCGGCATGCTGCCCAAGATCGGGTCGGCCCTGGATGCCGCCAAGAGCGGCGTGAAGAGCGTGCACATCATCGACGGGCGCGTCGAGCATGCCCTGCTGCTGGAGGTGCTGACCGACCAGGGTGTGGGCACGCTGATCCGCAACCGGTGACGCGCGGTGGCTGCTGCGCTTGATCGGGTCTCGAATCCAACGCCAACCACGGCAAGAGCGAACCCGGATCCCCGCGCCGGCGGGTTGTCTGCCCGCCGGACGGCGTTCGTCCGATCGGACTTCGACGGCTGCCGCTGATGCGGACCGCCGATCCCGGCCGGGCGTGGATCTTCGACCTGGACGACACGCTGCACGACGCGCAGGCGCACATCTTTCCGCACATCAACCTCGCGATGACGCGGTACGTCGCCGCGCTGCTCGGCGTCGACGAGCAGGCCGCCGGCCGGCTGCGCGAGCACTACTGGCGACGCTACGGCGCCACGCTGCTCGGGCTCATCCGCCACCATGGCGTCGATCCCCGCCACTTCCTGGACGAGACCCACCGCTTCCCCGACCTCGGCAGCATGGTCGTCGCGCGCGCCGAGCTGCGCCACGTGCTGCGCCGCCTGCCCGGCACCCGCATCGTGTTCTCGAATGCGCCGCAGGATTACGCCGCGGCCGTGCTGCGCGCGCTCGGCGTGCACGACCTGTTCGACGACGTCTTCTCCATCGAGCGCACGCGCTTCCGGCCCAAGCCGCAGGCGCATGGTTTCCGCCGGCTGCTGCACGAGCATGGGCTCGACGCCTCGCGCTGCATCATGGTGGAGGACAGCCTGGACAACCTGCGCACGGCCAGGCGCCTGGGCATGAAGACGGTCTGGGTCACGGCCTCGGGCTGGGCGCCGGCCTGGGTCGATGCCAGCGTGCGCCACCTGCACCGGCTGCCGCGGCTGCTGCATCGGCTCTAGCGCCGCAGCGTGCGGTGCGCAATGTCAAACCGGCCGCGTTCGGGTAACCTTAACCCCACCATCACCGCCAGCACCAATCGCCCAGCACCATGCCGACGAAGCCGGGAGAACGCAAGCTGCAGATCCTGCAGACCCTCGCGGGCATGCTGGAGAACCCCAAGGCGGGGAAGATCACCACCGCCGCGCTCGCGGCGAAGCTCGACGTCTCGGAAGCCGCGCTGTACCGGCATTTCGCGAGCAAGGCGCAGATGTTCGAGGGTTTGATCGAATTCATCGAGCAGACGCTGTTCGGGCTCGTCAACAAGATCACCGCCGACGAGGCGAACGGCGTGAAGCAGATCGAGGGCATCCTCTCCGCGCTGCTCGGCTTCGCGAAGAAGAACCCCGGCATGACGCGCGTGCTGATCGGCGATGCGCTCGTCAACGAGGACGAGCGCCTGCAGGCGCGCATCAACCAGCTGCACGACCGCCTCGAGGCCACGCTGAAGCAGTCGCTGCGCTTCGCGATCTCGGAGAAGCAGGTGCCGGAAGACACCGATGCGGCGGCGCAGGCCAACCTCATGATCGCCTTCGTGGTCGGCCGCTGGCACCAGTTCGCAAAGAGCGGTTTCCGCCGCGATCCCACGGAGCAGTGGGCCGCGCAATGGCTTTTGCTCATATAGGCGCGGCGCGGCGCGCGTTGCCGGCCGCGGCGCTCGCGTTCCTCGTCGCCTGTTCGGGCTCGGACGCGGAGCTCACCAGGGCCGTGGTCGGCACCTGGGCCTCGCGCGAGGTCGCGCCCGACGACGTGATCGTCGAAACGCAATTCTCGCTGCTGCCCGGCGGGCGCGTGAACTGGAGCGGCCAGCTGCGCATGCTCGTGCCGCCGGATTTCAGCCTGCCCGACCGCCCCAACTTCGAGGTCGCCAACGGGCGCCTGGTGTACAACTTCACGGCAAGCGGCAACTGGAGCGTGCGCGACGGCTACCTGCACACGAAGATCGAGACCTCGACCTTGCCCAGCCTCATGCCGGTGGGCTTCGCCTCCGCCTGGAGGCTCAGGGAAGTGACCGGCAGGGAGATGATCTACGTCTCCGCCGCGAGCGGGCGCACGCGCGTGGAGATGCGCGTGCGCCTCTAGCCTCTGGCCTTACCACTGCGGAACCACGGAGGGCACGGAGGAAAGCAAAGGCAGGAATATCGGAATGGAAAATTGATATGGGTGGTTGTTGTTTCGGTGAGCGGCATTCCATCGATACCCGATCACATTTTTAACTTTCGGTTTTCCTCCGTGCTCTCCGTGTCCTCCGTGGTTCAGGATCTGGGCCTGGTTTTCATGAGTGACCCGTCAGCCTCCGATCGAATCGGGGCTGCCGTGCTTTACGCACAGGCGGCCGCGGCGCCGTCGCGCTGGCCGGTGTCGCCGCCGCCGCAGACCGTGCAGCGCGGATCCTTCTTCAGGCGCACGCTGCGCCATTCCATCGCCAGCGCATCGAGCAGCAGCAGCCTGCCCGTGAGGTCGCGGCCGGCGCCGGTGAGCAGCTTGAGGGCCTCCGCCGCCTGCATCGAGCCGATCACGCCCACCAGCGGCGCGAACACCCCCATGACGGCGCAACGCATTTCCTCGTGCTCGCCTGCCTCCGGGAACAGGCAGTTGTAGCAGGGGCTGTCGGCGCGGCGCAGGTCGAAGACCGCGACCTGGCCGTCGAAGCGTATCGCGGCGCCGGACACCAGCGGCCGCGAGTACTTCACGCAGGCGCGGTTGACGGCGTGGCGCGTGGCGAAGTTGTCGGTGCAGTCGACGACCACGTCGGCCGCGCGCACGAGCTCCTCGAGCCTGGCGCCTGCCACGCGCTCGGCCACCGCGGTGACGGCGGTCTGCGGATTCAGGCGCGCGAGCGTGCGGCGCGCGGATTCCACCTTCGGCGTGCCGATGGAATCGGTGAAGTGGACGATCTGGCGCTGCAGGTTCGTCAGGTCGACGGCGTCGCCGTCGCACAGCGTGAGCCGCCCCACGCCGCTCGCGGCCAGGTACATCGACACCGGCGCGCCGAGTCCGCCCGCACCGACGACGAGCGCGCCCGAGTCGAGCAGCCTCTGCTGGCCGTCGATCTCGATCTCGGGCAGCAGGATGTGGCGGCTGTAGCGCAGGAGCTGGTCGTCGTCCATGGTGGTGCGCGGCGGGAATCTCAGGCCATATTAGCGCGAAGGCCCGCGCGCGGCGGGCCTCCGGTGGCTGGCATTGCGCCCGGGCCCTAGCGCTTGCTGATGATCTGCAGCCCCTTCAGCAGGTTCAGGGCCTGGTTCAGCTGGTAGTCGTTCTTCGACACGATGTCCGGCGGCGTGCCGTCGTCGGCCGGCTTCTCGTCCGGCTTGGACGCCGGCGCCGGGGCGGGTATCGCCTGCTGCTGCGGCGCAGGCGGGGCCGGCGGCGCCTTGCTCTCGGGCCCGCCCTGCGGGTTCGCGAGGTGGCGCTCGAGGTCGGCTTCGCGCAGCCGCGTCGCGGCCTCGCCCTCGGTGACGGTCGCCTCTTCGACGATGAGGTCGGGCGTGATGCCCTTGGCCTGGATCGAGCGGCCGTTCGGCGTGAAATAGCGCGCCGTGGTGAGCTTGATCGCAGTGCCGTTGCCCAGCGACACGATGCTCTGTACCGAGCCCTTGCCGAAGGTCTGCGTGCCCATGATCACGGCGCGCTTGTGGTCCTGCAGCGCGCCGGCGACGATCTCGGAGGCCGAAGCCGAGCCGCTGTTGACCAGCACGACCATCGGCAGGGTCTTCAGCTCCTTGGGCAGCTTCTTGAGGTAGTCGTCCTTGCTGCCGCGCAGGTAATACTCCGGCCGCGCGAACAGCTTCATCTTCGCGTCCTCGGTGCGCCCCTCGGTGTAGACGACGAGATCCTCGCTCGGCAGGAACGCGGACGAGATCGCCACTGCGCCGTCGAGCAGGCCGCCCGGGTCGTTGCGCAGGTCGAGGATGATGCCCTTCATGGGCCCGTTGTTCTCCTTGAACAGCTTGTCCACGTACTTCGCGAGCGACTCGCCGGTGTGCTCCTGGAACTGCGTCACGCGGAAATAGGCGTAGCCGGGCTCCAGCAGCTTGGCCTTGACGCTCTGGATCTGGATGATGGCGCGCGTGATCGTGACCACGCGCGGCTTGGCGTCGCCCTTGCGCATGTAGGTCAGCGTGATCGGCGTGTCGGGCTTGCCGCGCATGCGCTTGACGGCGTCGTTGAGCGTCAAGCCCTTCACGCTGGTGTCGTCGAGCTTGATGATGAGGTCGCCGGACTTCAGCCCCGCGCGCCAGGCCGGCGTGTCCTCGATGGGTGCCACGACCTTGACGAAGCCGTCATCCATGTTGACCTCGATGCCCAGGCCGCCGAACTCGCCCTGGGTGCCGACCTGCAGGTCGCGATACGCCTCCGCGTCGAGGTAGGCCGAATGCGGGTCGAGGCCGGAGAGCATGCCGTTGATGGCCTCCGAAATGAGCTTCTTGTCGTCGACCGGCTCCACGTAGTCGTTCTTGATGCGGCGGAAGACTTCCGTGAAGGCGCGCAGGTCCTCGATCGGCAGCGGGCCGTTCTTCTGCGCGACCGCGGAAAAATTCAGGCTGATCAGCACGCCGAGGATCGCGCCGAGGGCGATCAGGCCGGCCTGCCGCAATTTGCTGTGCATCTTCATGACTCCTCATGCGCGCGAGGCGCTCGCGCGCGAACGGGCCCAGGGGGATCGGACCTATTTCAACGTGACCCAGGGAAGGGGATCGAAGGGTTTGCCCTGAAATCGCAGCTCAAAGTATAAACCCGAATCCGGGTTGCCACCGCTGTTGCCGGCCGCGGCGATGGTGTCCCCGGCCCTGGTCTCATCGCCAACCTGCTTCAGCAGCGACTCGTTGTTGCCGTACAGGCTCATGTAGCCGTCGCCGTGATCAAGAATCAGCAGGTTACCGAAGCCGCGCAGCCAGTCGGCATAGACCACCCGGCCCGCGGCCACCGCCTTCACTTCCCTGCCGGCCTTTGCGGCGATGAACAGGCCCTTCCAGGAAAGCCCGCTGTCCTCCCTTGGGCTTCCGAACCGGTTGGTCAGTTCCCCGATCACGGGCAGGCGCAGCTTGCCCTTGAGCTGCCGGAAAGGTCCCGAGCCCGAATCGGCATTGGGCAGGGCCTTGTTGGCGAGGCGCCTGCCCGGCTTGCGCGCCTTCTTCGCGGCTTCCTTCGCCAGCCGGTCGATGAGCTGCGTCAGGCGTTCCTCGTCGCGCTTGAGCGTGGAGAGCTGCTTGCGGCTGCGCTCGATGTCCTCCGACACCTTCGCGTAGACGTGCTGGCGCTGCGCCTTCTCGTCCTCGAGCCGGTGCATCTGACGGGTCTCCTCCGCCTGCAGCGTGCGCAGCTCGGTGCCCTTGCGGCGCGTCTCGCCGGCGAGGTCCTCCAGCTGCGCGAGGTTGGTGCGCAGGCTGGCGAGCAGCTCGCTGCGGGCGCGCGACACGTAGCTCAGGTAGTGCAGCGCGCGCGCGATCTCGTTGGGATCCTCGCCGTTGAGCACCAGCTTCACGGCGTCGGACTGGCCGCTCACGTACTGCTGGTAGAGCAGCCGGGAGAGCGCCGCGCGCTCGGCGGCGATGTCGGCCTGCGCGGACTGCATGCGCGCCTGCAGCCGCGAAAGGGCCGCGTTGACCTGCCTGCGCTGGCCGGCGAGCTGGTAGATCTTGCGGCTGGTCTCGCTGACCGCACGCTCGGAGTCCTTCAGCGCATCGGCCGCCTCGGCCTTCGAGCTCTCCGATTCGGAGAGCTGCTTCTTCAGCGCCTCGATGCGGCTGCGTACGTCCTTGAGCTCGTCCTGCGGGCCGGCCCATGCGCCGGTGCCGGCCAGCGCCAGCAGCGCCAGCATCGCGGCCAGTCCGCCGCGCCGGACGGCGATCCGCCTCAAGACGCGGCGCGCGCCTGCGCCGCCACGGCGGCCGCAGCCTGCTTCGCCTTCTCCGGGTCGCCGAGGTAGTGGTGCCGCAGCGGCTTCAGGGCATCGTCGAGCTCGTACACGAGCGGGATGCCGGTCGGGATGTTCAGCTCCACGATATCCTTCTCCGAAACGTCGTCGAGGTACTTCACCAGCGCGCGGATGGTGTTGCCATGCGCGACCACGATCACGCGCTTGCCGGCTTTGACCTGCGGGGCGATGACGTCGTTCCAGTACGGCAGGAAGCGCGCGACCGTGTCCTTGAGGCATTCCGTCACGGGAATCTCCGCCGGCTTCAGGCCGGCATAGCGCCTGTCGTTTCCGGGATAGCGGGGGTCGGCTTTTTCCAGCGGCGGCGGCGGCGTGTCGTAGCTGCGCCGCCAGACCAGGATCTGCTCGGGTCCGAAGCGCTCCGCCATTTCCGACTTGTTCAGCCCCTGCAGCGAGCCGTAGTGGCGCTCGTTCAGCCGCCACGAGAGCTGCTGCGGAATCCACACGAGGTCGAGCTCGCGCAGCACGATCCAGAGCGTGCGGATCGCGCGCTTGAGCACCGAGCCGTGCGCCAGGTCGAAGGTGAAGCCCGCGTTCTTGAGCAGCCGGCCGGCCTCGCGCGCCTCCTCGATACCCTTTTCGGACAGGTCGACGTCGGTCCAGCCCGTGAAGCGGTTTTCCTTGTTCCAGACGCTTTCGCCATGGCGCAGCAATACGATCTTGTTCATGTGCGTGCGGGTCGGTTGCAGGGATGCGTGTGCGGACCCGGGCAATTGTATGCCGTGCGCCGGCCGGCGTCGCGCCGTCGCCGGCCGGCGGATAAAATGCCGGCTCACCAAACGCGAAAGGCGTCATCCTGGACATTGCGGATTCCGGCGTGCGAGCGCCGTGGCGGGCAAGGCTGGCGCTGGCACTGCTCGGATCGGCCTGGGTGCTGCCGTTCCTGAGCCCGAACTTCTACGCGCCGATCTCGAGCTTCTACGGCGAAGCGACCGCGATCGCGCTGGGGCTCGCCGCGCTGACCGCGCTCCATTCGCGCGCCGCATGGCCCGTCATCGAGCTGCCGCGCGCGGCGCTCATGCTGCTCGGCTTCGCGGGGCTCATCCTGCTGCACGCGGCCCTGGGCCGCGCCGCCTACGTGCAACTGAATTTCCTGGCGGTCCTGTACCTCGTCTGGGCGGCCGCGCTGTCCGCGGCGGCCTGGCGGCTGCGCGAGATTTTCGGGCTGGACCGCCTGGCCGCGACGCTGGCATGGTGCACGGTCGCCGGCGCTCTGCTCAGCGCGGCCATCGGGCTCGCGCAGCTGTTCGGCATCCCTTCGCCGCTCAAGCCGTTCATGCTGCCGCAGGTGCAGGGACGCATCTTCGCCAACACCGGCCAGGCCAACCACCTCGCGAGCTACGCGAGCCTGGGCGTGGCCAGCGTGGGATTCCTGCATGTGTCCGCGCGGGCGCGGCTGCCGGCCGTGGCTGCCATGGTGGTGCCGCTGCTGCTGGTGCTGGCGATCACCGGTTCGCGCAGCGTGTGGCTGTACCTTGCGGCGATCCTGGCGCTCGCGGCGGCCTGGCGGGTGCTGCGCCCGTCTCCCGCGGCCACGCGCGCGCTGGCGTTCTGCGCCGCCATGGTCGCGGGATTCGCGCTCGCGCTCTGGATGGCGGGCTGGATGGTCGGCCCGTCGACGGCGCACGTGGAGCTGGCCTCCGGCCGCATGCGCAGCGCGGGCTTTTTCTCCCCGATCCGCTTCCGGCTGTGGCACGAGGCCTGGCTGATGTTCCTCGACGCGCCGCTGCTCGGCGAGGGTTTCCGGCAATTCCCCTGGCAGCATTTCCTGCGGAACGCGCGGCTTCCGGCGGTCTGGATGGACGACATCCAGTACGACAACGCGCACAACCTCGTCATGCAGGTGCTGGCCGAGTTCGGGCTCGCCGGCGCCGCCGTGCTTGCGGCGGGCATCGCGGCGTGGGCCGCGGGCGTGGCGAAGCGCGAGCCGTCCGCGCCGCTGTGGTGGGCACTGGCCTGCGCGGCGATCCTGGCGCTGCACTCTATGCTAGAGTACCCGCTCTGGTACGCGTACTTCCTGGGCATCGCCGCCGTGCTCCTCGGCGCGACGGATTCCGTCGCGGTGCGCACGGGCGGGCGGGCCGGCGGCAGGCTGGTTCCCGCGCTCATCCTGGTGCTCGGCTGGGTGGCCATGGCCAACACCTATCAGGACTACCGCACGCTGCAATCGCTGCACCGGCCGCGGCATGACGGGCAGGGCGCCGACACCGCGGATGTTCTGCTGGAGCTGCAGCAGCATTCGCTGTTCACGCCGTTCGTGGAGCTGGCCTTGTCCCGCATGACCATCCTCGATCGCGAGCAGATCGCCGACAAGGTTGCCCTCAACGAGGCGGTGATGCATTTCGGGCCGGCGCCGGACGTCGTCTACCGGCAGGCGGCGTTGCTCGCGCTCGCCGGTGAGGCGCAGGCGGCGGCCAGCCAATGGGACCTCGCCGCGGCGAATTACCCGGGCAGCCGCGCGAGGATGACGAAGTCGCTGGAAGCATTGGGCGGCGATCCGGGGATCGCCGCGTTGCTGGCGCATGCCAGGGCGCAACTGCAGGGGGAGGCGAAGTGAGTTTCGTGTTGAAGAACATCTGGCTGGTGCTCGCCGCGCTGGTGAGCGGCGCGATCCTGGTGTGGCCGTTCATAGCCAGGCGCCTGTCCGGTGTGCCCGAAGTCGGCGCGCAGCAGGCCGTGCAGCTGCTCAACCGCAGGGACGCGATCATGGTCGATGTGCGCGAGCCGGGCGAGTTCGGCTCGGGGCATGCGCCGAATGCGAAGAACATCCCGGCCGGCCAGCTCGACAAGCGCATCGGCGAGCTCGAGAAGTTCAGGAACCGCCCCGTGGTGGTGGTCTGCCAGACCGGCGCGCGCGCGCACGCCGTCACGGCGCAGCTCAGGAAGGCCGGCTTCGGCGAGGTGGTGGTGCTCGCCGGCGGCATCGGCGCCTGGCAGCAGGCCAACATGCCGGTGGAGAAATGACCGCGCCGGTCAGCATGTACTGCACGGCGGTGTGCCCCTATTGCGTGGCGGCCGAACGCCTGCTCAGATCGAAGGGCGTGACCGGCATCGACAAGATCCGCGTCGACCTGCAGCCCGCGCGCCGCGCGGAGATGATGGAGCGCACCGGGCGGCGCACCGTGCCGCAGATTTACATCGGCGAGCGCCACATAGGCGGCTTCGACGAACTCTCCGCCCTGGACACCGCGGGCGGCCTCGAGCCCCTGCTGCGCGCGACACAGGACGCACCGAATCCAACGAACGAGATCCGCACATGAGCCAGCAACCCGCACAGACGATGTTTTCCATCGAGAAGCTGTTCGTCAAGGACCTGTCCGTCGAGGTCCCGAACGCGCCGAAGATCTTCCTGGAGCGCGACGCGCCGCAGGTCGAGATCCAGATGAACACCAACGCGAACCCCGTCGACGAGGGCTATTTCGAGGTCCTCGTCAGCGTGACCGTGACCGCGAAGATCGGCGACCGGACGGTGTTTCTGGTCGAGGCGAGCCAGGGTGGCGTGTTCCAGATCCGCAACGTGCCTGAGGCCGAGATGGAGCCCGTGCTCGGCATCACCTGCCCGAACATCCTGTATCCCTACCTGCGCGAAGTCGTCTCCGACGCGGTGGTGCGCGCGGGATTTGCGCCCGTGCTGCTGAACCCGGTCAACTTCGAGGCGATCTTCCAGGCCCAGCGCGACGCCCGGGCGCAGGCGGGGGCCGCCCACTGAACGGGGTGCGCGTGAACGCCACATTCGCCAGATTGCCGCGCGCCGCCGTCCTGGCGGCTGCGCTCTTCGCCGGCGATGCATGCGCGCTGGAATTCCGCTCCGTTGCCGAGGCTGCCGTGCTCTACGACGCGCCCTCGGCCAAGGCGCAGAAGCTGTTCGTGCTCTCGCGCGGCTATCCCGTCGAGGTCATCGTCAAGGTCGAAGGCTGGACCAAGGTGCGCGACGACACCGGCCAGTTCGCATGGATCGAGAACGCCCAGCTCGCCAGCCGCCGCACGGTCATGGTCAGGACGGCGTCCGCGGAAGCCCGCGTGGCGGCGAGCGACGCGTCCGCCGTCGCCTTCACGGCCGAAAAGGGCGTCTACCTGGACCTGCTCGATGCCTCGGCCGGCTGGGTCAGGGTGCGCCACCGCGACGGCGCCACCGGCTTCATCAAGGTGAGCCAGCTCTGGGGCCTATGAGGATCGCCGTCCTCGGCGCAGGCGCCTGGGGCACGGCGCTCGGCATCGCGCTGGCATCGCGGCACCAAGTTTTTCTCTGGGGCCGGGACGCGCGCCAATGCGAGGCGCTGGCGACCGCGCGCGTCAATGAGCGCTACCTGCCCGGCGTCTCGCTGCCCGACGGCATGCAGGTGGGGGCCGACCTCGCGCAGGCACTGTCGGACTGCAGCCTGGTCATCATTGCCGTGCCCCTCGGCGGCTTGCGTGAAACGCTGCGCGAGGTGGCGAAATTTCCCGGCGCCGGCGTCGTCTGGCTGTGCAAGGGGTTCGAGGCCGGCAGCGCGAAATTCCCGCACCAGGTCGCCGGGGAAGAGCTGCCGGACGGACGCCCGCGCGCGGCCCTGTCCGGGCCGAGCTTCGCGGCCGAGGTGGCCCGCGGGCTGCCGGCGGCCGTGACCGTCGCCTCCCCGGACGCTGCATTCGCCGCCGCCTGCTCGCGCGAGCTGCATACCGGCCGCCTGCGCGTGTATTCCAGCGGCGATCTCGTCGGCGTCGAGACCGGCGGCGCGGTCAAGAACGTCATCGCCATTGCGGCCGGCGTCTGCGACGGGCTCAAGCTCGGCGCCTCCGCGCGCGCAGCGCTGATCACGCGCGGCCTGGCCGAGATCACGCGCCTGGGCCTGCGCCTGGGCGGACGCAGCGAGACGTTCATGGGGCTGGCGGGTGCCGGCGACCTGATGTTGACGGCCACGTCGGACTTGTCGAGAAATCGCCGGGTGGGCCTGCAGCTCGCGGCCGGCCAGACGCTGGCCGAGATCCTCGGCCAGCTCGGGCATGTCGCCGAAGGCGTCCATAGTGCCCGCGAAGTCCTGCGACTGGCAGAAAAGCACGGTGTCGACATGCCCATCACACGGGCGGTTTCAGACCTGCTGGCGGGCCGCATGTCGGCCCCGGACCTGGTCGACAACCTCTTGCAGCGCGAGCCCAAGCAAGAGAGCGTGCGCTAACTCTTCATCCCCTCGAAGCCGTTCTGGCGCCAGGCTTCGAAGACCACCACCGCTACCGCATTCGACAGGTTCAGGCTGCGACTGTCCGGCACCATCGGCAGATGCACGCGCGCCTGCGGATCGAAACTTGCTAAAACCTCCGCGGGCAGGCCCCGGGTTTCGGGGCCGAACACGAGCACGTCGCCGGGAAGGTAATGAACCTGGTCGTGGCGGATGCTGCCGCGCGTGCTGAACGCCAGACGCCGCCCGGGCAGGGCATCGAGCAGGGCACGCCAGCCCTCGTGCACGCGTACCGACGCGTATTCGTGGTAGTCGAGGCCGGCGCGTTTCAACTGCCTATCCTCCAGCCTGAATCCCAGCGGCCGGACCAGGTGCAGCCGGCTGCCGGTATTCGCGCACAGGCGGATCACGTTGCCGGTGTTGGGAGGAATCTCGGGCTCGAACAGGACGATATCGAACATTTTTATTGCAATTTATGCCGCTTCCAGTTTAATCTTGTAATTCAATGAACTGCAAACAATACCTAAAGTTGATGTTTATGAAGAGGGCCAGCTAGCCTCGCGACATGGGCAGACCCGAGAAAATCCGGCTCGGCGAAATCCTGCTGCAGCAGAAATTGCTGACGGAGGACAGGCTCAAGGCTGCGCTGGAGGAGCAGAAGCGCAGCGGGCGCAAGCTCGGCCGCATTTTCATCGACGCCGGCTACGTGACCGAGGAGCAGATCGGCAGCGCGCTTGCACGCCAGCTGCAGGTGCCCTTCATCAACCTCAAGCATTTCAACATCCGGCCCGAGGTTGCCACGAAGCTGCCCGAGACGCTCGCGCGGCGCTTCCGCGCCATCGTGCTCGAGGATGCCGGCACGTTCTACCGCGTGGGCATGGCGGACCCGACGGACCTGTTCGCCTACGACGAGATCAACCGCGTGCTCAAGCGCGACATCCAGCTCGCGGTCGTCGGCGAGACCCTGCTGCTGCAGACCATAGACCGCGTCTACCGGCGCACCGAGGAAATCAGCGGCCTCGCGCTGGAGCTCGGACAGGAGCTCGGCGAGACCGTCGACTTCGCCGCGCTCGGGGTCGCGACCGGCGCCGAGGACGCGCCGGTGGTCAAGCTGCTGCAGACCCTGTTCGAGGACGCGGTGCAGGTGCGCGCCTCCGACGTGCACATCGAGCCCCAGGAAGCCAAGGTCCAGCTGCGCTTCCGCATCGACGGCATCCTGCACGTGCAGGCCGAATCCGACCCGAAGATCGCGGCCCCGCTCGCGCTGCGGCTCAAGCTCATGGCCGGGCTGGACATCTCGGAAAGGCGCCTGCCGCAGGACGGCCGCTTCAACGTCAAGGTCAGAAACAACAACATCGACGTGCGCATGTCCACCATGCCGACGCAGTACGGCGAATCCGTGGTCATGCGGCTGCTGAACCAGAGCGGCGGCATCCTTGGGCTGGATCGCATCGGCATGCCCGAGGTCATGCTCGCGCGCCTGCGCGAGGTCATCCACCTGCCGACCGGCATGGTGCTCGTCACCGGGCCCACGGGCAGCGGCAAGACCACCACGCTCTACGCGGCGCTCGACGAGCTGAACGCGCCGGAGCGCAAGATCATCACGGTCGAGGACCCGGTCGAGTACCGGCTGCCCGGCATCAACCAGGTGCAGATCCACGAGAAGATCGACCTGACCTTCGCGCGCGTGCTGCGCACGACGCTGCGCCAGGATCCGGACGTGATCCTCGTGGGCGAGATGCGCGACCAGGCCACGGTCGAGACCGGCCTGCGCGCGGCCATGACCGGCCACATGGTGTTCTCCACGCTGCACACGAACGACGCCGCCAGCACGCCGATCCGGCTGCTCGACATGGGTGCGCCGCGCTACATGGTGGCGATGTCGCTGCAGGTCGTGGTCGCGCAGCGCCTGGTGCGCCTGATCTGCGAAAGCTGCGCCGAGCCGGCGCGGCTGTCGCCGGGCGAGCACGAGTGGATGCGCGTGCGCCTGGGCGAGGCGGTGGACGCGCACACCTACAGCAAGGGCCGCGGCTGCAGCCAGTGCAACGGCACCGGCTACCTGGGACGCACCGGCGTCTACGAGATGCTGGAGATGACACGCCCCGTCGTCGAGGCCGCCAACCAGCCCGACCCGGCGCTGTTCATGCAGGCCGCGCGCAGGCAGATGCAGGGGCACACGCTGGCTGATCATGCGGTGCGTCTGGTGACGGCCGGGCGCACGACCGTGCAGGAGGCCATGGGCATGAGCAGCCAGGCCGCCGACGCATGAGCCTGTTCGCCTACAAGGGCCGCGACGGCGCCGGCCAGCTCGTGCGCGGCGTGCTGGAAGGCACCGACAGCGGCGCGATCGCCACGCAGCTGTTCAACGCCGGCATCACGCCGGTGGAGATAGGCGAGACCAGGGACGGCGAGACTTCGCCACCCGCCGCGGGCTCCCTGTTTTCGCGCCTTACGCGGCCTCCCATCCGCAACGAGGACCTGCTGCTGTTCAGCCGCCAGATGCACGCGCTGCTCAAGGCCGGCGTGCCCATCATGCGCGCGCTGGGCGGCCTGCAGGAGTCGGCCACCAATTCCGCGTTCCGGGAAGTGCTGCGCAGCGTGCGCGAGAACCTCGACAGCGGCCGGCCGCTGTCGGCCGCCCTGCAGCGCCAGTCGGGCGTGTTCTCGGCCTTCTACATCGCCATGGTCTACGTCGGCGAGACGACCGGCCAGCTCGAGGAAATCTTCCTGCGGCTGTTCAACCACCTCGAGTTCCAGGAGTTCATGCGCAACCAGGTGAAGTCGGCGCTGCGCTATCCCATATTCGTGGTCGTGGCCATGGCCATCGCGCTCGCCGTCATCAACCTGTTCGTGATCCCGGAGTTCGCCAAGGTCTACCGCGGCTTCGGCGCGGAGCTGCCCGCACTGACCAGGGTGCTCATCGGCTTCTCGAATTTCATGGTCACGTCCTGGCCCTGGCTGCTCGCCGGGCTGGCGGGCGCGTTCTTCGCGTTCCGCGCCTATACCCGCACCGTGCAGGGCCGCTACACCTGGGACCGCTTCAAGCTGCGCGTCCCGATCGCCGGCAAGATCGTGCTGAAGGCCACGCTGGCGCGCTTCGCGCGCAGCCTGTCGCTGTCCGTGCGCAGCGGCGTGCCCATCGTGCAGGGCCTCACCCTGGTGGCGCAGACCGTGGACAACGCAATGGTCGCGGAAAAGGTCGACAAGATGCGCGACGGCGTCGAGCGCGGCGAAAGCGTGCTGCAGACCGCCGTGCACGCGGGCATCTTCACGCCGGTGGTCATGCAGATGATCATGGTCGGCGAAGAATCCGGCGCGCTCGACGACATGATGGCCGAGATCGCCGACATGTACCAGCGCGAGGTCGAGTACGAGCTGCGCACGCTGGGCGCGCAGATCGAGCCGATCCTGATCGTCTGCCTCGGCGTGGTGGTGCTGATCCTGGCGCTCGGCGTGTTCCTGCCGATCTGGGACCTCGGCCAGGCCGCCCTCAAGAAGTGATCGATGCGCGCATGCGGACGCAGACGACGCCAGCGCGGATGGAGCCAGCTCGAACTCGTCGTCAGCCTCGCGCTGCTCGCAATCTTCCTGGCCGTGTTCCTGGAGCGCTTCCAGTACTACCAGGAGGCCGCCGAGAAGGCCGCGCTGGACATGACGGTGGCGAACATGCGAACGGGATTGCGCTACAAGGTGGCCGATCTGATCATGAACGACCGCGTGTCGGAAATCCCGACACTCGCAGACGAAAATCCGGTCACCTGGCTGCAGGCCCCGCCGGAGAACTATCTCGGCGAGTTCGACGGGCCGCCGCAGGAATCGCCGGCGGGCAAGTGGTATTTCGACCGAAAAACGCGACAACTCGTGTACACGGTGAACAAACGGCGCCATTTTGTGCCGCCGCCGGGCGGGGATTTCAGCGTGCGTTATCGTGCCGAGCGCGTGCAGGCGGCTGCCGGCGCATCGGCGCCCGCGGGCGGGCCGCGCGCCTGGGTCAGGCTGGAAGAAGTCGGGAACCATGCATGGCTGCCCTGACAGGCAGGCATGGAAAGTGCGGAAAAGAATGCCGGAAAGGCCGGCGTCAGGGACGGGGTCATTCAACATGGAGAGCACAATCATGACAGCAGGGGAACACAACCATACGCGGCGGCAGCACGGCTTCACGCTGATCGAGCTGGTGGTCACCATCAGCATCATCGCCATCCTCGCGGCGGTCGCGCTGCCGCGCTACATCACGCTGCAGACGCAGGCGCGCTCGGCCAAGGCGCAGGCGCTGTACGGCGGCGTGCGCTCCGCGGCTGCGCTGGCGAAGGCGATGGCCATCGCCACGAACACCACGGCCTCGGGCGCGGCCACCATCCAGATGGAATCGGCCAACGTGACCCTGATCAACGGCTACCCGACCGCGGACCTGGCCGGCATCGCCACCGCGCTGCAGATCTCGAACACCACGGACGCCGTCAACATCACGTCCGGCGGCGCCGGCGCCGGTGCCACGCTGTCCATCGACGTGAACGGCGGCACCGCACCGAGCTGCCGCGTGACCTACCAGGCGCCGGCCGCGGGCAACGGTTCGCCCGTCGTCAACGTCGACACCACCGGCTGCTGAGCCGGCACGAAGGATCCGAAATGCGTACTTTGAAAAAGGAGACTCACATGCAAGCGAAGCAAAGCGGCTTCACCCTCATCGAGCTGGTGGTCGTGATCGTGATCCTGGGCATCCTGGCGGCGACCGCGCTGCCGAAATTCATCGACCTGAGCAACGAAGCGCGCATCGCCGCGGCCAAGGGCGTGGCGGCAGCGGCGACCTCCGGCTTCGCGATCAATTACGGCGCAAAGAAGGCCGGGAACGCCACCGCGGTAGCGGTGACCGGCGCGCAAAATGCCATTTGTGCAGCTGGCGGGGGCGGCCTGTCGCCGGTCATGACTGGCGGTTTCCCGACCGGATACACTGTATCCAACGGTTCGGTAACTACCAGCTGCGCCGTTCCTGCCAATGACGGCCTGACTGGTACTTGCGTCGTGACGGATACGCAACAGGCGAGCGCTTCCGCAACCGTGACGTACATCTGCACAAACTGATCCGCGCCGGCTTCATCGTGACAACCGCGCCGGACGGCTGAACAGGCCTTCCGGCGCTTTTTCTTCCATGGGCCACCCACGCATGACATCCGCACGCGGCTTCACGCTGGTCGAGCTGGTCGTGATGCTCGTCATCCTGGGCGTGCTCGCCGTCATCGCCATCCCGAAGTTCGGCGGCGTGGCGAGCTTCAACACCATGGGCTTCGCCGACCGCGTGCAGGCCGGCCTGCGCTACGCGCAGAAGCAGGCCATCGCCAAGCGCCGCAACGTCTGCGTGGCCTTCACCTCGACCAAGCTGACTTTTACCTATGCCGCGACCGCCGGCACAGGCGTGGCCTGCAGCGCCGCGCTGACCGGCCCGGCCGGGCAGAGCGCCTTCACGATCGCGCCCGAAAGCGGCTCCACGGTGACGCTGTCGCCGGTGCCGGCGGGACTCGCCTTCGATGCGCTGGGCCGGCCGATCGCGAGCGCGACCGGGGTGGCGCTCACCAGCGCCGTGACCATCACCATCGTCGGCGACAGCACGCGCACGCTGACCGTCGAGCCGGACACCGGCCATGTCCATGCCTGAGGCCCGGCATCGCTCGCCCGCGCGCGAGCGCGGCCTGTCGCTGATCGAGCTGATCATGTTCATCATCATCGTGGCCATCGGCGTGACCGCGCTGCTGGCGGTGTTCAGCACGACCGTGCGCAAGAGCGCGGACCCGATGATCGAGAAGCAGATGCTGGCCATCGCCGAGTCGCTGCTCGAGGAGGTCGAGGGCAAGCCCTTCACGTATTGCGACCCGGACGATGCCAATGCCGTCACGGCGACCAGCGCGGCCGGCTGCACGACGCCTGAAGGCATCGGCACGGAAGGCGCCGAGACCCGCAGCGGCGGCACGCCGTTCGACAACGTCAGCGATTACAACGGCTATGCGGTCAGTCCGTACACCGATCTCACCGGCACGACCACCATCGCGGGCTACTCGGCCTCGGTGAGCGTGGCCAACTCGACGGCGCTCAACGGCCTCGCCAGCAGCGAGGCGTTGCTGATCACGGTGACGGTCATCGGCCCGGGCAATGCCAGCCTGTCGCTGCAGGGCTACCGCACGCGCTACGCGCCCAATGCCGTGCCATGAGAGCCGCGCCCGCACATCGCCGCGCACGCGGCTTCACGCTGGTCGAGGCCATCATGGTCATCGTGCTGACCGGCATCCTGGCGGCCGCGACCGCAGTGTTCATCCAGGCGCCGGTGAAAGCCTATTTCGACGTCGCCAACCGCGCCGAGCTGACCGACATCGCCGACACCGCGCTGCGCCGCGCCTCGCGCGAGATCCGCGCGGCGCTGCCCAACAGCCTGCGCATCGCCGGCACCTGCGACGGCACGGCGGCCTGCTACCTGGAGTTCGTGCCCATCAAGTCCGCCGGCCGCTACCGCGAGGGCCCGGCCGGCGACATCCTCGATTTCACTTCCGCGGCCGACAACACCTTCGAGGCCATCGGCGGCGGCGTGACGGTGCAGTCCGGGGATTCGATCGTGGTCTACAACCTCGGCATCACCAGCGCGGACGTCTATGCGGGCCTGAACCGGCGCGCGGTGCCCCCGGGCGGCGTGGGCACGGGGCTGTCCACCATCACGTTCACGGCCACGGCCTCGCCGTTCCCGTTCGCTTCGCCGGCGCGGCGCTTTCATGTAGTGGGCACGCCGGTGAGCTACGTCTGCAACGCCGCCGGCCTGCTGCTGCGCTATGCCGGCTATGCCTTCGCCACATCGCAGCCGCAGCCGCCGGCGTCCACGCCGGCGCGGCTCGCGGGCAACGTGTCGCGCTGCCGCTTCGCCTATGCCGATGCCGGCGGGCTGAACGGCCTGCTCACGCTCGACCTCGGGCTCACGCGCAACGGCGAGTCCGTTTCACTGGTGCACCAGATCCATGTCAGCAACGTCCCGTAGCCGCAGCCGCGGCGTTTCCGTCATCGCCGCCATTTTCCTGCTGGTGGTGGTGGGCGTGCTGGGCGCCTACATCGCCAGCGTGGCGACCACGCAGCACAGCAGCGAGGCGCTGGACCTGCAGGGCACGCGCGCCTACCAGGCCGCCTACGCCGGCATCCAGTGGGGCGCCTTCCAGGCGCTGCGCAGCGCTTCCTGCGCGTCGAGCACGTCCTTCGCGCTGTCGGGCGGCCTGTCGGGCTTCGCGGTGACGGTGGCGTGCACGCAGACCGCGTACACGGAGAACGGCGCGAGCCGCCACCTCTACCGCGTCACGGCGACCGGCTGCAACATGCCGATCGGCAACGCGTGCCCGGGCACGCAGGCCGGCGGCTATTACGTCGAGCGCCAGATCGAAGCGACGCTGGATCGCTAGCGGTCGAGCATGGACACGCCCCGTAAACCCACAGACCGGATGCGCGCCCGTGCAGTGCTGGCGGCGTTGCTGCTGTGGCCGGCGCTGGCGTGCGCGAAAATCACGCTGGTCGACGCCGATTCGGCGGACGGCGGCACCAATACGCGCACCACGGCAAGCATCACGCGCCCGGGCGGCGCGGCAGTGGGCAACCTGCTCGTCGTGCAGCTCGCCCTGCGCTCGGCAGCCACCATCACCGCGCCCGCCGGCTGGACGCTGCTGCGGCGGGACACCAGCGGCACGACGCTGTCCTCGGCGATCTACTACAGGTTCTACGCGAGCGGCGACTCGGCGACCATCTCGTTCACGCTGGGCACGGCCAGCCGCTACGCCATCGGCATCCTCGCCTACAGCGGCGTCGACACCGCGAACCCGATCGACGACGACGCCGGCCGCACCAACACCTCATCGACGACGCTGACCGCGCCTTCGATCACGGAGACCTACCACAACGACCAGGAGATCTGGTTCTACGCGCACGCGCGCAGCGGCAACATCAACACGCCGGCGAGCGCCGGCGCCACGCAGTACCGCGACGTCAGCACCAACGGCACCGCCACGAACAACGTCGCGATCATGGCGGCCGACCGTGCGCAGACCACCGCGGCCACCACCGGCAACCAGACCGCCACTCACGGCAACGCAGCCGTCAACATCGGCCAGGCCATTGCGCTGCGGCCGCTCATCCGGCTGCGCGCGGAATACCTCATGGAGGAGGCGAGCTGGAACGGCACGGCCGGCGAGGTCGACGACACCAGCGGCAACGGCTTCGACGGCGCCTCGGTCGCCGGCGCCGCCACGGCGGTGTCCACGCCCGCGCTCGGCACCAATCCGGGCACCTGCCGCTACGGCTCGTTCGCCGGCGGCACGACGGCTTCGCGCCTGAACATGGGCGCCGCGCAGATCGGCATCGGCGGCGGCACGGGTGTCACCGCCATGGCGTGGGCGCGCTGGGCCATCACGCCGAGCAGCGGCAACAACTGGGGCGCGCTGGTCACCAACCAGTCGACGGCCACCGCGGACGTCGGGCAGATCTGGCTCGAGGAAAGCCAGAACAACGCCAACTGGGAGTTCGCCGTGTCGACGACGACGTCGCGGCAGTACGTATTCTCGACTGCGGTGCCCACGGCAAACACCTGGACGCACGTGGCCGGCGTGTTCGACGGCTCGCAGATCCGCATCTACGTGAACGGCGTGCTGTCCGGCACCCAGGCGCACACCGGCACCGTCACCGCGGACAACGCCGCCTACGTCCTCAACGTCGGCAGCTGGGCCTACAACAGCTCGAACTACCGCTCCTTCCAGGGCCTCATCGACGAAGTGCGCGTCTACGACGGCGCGCTGAATGCCGCGCAGATCGACACTGCCATGAACACGACGCGCGCCTGCATCCTGATCGACCACTACCGCGTGCAGAACAACGCCGCGGGCATCAATTGCCAGGCCGAGACGGTGGTCATCACGGCGCATACCGCTTCGCACGTGCCCACTCCCGCCGGCGGGCAGGTCATCACCATCGCGGCCAACCGCACGGCCGGTGCCGCGGGCAACCATGGCGACTGGTCGCTGGTGAGCGGCGGCGGCACGCTGAACAACGGCACGGCCGACGACGGCATCGCCACCTATACGTTCGCGGCCGGCGAGGCCAGCGTGACGCTCGCCTACAAGAACACCTGGGTGCAGACCGTCAATTTCGGCGTGACCGATGGCATCGCGTCCGACACCGGCGGCGCGGCCAACGGCGACGCCGCCTACAATCAGGACCTGGCGTTCGCGTCCTCCGGGTTCCGCTTCATCAACGCCTCCAACGGCAGCATCCCGACGCAGACCGCGGGCACGAGCGGCGGTCCGTACTCCCTGCAGGCGATCCAGACCGGTACCGGCGGCTGCACGAGCGGCTCCTGCACCGGCGCCTGCACGGTGCCGGCCGCCTTCGGCAACGGGGCCACGGCTTCGGTCGAGCTCGCCTTCCGCTGCGACAACCCCACGACCTGCCAGGCCGGTCAGCAGGTCAGCATCGTGAACAACGGCACGACCGCCATCGCCGCCAACCCCGCGAGCGGCGTGACGGCCTACACGACGAAAAGCCTGCTGTTCGGCAGTAACGGCCAGGCGCAGTTCAGCCTCACGTATCCGGACGTGGGCGCGATTAGCCTGTTCGCGCGCTACAACATCCCGCTGGGCACGGGCGCAGGCTCCGGCAACTACATGACGGGGTCCAGCAACAGCTTCGTGGTCAAGCCTGCGGGCTTCGTGGTGTCGAACACGCCGCCGAACCAGGTCAAGCGCACCAGCGACGGCTTCGTGAACCCGGCCGCCGCCGGCGCGGGCGGCACGGCCTTCATCCGCGCCGGCGAGAACTTCACAGCCACGGTCACGGCGGTGAATTCCTCGGGAAACGCGACGCCGAACTACGGAAAGGAAATTTCGCCGGAGACGGTCAAGCTCACCGCGAACCTCGCCGGCGGCCTCGGGCTCACCAATAACCCCGCGCTGGCAAACGCCACGGCATTCGGCGCCTTCAGCGGCGGTTCGGCCACCGGTACCACGTTCAACTGGGGCGAGGTCGGCATCATCACGCTCACGCCCAGCGTGGGCGACGCGGATTACCTCGGCACGGGCGACGTGACGGGCACGGCGAGCGGCAACGTGGGCCGCTTCATTCCGTATGATTTCGCCGTGACCCGCAATACACCGTCCTTCGCGCCGGCGTGCGCGAGCGGGCTGTTCACCTACGTCGGCCAGCCTTTCCTGTACGCCACGGTGCCCGTCATCGGCGTGACCGCGCGCAACAAGGCGGGCGGCACGACGCAGAACTACAAGGGGGCCTTCTGGAAGGTCACGGCGGCGTCGCTGACCGGGAAAACCTATGTGGCGCTGAGCGGCACGCTCGACGTGACCGGCCTGCCGAGCCCGGACCCTGCCATCGGCTACAACGGCGACGGCGTCAGCGTGCCGCAGCCGGCGGCCGGCACCGGCACGCTCACCTTCGATTCCGGCACCGGGCTGAAATTTACGCGCGACCCGGCCACGCCGTCGGCGCCGTTCAACGCCGAGCTCGGTCTGGCCATCAGCGTCGCCGATACCGATGCCACCACGGTGGCCAGCATCGACGCGGCCGCGGCCGCGAACCCGGTGCGCTTCGGCACCGCCACGGCGGGCAACGGCATCGCGTTCACCGGTGCGGGCAAGGAAATGCGCTATGGCCGCATGCGTTTGAACAATGCATACGGGAGCACGCTGCTGGACCTGCCGCTGGGGCTGAGCGTGGAGTCGTACGCGGGGGCCGGGGGGTTTGCGCTGAACACGGCCGACAGCTGCACGACGCTGGCGGGCAGCGACCTG